>NZ_JBVKDQ010000001.1:154150-719275 GCF_055633755.1 Amycolatopsis sp. NPDC114484 | reverse complement strand
CGTCCGCCGAGTCCGCCGAGTCCGCCGAGTCCGCCGAGTCCGCCGAGTCCGCCGAGTCCGCCGAGTCCGCCGAGTCCGCCGAGTCCGCCGAGTCCGCCGAGTCCGCCCAGTCCGCCCAGTCCGCCGCAGCAGGCTCGCGCGTCGCGGCCAGTTCGCCCGTCGCCGAGTCAGGCCCGCCCCGCATCACGTTCATCTCCACATCCGTCATCTCCGCCGCAACGAGCCGTTCGGGAGCAGTGCCCAGACACCGGGTCCAGGCCAGTGGAGCGGGCCGCGCCCAGACCCGGCCCTCCGGGTCCTCTGGCGGCACCCCGGCCCGCTCCACCGGGTCAGTAGGCGAACGAAAGCGCCTGGTCATCGGAGCCATCGGAGTCTCCAGAGCCATCGGAATCATCAGCACCGCCCGAACCGTCGGAATCAGAAGAGGCCGCGGGCGGCATCACCGCGTCCACCCCGCCCCGGATGTACTTGCGCATCAGGTACAGCTCCACCACCCCCAGCACCGCGTACAGCACCGTCAGAGAGATCAGCGACGTCAGCACCTCGCCGACGGTCAGCTTCGATACCGCCTGCGCGGTGAACATCCACATGCCCTCGACGCCGGTCGGATTGGGCGCGACCACGAACGGCTGCCGGCCCATCTCCGTGAAGATCCAGCCCGCGCTGTTGCCGATGAACGGCGTCGCGATGCCGCCGAGCACCATCAGCGGGAACCAGCGTCCGCCGGGAATCCGGCCTCGGCGGGTGAGCCACAGGGCCAGCAGGCCGATGCCCGCGGAGATCGCGCCGAAGCCGATCATGATCCGGAAGCCCCAGTACGTCACCGGCAGACTGGGCACGTAGTCGATCGGTTTGCCCGCCAGCGAGCCGAGCGCCGGGTCGTTCGGGTAGTTCGTGCCGTATTTCGCCTGGTATTCCGTCACCAGGTTCTCCACGCCCTTGACTTCAGTGGAGAAGTCGTTGTGCGCCAGGAAAGAAAGCAGCGCGGGCACGTTGAACGTCTTGACGTCCTCGCAATTCGCGTTGGCCACATCGCCGATCGCGATGATCGAGAAGCTCGCCGGCTTTTCCGTATGGCACAGCGCTTCCGCCGACGCCATCTTCATCGGCTGCTGCTCGAACATCAGCTTGCCCTGCATGTCGCCGGTGATCGCCAGCACCGCGAACGCCACCACGCCGACCCAGCCGCCGAGGCGCAGCGACGAGCGCCAGACCTCGCGGTGTTCGTCCGAAGCCGAACGCCGCCGCCACAGGTGCCACCCGGCCACGCCCACCAGGAACGCCGCCGCCACCGAGAACGCGCCGGCCAGAGTGTGCGGGATCGCGGCGAGCGCGGTGTTGTTCGTGAGCACCGCGCCGATCGAGTTCATCGTCGGCTTGCCGTTCACGAACTCGACGCCCACCGGATGCTGCATCCACGAGTTCGCGGCGAGAATGAAGTACGCCGAGGCCATTGTGGCCAGCGAGAACGCCCAGGCGCAGGCCAGGTGGATCCGCTTGGGCAGCCGGTCCCAGCCGAAGATCCACAGGCCGAGGAAGACCGACTCCACGAAGAACGCGAGGAGGCCTTCCATCGCGAGCGGCGCGCCGAACACGTCGCCGACGAACCGGGAATAGGCGCTCCAGCTCATCCCGAACTGGAACTCCTGCACGATCCCGGTGACCACGCCCATGGCGAAGTTGACGAGCAGCAGCTTGCCCCAGAACTTCGTCATCTTGAGGTGCCGCAGCTTGCCGGTGCGCACCCATGCCGTCTGCATGGCCGCGACCAGCACCGAAAGTCCGATGGTCAGCGGGACCATCAGGAAGTGGTAGACGGTGGTGATGCCGAACTGCCACCGTGCGAGCTCAAGGACATCCACGGGTTCGATCCTCCGCGCGGACACCCGCCCCAGCCAGTTCAACACGTCCTGAACAAGCCGGGACCAACGTCCCGCCGACCTGCCGAAACCCAGCGCCCGGAGAGGACCGAGCTACCCCCGATCAGGTGGCGTTCAGCGGGTCTCCTCCACGAGCCACGACAGGTACCGCGGGCTGCCGCCGATGATCGGCGTGACGATGACCTCGGGCAGGTCGTACGGATGCCGCACGTTCAGGAACTCCTCCAGCGCACCGGACCGGTCCGCGGCCGTCTTGCACTCGACCCGCCATTCGGCCGCCGTCTGCACCTCTTCCTCCCACCGGAAGACGCTGGTGATCGGCCCCACGATCTGGGCGCACGCGGCGAGCCGGGCCTCGATGGCGCTCGCGGCGATGGTGCGCGCGGCGGCCTCGGAGTCGACGGTGGTGGTGACGACGACGTGGTCAGCAGACATGACCCGCACCGTACCGCAGCCGGAAAACAGAATTCGGCGCACCGAAAAAAATTATCCGGCTAACCGGCGGACAGCATTCTGCCGACCTTATCAGGCAATTCGCGAAACCCATCAGCTTGCGGTTTTCTGAACCTCCCCTTTATCGTTGCAGTGAAAGGGGTGAGCACGAACCCATGTCTCCCGCATTGATCGCTCTGTTCAGCGCGTTCGGCCTGGTACTGGCCGTCGAGCTGCCGGACAAGACGCTCGTCGCGACCCTCGTGCTCACCACCCGTTTCCGCGCCTGGCCGGTATTCGCCGGAGTGTGCGTGGCGTTCGCCGTGCAATGTGTGATCGCGGTGTCTTTCGGAAGCCTGCTCACGCTCTTGCCGGAAACCCTTGTTTCAATCCTGGTCGCCGCGATGTTCGGCGTCGGCGCGTTCCTGCTGCTGCGCGAGGGCTTCAGCGAAGGCAGCGAGGCGGGCGAGGACGCGTCGCGGTCCGGGCCTGGGCCGGTTTCGTTCTTGCGCTCCGCGCTCACGTCGTTCGGCGTGCTCTTCGCCGCGGAGTGGGGCGACGCCTCGCAGCTGGCGACCGCCGGTCTCGTCGCGCGTCTCGGCAACCCGTTCGCGGTCGGGGTCGGCGCGTTCGTCGCGCTGGTGTCGGTCGCCGGGCTGGCGGTGTTCATCGGCGCGAAGATCCGCGACCGGATCCGGCCGAAGCTGATCCAGCGGGTCGCCGGGTTCGTCTTCGCCGGGTTCGCCGCGTTCGCGCTGGCCCAGCTGCTCTGGTAACGGCCGTTTCACAGGAACGCCAGGTAACCTCTTCGGAACCCCCGAACGAGGACCAGGTGAACCCCCGGTGACGCCATGGCCTCCGCCATGACCTCCGAGGAGCGCCCGTGCCGACCACTTCACGCGCCGCCGCGCCGCCGGTGTCCCCGGTGCACGGCAGGCTCGCACTGGTCGGCATCGGGGCGGCGGTGGTCATCGCCACGGACCTGCACCTGCGGCTCTCCGCGCAAATCAGCCCGGTCTGGCAGACGCTGTCGGAGTACGTCTACGGCAGGCTCGGCGACCACTCGGCCGCGCGGCTGTTCGCCGTCATGTGCCTGGCCCTCGCGCTGGGTTCGCTGGCGTTGCTGGCCGGGCTTGTCAAGGCTCGTCGTTCGCCCGCGGTCGTCGTCCTGCTCGGCGTCTGGTGCGCCGGCCTCACGATCTGCGCGACAGTCCCGGTCGATCCCAACGGCGAAGCCCGTTCCTTCGACGGCCAGCTGCACAACGCCGCCGCCCTCACCGCGTTCCTCGCGCTCCCCACGGCGGCCTGGCTGCTGACCCGGCGCGGCGGTCGCGCGTGCCCGTGGGAGCCGCGCCGCACGACGATCCGGCGGCTGGCCGTCGCGAGTTTCGCCAGCGTGGCGGTGGTGCTGGGCGGTTTCGTGTTCACCCTGATCACCGGGCCGGCGCAGCAGGAAGTGACGCTCGGGCTGTTCGAGCGGCTGCTGTTCACGGTCGATCTGGCGTTGCTGCTGACCATGGTCCGGCCGCTGGTCGCCGCGTCCCGTCGCTAGGTCCGCAACACCTCGGCCAGCTTCGAAGCCGCCGCCACCGCCAGCGGCCCGACCTCGTCCGAAGCCAACGGTTCCAACGAGATCACGCCGACGCTCGCCCGCAGCCCCGGCACCCCTCGCACCGGCGCGGCAACCCCCGAAGCACCTGCCTCGATCTCGCCCGTCGAAACGCTCCACTTGTCAGTACCGCCTGGCCGCAACGCCATCGCCCGCCCTGCCGCACCGGCGGCGAGCGCGTGGCTGCTGCCGACCCGGTAAGCCACGTGATAACTCGTCCACGACGGCTCGACCACCACGACCGCCTGCGCGTGATCACCCTGCGCCACCGTCAGATGCGCCGTAGCGCCGACCTCTTCGGCCAGCTCGCGCAACACCGGCCGGGCGGCCTCGCGCAGCTGTGGCAGCACCTGACCGGCCAGTCGCAGCACTCCGACGCCGAGCCGCACCTTCGTGCCGTCTCGCCAGATCAGGCCGCGTTCGGACAACGGGACCAGCAGCCGGTACACCGCCGCGCGGCTCGCGCCGATGGTCACCGCGAGTTCGGAGATGGTCGCCGCCTGCTCGCCCGAATCCGCCACCGCCTGCAGCAGCGCCAGACCGCGGTCGAGGGTCAGCGACCCCTCCGTGCTCACAACAGCTCGAGTTCACCCAGGTCGGCCACCGGCTCGGCGAATGACGCCGCCGCATACGACCCGAAAAGCTCCCTTACCGCCTTCGCGGCCGGCTCCGGCAACGCGCGCGCCTCCTCGGCGAGAGCCTTGCCGTCGGTCGACTCCAGCGCTTCGCGGACGTCGCCGCCGGAGAGACAGCGCGCCGACGCGACAAGCAGGTTCAGGAAGCCGTGATGCGTGAAGCCGGTCTCCGCGTCGACGTGCCGGACCGCGCGGTGCAGGCTGTTCGTCGCCTTGAACGACGCCCCCGGCGAGCCGCTGACCACGGACAGGAAGTCGGCGACCTCGTCGACGCTGGGGAAGTTCTCCCCCGCCTTGCCGCCGCAACGGATCTTCGGCCAGCTGCCGTGCTCGATCACGTTGCGGACGCCGTCCAGCCAGCCGACGCCGCGGCGCGGTTCGACCACCCGGATGACGTCCTCGGGCACGAACTCCGAGACGCGTTCGAGCCACACCTCGTCGACGTCGGACGGGGCGGGCATCTCCACCATCCGCAGCGACAGCAGCTCGCTGCGCGATTCGACGATCGAGATCGCCTTCGGAACGCCGCCGAGCCCGGTGTCGATGATCAGCGACAGCGGCAGCGGCTCCTTGGGTTTGATCTTGATCAGCTCGGTGATCAGCTCGGGCAGCCGCGAGGCCTGGCACAGGAAAACCCCGAGCACCCCGGCGTGTTCCCCGCCGCGCGATTCGAAGTGCGCACGAAGCGCCTCCGGCATCGCGACGTCCGCGGGCGGGAAGAGCGCCGAGTCGTCGACGAGCCGCGCGAACAGGGGAGGAATTCCACGGGGGCCGGGGGGCGTGAGTTCCACAGCGCTTGACACGACTGACACGCTAGTAGCGTACGGCAACAGGACAAAATCGTTCGCTCTGCGGACGCATTTTGAGCGCTTCCCGGCAGAGGATCAACCGGCCCAATCCGCCGAATCCGCCCGGCCCCGCCGTTTAGCCGACCCCCTGACCAGCACTTTCCCGCCTCGTGGGTGATCTTCGCGCGCACTCTTCCCTTCGCACGGCAATTCAGGTTAGGCTCACCTAAGTAGGAGGTGAGCCGTGACCGAGGCACCCGTATCCGTGCGCCGCCCGCCCGCGCCGAACCCCGCCGAACGCGCCAAGACGATCGCGACGCGCGGCGGCCCGGCGACGATCATGCCGACCGTCGAAAGCGCCGGCTGCGAAGCCGAACGCGTCGAGCCCGTCCTGCACCACGTGCACCACAGCGGAAGCGTCAGCATTCTTCTGCCGGACGAGCACCCGATGGTGTGCGCGTCCCGGCAGGCTCAGCGCGGCGAGCTCGCCGTCATGGTCGAGCTCGCCGACCACGCCCCGGTAGCGCTGCGGGAACCGATCCGCGGCCTGCTGTGGATCACCGGATGGCTCCGGCCGCTGACGGCGGTGTCGGCCCGCGCGCGTGCGGTGTCGATCGCCGAACAGCGGCCGGACCACCGGCTCCTCGACGTCGGCCACGGCCTCACGCTGCTCCGGCTGACCCCGGCGTCGCTGGTCCTGGCCGACGCGGAGGGCACGCATTCGCTGCGGCCGCACATGTTCAGCGCGGCCCCGCCGGACCCGTTCCACGACTACGAGGCCGACTGGCTGCGGCACCTGGAAAGCGACCATCCGGACGTGGTGGAACAGCTGGCCCGGCACCTGCCCGGGGACCTGCGCGGCGGCCGGATCCGCCCGCTCGGGCTCGACCGGTACGGCCTGCGCCTGCGCGTCGAATCGGCGGCGGGCGACCACGACGTCCGGCTGGCGTTCTCCCGGACGGTCGACAGCCCGCCGCAGCTGGCCGCGGAACTGCGGCGCTTGCTCGGCTGCCCGTTCCTGCGCCACCAGCACGGCGAAGCTTGACCGTCCGTGAGGGGAACCCCCAGGGAATCAGAGTCCCTCAGGGTTCCCCTCACGGACCTCAGTCCGCCAGCTCCGGAGGGAAGCCGCCGGTCGCGATCGGGCCCCAGCGGTCGATCGTGATCCGGATCAGGCTCTTGCCCTGGTCGCGCATCGCCTCGCGGTACTCGTCCCAGTCCGGGTGCTCGCCGGAGATGCTGCGGAAGTAGTCGACCAGCGGCTCGACCGAATCCGGCAGGTCGATCACCTCCGCGGTCCCGTCGACCTGCACCCACGGACCGTTCCACTCGTCCGACAGCACGCACACCGACACCTTCGGGTTGCGCCGGAGGTTGACCGCCTTCGCGCGCTTCGGATACGTCGCGATGACGATCCGGCCCTCGTCGTCGACGCCGCAGGTGTTCGGGGACAGCTGCGGTCGTCCGTCCGCGCGGGTGGTCACCAGGATCGCGTGGTGACGCGGCTTCAGGAACGCGACCAGCTCGGCGCGCTCAACCTTCGTGTTGGTGGCGATAGTCCTCGGCATACCCCGACGGTAGCGTGCGTTCATGCGCACCACAGAACGTTCCGGAGGGCCCTCGGGCCTGCGATCCTGGCTCAATCCGGCACTTCCGGCGTTCCCGGCCCCGCTCACCGATGCCCGCGAGCGGCGCGCGATCAAGATCGAGCTGGTGCTCGTCTTCGGCATCACCCTCGGGCTGTCCGGTGCGCGCAGTCTGCTGTCCCTTGTGGACTCTCTGCTGCGCCCGACCCCGTTGGCACAGCAGCAAGTGCAGCTCAACGTTCCCCGCGCCGCCGCGAGCCTGCTGGACCTGCTCCAGCAACTGCTGAGCGCCGCGCAGCTGATCGGCTGGGGCGGGCTCGGGCTGTACCTGCTGTGGCGCGCCGGGCTGAAACTGCGGGAAATCGGCCTGAGCCGGCGCATCCGCTCCGACGCGCTCATCACCGTCGGAATCGCCGCGCTGATCGGCATTCCCGGGCTCGCGCTGTACTTCATCTCCTATCACCTCGGCTTCAGCCTCGCGGTGCAACCGTCCACTTTGGGCGATACCTGGTGGCGGCCGATCGCGCTGACGCTTTCCGCGTTCGGCAACGCTTTCGCCGAGGAAGTGCTCGTGATCGGCTATCTGCTCACGCGGCTGCGCCAGCTCGGCGTGCGCGAGAACGCGTCGCTGTTCGGCGCGGCGGTACTTCGCGGTTCCTACCACCTGTACCAAGGGTTCGGCGGGTTCGTCGGCAACCTCGTGATGGGGCTGGTGTTCGGCCGGGTGTGGCAGCGGACCAACCGGCTGTGGCCGCTCATCGCCGCGCATACTTTGTTCGATGTGGTGTCCTTCGTCGGCTATTCGTTGCTGAAAGGCCGTCTTTCCTGGCTCCCGTGATGCCCGCTCATTAGGCTCCGTTTTGTGAGCGAGACGAGCGAGATGACCGCACCTCCCAGGGTGGACAGCGAAGTCGGGCCTCTTCGGGCAGTCCTGTTGCACCGGCCGGGAAACGAGCTGAAACGGCTCACTCCCCGCAACAACGACAAGCTCCTTTTCGACTCCATCCCGTGGGTGAGCCGCGCGCAGCAGGAGCACGACGCGTTCGCCGACGTCCTGCGCGGCCGCGGCGTCGAAGTGCTGCTGCTCGCCGACGTTCTCCGCACCGCGCTGGAAGACCAGCGCGCGCACGCCGCCGGGGTCCACGCCGCGGTGGACGACCGCCGGCTCGGCAACGACCTCGCGGATTCGCTTAGGTCGCACCTAACGAGCGTCGACGCGCCCGCGCTCGCCGAAGTCCTGATGGCGGGCATGACGTTCGAGGAGCTGCCGTCCGCCGAGGGCGCGTCGCTGGTGCGGATGATGCACAATCCGCGCGACTTCGCCGTCGATCCGTTGCCCAACTTGCTCTTCACGCGCGATTCGTCGGCGTGGATCGGCGACCGCGTCGCGATCTCGTCGCTGACCATGCCCGCGCGGCGGCGGGAAACGGCACTGCTCGACCTGATTTACGCCTACCACCCGCGGTTCCGGCACGCCGCCCGCGCGTACGGCGCGCACTCCGCGCCGATCGAAGGCGGCGACGTGATGCTGCTGGCCCCCGGCGTCGTCGCGATCGGCGTCGGCGAACGCACGACTCCGGCAGGCGCCGAATCGCTCGCTCGTTCCGTATTCGCCGACGGACTCGCGCATACCGTCGTCGCGGTGCCGATCGAACAATCGCGCGCGACGATGCATCTCGACACCGTATGCACGATGGTCGATGTCGACGCCGTCGTGATGTATCCGCTCGCCCGCGATTCCCTTACCGCTTTCACCATCAAGCCGACCGGCGACGGCGGCGTGAAAGTGGCCGGCCCGACGCCATTCCTCGAAGCCGCCGCGGAAGCGATGGAGATCGACCGGCTGCGGGTGATCGACACCGGCCTCGACCCGGTCACCGCGGAGCGCGAGCAGTGGGACGACGGCAACAACACGCTGGCCCTGGCCCCGGGCGTAGTGGTGGGGTACGAACGAAACGCGGAGACCAACGAACGGCTCACCGAGGCGGGAATCGAGGTGCTGCCGATCACCGGGTCCGAACTGGGGTCCGGCCGAGGCGGCCCGCGCTGCATGTCGTGCCCGGTGCGCCGCGATCCGCCGCCGAAGCGGCGCTGACCTCGCGCAGGCGAAGTTAGCCTTTCCTTAATAAGGGTAAACACATTAAGGGAAGGCTAACCAAAATAAGTGTTTCCTTCTTGAGGAATGGTAACCCTAATAGGGTGGAGATCACCAGCCAAAAGTGGAAAACAATCGGACATTGACGTACCGTGATGGACATGGCCGCTATGAAGAAAGAACCGCGCTCTAAGTTCTACGAACTGCTGCAGGCGCAGATCCACAACGAGTTCAACGCCTCCCAGCAGTACATCGCGCTCGCGGTCTGGTTCGACAACGAGGACCTTCCGCAGCTCGCGAAGCACTTCTACAAGCAGTCCGTCGAGGAGCGCAATCACGCGATGGCGCTCGTCCAGTACATGCTCGACCGGGACCACCACGTCGAGATCCCCGGCACCGGCCAGGTCCGCAACGACTTCTCCTCCCCGCTCGAGCTGATCGAGCTCGCCCTGGAGCAGGAGAAGGAGGTCGCCGCCGACATCTCCGCGCTCGCGAAGGCCGCCCGGGCCGAGGAGGACTACATCAGCGAGCAGTTCACCCAGTGGTTCCTCAAGGAGCAGGTCGAGGAGATCTCCCAGATGTCGACGCTCGTCACGGTCGCGCGCCGCGCGGGTGACAACGTCTACGAGATCGAGAAGTTCCTGCACCGCGAGGCCGTCGGCGACGCCGGCGCGGACGCTGGGATGCCCCCGGTCGCGGGTGGCGCGCTGTAGTAGCTCAAGCACGTCCGGAAGCCCGGTTGTCCCCATTGTGGACAACCGGGCTTCCCCATGTGGATAACTTCGTGGATAACTTCAGCGCCGCTTGTAATGCGCGATGAGCACGCCGGTGGTGCTCGCGACGCTTCCGGTGAGCGTGAACTCGGTCAGCGGCACCGGTCCGTCGAAGAGCCGCGCGCCGCGGCCGAGCGTCAGCGGATGGATCAGCAACGTGTAGTTGTCGACCAGTCCGGCGGCGTGCAGCGAGCGCACGAGCGAAACGCTGCCGATGATCGCGAGATCCTTGCCGGGCAAGGCTTTCAGCTCCGCGACAGTCTCCACCGCCGAGCCGCGCAGCAGCACCGAGTTCTGCCAGGCATCGGCGTTGTCGAGGGTGATGGAGACGACGTACTTCGTCGCCGCGTTCATGTGTGCGGTGAAGACGTTCCCGTCCGTCCGCGGCCCCCACGCGGTGGCGAAGTCCTCCCAGGTGCGCCGGCCGAACAACATGTCCCCGGGCCGGTCCATGCCCTTCCCCATCTCGCGCGCCAGCACGTCGTCGCTGTAGCCGTTGCCCCAGCCGCCTAGGTCGAACCCATTCCGGGTGTCCTCGTCGCCGCGACCGGGGCCTTGCACGACGCCGTCAAGGGTGGTGCTCAGGATGACGCTGATCGAACGCATCGGAAATGTCCTTCCGCTTCCGCGGGCCGCGAACCGGCCCGTCACCCGCTACACGAGCGGCGGGCGGCCAGATCGACATCGGCTCGCCGGAATTTTCAGCTGGCGCAGTCCTGCGTCTTCGCCCGGACCTCGACGGCCTGGACCGCCCCGTCCGAATTCAGTGTGAAGTGATACGCCCCCTGGTCGCCGGTGGGCGACACGAGCGCGCTCCCCGACTCCGACGTGCCCGGATAGGTCGACGTGACCTGGTCCTTCGGCGTCCCGTCGCCGACGCCTTCCGGGGTGTGCGCCGCGCCGTCGGGCTTCACCGCGACCACGCCGTTGTCCGGCGACACGACAGCCGTCGCGGCGGGAACGCCCGCACCGCTGACGTCGTAGTAGGTGCAGCCAGCCGACTCTTTCACCGTCGTGAGCTTCATGCCCTGGTCCGTGAGCTGCTGCTCGGTCATGCCCAGCTTCACCGCGCCCAAGCCGTCCGCGGTCACCAACGCTCCGGAAGCGGCCTTCGTCGGCGTCGTCTTCGGCGGTGCTGGCTTCGTGTGGTGCGGATGCGCGGGCGGCACCGGTGGCTCGGCCGTACCGTGCTCCGACGATTCGACCGGCGCTTGCACCTGCGTCGATTCGGCGCTCGAAGGCGGCTCGGGCACCGAAGAAGGCACCGTGGGCTGGGCCGGCGCGACCTGCTGGGCGGCGAAGTCAGTGGCCGCGGGCGGCGTGCGCAACTGGAGCACCACCAGTCCGGCCGACGCGACCGCGAGCACGCACGCCGCCCCGGCCGCGGACGTCAGGACGCGCTGCCTGCGCCGCCGTCGCCGCGCACCCGCCACGATGACCGACGCGGCGTCTTCGGCTGGGTTGACCGCCAACCGGTCGTCGGCGAGGAGGGCGCGGAGCCGCTGCTCCAGATCGTCGGACTCGCTCACCCTGCGTCGCCTCCTTCCTGGTTCCTCAGTTTCGCCCGCAAGGACGCGATCGCCTTGCTCGCTTGGCTTTTCACCGTCCCCTGGCTGATGTCCAGCGCCTTGGCGATCTCCACTTCGGACAGTCCTTCGTAATACCGCAACACCATCACTGTGCGCTGCCGCGGCGGGAGGTCGCGCAGCGCCTGCCACAGCGGCTCGTGCTCGAACGGATCCTTCGGCGCGCTGGGGCTGGTCTCCGGCAGGTCCGCGACAAGATTCTCCCGTCGCGTCCGGCGCCAGCGGCTGACGTGCGCGTTCGCCATCGAACGCCGCACGTAGGCCAGCGGGTCGCCGGTCTTCTGCTGCACGTACGACCAGCGTGCGCCCATCTTTTCGAGCACCGTCTGGACGAGGTCCGCGGCGTCGTGCGGGTTTCCGGTGAGCACGTGGCCGTAGCGGAGCAGCCCGGGCAGGGCCTCGCGCACGAAGTCGCCGAAGTCCGCGACGGTGCCGACGGCTTCCGCCTGAGGCTCGGCCCAGGGCGGATCTCCGCTCGCGAGGGGCAACGCGGCTGCTGTCACCGTATCGCCCCCTCCCCGGATGACCGCGTCCAGCGACGGTTCCTCGTCATCCCCACCACGCATGAGCGCCCCCGAGGGTTGTCCCGTCTCCGTCGCTACTTTCCGTAGCTGTGGACAACTGAGGTCAGCGCACGGAAAGCGACTCGGGCAGCGTCAAGGCGCCGTCCGCGTCAGTGGGGAAATCGTGTACCGAGACCACAGCGTTTCGCGGGATCGGGCCGTAGATGTGCGGGAACTGGATTCCGCGCGGGTCCGGTGGGGCCCCGTCCTCCCAGCGGACGGGCGCGTCGACCAGCTTGGGGTCGATTTCCAGCAGCACCAGACCGGGTTGGCCGCGGAAAAGCGCGTTGGCGGGCAGCGCGACGGTGCCCGGGTCCGAGCAGTGGATGAAGCCGACGTCTTCGAGCGACGCCGCACGGTATTCGCCGTCGGCGGGCACGGCGGCCCACTCGTCGCGGGTGCAGATGTGGAGGATCACGCTGTGATCGTCCCATCGATTTATCCACCTGTGGACAACTCAGCTTGAGTTGTCCACAGGTGGATACGTCAGCGGATGGTGAGCTGCCGCCCGATCAGACCGTCGCGAGCACGCCGCTCGGTGGCGTTGAGCGGTTCGGAGTCGAGCGATTTGAGCGCCTCGTCCAGCCGGGCACCGAGCTGGTCCTTGGGCTCGGCCCACTCCCGGGCATGCGCCTCGGGGTCGAGGTCCCACACCGGAACGAGCAGGCCGTGCGCGCGGAACGAACCGGCATAGCGGGTTCCCTCGCCGAGCCCGAGCGTGCCCGCCGCGGACAGCCGCGCAAGCGCTTGCAGCAGCAGGTTCTCCGGTTCCGGGCGGACCCAGCGCAGGTGCGCCTTCTCGCCGGCGAGCACCCAGTACGCGCCGGAGCCGAGCCGGTCGGTGGGCATGATCGCGGCGTTCGCGCGCTCGAGGGACACCGCGACGTCGCCGGTAGCGTCCGCGTCCTCAGGCAGCCACCAGGCGAAGTCGCTGTGGAGGGCGACCTCCAGCTCCGCGCTCGGCACGAGCAGGTCCTGGAGCCGGTTGTGCTCGTCCGGGTCGGTGGGCGACGTCGTGTCCGGCACCGACAGCACGTCGCCCGGTCCGGCGTCGAGCAGCCAGCGGAGCGCGCGGCCGAGGTCGCGGCTGATGTCGGAGGACCGCGTCTGCACCTGGAGGCCGAGGAAGCGCTCGCCGTCCGAACGGACGAACGCCGCGGCGGCCATGGGCAGCACCGTGCCGAGCGTGACGTCGCCGCCGTCGGCGAGCGTGAGCTTCGCCGTGGCCGACGGGACGAACTCGCGCAGCGCGATCAGCTCCGGCTCCGCCGCCAGACCCTCGAACGGCTGCCCGACGAAGACGTCGCGCACCTTCGGCTTGCGGTCCGGCTTGGGACCCTTCTTACGCGCGCCCTTACCCATTTCAGCCTCCTCGGAACTCGAAGTCAGACGCTATCGAAGCGACCGGCCGTCCGGGCCCGCGGGTTAGAGTCTGCTCGTGTTCGACCCTCGCGATCCCGCTTTCCTCGCCGACCCGTATCCCGCGTTCGCCGCGCTGCGCGCCGAGGGCGAGGTGCATCAGCACGACGGCCTCGGCATCGCGATCACGGTTTCGCACGCCGCGTCGGCTGCAGTGCTCCGGCACCGCGGACTCGGCCGGATCTGGACCGACGCGCAGCCGCTCGAACGGTTCGCGTCGTTCAATCTGCTGCACCGCAACTCGTTGCTGGAGAACGAACCGCCCGCGCACACCCGCCTGCGCCGCGTTATCGCGGGCGAGTTCGGCCGGGGGCACGTGCAACGGCTGCGCCCGATGGTCGCGGAACTCGCGGAGTCCATGGTGGACACTCTGGCCACGAAAATCGCCGCCGACGGCAGCGCGGACCTGCTCGAACACCTGGCGCAGCCGCTGCCGGTCGCGGTGATCGCCGAACTGCTCGGCGTCCCGACCTCGGACGGCTCACAGCTGGTGGCGTGGAGCAACGCCATCGTGAAGATGTACGAATACGGCCTGTCCGAGGACGGCCGCGACGCCGCCGAGCAGGCCGCGGCTGACTTCGTGGCGTACCTGCGCGATGTTGTCGCCGGCTCCCCGCGCGGGATTGTCCGGGACCTGACCGCGAGCGAACTGACTCCCGACGAGGTCGTCGCCACCGCGGTGCTGCTGCTGATGGCGGGCCACGAGGCGACGGTGAACGTGATCGGCAACGGGGTGACCGCGCTGCTGACCCACCGCACGGAATGGGAGAGGCTTAGGTCCGACCCAACGTTGCTGGACTCGGCTGTGGAAGAACTGATCCGCTTCGATTCGCCGTTGCAGTTGTTCGAACGCACGGCGACTGAGGACGTGGAGATCGCCGGTCACCGGGTCGCGAAGGGTTCGAAGATCGGGGCGTTGCTGGGTGCCGCGGCGCGCGACCCGAAGGTGTTCGACGCCCCGGACACCCTGGACGTGGGCCGATCGCCGAACGCGCACCTCGGGTTCGGGATGGGGATCCACTATTGCGTCGGAGCGCCGCTGGCCCGGGTGGAGATCGCGGCCGCGTTGACGGCGTTGACGAAGCGGCTTCCGGAGCTGCGGCTGGCTGCGCCGCCGGAACGGAGGCCGGAGTTCGTGATCCGGGGGCTGCGGAGTTTGCCGGTGACTGCTTGAGGTTCGCGGGTTCGGCGGCCCGCTAGCCGCCGGGAAGTGCGGCGCGACTCGCGAACAGCTCAGAGACGGGCTGCGGACACGCCGCGAACCGTTGGCCGACCTGACATTCCGCTCGGAGCCTGGCCGCGACCTTCGAACGGCCAGGCAGGCCCGGCCGCGAAGTCACCGCAGGCCCGCGAACAAGTCGTCCTCCATTCCGGCACCGTTCTCGACCGGACCGTTCGTGCGGGCCAGGTGGTAGTCCTCCCAGGGCCACGTCTTTCGCTCGATCTCGCGCGAATGCGCGAAAAACGGATGCCCCGGATCCATCTGCGTAGCGTGCGCGCGCAACGCGGCGTCCCGGGCCGCGAAGTGTTCTTCGCAGCGGATTCGGGTGGTCACGGTGAGCACGTCGGTCGGCGGGAGTTCTTCCAGGACCGGACCCATCAACGACTCCTGGCCAGCGGCGAGGGTCGCCTCGTGCAGGGCTTCGAACCAGGATCGGCTGAGGGTGGCCAGGTAGTAGAGCTTGCGCGGGGCGCCGTCGGCGGACTCGTCGAACGCGGCGGTCGTGACCTCGTGCGTGCGGATGTGGTCGGGGTGTGGATAACCACCGGTTTCGTCGTAGGTGACCACTACCTGTGGACGGAATTCTCGCATCAGCTCCAGCAACGGTTTTGTCGCCTCAGCCAAGGGGATCTCGGCGAAGCTCCCAGCGGGAGACGGTTCCGCCAAACCCGAGTCCTCGTGGCCCAGGAACGTTTGTCGAATGCCGAGAATCCTTGCCGCGTCGGCCATTTCGCGGCGGCGAATGGCGGGCAGATCACGACGAACGTCCTCTCGGTCCAAAGTTGGGTTGAGTACGTCGCCGCGTTCGCCGCCGGTGCAGGTGGCTACCAGGACGTCGACGCCTTCGGCCGCGTAGCGGGCCAGGGTCGCGGCACCTTTGCTCGATTCGTCATCGGGGTGGGCGTGCACGGCCAAGAGGCGCAGCGTCATGCGCGGATTCCTTTCGGGAAGAAGAGCGCGGGGATGAAGCTCAGCAGGGAAAGGCCTAGCGCCCAAGTGAATGTAGTGCCGAATCCGGCGGCACCTGGTGGTTGCGCGTGCAGGACGGCTACCAGCAACGCCGTGCCTAGCGAGCCGCCGATGCGGTTGACGACGTTGATCGCGCTCGCCGCTCGCGGGATTTGGCTGCGTTCCAACGAGGTGTAGAGCATTGTCATGCCGGGGGTGGCCGTCGCGCCTAGGCCGAACCCACGGATCAGCAACGAGACTGTCAGCAGGGTTGGGCTTGGGGAATCGCCGAGTTGGGTGAAGGCGATCGTGCCCACCAACGACAGAGCGATGCCGGTGAGCATGACTGTTCGCGAGCCGAAGCGGTCCAAAAGTTTGCCGCCTGCGATGAGGACGACGGCTGACCCGAGAGCCTGTGGCGCGAGCAGGAGTCCGGCGGCGAGGGCGGAGGTGTGCTGGATTTGTTGGTAGTAAAGCGGAAGCAACAACATCGAGCTGTACAGCGACGCTCCCAGCAAGAAGGTGCTCGCACTCGCGACGGTGAAAGCCCTGTGCGCGAACAACTTCAGATCCAGCAGCGGCGCTGGCACACGACGGGCGTGCCAGGCGTAAGCGATCAGCAGAACGGCACCGGCGATGGCGAACGTAGTGGAGCCCTCACCTAGGCCGTAGCCGAGTGCGCCGAGTCCCGGCGGGAGAAGCAGCAGGCCGCGGACGTCGAGCGGGTCGCGCGTGCCGGCGGGTTCCTCGCGCGGCAGCACCCGGACGGCGAGCAGCAAGGTGGCGACGCCGAACGGCACGATCCCGAAGAACAGCCAGCGCCAGCCCAGATCCTGGACGAGCGCGCCGCCGAGCATCGGGCCGAGCACCGGCGCGACGGTCGCGGGCAGCGTGACGACGCCGATCATCCGGCCCAGCCGAGGACCGGCCGCCTGCGCGAAAATCGCCTGGCCGACTGGTTGCATGAGACCGCCGCCGAGGCCGTGCAGTACGCGGAACGCGATCAACGCCGGTGCTGACCAGGCGAACCCGCACAGCACTGTGCCCAGCGTGAACAGCCCGACGGCCACGATCCACACCTGACGGCCGCCGAACCGGTCGGCGAGCCAGCCGGACAGCGGGATGGTGAGCGAGGCGGCCAGTAGGTACGCGCTCGCCACCCACTGCCCGGTCGGCAGCGAAGTGTCCAGGTCACGGGCCATCACGCCGATCCCGACCGACACGATCGTCGCGTCGAGGATCGACAGCACAGCGCCAAGGATCAGTACCCCGCCGAGCCTGCGAAGCCCGGAGTCGGAGACCGGAAGCTGCGTGGTCATCGAGTCACCTCCTTCATTAGGTCGGACCTGAGATTAGGTCGAACCTAGCGAATGGGTCAAGCACAATTTTAGGTCGGACCTAGTACACTGGCCGGGGTGAGCCTCAGGGAGCAGAAGAAGCTGGAGACCCGGCAGACGATCTCGGCGGTGGCGACGCGGCTGTTCATCCAGCGCGGGTTCGACCAGGTGACGATCGCCGAGGTCGCGGAGGCCGCGCGGGTCGCCAAGATGACCGTGACGAATCACTTCAGCCGGAAGGAAGACCTGGTCTTCGACATCCGGACGGATTTCGTGGACTGGCCCGCGGACCTGGTCCGGGCCGATCCGGAGACGCCAGCGCTGGTCGCCGTGCGGGACGGGTGCTTCGCGGAACTGGACAAGGCGAGCCCGATGCTCGGGTTCGCGGACGTGTCCTTCGTGCGGATGGTGCGGCAAAGCGAACGTCTCACGTCCGCGCTCAGGGACATGCACGCCGACCGGGAAACCCAGCTCGTCGCCGCGCTGCTCGACCGGCATCCGGACCGCGAAATGCTGTCGCGGACGGCCGGGGCGCACCTCACGTCAGTGCTGCGGCTTCTTCTCGACGACGTCTGGCAGCTGACCTGGCAGGACGTCAAACTGGACGACCTGGTGGAGCGGATCCGGGATTCGGCGGCGGTCGCGTTCGGCCAGCTGGAACCGGCGCTCGGCGACCTTTAGCGCGCGGCGCCGACCGGACGCGCGGTCCGCAGCTCCGGCTCCGGCGCGCCCTCGATCTTGAGCACGCGAAGGTCGCGCAGCCGTTCCGGGGCGATCGGCATCAGCAGATGCGAGAACCGCCGGATCACCAGCGCGGTGACGATCGCGAGCGCGGCGGCGGCGAGATCGGTGAGCGCGACCAGCAGGACACTGTCCGCCATCGCCTGCACCCCCGGCCGGATTCGCCAGATGATCGTGACGGCCAGCAGAACCCAGTTCGCCAGCCACGTCCCCCACCAGCCGAGCACGAGCCGCGACGGCTTCGGCCGCGCGTCGCGGGGACGGCGGAGCACGGCGTGCTCCAACTCGCTGACCACGGACAACGCGAGCGGCAGGTTCACGATCGGCACCAGCACGCCCACGAGCACCTGCCAGACCGGCCGCGGCGGCGTCTCCCCGGCTTCGTCGGCGGCGGCTTGCCGGGCGACCAGCAGCCACCAGACCGAGAGTCCCGCTGGCAGCAACGAGAAGATCGTGGTGAGCAGCCCGGCGAGCATGACGAAAGCGTCGGAGAACCCGACGACGCTGGTGTTCAGCGCGGAATCGCGGCTCTCCACGAGGAGTGCGTACCGCCAGACCTCCGCCACCGCCGCGATCACGGCGAGGACGGCGAACGTCCAGAGGATCGTCGTCAGGCTCCGCGCGAGCACCGGAATCCGGTCGATCGGCCGGATCTCGCCGGACGCGGTACCGGGCACATTCGTCGGGCGGCGCCAGGTGAGATTCGGGAAGCCCCATCGCGGCGGCACCGGATAGGACGGCGGACCGGAGTAGGGCGTCGCGGGCACGCTGCGCCGACGCCGGACAGCACTCGGCGGCGGGGAAGCGACCCAGCGCAGCTTGGCCGCCCGCTTCGGCGGAACCGGCTGCGGCTGTTGCGGAGGCCGATGGACCGCGCCTTGCGGGGCGGCGGTGAACGGGCGGGCGTATCCCGGATGCTGCGAGTAGCCCTGCGCCGCGTACTGCGACGGCGCGGGGTACTGCGGCTGGTACGGATTGGCGAACTGCTGGCCGGGACGCACGGACCCGGCGTGCGGCGGCTGCGCCCAGTGACCGGGGTGCGGAGGCAGTCCCGGCTGGGGCTGCCCGGCAGGACCGCCCGGGTGCTGCTGCGCGCCGGGTTGCGGCGGTGGGCCGGGCTGGGCGAAACCAGTTGGCTGCGCATTCACGCCACCGGGCTGAGCGGGATACGCATGTGCGGGGCCCGTTGCCCCAGCACCCACGCCGTTCGGCTGCGATTGCCCGCCGAACTGCGAACCCGACCCGTTCCCCTGCGGCACCGATCCGGCATGACCCACGCCTGGACCAGGCTGCCCGTAAGCAGCCCCCGTGGCACCTTCTCCAGAACTGGAAAAGACCCGAGCACCAGCGTCAACCGGCGCGCCCGAAGGCTCCCCCCGCCGGAAACCGTCCCCAGCGTCCCCTTCGTCGCGGCCGAAGCCCGGCACGAAGGACGCCGGGTCCGCGGACTCCGGCGGCTCGGGAACAGACTGGGCAGGCATCCGTCAGAGAACCTCGGGTTCAGCGTCAGGGGTTTCGCTCACCATGCTCCGGCCTTCGCGGGCCCAGGCTCCCATTCCGCCCGCGACGTTGACCGCGTCCCAGCCGCTCGCGTTCAGCCAGGCCGTGGCGCGCGCCGAGCGGCCGCCGGAGCGGCAGATGACGTAGACCGGCTTGTCCTCGGGGAATTCGGAGAGTTCGTCGACCCGCGCGGGCAGTTCGCCGAGCGGGATGTGCACCGCGGCGGGGGCGTGTCCGGCGGCCCACTCGTCGTCCTCGCGGACGTCGAGCAGTGCGACGTCCGCGGGAAGGTTGCGGACTTCAGCGGTCGGAATTTCAGCAGGGCTCACCACAGGTTCCATGCTCCCATGTCAGGACGTTGTACGCGTGTGAGGAACGCTAACCGCTACGCCTTGCGGTGCCGTCCCCGGCCGGCGCGCAGCTTCTCGTCGGCCTGGCCGAAGCGGGCGACCGCGCGGTCGCGCATCAGGCCGAGCGGGTCGGGGGCGTGCAGGCGCAGCATGATGTCGTTCACCAGTTCCGGGCGGCCGGACCGGGTCAGCCGGCTCACCACGTAGGTCGCCAGGAACGCCGCGGGCACCGAGATCAGCGCCGGCTGCACGGTGTACCAGGGCATCTTGTCCCCGGTGTACTCGCAAACGATGTTGTACGCCAGCGAGCCGAGCACCAGCCCGCCGCCGACGACCATCCCGGCCAGCGCACCCGGCCAGCTCAGCTTGCGCCACCAGATGCCGAGCAGCAGCAGCGGGCTGAACGTGGACGCGGCGAGCGCGAACGTCATCCCGATCGACAGCGAGATGTCCTCGGTGCGGAAGATCAGCGTGAGCACCATCGGGCACACCGCGACCAGCAGCGTCGCGACCCGGAAGTCCTTGACCCGTCCTGGCAGCAGGTCCGTCGACACCACCCCGGCCACGCTCACCAGCAGCCCCGAGCAGCTCGACAGGAACGCCGCGAACGCGCCCGCCGCGGTCACCGCGGCGAGGATCTGTCCCGGCCAGCCCGGCAACACGGCGGTCGGCAGCAGCAGCACGGCCGCGTCGGTGTTGCCGGTGAGCAGCAGTTGCGGCACGTACATCCGCGAAAGCGCGCCCAGCATCGTCGGGAACAGGTAGAACAGCCCGAGCAGCAGCAACACGTGCACGGTAGTACGGCGTGCGGCCTTGCCGTCGGGGTTGGTGTAGAAGCGGACCAGCACGTGCGGCAAGCCCATGGTGCCGAGGAACAGCGCGAAAATCAGCGAGTACGTCTGCAGCAGGTCGCTGATGCCGCTCGACGCCGGATGCAGCCACGCGTCGTTCGACGTGGGCGCGTCGCTCACGATCGGCACCGGCGTGCCCGCGGCGAATTCCAGCGTCGTCCCCGAGGACACCTTGTGCGGCACGAGCGGCGACCAGCGCGCCATGCCGCCCGCGGGACCGTCGTCGATGCGGCCGTGTGCGTAGAAGAACGTCTCGGTGGTGACCTTCACGGTCACGTCGGTCTGCACCGTCACCTTGGTGTCCGACGGGAACACCGGCGGCGCGGGCGCACCGAGCGCGCGCACCCCGCCCGGGCCGCCGCCGGCGAAGAAAACCATGCACAGCACGAAAGTCGGCACGGCGATCGCGAACAGCTTGAGCCAGTACTGGAACGCCTGGACCACCGTGATCGCGCGCATCCCGCCGGCCATCACGTTGACCGCGACCAGGACGATGACGAGGAGTGCGCCCGCCCACGCCGGTACCGGAACGATCTGCGCGAGCGTCAAACCGGCGGCTTGCAGCTGCGGGACCATGTAGAGGATCCCGATGAACACCGCGCACGCGGTCGCGAACCGGCGCAGGCCGATCGAACCGAGCCGGGCCTCCACGAAGTCCGGCAGCGTGTACGCGCCGGAACGGCGCAGCGGCGCGGCGACGAACAGCATCAGCGCGAGGTATCCGGCGGTGAAGCCGATCGGGTACCAGGTCGCGTCGGCACCCTGCTTGAGCACCATGCCCGCGACACCGAGGAACGACGCCGCCGAAAGGTATTCGCCGGAGATCGCCGCGGCGTTGCGGCTGGAGCGCACCGTTCGGCGGGCGACGAGGAAATCGTGCGTGCTGGTGGCACCGCGCGACGAACGGAAGCCAAGGTAGAACGTCGCGAAGGCGACCAGCGCCAAGCCGGTCAACGTCCACGGGGTCAGCTGCACGGCGTGAATCCTCGCACGACCGCACGGTTTCGGGACGCGCCGCCACCAGGGTGCGCATCCCCCGCGCGGGTCAGTTCTCGATCATGTCGACGAAGTCGCGTTCGTGCCGCTCGGCGAGCCGGTTGTACCAGAGGCCGACGGCGAAGAGGAACGGGAACGGAAGCAGGCCGAGCACGAGCCACGGGATCGGGATGCCGATCACGGTGAACCGCGCGACTGCCGGGAGGAAGTAGAACAACGCGGGCAGCATCCCGAGCACAACCAGCACGAGCACCGCCAGCCACACCGACGTCCGCAACTGCACCTTCACCAGGTCGCGGACCAGCAGTTTTCCCCAGCTGGTCTGTTCCTCCAGCTCGACCCGCCCGCGCATCCGCCCGGACGACTGCCGCGAATCGGCGAGCACCACGCGTTCCCGTTTCGGCCGCACGTGCGCGGGTTCGCTGGACCGCGGGGCCGGTTCGGGTGCGGGCGGCACCGGTTCCACCACCGCGCGGTCCTCCGGCCGCACGCCCAGCGTCGGGTCCGGTTTGCGGACTCCGTTCTCGAGCCGGTGGTAAGGGTCTTCGGGCGAGGACATCGACGGCTAGCCGCCCCGGCCGGAACCGACGATGCGGTCCTTCAGCGCCCGGGTGTGCCGCCTGCTGACCGGCAGCACTTTCTCCTCGTTGCCGATCACGACCTGGTAGCCGCCCTGGCCCATCCGCATTTCGGTGATCAGCGGCAGCGCGACCAGGAACGACCGGTGGATCCGCACGAATCCGGCCTTCTCCCAGCGTTCCTCCAACTGGGCGAGCGGGATCCGGACCAGGTGGCTGCCCTCAGTGGTGAACAACCGCGCGTAGTCGCCCTGTGCTTCCACCCAGCGGACCGACGAACGCGGGATCAGCTTCGTGGTGCCGGCCAGTTCGACCGGGATGACCTCGTCGTCGTTCTTCACCGGCTCGGCGCCGCCCTGGCCCGCGGGCGGACCCGCGGCCGTGGCCAGCTTCTCGCGCACGCGCGCGACCGACCGGTCGAGCCGGTCCTGCTGGAACGGCTTGAGGACGTAGTCGACCGCGCCGAGGTCGAACGCGTTCACCGCTTCCTCGGCGTGCCCGGTGACGAACACCAGTACCGGCGACGGGTTCATCGCCGCGATCACACGCGACATCTCCATCCCGGACAGGCCGGGCATGTCGATGTCGGCGAACACGGCGTCGACCGTCGGCAGGCCGTTTGCCCGCCGGGCAGCCAGTTCCGGGTCGTCGTGCGAGAACAGCCGCAGCGCGTCAGAGGCGTCCGAGGCCTGGAAAACGCGGTGGATGTGCGGGTTGTTCTGGAGTCCGTGGCTGAGTTCGTCCAGCCCGGCCAGCTCGTCGTCCACGGCAAGGACGATGAGTTTCCGGGTGTCGTCGTGAGCACTCACAGTGAGACGCATCCTGCCGATTGCGAGGTGCGTTGTCCAGACCCCAGCGGAGAGAGCCGCTTGTGAGTGGCATACCGGAGTCGCCGCTCACCAGCTGTCACAGACCGAAACGCGACCAAGCCGCCTTCGTGGTGACCGCGTCCAGCAGCGCGCTCGCCGCCACAGGAGCCCCGATCCCGAGCCGCGCGAGCAGCGGTTTCTTGGGCTCGGCCACGGAAACCTCGGCGTCCGGGTACCGCTCGCGGACGATCTCGCGCAGCGAGCCGAGCCCGTCGACCAGCCCGAGGTCAACGGCCTTTTGCCCGAGCCAGACGTCGCCGGTGAACAGGTCGGTGGAATCGGTCAGCCGGTCACCGCGGCGTTCTTTGACCCATTCGACGAACAGTTCGTGGAGCTGGCTGTGCATGTTCTTCAGCCACTCGACGTCCTCTGGCTTCTCCGGGCTGAACGGGTCGAGCCGCGATTTGTTCGCTCCCGCGGTGTGCAGCCTTCGCTCGATGCCGAAGCGTTCGAGCAGTCCGGTGAACCCGAATCCGCCGCTGATGACGCCGATCGAACCGACCATGGACGTCCGGTGCGCGTAGATCTCGTCGGCCGCGCACGCGAGCCAGTACCCGCCGGACGCGGCGACATCCTCAGCGAAAGCCAGTACCGGCACGCCCTTCTCGTCGGCCAGCTGCCGGATCCGCTCCGCGACCAGGCCGGACTGCGTGGGCGCGCCGCCCGGCGAGTTGATCTGCAACGCGACCGCCTTGAGCCGGTCGTGCGCGAACGCCCTGGTGAGCGCGGATTCGACGGCACCGAGGTTGATCGCGCCCCGGGCCAGCGGCGACGGCGTCGGCGTGATCACCCCGTGCAGCTTCACGACGGCGACCACGTCCTTGCGGTCGCCCCGGTCGCCGAGCATGGGAAGGCGGGAAGTCAGCTTGTCGGTCACGCTCATCTGCCCAGGCTAACCAGTTCAGTGCGCGGGCAGCATTCCCGAACGCGAGCCGTGCACTCCGTCGGGTTCCGGTTCCGGCTCGACCGGCACCTGCGGTTGCTGCGGGACGTCCGCCGAGTAGTCCGGCATGTTCGGCCGCACCCCGAGCTTGAACTTCGGCACCCGCAACGCGACCTTCATCCCCGCACCCGGCGCGGTTTCGACGGTGAGCGCGTAGTCCTCGCCGAACACCTGCCGCATCCGCTGGTTGATGTTGCCGAGCCCGACGTGCGCGCCGGTGCGGTGCGCGTTGCGCAGATCGGTGAGCTGACGCGGATCCATCCCGATGCCGTCGTCCTCGACCGTGATCAGCGCTTCGTGCCCGTCGTCGCGCGCGATCACCGTGACGCAGCCACCGCTCGGCTTGCTGGCCAGACCGTGCTTGACGGCGTTTTCGACGAGCGGCTGAATGATCAGGAACGGCACGACGACGCTCAGCACCTCGGGCGCGATCTTCATCCGCACCTCGAGCCGACCGCCGAATCGAGCGTTTTCGATGGTCAGGTACCGGTCGATGTTGCGCAGTTCCTCGGCGAGCGTGGTGTACATGCCGGACGTGCGGAACGAATAGCGGGTGAAGTCCGCGAAGTCCTGCAGCAGTTCGCGCGCTTCCTCCGGATCGGTGCGGATCAGCGCGGAGATCGTGTTGAGCGCGTTGTAGACGAAGTGCGGCGAGATCTGTGCGCGCAGGGCTTTGATTTCCGCCTGCTGCAACTGATTGCGCGACTCTTCCAGCCGCGCGAGCTCGAACTGCGTGCAGACGAATTGACCCACTGCCTCAGCCATCTGCACCAGCTTGCCGCGCGTACGCCCGACCACGATCAGCGTCGCCTCGGCCTCGCCCTCGACGAGAATCGGCACAATCGCGGCGGTCTTCATCTTGCAAGTGCCCCGGTGATTGCACGGCATCTTGTTGTGATCAGCGACGGCCCGCCGATGCTTGCGCAACGCGGTCCCGATGTCCTCGACGACGTCCAGATAGTGATCGGTGGCCTCGCCCGCCCAGGACAGCAGCGTGCCTTCACTGTCCGTGATGCCGACGGCCAAGCAGTCGAGCACCTCGAGCAACTCCGCCGTCATCCGGTTGGCGGCCTCCTCGTCGAGCCCAGCCCGCAAGTTGGGCGTGGCCTTGGACATCCGGTGGACGGCCTGCAGAACGGCGTCCTGGATGACGCCCTTGGGCCGGCGCGCCCGGAAGGCGAGGACCAGCACCACGATCACCAGGATGCCGACCAGGACCCACGGGACGACCAGCGCATAGGGGAAGTCGGACACGACGTCCATGCTCTGCGCTCGACCGACCGGGTGCAAGGTCTGCTTCCCACTTTCTGTCCAGTAGCGACGCCGAGGGTGGGCAAACCCTACCGTCACTCCCGGTGAGCGTGAGGATCTTGCGCCATTCGGGTGGTGACGATGGCGATGAGTCGCCGGGGGTGGAGTGAAGGGACCCTTCATGGCTACGGATGGTTAGGGGTGAAGGGTCCCTTCATTTGTTTGCTAGTGCGGATGAGGGTTCTTGGGGGATGGGGTGGCCGGGTGCCCCGATTGCGAGCCCGAAGTGGCCCGGCGGACCAGATTGGCCCGGCACCCATTTGCGAGCCCAGATTGGCTCCTTGCACGCGGAGCGCGCGAAGGCCCACTTGGCTCCGGGTGCGCTGTGAGGGAACCTCCCCGCACGCGCGGCGGGAGCGAGCAGAGGGGGAGCAGGAGCGAGCGGAGGGGATTGCCCGCCAGTCTCACGGCGCCTCCCCACGAGACCAATCGAGGCCCGTCGAGATCAACCGCAAGCCTCGCCCCAAGACCAACCGGCACCCGTGGAGACCAACCAGCGACCTTGCCCCCGCAAGACCAGCGGGCTGTGAGGGGACCCCTGAGGGAATCAGCGTCCGTGAGGGTTCCCCTCACGGACATCTACGCACCGTACGAGAAACCTCCACGGACGTAGCTGCCCAAGCAGTCCTTCAACCCCCCGCGAAACCACCGCGGACGCACCCAACTCACCAAACACCCACACCACCCCCGCACCCCGATACGAAGCCAAAATGCGGACGTCATCACAATCGGGCTTCGGGGTGCCCCCAACCCACCAGGGCGCAATGTCGCCGCCAGGCGACGAGCCGCCCCCACACCCCCTACTTCAACAACCGAGACATCCGCCGATCAGCCAACGGCTTCCCCCCAGTCTGACAAGTCGCACAATACTGAAACGACTTATCCGCGAACGAAATCTCCCGAATAGTGTCCCCGCAAACCGGACAAGGCAGCCCAGTCCGAGCATGCACCCGCAGCCCAGACCGCTTCTCCCCCTTCAACCTCGCAGCCTTCTGCCCCACAGACCGCGAGACCGCGTCCGTCTCCACCTCATGAATCGCTTCGGCGAGGACCTCTAACGCACCCTCGTCCAACTTCCCCACAGTCGCATAAGGCGACAACTTCGCCCGATGCATGATCTCGTCCGAATAAGCATTCCCGATCCCCGCGATCAACGATTGATCAGTCAACGCCCACTTCAGCCGAGTCCCCTTCCCCTGGAACAACTCCCGCAACTGCGAAGCATCAATCGCCAGCGCGTCCGGCCCCAGCCGGGCCACGCTCGGCACCTCGGAAGGATCCGCGACGATCCACACCGCCAGCCCCTTCTTCGTCCCGGCCTCGGTCAGATCGAAGCCAGGCCCGGACGCCGACTCCAGATGCACCCGCAGCGAGATGGGCCCCTTGCCCGGCTTCAACGGAGCCGGGGACAACCCGTCCGACCAGCGCAGCCAACCGGCCCGCGCCAGATGCACCACCAGGTGCAGATCGCCCAGGACGACGTCCAGGTGCTTCCCGTGCCGGGTCGCGTCGGTGATCTCGCGACCGTGCAGCTCGGTATAGGGCGGCACCGCGGTCTTCAGCACGCTGAGCGACGCGACGTCGAGCCGGAAAACGGTGCTCCCCACGGCGTGTTCGCGCAGGTGATGGGCCAGTGCTTCGACCTCGGGCAACTCGGGCATGGCACCAGTCTCGCGCGCCGGTCCCGTTCCGGCCAGGCCTATTCGACCGGGTGCAGCGGACCGTCGAAGTCCGGCAGCGAATGCTTCTGGATCGTCTTCGAGATCCGCTTCACCTCGCCGGACACGGTGAGCATGCCGCGGATCGTGCCGACCCAGCGCTCCGACGGCCGGTCCCCCGCGACGTCGCCCTCGGTCTCGGCGACCACCGTCCACGGGCGGCGCAGGATCCACCGCAGCGGGAAGAACAGCACCACCAGCAGCAACGCCAGCAGCACCCACGCGGGCACCTTCACGACATCGGGCGTCCAGACCACCAAAGCGACCACCAGGAACACCATGACCACGATCATCGCGATGCCAGGTCCGTAACTGCCTGCGACGTCGTGTTCGAAATCGTCTGCGGTGGCGGGAGCCCGCCACTCCATCTGGGCACGGACCACCCAATGGCGACCGTCTTCGCCGCGCACCAGCCGGTTCATCCTGTTGCCTCCCGGGCGACGTCGAACTCGGTCAACGTTACCGTGACCGTGCCGTCGAGCGCGAGGTGCTCACTGAGAGTTACTGGCGGTTTGCCGGGTTTTGGCTGTTCGGGAGCTTGCGTCCGCTGAGGAATCGGCCGAACCGGTGACATCGTTCCCGGACGTGGAGTCCGTCCTGGACGACTTCGCCGGCACGGCGGGCTTGGCGGAGTCGGCGCGCTTGGCCGGCTTGCCGGACTTCACGGGCTTGGGAGTCTTGGCTGCCCTCGAGGATTTCGGGCGGCCGGACGAGTCAGCAGACGACTGCGGAGCGGCCGAAGCGACGTGCCGAGACCCGGTCGGCGGCGTCGTGACCGACGGCGGCACGTACGAATCCGGCGACGGCACATACGACGAGGGCGGCGGGGCGTAAGTCGACCTCGTGTCGTCCGTCGTCGTGCTCAGCACGCCCGGGGTGGACGAGTTGGTGGACGTGTCCAGATCCGCGCGCGACTCAGTGCTCGACGACCGGCTCGTCATCGGCGAACCCGAATGGCTGCTCTCCTGACCGGGCAGATCGTCGCGCGGGGTCGAACCAGCCGAATCCGGCGTCGCCGGCTGCTCGGCGGAGTCCGGCTGAGGCGCCGGCGGCAAATGGGGCACCTCGGCCACGCCCAGATGCTGCGAAGCACCCGGATGGACGGCCGATCGCGCCGGCCGCGCACTTCCGTACAGCTTCCCGGAGATGATCCGCGGCCCCTGCTGCGCCGGCGGCGGAGGCTGCTCCGGCGGCTGCAACGCCAGTTCCGGCGCGCCCCCGCCCAGCCCGACGTTCTGCACCGGATGCGACCCGAACACCAGCGGACCAGCGGTCAGGCTCACCGCGCCCGCCGCCGCGGTCGACGCCAGCGCCAGCCCGACCTTCACCTTCGAGCCGAACACCACGCTCTTCACGGTCGCGAACGCGCCGCCGACCTTCCCGATCCCGGCCAACGCCGGCACCGCGAGCACCAGCACCCCGGCGTGCGCCCGCAACGACGAGCACACATCCCGCAGCTCGTCCTGCGTCGCCCGGCACGACGGACACCCCAGCAAATGCGCCTTGATCCGCTCCGCCTCCGCGCCGGTGACACTGCCCGCGGTGAACCCGCCCAGCTTCTCCACCACCGCCCGGCACGTCTCCGGCCCGCGGTTCACCGACAAATGCGCCTGCAGATACGCCGCCCGCAGCCCCTGCCGCGCGCGCCGCGCCAACGCCGCCGTCGCGTTCGCCGACAGCCCGAAATGCGGAGCCACCATCGACGGCTGCTCGCCCTCGACCTCGGTCTGCCACAGAACCGTCCGCCACCGCTCCGGCAAACTCGTGAACGCCGTCGTGATCAACGTGTGCTCGGCCGTACGGGCGGGCGTGTCCACCCCAGCGCCGGCCCGGAACGTCAGCTCGTCGTCAGTCACCGGCACATCGCGCCGCGCGCCGTGCCACTCCCACGACACCCGCCGCGCGACCGTCAGCAGATAAGCCCGGATGTAGTCCCGCGGACCCGCACCGCGGCGCAACGCCTGCAGCACGCGGAAGAAGGTCTCCGCGGTGATGTCCTCGGCTTCAGAGCGGTCGGAGGCGAGGCTCTGCGCCAATCTGCGCACCGCCGCCGCGTGCAGCTCGAACAACTCCCCGAACGCGGCGTCCTCGCCGTCGCGCAGCCGCTTCAAAAGTGCCTGCTCGTCGGATTCCGAGGCCGCTGGTGGCGGCGCCGTGCCCAGCTCGGTCATCCGGCAAGGCACCTCCTCCCCCGAAGGACTCACCACTGAAGTCGATTGGGGACACCATACGGAGCAGAGCGCCCGTCGTCACCCCTTGTGCGCTCGACGTGACGCGCAAGCACCACATCTCAGCAGGTCCGCGCGTATCTCGGGGCCCCCGAAAGTGTCACCGAGGCGACGGTATAGAGTGTCTTCAACACCGAGCACCAAGCGGTTAACGCGGATGTAGCGCAGCTGGTAGCGCATCACCTTGCCAAGGTGAGGGTCGCGGGTTCGAATCCCGTCATCCGCTCAGGTTCCGAAGGGCCCGTATCCACAAAAAGCGTGGATACGGGCCCTTCGCCATTTCACCCGGGGGCCGAGCCCCCGGAACCCCCGCGGTGCCGTCGGCTGCGGTTGGGTGGGGGCTGGTTTGTGCTTGCGTGGCAAGCGAAAGAGCTGCGGGGAAGGTTCTCCGCGGAGGTGGTTCAGAATCCCGTGTTAGCTCTTGTTGGCCCTGTTGGTTATAGCTCGTAGGTGTCTAGGGCGGTGGGGGCTACTGGGGACAGGTGCGGGTCTTTTTGTTCGGTTATTTGGCCTCTTGCCATTCGGTATACCTGGAAGGCGTTGTCGTGTTCTGGGTGCTGGTCGTCCCAGATGTGCAGGAGGCCGTAGGAGCCGGGGGCCAGTTCCGCTACCCGGGCGAAGGTTTCCAGGAGTTGCGGGGTGATGGCTCCGCCGTGTTTGTCTAGACCACCCAGATGGAGCATGGGCAGGCCCGCGCTCCAGCGGAGGTCGACTAGGTCCAGCATGGTTGTGTCGCGCAGGGAGCGATGGACCCGCTCGACCAGGCGCTCCAGCAGAGCTGCGTCGTCGTCGCCCGTCGTGGTGGCGGCGATGGTCACCCAGCCGTGGTATTCGAACACGTGCGAGACGGTAGCAGCGGCGGTGCTCAGCGGGTCAGCGCAGAGGGCTGGCCGTCCCGGCGCAGCTGGTTCGTGAGGATGCCGTCGGCGTGCTTTTCAACCGCGGGGAGCAGTTTGTCGCCGAAGACGCACAGGGTGCGTTCCCACGGGTGGCCGAGCGTGCCGTAGCTGAAATCGGCGGCCAGGAACAGGTGGTAGTCGCCGCGAGGGAAGACCGAGACCGGCCAGGCCGCGTTCTGCCGCATGCGGTGCGGCCAGAACTTGAACGACTGGTGCTGCCAGTGCAGGACCCACAGCCACTCGTCCTCGGCCGTCGCCTCCTGCAGGGCGGCCAGCACCGCGCGGGCCACGTCGTGCTCTTCCACCGCGTACGGGCCGAGGCGGAACTCGGCCGAGGCGCGGTCGTACTCGCCGGTGGAGAGATCCCAGGCCGCCGAAGGGCGCGGCTCATGGAAACCCGGCCAGTCGTGCGCGAAGGTGCTCGGCCAGAACCTGAGCTTGTCGTGCACCCAATACCAAGCGGGTTCGTCAGCCACTCGCGAGAGCGGCTCCCAGGCTGCAGCAGCGTTCACTTGTCGACCTCGAAGTCATCGACCGGGCTCGAAACTGCCGAAAGCTTCGTGTCCGGGGCCGGGATTGTCCAGTCCACCGGAGCCGAGCGCCAAGCTGTCACTCGACCGGGTGGCCTGCGGACCGGGAAACACCGCCCGGTCCGCAGCTACCTCTACCCCACGCCCCCGTCAGTCATGCACGCAGCCGTTATGCGGCGCGCCACAGCGTGACGAACGCCGACGCCTCGCTGAACGCCCACGGCCGCAGCCGCTCCCGGTCCCGTGCCGACAAGGTGAACTCCTTCGCCCGGCGCACGTCCACGACCAGCGCCTCCCCTCCCGGCAGCAGATCCGGCATGCCCTCGGTGAGCAGCCACAACGCGAGCTGCGCGGCATCCCGGGTGAGCGGCTCCTCCTTGAAGTACAGCCAGGTGGCGAACTTGCGGCCGTTCGACTTCCGCAGCCCCAGCTGCGGGGTGATGCCGATCTCCAGCTCGCCGAGCGCGAACTTCGCCCGCCCGACCTCGACCAGCCTCGGATCGCGCCTGCCGAGATAGCGCAGCCAGCCCTCGGCGATGGCGGCGTAATGCGGGCGGGTGCGCTCGTCGGCGTTGTTGACCAGCGCGCGCATGGCCACCTCGTCCTGCCGGGCCGCTCGGCCGGCCCGGACCGCGTTCGCCGCGCGCCGGTAGTAGTTGAACGCCGCCCGGGCCGGATCCTCGTACAACCGGCGCTGCCTGCGGACGAACGACGAACGCGACGGGCCCTTGCTGGCGCTGTACCCGACGAACGTGGGCAGCGTGACGTATGCCGACTGAGAACTGGTCATGGGCGGCCGCCTTCCGGTGGATGTTTCCCCAGTACACGGCCAATTTTAGAACATATGTACGACAGTTTTTGCCGCTTAACGGGTGACCGGCGGCCACGGACCGGCGAGTACCGCCCGTGCCTGCTGCAGAACCTGTTGCTCGCAGTAGCTGACCGGCGTGACGTCGGTCGGGATCCAGGTCGCGAGCATCGCCAGCCACTGGCGAAGTTCGGAGAGCGCGGCCGGGTGGCCGAGCCGTCCGTCGAAGGCTTTGACGCTCTTCGCCGCTTCGGCCAGCGGAAGGTCGCCGCGCACCATCTCGCCGAGATGTTCGCCGAGCAGTTGCCATTGCGCGGCGGTGGCGTCGGCCGGGAGTTCGATGCCCAGCTCCGCGACCACGTGCGAGAAGGCGTCGGAAACCGCCTGGTGGTCGCGGTGGTCGAGGGCGGCCAGTTCAGGCAGGGAGGGCGCGTCCAGGCCCTCGCCGACGGCCCGCGCCCCGGCCTCGACGAGTTCGGCAGCGGTGATGTCGAGACCGGCGAGCCGATCCACGGCAAGGGCGGCGAGCGCACCGCGCGCGGAGGACATACCCCGATCGTACGGACGAGGTGAGGGTGCGCGGCTGGCCGCGATCCGGGTGCCTGATCTGGGCAGATCGCGGCTGATCTTGCGCACCTGAGCCCCACGGAGCCGGGGCGCGTGGAACACTGTCGCCCGAACCGGTGACAGGGGGTTGCGTGATGAGCTGGCAGGAAGAGCTCCGCCGTTTGGACGCGGAGTTGGCCGCCGGCCGCCTCGGACACGCCGAACACCGCCGCCAGCGCGACGAACTGCTCGCCGAGGCGTCGGGCGGCGGGGCGGCTTCGCCAGTGGCGTCGCCGTTGCGGCAGGACGCGCCCGCAGCGAGCGGGTCACCCACCTGGAGCACCCCGGCCCCGCAGGCGTCTTCCAGCAGCTCTGGCACGCCCTCCCCGGGCGGCCAGGCAGCACCGCAGCCAAGCACCTCCGCGGAGAACGGCTCGCCGGAATCGGGCACTCCGCAGGTCGTGGCGACGATGACGGGACACGGTCCGTTCGACGGCCCGACGACCAGCCTGCGGCTGGGACCGGACGGCACCGCTTTGCCGAGCACTCCGCCCGGAGGCACCACGACGCCGGAGCAGCCCGCCGCCAACCCGGCGAACTCGGCCAGCCCGGCAGCGCCCTTCTTCTCCCCGCCGCCGAGCCCGGTCGCGCCGCCGCCGAGCGCGCCGAGCCAGGCCAGCCCGCCCCCGCCGCACCAGCCCCAGCAGCAGATGCCCGCGCAGCCGGGAACCTGGCCGGGCGTCGCTCCCGTGCAGTGGCACTCCCCCGGCCAACAGCCGAACCAGCAGCAACAACCGAACCAGCCTGTCGTCGGATGGGCCAGCACCAACCCGGCGATGCCAGCGCCCGAACCGCCCGCGGTCGAGTCGTTCCTGAACTCCGCGGGGGCGACCCAGGCGACCCCGGCGTCGGAGAAGACCCAGCCCGCGTTCGCGCACACCCCGGGCACCCCGTTCTCCACCGACCGGCCGACGACCGCGCCGAGCCCCGCCGACGACCGGCCCACCGCGGTCTTCGGGGCGATCCCGGCGAACGGCAACCAGCCGGAGCCGCGCCGGCTCTGGGAGGACGACGCCAAACCGCGCCGTTCGAAGCCGACCTGGCTGTTCCTGTCGCTGGCCGTGCTCGTGGTGCTGGCGCTGGTCGTCGGCGGCATCTGGTTCCTCGGCAACAAGAACGACTCGAACGACACAGCCGCGCCGCCGCCCGCCGCGTCTTCGGCGCCGAACACCCAGCCGCCCTCGCTCGAGGACAAGCTGCCCGCGCTACAGGGCACGCCCAACCCGGCGAACTCGACCATGGCGCTGGACAAGGCGGTCCAGGCCAAGGCGGTCTCCGACGCCGACGCGAACCTCATGCGCGCGGCGGGCGCGGACCAGCTCGTCTTCCACGCCTACGGGGGCACCGACGGCGGCACGACGCTGATCGCCGTCCCGACGCCGTCGAAGGCGCAGGCCGGCCAGCTCGTCCAGGGGCTGCGGCAGAACCTCGTCACCGGCGGGTTCGACAGCAGCCCGCTCGGCCCGGCGGCCACCGACCTGCTCTACACCGGGAGCAGCCCGGCCGGACGCGTGCTGGCCTTCTGGTACACCTCCGGCGGCGTGTCGGTCGGCATCGGCGTGTCGGGCCCGGTCGGCCAGGATCCGGCGGCGCTGCGGTCCCGGATGGAAGAGATCCGCGCGAAGGTCGCGGCCGCGCTGCCCGCCAGCTGAACTCGCCCGGCGCACAAGGCGACCCGCCAGGTCACGCGGGGTCGCACCCGTGCACAATGTCCACGTCGTCACACACAATCGGGTAGCGACGACGCATTGACCGTCGCCATGCCGACAGATAAGGGGGGCCCTGGTGTCCTGGCAGGAGGAGCTGCGCCGGCTGGACGAGGAGCTCGCGTCAGGGCGACTCTCCGCGGACGACTATCGCATCCGGCGTGATCAGGTGCTGTCCTCGGCTGTCGGCCAGCAGGACCAGCCCGCCCCGCCGCCGCAGAGCCAGAGCGCGGACTCGACGCAGGTGATCGCCCCGGTCAGCCCGCCCGGCGGCATGCCGCAGCAGCAGCCGCAGGCCCCGCAGCAGCCGCCCGCCGACGGCGGTGCCGAGCGCACGCAGGTCGTGCAGTCGTGGCAGACCCAGCAGCCGCCCGCGGACCCCGGTCCCGAGCGCACCCAGGTCGTGCAGCCGCAGCAGCACCAGCCGCAGGCGCACTACTCCCCGCCCGGCGGATTCCCGCAGGGCGCGCCCGCCTCGCCGCCCGGGGGCTTCCCGCAGCAGCCGTGGAACGCGGCCGAGAGCGACCAGACCCCGCCGTGGGGCGGCGGCGACCTTCCGCCGCTCGGCCCGTCCGGGGGCGACTCCGAATGGGTCCGCCAGGGTCCGGAGTACTTCACCGACAAGCCGAAGAAGAGCAACGGCAAGAAGATCGGCGCGATCGTCGGCGCCGTCATCGTGCTGGCCGGCATCGCGTTCGGCGCGTACTGGCTGTGGGGCCGCGACAGCGGGGGCGGCGGCACCGAGCAGACCTCCGCGCAGCACCAGCCCGGTCCGTCGTCGGCTCCGAAGCCGCCGGACCCGCTCGGCGTCGCGAGCATGCCGGGCAAGGCCGAGACGCACGACGACATCACGTCGTTCTCGCAGGTCGACACCCTGAAGTACCTCAACCCGCAGGAACTGAGCGCCTACCAGGCGGCGGGCGTGTCCAAGGTCAAGTTCGTCGTGTACCACCTCGAGGACGGCAACCTGATCACGCTGTTCCTGGCACAGGCCAGCAGCCCGACCGCGGCGAAGACCGCGGCCGAGAAGCTGATGGAGGTCCAGGTCACGAACGGGGCCAAGCGCGACACCACCGCGCCGAACGGCGTGTACGCGACCTCGATCGACGCGAAGGAAGGCCAGTCGGCCCAGTCGCGCGGGCACTACGCGCACGGGAACGTGGTCGTCCGCGTCGAGGTGTCCGGCAAGGACCAGACGAAGACCGACTTCACCACCGCGCTGAACCAGCAGCTCACGGTACTGACCGCCGATGCCTGAGCCCGGGACCACCGCCTGCACGATCGTCGCCCGGAACTACGTGCCGGCCGCGCGCGTGCTGGCCCGCTCCTACCTCGAGCACCATCCGGGCGGCCGCTTCGTCATCGCGGTCATCGACGCCCCGCGCGACCAGTCGGACCGGGCCGGCGACGGACTCACCGTCGTCGGCCCGGCCGCGTTCGGCATCGACGAGGACGACTACCTGCGGATGGCGACCGCCTACTCGGTCACCGAACTCGCCACGTCGGTCAAGCCGTACCTGCTGCGCGAGCTGCTGAAAGAGTCCGAGGCCGCGATCTACCTCGACCCGGACATCGAGCTGTTCGCGCCGATCCCCGAGGTCGCCGAGCTGGCCAAGGAGCACGACATCGTGCTCGCGCCGCATTTCCTGACGCCGTTGCCGCAGGACGGCATGGAGCCGGACGACGCGGTGATCATGGGCACCGGCATGTTCAACCTCGGCTTCATCGGCGTCGGCCGCGGCGCCGGGCCGTTCCTCGACTTCTGGGCGGGCAGGCTGCGTCACGACGCGATCGTCGCGCCCGAGCAGCAGCTGTTCACCGATCAGCGCTGGGTCGACCAGGTGCCGTCGCTGTTCCGGCACCACGTGGTCACTGACCCTGGATTCGACGTCGCGTACTGGAACCTCCACGAGCGGCCGATCGGCCGTGACAAGGACGGCAACCTGACCGCAGGCGGCGCGAAGCTGCGGTTCTTCCACTTCAGCGGTTACCGGCCGGAGAAGCCGTGGCTGCTCAGCTTCCACTGCGCGCGCAAGCCGCGCGTGCTGCTGTCGCACAACGACGACCTTCGCGCCATCTGCGATTCGTACGGCACGAAGCTGCGCGAAGCGGGGTACGCCGAGTCGCTCGACTCGATTCCGTACGGCTTCAAGGACTTCCAGGACGGCACACCGGTGCCGAAGCTCGCGCGGCGCGTTTTCCGCGAGGGCTGGATCAAGTCCGAGCGCAAGAAGAAGCCCGCGCCGCCGCACGCCTACGCCGAGGACGGCGGGCTCGCGCTGCGCGAATGGCTCGCCACCCCGGAGGACCAGGGCCAGGCCGCGGCCGGGCTGAACCGGCTGACGCACGCGATCTGGGCGTCGCGGATCGACCTGCAGATGGCCTTCCCGCATCCCTACGGCGACGACGCGGACGCCTTCCGGCACTGGTGCGCCGGGTCCGGCGTCTCCGAGGCCGGGCTGCCGGAGTGGGCGCTGCCGTCCGAACCGGTCGCCACCCGTCCGCCGCACGACGAGTTCGGCGTGAACCTGCTCGGCTACCTGACCGCTGAGCTGGGACTCGGCGAGATGGGCCGGATCGTGCTCGAAGCGATCGAAACCGGCGGCGTGCCGGTTGCCACGGTGCTGGAGGAGAAGGCGGTCTCGAACCGCACCGGCATCGAACGGCCTGCGACGGTCGGCGATCCGCGGTTCCCGGTCAGCGTGTTCGCGGTGAACGCGGACCAGACCCGCACGATCCTGACCAACCACCCCGAGGTCGGCGCAGGCCGGTACCGGATCGGGCTGTGGGCTTGGGAACTCGAGGATTTCCCGCAGTGGCAGCACGAAGCGTTCGGGATGCTCGACGAGGTCTGGACTGTCAGCGACTTCTGCCGCCGCGCGTTCGCCGAGCATTCGCCGATCCCGGTCAAGACGATTCCGGTGCCGGTGCGCGATCCGGGCGAGCCGTCCCCGCCCGCGCGGGACAAGGGCGAACCGGTGCGGTTCCTGTTCGCGTTCGACTTCAACAGCGTCGCGGAGCGCAAAAACCCTTGGGGCGCGGTCGAAGCGTTCCAGCGGGCGTTCCCCGGCCGCGAGGACGTCCGGCTCACTGTCAAGGCGATCAACGCGAAGCTGCACCCGCAGGCCGCCGAACGGCTGCGCGCGGTGGTTCGCGGCGACGACCGGATCGAACTGATCGAGCGCTACCTCAGCGTCGCCGAACTGCACAACCTGTACGAGACCAGCACCGCGTACGTTTCGCTGCACCGCAGCGAGGGCTTCGGGCTCACCGTCGCCGAGGCGATGGCCCGCGCGATGCCGGTGCTCTCGACGGATTACTCCAGCACCACCGAGTTCCTCGACGCGTCCACCGGCTGGCCGATCCCGTACCGGCTGGTGCCGGTCGGCGACGGCAACTACCCGTACCACTCCGACGCGGTCTGGGCGGAGCCCGATCTGGACGCCGCCGCGGCCGCGATGCTGCAGATCGCCGACGACCCGGCCGAGGCGACCGCCCGCGGCCGACGGGCGCGGGAGGTCATCCTGCGCGAGCGGTCGATGACCGCCGCCGCCGAGTGGATGCGGCGCGAACTGGAGCAGGCGCACGCGACTTGGCAGGAGCGGCAGCGCACTGCGGCACCGGTGCCGGAGCACCCGCTCAGCCCGCTGCAGCAGGCGACCGAGGCGTTGCGCTGGCGTCCGGAAGCAGGCGCGCCGTCGCGGCTGCCGCTCGCGCCCGCGCTGCGCAAGGCCGTGCTGCGCGCGATCGACCATTACGACGTGCACCAGCGGCACGTGATGAGCGCGCTGCTCAGCGCCACTGAGGAAAGCAACCGGCGGTTGCTGGACCGGATCGAAGGCCTGGAACGCAACATCGACGAGTCTCGCCGGACCGCACTGTCCACGCGCGCTCTCGGCGAACGGCTCGAAGCGTTGCGCGGCACGGTCGACGAGCTGCGCCGGCAGACCCCGGAAACGGACCTCGCGCTGCGCAATCTCGAAGCGGACGTGGCGAAGCTGGCCGAGGGCTACGACGGGGTCGGCGCTCAGGTCGAAACGGCGGCGGGGACCGTGCACAAGATGTTCGCGACCCGCGACGAGCGGCTCGACGCCGACGAGAAGGCCATCCAGCGGGTGACCCTCGACGTCAGTGCGATGCGGGACGCCGCCCGGCTCCGGCATGCTCCGGTGCCGCGCGGGGCGGACGTCGTCCAGTGCGACGTCGGCGCGCTGCTGATGCCGGTCGACGAGGTCATGCTCCCGTGGATCCTGTTCCACCGGTCCTGGGAGGACAGCGAGGCCGAGCTGATGGCGTCGCTGGCGGACGGCGCGTTCCTCGACATCGGCGCGCACGTCGGCTACCACACGCTGCGGCTGCTTCGGGCCACGCCGGAAGTGACCAGGGTGATCGCGGTGGAGGCCGACCCGGTCAACGCCGCGTACCTGCGCCGCAACGTCGAGGTCAACCTGCCCGCCGCGGCGGGCGAGCTGGTCACCGTGGTCGAGTCGGCCGCGTGGGACGAGCCCGGCACCGTGCACCTGGCGCAGGCGACCCCGGGCAACAGCGGCGACAACCGCGTCACCACCGACGGCTCCGGTGTCGAGGTCCCGGCGGTGCGGCTGGACGCCGTGCCCGAGGTGACCGGGCAGCGGATCAGCCTGGTGAAGGTCGACCTGCAGGGCCGCGACCACCGTGCGCTGGCCGGTCTGGCCGAGGTGCTGCGCCGCGACCGGCCGCACGTCGTGTGCGAGTTCGACCCGGGCGCGATCGCGGAGCTGGGCGACGATCCGGTCGCCGTGCTCGCCGGGTACCGCTCGTTCGGCTACACGCCGAAGGTGGTCACCGACGACGGTCCGGCCGACCAGGTGCTCGAAGACTCGGCGATCATCGCCGCGGCCAAGGCGGACGAGAAGCAGTTCGTCACGCTCTGGCTCGCGCCCTGAGCTGATCGCGCACGTGGTGCCTCAGGGCGCCACGTGCGCGATGGTCAGCAGGAACGAGCCGTACCAAGCACTTCCGACGGCGATTACCGGCAGCAGCACCGCCAGTACCCGGTTCGGCAGCTTCGCCAGCATGAGCGCGACCGGCACGGTCAGCACGAAAGCCGGCAGCAGGAAACGCGCGCGGGACTGGAAGAAATTCGACGAGCACAGCGCGATGATCACGGTGAGCGTGCCGTAGATCTGCCACGGCAACGGCAGCCGCGTCGCCCAGGTCCAGAACTGCAGCACCACCGCGGCGAGCACGACGAGCGCGGTCACGGTGATCCAGCTGGCGTCGTCCGAGGTGAGGCCGTCGCGGACCTGGGTCCAGGTGAAGACGCCGAAGTCGAAGTGCATCCGCCAGGCGTTCTGCAGCCAGAACCAGCCGTCCGGGCGGCCGGTCTGGATCCAGACGTACCCGAGGTAGCCCAGCAGACCGAGCGGCGCGAGCAGCCCGCCGACCCACGGCCGCCAGCCGTCGCGCCGCTGGAAAACCGCGATGAGCGCGGCGATGCCGACGGCGGCGATCAACGCGCCCGAACTCGCCCTGGTCAGCCCGGCCAGCACCGCGAACCCGCCGGCGACCAGCCATTCGCGCCGCGCGAGCATCACGAACGTCCAGGACACGAGCGCCATCAGCAGCGATTCCGAATACGCCAGATGCAGCGCCGTCGAACCCGGCCCGATCGACCACAGCACGGCGACCAGCAGGCCCACGCGCGGTCCGGCCAGGTCGCGGCCCAGCACGAACAGGCCCCACGCGGCCGCGCATCCGGCCAGCAGCGAGATCGTCACCCCGGCCGCCAGCGGCGGGATCCCGACCAGCGCCAGCAAGGCCACCGTCGCCGGGTAGAGGGGGAAGAACACCAGGCTGTTCTCGACCGGAAGCCCGTCGGTGCCGAGCGTGATCGGCTGGTCGTAGCCGTGCTGCGCGACCGACACGAACCAGTTGGCGTCGAAGTTGTCGATGAACCGGCCCGGCGACACGTCGGCTTTCCAGCTCATCATCCACAGCACGCCGAACGCGACGATCTGGAACAACAGATAGAGGCTGATCGCCGGGGCGGCTTGGCGGAACGCGGCTCGCAGGGTCGCTGAACGCTCGACGGCTCCGTCGAGACTGGACTGCTGCACGCTCCCCGAACTCCTGAACTACCTCGTGCGAAACCGGACGAATTCGCGCCTGATCGTACCTGCCGACTGCATAATCCGAGGCCAGAACGGGTGTTGTGACTTATCCCCCGCTTACCGCCAATTGCGGGGAGTACGTCCGGGCCGGGGGTACGAGGCGGTAACCTTCACGAGGTTGTCGGTAGCGGAAGACGGGGGTGAGCACGCTGGCCGAGCCGGATTCCGCTGCCTTGGCCGAGTCGTCGCCCGCGCCGCCGAAGAAGACCCGGATCGTCTTCATCGACATCGGTCGCGGCCTCGGCGCGCTGCTGGTCTTCTACAGCCACATCGCCCATCCGTGGGTCATCGCGAAGAACGACAAAGCCCCGTACGTCGACTTCATCGAGGCGCTCACGAGCGCTCCGATGCACATGTCGAAGCAGGGCATCGGGCAGATCGCGGTGCCGTTCTTCTTCCTGGTCAGCGGTTTCGTCGTGACGCCGATCGCGCTGCGCCAGGGTACCGGGCGATTCGCGCTCAACCGGTTCATCCGGGTGTACGCGCCGATGCTGTTCGTGGTGCTGCTGACCGCGTTCCTGCTGCTGGTGAACCTGCACCCGCCGTCGACCGGGCAGGCGCAGACGCTGAACCCGCTCACCGTCCTCACCAACACCGCGCTGGTCAACTACCTGATCTTCCCGCAGGTCGTGCTGGTGCCGGTGGCCTGGACGATGATCGTCGAGGTCATCTTCTACCTGCTGCTGATGGCGGTGCTGCCGCTGCTGCGCCGGTGGGTGTGGCTCGGGATCGCGGTGGAGCTGACGTTCATCTTCGTGGTGATGATGAGCCGGTCCCAGTTCGGACCGTCGTGGTCGCTGTTCGCGGTGAACGTCTCGTACCTGCCCGCGATGCTGATCGGCCAGGTCGTCTGGGCGACGACCAAGAAGCAGATCCCGCTCTGGACGGGCGCGCTGTACGGCGGCTGCGCGTGGTCGCTGTACGTGCTGGCGGACATCATCAACGTCGGCCGCGTGGACAGCTCGTACAACCTCGCGCTGGCCTTCGCCGTCGCCTGCTTCCTGATGGGCATGTTCGCCGAGGACCGGCTGAAGCAGCGCAAGATCTGGACCATGCTGTCCGAGCGCAGCTACTCGATCTATCTGCTGCACATGCTGGTCACGTTCGTGCTGCTGCAGTTGCTGCGCCCGGCGGTGCCGCTGCCGATCGCGCTGCTGATCGTGATCCCGGTGGTGTTCGGGGTGGTCGAGTTCAGCTACCGGTTCGTCGAGCGGCCGAGCCACTCGCTGGCGCGGCGGTTGTCGCACCGGCCGAAGCCGCCTCCGCCCGCGCCGGAAACGCCCGAACCGCCGGTGGAACCGCCGGTCGAAACGCCAGGGGAAAAGACCCAGTTCGTCGACGACACCGAAGTGACCCTCGAGATCCCGAGGATTCCCGCCGAACCGGCACCGCCGCGTCGTCCGGCGCCTCGGCCGCTTCCGGCACCGAACGGGCGGATGCCGAGGAACGGCGCTCCGCCGCCGAACGACGCTCCGCGCGCGATGCCGCCCCGTTCGAATGGCGGCGCCCACCGGGCGCGGCCTGCCGAATCGGGCGTCGACCGCACTGCCGAACCGCCGGTGCGCCGGGCGATGCCGCCGCGTCGCCGTCCGTCAGCTCCGCCGGAGCTGCGCTACCAACCGGACCAGGAAAACCAGGCCCAGCGCGGCGACCACGACGATCTCCCACGCCACGGGGACTCCTTCCGCCACACCCCTCGCTGAGGGTGATGCTCTGCCTGTAGGGCGTGCGAGGGTGGGAGGACGTTCACCGACACGGCGTAACTCACACTCTCGGCTTAGCTCATTCGTGCGAGCCGCGGCGCGGGGTGACGAGGCCGGATTCGTACGCCAGCACCACCAATTGCGCCCGGTCGCGAGCGCCGATCTTGGTCATGATGCGGCTGACGTGCGTTCGCGCGGTCGCCGTGGAGATCACCAGGTGCGCGGCGATTTCGTCGTTCGACAACCCGCCCGCGACCAGCGCCAGCACCTCGCGTTCGCGTTCGGTCACCTCCCGCACGGCCGAGGTGTCGATGCGCCGGTGCTCCGGCCGTCCGACGATCTCGGCGATCAACCGGCGCGTGACGGTCGGGGCGAGCAGCGCCTCCCCCGCCGCGACGACGCGCAGCGCGTGCAGGAGTTCGACCGGTTCGGTGTCCTTCAGCAGGAAGCCGCTGGCCCCGGCGCGGAGTGCCTCGTAGACGTACTCGTCGACGTCGAAAGTGGTCAGGACCAGCACTTTCACCCCGGCGAGGTCGGGGTGCGAGGTGATCCGGCGGGTCGCTTCGAGGCCGTCGGTGCCGGGCATCCGGATGTCCATCACGACGATGTCCGGCCGGTGCTCGACCGCCTGCGCGACGGCCTGCTCGCCGTCGCCCGCCTCGCCGGCCACCTCGAAACCGTCCTCGGTGTCCAGCAGCAGCCGGAATCCGGCGCGGACCAGGGCCTGGTCGTCGGCCAGTACGACGCGGATGGTCATTTCTCCCCCTCCACGGGCAGTTCCGCCCGCACCTGGAAACCCTGCCCGGTGACACTCGCCTCGACGCTGCCGCCGAGCGCGGCCGCGCGTTCCCGCATGCCGCGCAGCCCGTGCCCGGGTGTCGGCTGGACGGTGCCGCGGCCGTCGTCGCGCACGATCAGGACCAGCGTGCCCGCCTTCCGTTCGAAGCGGATTTCGACGCGCTGAGCCCCGTCGGCATGCCGGACGACATTGGTGAGGGACTCCTGCAGGATCCGGTACGCCGCGCCGTCCACCGGCGCGGGCAGGTCGCCGACCTCGCCGTGCAGCTCGACTTCCAACCCGGCGGCGCGCGCATGGTCGAGCAGCTCTTCGACCTGCGCGAGGCTTGGCGCGGGCGCGCGGTTCTCGCCGGAACGCAGCACCGCGAGCGTCGCGCGGAGGTCGTTGAGGGCGGACGCGCTGGCCGCCTTGATGTTGAGCAGCGCCTCTTTCGCCTCCTCCGGCCGCCGATCCGCGACGTGCGCGGCGACGCCCGCCTGGACGTTGATCATCGCGAGACTGTGGGCGACGACGTCGTGCACCTCGCGAGCGATGCGGAGCCGTTCCTGCTCGGCCATCCGGTGCCGGTGCTCATCGGCCTGCTCGCGCCGGGCGGCGACGGCCGCGAACTGGAACCGGACCGCGGTCGCGATGCCGATCACGGCGGCCATCCAGACCACGGAGAACAGCGCCCAGGCGCTGACTGCAAACGTTTGCGCGAGGATGATGTGGACGACGTAGGCCGCCGTGAGGACAGCGGCGCCGGTGCTTCCGGCGACCACCGGGCCCTTCCGCCGGGTGAGCACGAACAGCGCGATCGTGGGGACGATGATCACCGGCCCGCCCGGTTCGGGCGACAGGTAGTACGCGTACGCCGAGGCCGCGGTGAGCACGAAGAGCGGCAGCGGATACCGGTGGACGAACAGCAGGGTGAGCACGGTCGCGGCCAGCCACGCGGCGCCGAGCGGACTCAGCGGATGCGGAGCGTGCTGCCAGCGACCGGACGCGCTGGAGCCGCCAAGCACGAAAGCGAGCACCACGAAGGTCCGGAACACCCGCCCGAACCACGGGTTCCGCGTCCGCCACCAGTAGTGCATGGAGCGAAAGCTACCGGGGAAGGCGACTCGGCGCGTCCGTCGTGGAGCGCGGGATCGGACTACGCGCGGCGCGGTATGTCGAGGACGTCCGACTGGCTCCGTTCCTTGGGTAAACGACGGAAAAGGAGACGGCCATGGGCGAGGTAGTGGCTGGGGCGAGCATGTCGCTGGACGGTCCCCGGCCAGCGCGAAGGTCATGCGCGCGCAGCTTGAATCGACCGGAGCGCTGGTCGTCGGACGGCGGCTGTTCGACCTGACCTCGGGCTGGGGCGGGATGCATCCGTTCGGAGGGCCGGTGGTCGTGGTGACGCATCAGCCGCCTGCCGGGTGGGAGGACTCGCCGTTCACCTTCGTCGCCGAAGGCATCGAGGTCGCGGCGGCGCGGGCGAAGGAACTGGCCGACGGCCGCGACGTCGGCGTGAACTCCGGCGAGATGACGCGGCAGTGCTTGAAGGCCGGACTGCTCGACGCGGTGCGAATCGATCTGGTGCCGGTGCTGCTCGGCGGCGGGGTGCCGTTCTTCGGCGAGTTCGGTCTAGGACCGGTGTGCCTCGGCACGCCCGAAGTCACCCCCGGTGAAGGCGTGACCCACCTGTACTACCGCTTGGCCGGCACGAACTCCCGCAGCTTCTCCAGCGTCTCGTCGTTCGCCGGGGTGTAGACCGACATCCGGATTTCCGAGCGGCGGCCGGCGTAGAGGTAGGTGAAGTCGAAGGTCAGCAGGCCCGCCTCCGGGTGCAGGTACCGCTTGGTCTTGGCCAGCTCGGTGTTCACGTCGTGCTGGCTCCACAGCTCCTCGAAGCACGGCGACTCCGCTCGGAGCCGTTTGACCAGCGACTTCCAGCCGGGCTCGCCCACGTGCTCGGCCATCGCCGCGCGGAAGGACGAGACCATCCGCGGCACGTTCTGCTCCCAGTCGACCATCCGCTCCTTCCACTGCGGATTGAGCAGGCACTGCACGAGCGTGTTGCGTTCCTCGTACGGGATCGCGTCGACGCCGCCCATCAGCCAGTCGTAGCCGGCGTTGTGGCCGAGCACGTCGAAGCGCGCGTTGCGGACCGCGACCGGGAACGGCTCCAGCTGGACCATCATGTCCCGCATCGACGGGGTGATCGCGGAGCAGTGCTTCTTCTCGGTCACCGGCTCCGGCGCGCCGGCGAGGGTGAACAAGTGCACGTGCTCGTGCGGATCGAGCCGGAGCGTGCGGGAGATCGCGCTGAGCACCTGTTCGGACGCGTTGATGTCGCGGCCCTGTTCGAGCCACGTGTACCAGGTGACGCCCACCCCGGCGAGCTGCGCGACCTCCTCGCGGCGCAGCCCCGGCGTGCGGCGGCGGCCGCTGAGCGGCAGGCCGACCTGCTCGGGCGTGATCCGCCCGCGCCGGTTGCGGAGGAACTCGCCCAGCTCGGTCCGGCGCAGGCGGTCTTCGATGCCAGTGGTCACGACTACCAGGTAAGCACACCGCCGACCCTGTTACCAGGTAGTCTCAGTACCAGGATAAAAGCACACCTGGTACCAGGGTCGCGCGCGGCGGAACGTAGTACCCATGACGACTACCACCCCTGCCCCGGCGACGGCCACCGCTGCTGTCGGGACGCCGGCGAGGACGGGACTCACGTCCGCCGGCTTGATCACCGTGCTGCTGGGGGCAGCGCTGCCGATCATCGATTTCTTCATCGTCAACGTCGCCCTGCCGACGATCGATGCCGACCTGCGCGCGTCCACCGCGACCCTCGAACTCGTCGTCGCGGGCTACGGCGTCGCGTACGCGGTGCTGCTCGTGCTCGGCGGTCGACTTGGCGACACCTTCGGCCGCCGCAAGCTCTTCCTGCTCGGCCTCACGCTGTTCACGCTTACCTCGCTGGCCTGCGGGGTCGCCCCGGACGCCGCGACGCTGGTCATCGCCCGTGTCGCACAGGGCGCGGCTTCGGCACTGCTGCTGCCGCAGGCGCTGTCGATCATCCAGGCCGGCACGTCCGGCGAACGCCGCTCCCGCGCGATCGGCCTCTACGGCGCGACCGGCGGCATCGCCACCGTGGTCGGGCAGCTGCTCGGCGGCGCGCTGGTGGCGGCCAACGTATGGGACCTGAGCTGGAGGCCGATCTTCCTGGTCAACGTGCCGATCGGGATCATCGGCCTGCTGCTCGCGCGCCGCACGGTGCCGGACAGCCGGGCGAGCAACCCGCTCGGCGTCGACCGCTGGGGCACTGTGCTGCTGGCCGTTTCGCTGCTGTCGCTGCTGATCCCGCTCATGGAAGGCCGCGCGCTCGGCTGGCCGTGGTGGAGCATCGCGCTGCTGGTGCTCTTCCCGTTCGCGGCCTACGGCTTCGCCCGGGTGGAGCGGAAGCTTGAAGCCGCGGGCGGAACGCCGCTGTTGCCGCCAGCCCTGCTGCGCACCGCGAGCGTGCGGCACGGTCTCACTGTCGCGGTGCCGTTCTTCTGCACCTTCGGTTCGTTCATGTTCATCTACGCGGTGACCCTGCAGAACGGCCTGCACCTCGGCCCGCTCGGCGCTGGCCTGGCGTTGACCCCGATGGCCGTCGCGTACTTCACGACGTCGCTGGTCAGCAGCCACCTGGTCGCCCGGTTCGGGCGCAAGATCGTGCCGATCGGCGGGTCGATCCTCGCGGTCGGCCTGCTCGCGCTCGCCGGCACCGCGCTGCTGGACTGGCCCGACCTGTCGCTCTGGCAGCTGGCCCCGGCGATGGTGCTGATCGGCATCGGCAACGGGCTCGCGATGAGCACCCTGTTCCGCGTCGTGCTGTCCCGGGTGCCTGCGGATCTGGCGGGTGTCGGCGGCGGCGTGCTGACCACGACCCAGCAGACGTCGCTGGCGTTGGGCGTCGCGGTGCTGGGCAGTTTGTTCGCCAGCCTGAGTGTGCCCGGCGCGATGGGCTACCAGGGTGCGTTCGTGCTGGTCATCGGGATCTTGGCGGCGCTCGCGCTGCTGGTGTCCGGGCTGGCGCGGAAGCTGCCCGACCCCCGCTGAGAAATTCGACCGACGGAAAACCCCGCTCCCGGACGACGATGGGGATGTGACGGAACCCCGGGTGCAGCCAGACCCGGCCTTCGCGCTGCTCGGCCTCTACGAGAAGGCCCTGCCGGAGGTCTATGGCTACCTGCTCGCGAGGTGTGGCGACCGCGTGCTGGCTGAGGAGCTGACGTCCGAGACGTTCCTCGGCGCGGTCGCCGCTTGCCGTAAGGAGCAAGCGCCGCCGGTGAGCACGCCCTGGTTGATCGGAGTGGCCCGGCACAAGCTGGCCGATCACTGGCGGCGCGCCGAACGGGAACAGCGCGGGCTGCGGCTCGTGCACGACGCCGAATGCGACGTCGAGGATCCCTGGGACGAACAGCTCGACGCCCTGCGCGCTCGGCAGGTGCTCGAATCGCTGACGGTCTCGCATCGGGCGGCGCTCACCTTGCGGTACGTCGACGGCCTTCCGGTGCGCGACGTCGCCGCGCACCTGGGCCGGACCATCCACGCGACGGAGGCGTTGCTGACGCGGGCCAAGACCGCGTTTCGCCGCAGCTACCAGGAGAAGGAGGGACGTGATGGCTGAACCGTTCGACGCGCTCGCGCTGCCCTCGACTCCGGCCGACCCCGATCCGGCCTTCGCCGACCAGCTGCGGGACGACCTTCGCCGGCTGATCCTGAACGGAGCGGAGATGACCACCACCGAAACCCAGCAGGCCCGAGCAGGGGCGCTGACGCCTTACCTGGTCGTGACCGACGCCCGGGCCGCGCTCGATTTCTACGTCGAGGTCTTCGGCGCGCGCCGACGGTCCGAGCCGATCGTGATGGACGACGGCCGGGTCGGGCACGCCGAGCTGGACATCGGCGACAGCGTGCTGATGCTGGCCGAGGAATTCCCCGAACTAGGCAACGTCGTCGCTCCCGAAGGTGGCGCGTTGGTGCGCGTCGAGGTGCCCGATCCTCGGGGCGCGGCGCAGCGCGCGGTGGAACTGGGCGCGGAACTGCTGCGTCCGGTCGAGGACCGCGGCTACGGGCTGAACGGCGTGATCCGCGACCCGTACGGCCAGCGCTGGCTGGTCGGAAAGGCCGCGCCGAGCGCGCAAAAGCCTGGGGAGCGCACGTATCGGCACGGCGAGGCCGGGTACTTCACCTTCCAGGTGCCCGACGACGTCCGGGCCAAGGCGTTCTACGGCGCGGTGCTCGGCTGGCAGTTCAACCAGGGCAGCCTGCCGACCGCGTGGCGCATCGAGGGCGACGGTCTTCCCGGCGGGCTGTGGGGCGGGCCGGAACTGCAGACCGGTTGGAAGCTGATGTTCGCTGTCGACGACCTCGAAGCGGCGCTCGGCCGGGTGCGCGAGGCGGGCGGCCGGGCAGGCGAGGTGGAGAACCAGCCGTACGGCCGAACGGCCGATTGTGCCGACGACCAGGGGATCGAGTTCTGGCTGTGGGAACAACCACGCACGTGACCTCGGCCAAAACCCCGGCGGCAAACCGGCTGCCGGGGCGCACACTCGAGGGATGGCCGCGCACTGGACGCCCCGCGACGAAGCCGAACTGACCGCCGGTTGGCAGCTGTGGCTCGCGCTGGGCTCGTGCGCCTGGCCAGGACCGGACTGGGACGGCACGCCCGCCGAAGCCGTCCGCGGCCTCGAACGCTGTTTCACCGCGTGCGACGAGATCCTCGCCGCGCACGACCAGCCGGACTCCGCGGTCGCCGGGCTGGTGCGCTCGATGATCCTGGCCGCCAACTGGACGCTCGAACTGTGGCGCGACGACGCGGACCCGCTCGATTCCGAGCGGGCCGCGTTGCTGCACGCCGATCTGGCCGCTTTCGCCGATCACGCCGAAGGCGTCCGGACCTTGCTGGCCGCGGGCGGCGGGTGGGCCTCGCTTCCGCTGTGACCCGCCCGCCGTCCGTCTACAAAGGACTTACCAGCGCGCGGGGCGCTTCCGCTCCGGCTCGTACGGCTGCGTGAGGACCTCGATCCCGTTTCCGCCCGGGTCAAGGAAATACACGCCGCGGCCGCCGTGGTTGTGGTTGATCTCGCCGACCTGCTTGCCCATCGGGTCGGCGTGGTACTCGATCCCGGTTTCCTTCAGCCGCAGGAAAAACGCGTCGAAGTCGTCCTCCGGGATGAGGAAGCAGTAGTGCTGCAGGTTGCGATCCCCGTCCGGGATCGTGGCGAAGTCCAGCCGGACGCCGTTGCTGGTTTCGACGGGGATGAACGGACCCCATTCCTCGCCGATCTCGAATCCCAACAGGTTCGCGAAGAATTCGGCGGATTCCCGGTTGTTCCGGGACGGGATCATCAGGTGATTCAGTTCTAGGGAAACGGACACGAAGCAATGCCTCCAGAAGGCATCCCAGCACCTCCATGTCTCACCCAGCCGGTGACCGACACGCGATGCCGCCGGTGAGCATAACCCAGTCCGCGCGAATCTCCAATCAGGAAATCGCCACTCGCCGCCGGGCCGCGCGCGGACGGCCGACGCCCTGCCAGGACAGCCCCGCGTCGAGAATCATCCCCGGGTCAAGGAGATTGCGGGTGTCGACGACGTCGTCGCCTTCCATCGCGTCCGCGATCGCCACCCAGTCCAGATTGCGGAACTCGGCCCATTCGGTAAGCACCACAACGACATCCGCGTCCTTGGCGACCTGGTACGGATCGTCCACGACGGTCATCCCGGCGATCCCGCCGGACACCGCCGGGTCGTACGCGGTGATCTCCGCGCCGAGCGCGCCGAGCACCGAAGACACTGCCAGCGCAGGAGAATCGCGCAGATCGTTCGTTCCCGCCTTGAACGCCAGGCCCAGCACGCCGATCCGCGCGCCGGCCAGTGTTCCGCCGCAGGCGCCGGCGATCTTCGCCACAATGCGGTCGCGCTGGGCGATGTTCTCGTCGATCGCCGAGGTCAGCATCCGGAAGTCGTAGTCCACCGATTCGGCGACCTTGACCAGCGCGCTGGTGTCCTTGGGCAGGCACGAACCGCCCCAGCCCGGGCCGGGTTTCAGGAATGTGCGGCCGATCCGCCGGTCGTAGCCCATGCCTTCGGTGACCAGGTCGATGTCCGCGCCGAGTCGTTCGCACAGCTCGGCGATTGAGTTCACATAGGACAGTTTGAGCGCGAGAAAGCAGTTCGCCGCGTACTTGACCAGTTCCGCGCTGGCCGCGTCGGCGACCACAATGGGTGCGGCGAGATCGCCGTACAGCTGCCCGACCCACGCGGCCGCCGAATGGGAATCCGACCCGACCACGATCCGGTCCGGGTGCAGAAAGTCTTGCACCGCAGTGCCTTCCCGCAGAAACTCCGGGTTGGACACCACCGGCACGTCGTCGCGGCCGACCATCGCGCGGATCCGTTTCGCGGTGCCGACCGGCACCGTCGACTTCGTGATCAGCGCGCAGCCGGGCGGCAGCACGTCGCCGATCTCGGTGGTCACCGACTCCACCGCACGCAAATCCGCGGACCCGCCCGCGCCCATCGGCGTCGGCACGCAGAGGAACACCCCTTCCGCGCCACGAACGGCTTCCCGCGCTCCGACGACGAACGACAGCCGTCCGTTCGCCAGTCCGCGGGAAACCAATTCGGCGAGTCCTGGTTCGAGGATGTCCACGCGGCCGGCCGACAGCCGGTTCACTTTCGCCACGTCCACGTCCACACAGGTGACGCGGTGCCCGAGGCTCGCGAGACAAGCCCCCGTGGTCAATCCGACGTATCCCGTCCCTACCACCACGATCCGAGCTGAGCTCATGGTGCTGAAGGTGACAGCCGGAGTTGACCTCAGTGCTAACGGAAGCGGTCGCGGCCGAATACTCCTCGCGACGAGACAGCGGGTGAGGCGGCACACTCCGGCACGGGTGCGAACGAGCGTTAACCTGGGCGCGGAGGTGCACCGCGGCACCTGAGAGCAGGAGGAAGGCTGAAGATGCAGATCACCGACACCGCAGCGCTCGTCACGGGTGGCGCGTCCGGTCTCGGCGGCGCGACCGCCAAGGCACTGGCCGCGAAAGGCGCGCGAGTGTTCGCCCTCGACCTCGCGCCCTCGATCGAGAAGGCCGAGCAGGTCGAAGGCGTCACCTACGTCGAGGCCGACGTGACCGACCCGGACCAGGTGCAGGCCGCCGTCGACACCGCGGCCGGCTCCGGCGTACCGCTGCGCACGGTGGTCAACTGCGCCGGCATCGGGCCGTCCGCGCGCATCCTGTCCAAGAAGGGCCGCCACGACCTCGGGCTGTACGCGAAGGTCATCCAGATCAACCTGATCGGCACCTTCAACGTGGTCACCATCGCCTCCGAAGCGATCGCGAAGACCGAGCCGCTGGCCGACGACGCACGCGGCGTCATCATCAACACCGCGTCCGTCGCCGCGTTCGACGGCCAGATCGGGCAGGTGGCGTACGCGTCGTCCAAGGGCGGCGTGGTCGGGATGACCCTGCCCGCCGCGCGCGACCTCGCCTCGCACGGCATCCGCGTGCTGACGATCGCGCCCGGCATCGTCGACACCCCGATGCTCGCCACCGTCAGCGACGAGTTCCGGGCCGGCCTCGCCGCCGGCGTGCCGTTCCCGAAGCGGCTGGCGCGGCCGGACGAGTACGCGCAGCTCGCTGTGTCGCTGATCGACCACGACTACCTCAACGGCGAGGTCGTCCGCATGGACGGCTCGCTGCGGATGGCCCCGCGCTGACCTGCTGAACAGCAGGGTGTGCCGCCCCCTCGGCGGCACACCCTGCTGTTCAGGTCACGCCTTGCGCATCCGCACCTCGAGGCCGATCCCGTCCGGGGTCACCTCGCAGGTGCGGAACTTGCACTCCGCGACGGTCGCGCGGAACTGCTCCGGCGTGTACGCCCGCCGCCGCAGCCCGCGAAGCGTGCGGACGGTGGTGAACGTGGCCACCGGACCGAGATTCATCCGCGCGACCTCGGCGTCGAGCTCCGCGTCCGTGGTGCTCTTGCTCAAGTCCTGCACCAATGCGACGCCGCCGGGCCGCAGCACCCGGTGCATCTCGTCGAGCGCGTCCACCGGGTCGGCGAAGTTCTTGAACGCCGCCTGGCAGATCAGGAAGTCGAACGATCCGTCCGCGAACGGCATCGCCGCGACGTCGCCTCGGCGGAAGTCCACCGGGACGCCCTGTTCTTTCGCGTACTCCCTGGCCAGCTCGACAAACGTGCGGCTGACGTCCAGTCCGGTCACCGTGCACCGCCCGGTGCGGGCCATCTCGACGGCGAAGAAACCCGGCCCTGGCGCGACCTCGAGCAGGTCAGTGCCCTCGGCCAGGTCCGCGGCCAGCATTTCTGCCGATTCGCGGTACTGCACGAGCTGCGGTTCGGTGCCGCGCCCGCGCGCGTATGCCCGCGCGATCGGCCCCTCCATCTCCGGCAGCAGTTTCGTGCGATGACGTTTGACCTGGGTGTTCCCCATGTGCTTCTCCCTGTTCGGTTGAGACCGAACCGGTTGCCGCGGGGCCGGTATCCTTCTCGACGCGGCCTGAGGACAGATTCCGCACCAGCGGTTTCCAGTTCGACGGTTCCCGGTCCCGGCGGCGGTGTGCCAGCACCTCCTCCGGGACCTCTTTATTCGCCTTCGGTCTTGACGAAGGCGCTCATGTCGGGCAGCTCCCCGGTTTCCCGGTAGTGCCGCCATTCCCCGACCCCCGGAATCGCTCCGGAGGCCAGCTCCTCGCGCAGCCCGCGGACCCATTCGGCCTCCGCGCGCCACATCGCCAGCTGGTATTCGCTCTCCACGAGAAACAGCCGGGACAGCTGGGTTCGCGCCTCCTCCAGCATCTGGACGCGGTCGTCGATCATCCGCTCCAGCTCGCCGATCCGGTGCCCCAGCTGCTGGTCGACGACATCCGGCCCGACCGCGAGCATCACCGACAGCCCAGCGTGGAACCGAGTCGGCTCCGGATCGGGCGTCCCGAGCAGCTCGGCGACCCAATCCTCCAGCTCGGCCTGGCCGGGGCCGGTGATCCGGTACACGGTCCGCTCCGGCCGGGCGCCGTCCCGCACGTTCTCGACCGCCTCGATGTAGCCGTGCTTTTCGAGGTTGCCGACCACTGTGTAGAACGAGCCCCACTTGATCTTCAGGTCGCCCTCTTTGCCGCGCCCCCGCAGGACATTGCCGATTTCGTACGGGTGCATCGGCCGCTCGCACAACGTGGCCAGCACGGCGAGGCCCAGCATGTTGGACACCTTCCGCCGCTTCACGCCGAACCTCCTCGTGGACGAGTACTCGCCGACGAGTATATCGGAAATCCGGCCGAGGACCTAACTTGGAGAAAATCTATGGCGGTCGGGGTAGACATTCGATGCCGATGGTGGGTAGCATCCTCTTTGTACGAGAGAGACAACGTCAATCAGGCACGGGAGATGACGAACTGCCCGTGAGGTGAGACAAGACGGTCAAGCAGGACGAAGCCGCTTAACGAACGGGTTTCGACCGGGACCGTGCAGGAAACGCAGTTGCAGTAAACGCACCGGCAAGTCACGCGGTGCGGAAACGGTCAGGTGGCCGGAGCCGATTTTCGATGGGGTTCCGGGCAGTGACCAGCGGCGTTACGCGTGCTGGGGCCGATCAGCGGAAGGGTTCCAGCCGGTGACGTTCGAAGCAGTAGAAGCAGTACCAGCAGTAGAAGCAGTACCGGAAGTGCAACACCGCAAGAGGAAAACACCGGAAAGAAGGGAACGGGAACATCATTGGATCGCCCGCGGCGGCGGAGCAGCAATGCCGCGCGGGTACCGCAGTCCCATCAGATTGGCAGGTGGTTCTCGGTTACGAATCAGCGATCTCCGCGCAGTTTGTCCGGTGAACGGACCTCGCGGATACCAGAAGTCGGCCTCACGGCCGGTTGACAATGATGAAACCCAACCCTGGGACCCCGGGTGCCGCGTGGCACCCGGGGTCCCTTGTGATGTGGAGGTGGAATGATCCCTGACCCACGCGGTACCCCGTCCGCGGGTTCAAGCGGGGCGGACAAGTTCGATGACGACGAGTACCCCGCTTACACGATGGGCCGGGCCGCCGAGATGCTCGGCACCAGCCAGAATTTCCTGCGCAGCCTGGACGAGGCCGGTCTGATCGAGCCGCAGCGCTCGTCCGGCGGGCATCGCCGCTACTCCCGCCAGCAGTTGCGTCTCGCCGCACGCGTGCGCGAACTGGTCGACCAGGGCACGGCCGTCGACGCCGCCTGCCGCATCGTCGCCCTTGAGGACCAGCTCCACGAGTCCCAGCGGGAAAACAAGAAACTGCGCGCGGGCGAATAACCTCCTGCCGGGTCAAGTGTGCTGCCCGGACACTGCAGCACACCCCCGGCGCCATTCGCAGGTCAGCCGCCTACCCTGCTCGGCGACAGCCCTTCGGAACCGCTAACACTCGTTTCGCTGTCTCCGTGCGGAAATTCCGGGGCCACCGCGGCTTCCGGGAGGAATCAGAGGTCCAGCATGTACGGGACCTCGTCCTGGGCCCGCCCGCTCATCCACTCCCGCAGGGCCTTGGTGGCCAGCACGTCGTCCTCGTTGTAGCGCAGCAGCCGCTCGCGCTGCTCGTCGTCGGGGACCTCGCCGTCCATGCCGACCGCGTCGCGGTACCAGCGCATCGACGCCTCGCCGCCCGCCTCCGGATCCCGCCAGGCGAACCCGGCCACCGGGGCGATCACCTTCAGTCCCTTGCCCCGCGAGCACAGGAACTGATCGGTCACGCTGAGGAAAAGATCCACCCACTCGTCAGAGTCCACAAAGGACTGCACGGCCCGTTTCTCCGGCACCCCGGAGTACTCCCGGAACCGCTCGACCGACCCGAACAGCCACCGGTTCTCCGCGAGCGCGTTGTAGCAATACGCCCGGAAGGTCAGCCCGGCGGCGAGAGTCCGCTCCCGCACGTCGGTGAACCACGCCCAGAACTCGGCGAACGACCGCGCCTCGTCCACCGTCGGCAGCGGCTCCCAGGTCGCGAACGCCCGGTACCCCCGCGGCACCCCGATGTCCACTCCGGACAGCAGCGTTCCCCACAGGTAAGCCCCGGCGTCGCCGAAACTCTCCATGTCCACGTCGACCTCGACGTCCGCGCGCGGCACCTCCACCCGCGGCGTGCGGCGCACCACGGTCAGATCCGCCAGCCACGCCCGGGCGAGCATGATCGCGTCGGAGAACGTGCCGCCGGTCCAGTTCATCGGCGGCGCCTCGGCGGCCGGGTCCAGCGCGGCCAGCTTGTCCACAGTGGACACTCCGACCCGCCGCAGCTCGCCCGCGTCCTCGCCGCGCACCACCAGGCTCACGTCGCGGGTTTCGGTGAGCACGACCTCGCAGGTGGCCCAGAACGGGCACCGCCTGCACTCCAGCACCCGCGAAGGCGCGGCCAGCGCTTCGGCACCGGTCGCGGCCGCGGTCGCCACGGCGAGCCGGTCTTCGAACCGCGAGTCGTACTCGTCCAGTGCGCTGCGGCCGCCCGGCCAGGTGCCCGCGGTGAGGTCGTGCCAGACGACGACATCAGCGTCGAGACCGATCACGCCGCCGACTGCTTGTCCGCCGGCCGCCAGCTGGTACGACTCCAGCATTCGCCGCAGGTGCGCGAGCCGCAGCTGGTCTCGCGGCTGCGAACGCACCTTGCGCAACTGGTCCGGCGAACGACGCGCCGGATCCAGCTCCGTCATGGCGGTGGTGGGCGCGCCTTGGCCGCGGTCGGTGATCCGGTGCCGGACGACCAGCACCGGCACGTATCCCTCGCCGACGCGCACCAGCAGATCGATCCCGCCGCGCCGGTGCCCGACCGGATCGGGGGGCAGCAGCGCGCCCCAGATGTACTGCGTGCCCTCGGCGAACGCCTGCTGGGTGAGCCGCACTCGCTCTCCCGCGGACGCGGTGCGCGGCACCCGCGCCCAGGTGGCGTCCGGCCCCGAGGCCGCGACCAGCTGTTCGAGGATTTCCTCGCGGTGCGCGGTCGCGTCGTCGATGCGCTGCTGCGCCGTCGGATCCGGCGGCGGCAGCGGCACGTCCCGCATCGCCGGGTCGTGTTCCAGGTGCACCCGGCGGCGGCAACGACTCACTGCTCCCGCGTCGAGCAACACCTCGTCTCCCATAGCGATCACAATAGATCGTGGGTACGACATTCCCCGCGCGAGCCGACATGCCCGTCACGTCGGGGACCAGTAAGTTCATCCGGAGAAGGCGTGGGAGGTAACGGCCATGGCGCGCAAGGCCAAGCAAGACAAGGCCAAACAGGACGAGGGTGAAGCCCGGATCACCCCGAAGAAGGCGAAGAACGCGGTCGCGGTGGCCAAGGTGCTGGGACCGGCGGTGCTGCCGGTGCTCGCGCCGTACGCGGTCCGCGCGGCGGGCGCGGCGCGGGAGGCATACGACCGCTACCAGGCCCGCAAGCTGGGTGTCGCCGTCGACCAGCTCGGCGAGTACACCGGCCGCGGCGCGGCGCTGCACGCCCGGATCGCGGGTCTCGTGCAGGGCCTCGGCGAGCTGAAGAAGTCGGCGAAGGCGACGGACGCGGACCAGAAGTTCGCCGCCGATACGCAGTCGACGCTGGAGCAGCTGTCGGCCACGGTGCGCGCCGCCGAGCGCATGCCCGCCGCTCGGCGCAAGGCCGCGCACCGCGCGGTGACCGGCGAACTGGAGCGATTGGAAGACCAGCTGCTGCACCGCTTGGGCATCTGAAAAGCCGTGAGGGGAACCCTGAGGGACTCAGAGTCCCTCAGGGTTCCCTTCACGGACCTCGGGCGCTACTTGATGAAGCCCTTCTCCAGCATCCACTCGTGCGCGACGGTGCCGGCGTCCTTGCCGTCCACGTCGACCTTCTTGCACAGCTCGACCATCTGCTTGTTGTCGAGCGCCGCCGCCACCTTCTCCAGCGGACCGCGGATTTCCGGGTGCTGGTTCAGGAACTCCGTTCGCAGCGTCGCCGCGGCGTTGTACTGCGGGAAAGCCTTCTTGTCGTCCTCGAGCACGCGCAGGTTCAGCCCGGAGATCCGGCCGTCGGTGGTGAACACCTCGCCGACCGGGCAGGTGCCGTTGGCCACCGCCGAATAGATGGTGCCGATCCCGAAGTTCTCGATCTTCGGGTTCTTGAACCCGTACGCCTTCACCGCCGCCGGGAACCCGTCCTGGCGGCTGGTGAACTCAGTTTCCAGGCAGAACCGGTTCTGGTCCGGATGCTCGGTGAGGAATTTCGCCAGGTCCGACGTGGACTTGAGGTTGTTCTTCGCCGCGTACGCCTCGGTGGTGGCGAACGCGTACTGGTCGTTCAGCGGCGAGTAGTTCAGCCAGGTGACGCCGTACTTCTCCGCGTCGGCCTTCTTCGTGGCCTCGTACTGCGCCTTCTCCCCGCCCGGCACCGGCAGCTCGTTGCCCTGGTAGTTGATCCAGCCGGTGCCGGTGTACTCCCAGGTCACGTCGGTCTGCCCGTTGAGCAGCGCCTGCCGCGACGAGTTCGACCCCTTGATGTCGGTGAGGTCGATGACGTCCGCGCCCGCCGCGCTCAGCGCCATTTCGGCCATGTAGCCGAGGATGATGTTCTCGGTGAAGTCCTTCGACCCGACGACCACCCGCTGGCCTTCGAGCGACGGGATCGGCCGGATCGAACCCGGCTCGATCTTGAACGGGATCGAGGTGTTGACGTCGAGCCCGCACGCCGAGAGCGTCCCGGCGAGCAGGGCGGCGCCGACCAGCGCGCCCGCCTTTTTCAGGACGTTCATCAGCGCAGTCCCTTCGGTCCGAAGTACTGCTCGGCGACCGCGCCCAGCCAGTCCACCAGCAGCGCCAGCGCGACGGCCAGCACCGAACCGGTGATCAGCACCTTGGTGAGGTTGAGCTTGTAGCCGGTGTCGATCAGGAGCCCGAACCCGCCGGCGTTGACGAACATGCCGAACGTCGCGGTGCCGACCGCCAGCACGAGCGAGGTGCGCAGGCCGGCCAGGATCAGCGGGACGGCGAGCGGGACTTCCACCCGCCACAGCACCTTCTGCGCGGACATCCCGATGCCGCGGCCCGCGTCGATGAGCGACGGGTCCACCTGCTGAATGCCGACCATCGTGTTGCGCAGCACCGGGAGCAGCGAATAGAACGCCAGCGGCAGCGCCGCGACCCAGAGCCCGCCGACCGCGCCGGTGAAGATGAACCACAGCACCAGCACGCCCAGCGCGGGCGCGGCCTGACCGATGTTCGCGATCGCCAGGAAGACCGGCGCGAGCCATTTCGCCCACGGCCGGGTCACGATGATGCCGAGCGGCACCGCCACCAGCACCACGATCGCGGTGACCACGACGGTCATCGCCACGTGGTCGCGCAGCGCGGTGAACAGCGACTCCGCGTTGAGCGTTTCCTTCTCGGTCGCGGTGAGCCCGCTGGCGAACACCCAGATGAGCGTGATCGCGACGATCAGCACGACCACGACGGGCTGGGCGAACAGCCGGACGCGTTCCGCGCGGCGGGAGCCTGACTCGGTACTGAAACCGGTATCGACGGCAGCGGTCATTCCGTGGCCCCGTCCTCGTCGACGTGGTCGTCGGCGTGCTCGTCACGGAGCTGCTGGATCGTCGCGATGACCGTGTCCAGCTTGATCGTGCCCGCGTACTCGCCGCGTGCGCCGGTGACCGGCACCGAACCGCCTTCGGCGAGCATCGCCTCGAGCGCGTCCTGCAGCGTCGACTGGAGGCTCACGATGTCGCGCAGCGGCTTGCCGACCGAACCCAGCGACGTGGCGTTGGTCAGCTCGCGCACGTGCACCCAGCGGATCGGCCGCCGCCGCTGATCGAGCACCAGCGCGAACGGCTTGCGCGATTTGCTCAGCTTCTCCCGCACGTCGGCGGGCGATTCGTCGATCGTCGTGGTGAGCGCGTCCTGCTGCAGTTCGACGTCGCGCACGCGCAGCAGGGTCAGCTGCTTGAGCGAAGCACCGGCGCCCACGAAACCGGCGACGGTGTCGTCCGCCGGGTTCGCCAGGATCGACTCCGGCGTGTCGTACTGCAGGATCTTCGATTGGTTGCCGAGCACCGCGATCCGGTCGCCGAGCTTGACCGCCTCGTCGAAGTCGTGCGTGACGAAGACGATCGTCTTCTTCAGATCGGTCTGCAGCCGCAGCAGTTCGTCCTGCAGGTTGCCGCGGGTGATCGGGTCGACCGCGCCGAACGGCTCGTCCATCAGCAGCACCGGCGGGTCGGCGGCGAGCGCGCGGGCCACGCCGACGCGCTGCTGCTGTCCGCCGGACAGCTGACGCGGGTAGCGGTCGCGGAAATCGGCCGGGTCGAGCCCGACCAGGTCCATCATCTCCTCGACCCGCGCGGTCACCTTCTTCTTGTCCCAGCCGAGCAGGCCGGGCACGACGGCGATGTTCTGCGAGACGGTGAAGTGCGGGAACAGCCCGGCCTGCTGGATCGCGTAGCCGATCTGCCGGCGCAGGGTGTCCACGTCGAGCTTCAGCGCGTCCTGCCCGCCGATGGTGATGCGGCCGGACGACGGCTCGATCAGGCGGTTGATCATCCGCATCGTGGTGGTCTTGCCGCAGCCGGACGGACCGACGAACACCACGATCTTGCCCGCGGGCACGACCATCGAGAAGTCGTCGACGGCCGGGGCGCGGGTGCCGGAGTAGCGCTTGGTGACGTGGTCCAGTTCGATCTCGACGCCGGAGACGTTTTCTTCGGTCGCAGTGTGCTCAGCCACGGACACCCCTAGAAATGGTGAATCGCTTGATCAGGACGTAGACGCCGTCGAGCACCAGCGCGAGGATGACCACGCCGACGGTGCCGGTGAGGGCCTGGTTGAGGGAGTTCGTGCTCCCGGCGTTGGTGAGGCCGGAGAAGACCTCCGCGCCGAGGCCGGGGCCCTTGGCGTAGGCCGCGATCACCGCGATGCCCATGAGCATCTGCGTGGCGACCCGCATGCCGGTGAGGATCGCCGGCCAGGCCAGCCGCAGTTCGACCCGGGTGAGCACGGAGAGCCTGCTCATCCCGATGCCGCGGGCGGCGTCGGTGATCGCCGGGTCGACCGCGTCGAGGCCGACGATCGTGTTGCGGACGATGGGCAGCAGGCCGTAGAGCACGAGCGCGATCACCGCCGTGGTCGAGCCGAGGCCCGAGAGCGGGATCAGCAGACCCAGCAGGGCGAACGACGGGACGGTGAGGATCGTGCTGGCCAGCGCCGTGGCGACTGCGGAGCCGATGGGGCTGCGGTAGACGGCGATGCCGATCAGCACGCCAAGGATCGCGGCGAGGATCGTGCACTGCACCACCATGCTGGTGTGCAGCCATGCCTGGAGCAGCAGCCTTCCCCACCGGTCCGAGATGTACTCGAAGAGGTTCATCCGTATTCGTTCTCCCGCCAGCTTGCGAGCCCCGGACGTCACCCGTTCGGAGTAGCCCATCAATCGGCAGGGTGACTACCCGGAACGGATACGGTCGAAACCCCCACTTCTCGGTTGTGATTACCCACCGTTTCGCATCAGCGAGGGGTCGGCAACCGAAGCGATGGGCCCCACCGGGCGGTATTTACCGGATCGAGACCCGCCTACCTGGCCGTTTTCCGCAGGTGTTCACCATTCGAGAGGCTTCAGTCACCCACCGGAGTGCCGTTAAGCTGCCCGAATGAGCACTCCGGCCCGGCATCGCGGCGCACTCGCCGCTGTCCGCGGCGGACTGCTCGCTCTGAGTTCGGCGTCACTCGCCGTCACCGCGCACGCGGCCGCCGACGGCGGGCTGCCGGATCCCGCGCTCACCCTGCTGCTGACCGGCCTGCTCGGCTGGACCGCCACCGCGCTCGCCGGCCGGGCCCGCGGACCGCTGGGCACGATCGCGGTGCTCGGCGGCGGACAGCTCGTCATGCACCTCGTGCTGACGACGCTCGGCGGACACGACCCGAGCGGTGCGGCTACCGCGCCGGACGGCTGGGCGATGACCGCGGCGCACGCCGTCGCGACTCTGCTCACCGCGCTGGTGCTGGCCCGGGCGGACGCGATGCTGCTCGCGGTTCTGCGCGTGGTGCGGGTGATTCTTCCGCTGCTGATCCGGCCGCTGCCGGTTCCAGTGGCGGCGGCTGGCATCGCGCGGCCGCGAGCGGCTGGTGCGGTGCCGTTGCTGACCGTTGAACTTCGCCGCGTCCGGGGACGACGCGGACCTCCTGGGTGCTCCTGAACTTCTCGTGAGCGCAATCCCGGTTCTCACCGTGATCAGCACTCACCACCCCCTTTCCCTTTTCCGGCGCGGGCTTCGTCCTCCGTCGGCCCTTCCCTGTTCAGGAGCAGTTGTGTCCCACCATGTCTTCCGTCGCGCCGGCGTGCTCGCCGCGACCGTCGCCGCCACCGGTCTGCTCGGAGCCGGTATCGCGTCCGCACACGTGACCGCCAACGTCTACGGCGCCCAGCCGGCCAAGGGCGGCTACGGCACGATCTTCTTCCGCGTCCCGAACGAGGACGCGAAGCTCGGCACCGTCAAGGTCGAGATCGACGTCAAACCGGACTACGGCATCGGCAACATCCGCACCAAGCCGATCCCCGGCTGGACCGCCGAGGTCACCAAGTCCAAGCTGCCGCAGCCGGTGACCACCGCGTCCGGCACGAAGATCACCGAGGCGGTCACGAAGGTCGTCTGGACCGCGCAGCCGGGCACGAAGATCGGCACCACCGAATTCCAGGAGTTCCAGATCAGCGGCGGCCCGCTGCCGTCCAATGTGGATCAGCTCGAGTTCCCGGCCATCCAGACGTACGAGGGTGGCAAAGTGGTGGACTGGAACCAGCCCACCCCGCCCAGCGGCGAGGAGCCGGAGCACCCGGCCCCGACCGTCAAGCTCGCCGCCGCCGAATCGTCGGAGCACGGCGGCCACGCGCAGACCACGGCCGCCGGTGACAACGCCGAAGCCGCGCCGGCGTCGGACAACACGGCGCGCTGGCTCGGCGGGGCCGGCCTCGTGGTCGGCGCGCTCGGGCTCGGCGTCGGCGCGGGCGCGGTGCTGCGTTCCCGTCGCCCGGCCGCAGGAAAGACCGAAGGAACCAAGTAATGCGTAAAGCGCTTCTCGCGCTGGCGATTTCCGGGGTGGCCCTGCTCGCCGTGGCCACCCCGGCGCTCGCGCACAACGTGCTGATCAACTCCGACCCGGCCAACGGCGCGTCCGTCGCCAAGGGCCCGGCGAAGGTCACGCTCACGTTCGACCAGTACGTCCAGAACGCCGACGTCAACCAGATCGCGGTGACCGGCCCGGACGGCAGCCAGTGGGCCGAGGGTCCGGTGACGGTGGAGAACAACGTGCTCAGCGCGCCGCTGCGGCCGCTCGGCCCGGCGGGCAAGTACACCGTGGGCTACCGGGTCCTCTCCGCCGACGGGCACCCGGTGTCCGGCGAGATCCCGTTCACCCTCACCACCGCGGGCAACGGCACCCCGGCCAAGGGCGAGGCGGCCAAGGCGGCAGGGGCTCCCGCCCAGTCGGCCCCGGCGGATTCCTCGTCGAGCGGCGTGCCGATCTGGGTATGGATCGCCGGTGCGGTGGTGCTGCTCGCGATCGGCCTCACCGTCGCGCTGCGCACCGGCCGCGACCCCGGATCGGACAAGGCGGACCAGTGACGCGAGCCGAGACCACCTCCGCGATCCGCTGGGCCACGCTCGCCTGCGTGGTCGTCGCCGGACTGCTGGGCGCGCTGATCGGCATCGCGCTCACCGCGTCCTCGCCCATTCCGGGCGTGGTGGAACCCAGCGAGGTGGTCTCGGCGGCCATCCCGATCGTGCGCGTGCTGCTGGATCTGGCGGCGGTCGCGACGATCGGGCTGGCCCTGTTGTCCGTGCTGGTCGGCTACGACCGGCCGAAGCTCACCGAACCGGTCATGCGCCGGGCTCGTCCCGCCGCGGTCGCCGCCGCGCTGATCTGGGCGGCGACCGCGGTGGTCGCGCTGATCCTGCAGACCGCGGAGTACAAACCGGGCAAGCGGATGCTGACCGCGGGCGACATCGGCAGCTATATCGCGGACGTCGGCGCGGGTAAGGCGCTGGTGATCGTGGCGGTGCTCGCGCTGCTGCACGCCGCGCTCGGGTTCGTCGCGTTGCGCAAGGGCGAGAAGGTACCCGCCGAGGTGCGGGTAGGCCTGGGAATGTTCGCGCTGCTGCCGTTGCCGGTCACCGGCCACGCGTCGAACTGGGCCTATCACGACTACACGATGATCTCGATGGAGCTGCACGTGATGAGCGCGGTCGCCTGGTGCGGCGGCCTCGGCGCGATGATCGTGCTGCTCGCGGCCAACCGGACGCTGCTCGCGCACGCGCTGCCGCGGTTCTCGAAACTGGCGACGCTGTGCCTGGTGCTCTCCGCGGTGACCGGTCTGTTCAACGGCATCGTGGAAATCCTGGCGAATCCGACGATCGGCTTCTGGGCGGGCGTCTTCACGACGCCGTACGGGCAGCTGATGGTGCTGAAGGTGCTGTGCACCGGCGCGATCGCGCTGCTGGCCGCCAACTTGCGGTGGCGGCTGATGCCGCGCATCGTGCGACACCAGCGGACGGCGCTCGCGTCGTGGGCCACGCTGGAACTGACCGTGATGGGTCTCGCTTTCGGGTTCGCCGTAGTGCTCACCCGAGCCCCGGTCGCGGTGTCCTGAGCGGCCGAAGTAACGGCGGGTAGCCGCAACTTGCACAATGGGACTAGCAGTACGCTAAGTGGGGCGACCTGCCGGACCGAATTATCGCTGCGCAGCGATACCTCGTCAGCCATCGACGGGAAAGCGGCGAACGGTCATCTGCAGTCGGCGAATGCACGTGCAGAATCCCGCTCAACGGTATCTCGTCCACGCGGTGGCCGTCCGGCCGTCGCGCAGGTCCGCCAGCCGACGCCGCAGTTCAGCCCGCACCGGCGGATGACTGCGCAGAATCGGCAGCACGCTCGTCGTCAGCTTCAGCTCCCGCACCGCCCGGAGCACGGAAAACCCCGGCCAGGCCGTCACATCGAATCCGTAGGTCGTGGCGAACTCCGCGTACTGGGCGGGCGGGTCACCGAACCGCTCGCGGCCGACGGCGAGCGGCGTCAGGTCCCATTCCGGCGGGCCGACGCAGGAGGAGTCGAAATCGCACAGCACCGGGCCGTCCGGGCCGGGCAGCACGTTTCCCGGATGCGCGTCGCCGTGCACGAATCCCCTGGCCAGCGGGAAATCCAGGGTGTCGAGCCGATCCTGTACCTGCGCGCAGCGCTCCAGCAGGAACCGCTGGTCGGCGTCGGCGAGCTCCTCCGCGTCGGCCACCCGGTCCTCGACCGAGCGCAGCGGTTCCCACTCCGGCAGGCCGTCCGGCGGAGGCAGCGCGTGCACTTGCCGCAGCAGTCCGGCCAGGTCGGCCGGCGTCGGCGGCGGTCCGGCGAACGGCACCAGATCCCAGACCGTGACCAGATGTCCTTGCACGTCAAGCGGTTGCTCGATCCCGGCCAGCAGCCGGACCGCAGGCACGTCGTGCCGGGCGAAATGCTCGGCCACGCGCACGACCGTGCCGACGCGGTGGCGCAGTTTGGTGGACCCGACGATCCGCACGACGACCGGTGCCCCGTTCAGCGCGAACACCGCGTTGTTGGTGAACCGCAGCAGGCGCGCGCCCGCCGGGTCGAGGCCGAGCCGAGCGCACGTGGCGACGAGCACCCGGCGCAGTTTCGCAGGGGTGAACCTGCCTTCGGGCAAGGCGAATCCGGTCGGCTCAGGCCGCGTAGAAGATCTTGAGCCGGTCGGCGAGGTCCCGGGCGTCGGGGTTGTTGCGGCGCCGTTCGGCCTCCACCTGCAGCGGCCGCATCCGGTCCTTGACCCGCGCGGATTTGATGCTCTCCGCGCATTCGATGGCCTTGCCGCCGATCTTCACACCGTGGTCGATATCGCCTTCGAGCAGGTGATTCGTGGCGAGCGCGCTCAGCATGAACGCCTTGCTGCGCGCCATGTCGTCGGTGTAGGCGTCGACCGCCCGGCTCAGCGCCGGGATCGCGTACTTCGTGTGCTCGGGGTTCTTCATCGCGAGCACGGTGTGCACGGTGCCGGTCATCGCGTAGACGTCGGTCTCGTTGAAGAATTTGACCCACGATTCGGCCGAGGCCAGGTCGGCGCGCGCGAATTCGTCCTTGCACCGGCCGAGCAGCTTCACCGACTGCTCCTCGTTGCCCATCATCGCGTAGGCCCACGCCTCGTTGGCGCAGAGCACGGCGACGGCCAGCTCGGAACCGGATTCCTGCGCGGCGATCTGGCCGAGCTGGAACAGCTTCAGCGCGTCGTTCGCGGCGTCCTGGTGCAGGTAAACGCGGCCCATCCGGTACAGCACGTTCGCCACCAGGTGGTGGTCGCCGCCCTGTTTGGCCAGGTCGAGCGCCTGCGCGAAATGCCCGCGGGCGGAATCCATCAGGCCGGTGTCGAAGGACGTCCATCCGGCGAGGCTGTGCAGGTCGGCGATCGCGGTGAACAGCCGCTGCTTGACCTGGTCGGCCGCGCTGGAGTCGAGCATCTGCTGGCCCCAGGAAAGCTGCGCGACGACCGCGTCGCGGCAGAAACCGCCGCCGTACTGGTAATCGAGCGCGCGCAACGCCCTGGTCGCCGCCTCCACCTGGCGCACGTCGGTCGTCCCGATGCGCCCGGGGGCGGGGGTGCGCGCGGGCGCCTCCGACCACGTGCCGGATTCCGGACCGAACACCGCCGCACCCATCGTGACCTGGGCGGCGTGCGCGAGGAACCTCCGTCGCTTCACGGACTCGTCCTCCTCAGCCTGCCGGCCGTCGGACGCGCCGACGACCCGTATCGCCGTGGTCTCGTCATAGGCGAGACCCATGTATCCACGGGGGACACCCAGGCCGTCGGCGATTCTCGTGAGCACGTCGTAGGCCATGACCTGGCGACCCTTGAGGATCTCCGACACCTCGGACTGCGACTGGCCGGTCATCGCGGCGATCTGGCGCTGCGATACTCCGTGTTTGCGCAACAGCCGGTACACGGCGCTGACCTCGCGGGCGGCGAGCGCCTCCCGCATCTCGGGCTGTTCCCAGGCGTCGGCCGGGACCGGACTGCCTGACCGGGAGTCTGCGTGAGAGACTCCGGAACCACTGCCAGCACTGGCATCCATTGCCATTGCGCCCCCTCACCGTCTCCTGGGCGTCTGATCAGCACCCTAAGCACACGCGAGAACCTTGTGAAACGCGCGGACAGCGGGGTTGATCGGCAGGGCCGAACTCCTCTGACCGCTTACCGTGGAACGCGGCCCGGTCGCCGCTATGACGCGGTTTCGACCTTCTCTCGCACCCGGTTTCACTTCACTGTAGTTGCCAGATCTCCGTCACCGCCCGCACACCCGCGGCGATCACGGAGAGCGATGGACCCGACGACACAGATCTGCCGGCGCAGATGCATCCCGCAAGGTGCAGCCGCCCGGGACGAGAAAGCGTGGAGGGACAGTGGAGTTCGTGGATTCGCTCGGTGGAGGACAAGCCGGGACCGCGGTGCGGTCCGTTCGGCCAGCCGCACCGGGAATCGCCACGGCGCGCCCGGTGCCGCCTACTGTCGCTTCCGCTGTCGCCGCTTCGGTGTCCGCTGACCCGCGTACCGCGGGCGTGCGGCATTTCGAGGGCGGCCAGGTCGTGTGGCGCGTGCAATGCGGAGATCTCATCAGCCGCGAGCGCGCCGTGACGGTGTTCGTCGAGGACGACGAGGTCGTCGTGGTTTCCCCGCCTGGGGAGACCGCCCGCCTCACGTCCGGCCAGCTCGGCCAGCTCCGGGCCGCGCTCAACGAAGCCGCCACGATGGCGGAAAGGTGACGGTGAGTTTCCCCATGGATCAGGTTCTCGGTCAGGTTCTCCGCAACGCCGTTTGGGAGCGCCTCGACATGCTGTCCGACCTGGCCGAACGCGCCGACGCCCAGTCGCTGATCTCGGTCGCCCGCTCGGAACTGCCCCGGCTGGCCGAGGGCTGGCGCGCGATGCTGCAGGCGCACGAGCCCGACGAACGCGGCGACTGCCCGACCTGCTCGACGCGCTGGCACCGCTGCAAGGCCCCGTGCTCGGTGTGGCAGGTGGCGCACGAGCACCTGGTCGCCGGCGGTCTGGCCCCGCAGGCGCTGTCCGCCGCCGGGCACCGCCCGACCCGCCGCCGCGCCGCGGTTCCCGCCGTCCCCGGCCAGAACCGCCGAGCCGAATCGCCGGCGGAGACCACCGGCAGGCACGCCTTGGTGAAGCCGCGCCCGGTCAGCGCCTGAACCTCTCGGGTTGGGTGTTTCCGGGCGGAGCACCCAACCCGACCCCGACTGGCGAGCGCGCGATGAACCGGAAGCCCCAACCGGCTCGATCGCCCGGCATCCTCGCCCGGCCGAGGGTTGGTCCGTCCGTCCCCCCGAGCGAGACGGACCGCCCTCGGCCACCCCTAGCCCGCGAACGCGATTAATCGAAAAATGTCCGGCAGAACACCTAGCGGACGCAGTAATCGGACGCTAGGTTGAAGATCATCGCACCGGTTGTTCCGCACCGGTCGCGACCCAGAACTCCGCGGGCCGGTGCCGTTGCACTCCCCTCCCCCGACCGGCACCGGCCCGCGGTTCCACTTCCCTGACCCGCCGCGAACCTCCGAGATTCGGAGCCTCGCGGCGAGTTCAGTGCGCTTACCGCTGTTCGGCGCTCGCCACCGTGGCGTGTGTGGGCACCGTAGGGGTAATTCCGCGCAACACCGCGACGAACTCTCCGGAACTGTCGGTAGCCTGCAGCGGGGGATCGTGCGTTCGAATTCGGCTGCGCGCCCAAGAGAAGTGTGTTGAGCGTGGAGAAGGGCCGGTATGTCGAATCCATTGGTGGCCGAAAAGCAGGACTCGACCTCCGCGATCTCCGGTATCTCGATCCTCGAGGCCGGAAAGGGCCTGAAGGACGGCATCGAGTCCGGCGACTGGGCGGCGACCGTGATGGGCGCGGTCGGGGTCGGCATGGAAGCGCTCGCCGCGGTGATGGACCCGTTCGGCGCGATCCTCGCCGCGGGCGTCGGCTGGCTGATCGAACACGTCGGGCCGCTCAAGGAAGCGCTGGACAAACTGGCCGGGGACCCGGACCAGGTGCACGCGTACTCCGAAACCTGGAAGAACGTCGCCAAAGAGGTCTCCTCCGTCTCCCAGGATCTGGCCGCGCAGGTCAAAAAGGACATCGAGTCCTGGGAGGGCAGTAGCGCCGACGCCTACCGCAAACAGGCCGAGGAGGTCGCCAAGACCCTCGAAGGCGCCGCACAGGCATGCGAAGGCGCGGGCAGCGGCGTGAAGACCGCGGGCGAGGTCGTCGGCGCGGTGCGGATGCTCGTGCGCGACATCATCGCCCAGGTCGTGGCGCACCTGATCTCGTGGGCGCTGCAGGTGCTGTTCACCCTCGGCATCGGAATGGCCTGGGTGGTGCCGCAGGTGGTCAACCTGGTGGCCAAGACCGCCAAGCAGATCGCCGAACTGGTCAAGAACCTCACCAAGGCGCTCAAGGAACTCGGCAAGCTCCTCACCAAGACGAAGGGCCTGTTCGAGAACGTCGCCAAGTCGATGAAGAGCATCAAGGGCGGCGGCAAGGAGGCCACGCACACGCCGAAGGAGATCAAGTCTCCCGGCGGCGGCTCGACCAAGCCCTCCGGTGCGAAGGACACTCCGAACGAAAAAGGCGGCGGCGGAAGCGAAAAGCCGCCGCCGGTCAAGGACGAGTCCACCAGCACTTCCGGTGCGCACGACGGGCCGCCGCCGGAAAACAAGGGCGGCGGCAACCACGAACCGCCTCCGCGCGAACCCGCGAAGGACGAGACGCCGGGCGGCGGCGAATCCGGTGGCGGAGCGAACAAAAACGAACGCGGCGGGAACGAGCGGCCCGATCCGGCGAAGGACAAGACCGAGGCGTCCAACGCGAAGAACGAGGGGGACGGCGATCCGCCCTGCCTGACCGACCCGGTCGTCATCTCCAGCGGCGAGGTGCTCGTCGAGGACTACGACCTCGAACTGCCGGAACTGCTGATGCGGCGGACGCACCGGTCGTCCTACCGCTCCGGGCGCTGGTTCGGCCCGACCTGGGCGTCCACTGTGGACCAGCGGCTGGAGTTCGGCGAGGAGTACATCCGGTACTACGGGCCGGAAGGCGTCATCCTCTACTACCCGATGCCCGCCGGGGACGAGCCGGTGCTGCCGCTCGAGGGCGCGCGCTGGCCGCTGACCAAGCACGCCGACGACAGCTTCACCCTCGACCAGGTCCGTCCGGACCGGACCCTGCGGTTTTCCGGCGAGGGCAAGGCATTGCCGCTGCGCTCGATCGAAGACGCCGACGGCGCGCGGACCGAACTGTCCTATGCGGACTCCGGCGCGCCCGAATCGCTCACGCATTCCAGCGGGATCCAGGTCGGCTTCCGCACCGACGGGCACCGCGTGACCGAACTGCGGATGATCGGCGCCGGCCCGGCTCCGGACGTCGTCGTGCGCTCCTACCGTTACAACTACCGGGGCCATCTCTCCGAGGTCATCAACTCCTCGGGCACGGCGATGCGCTACACCTACGATCCCGACGGCAGGGTCACCAGCTGGGAAGACCGCAACGGGGTCTCCTACCGCTACGTCTACGACGCCGAAGGCCGCTGCGTGCGCACCGAGGGCGATCAGGGCTTCTACAGCGGCGCGTTCGAATTCGACCCCGCGGCCCGCGTCACCCGGTTCACCGATTCCCTCGGCCACGTCTCGGAATACGAGTACAACCCGGAGGGACGGCCGGTCCGGGAGACCGACCCGCTGGGCAACGTGACGCTGTCGGAGTGGGACCGCTACGGCAATCTGCTCCGCCGGGTCGACCCGCTCGGTCGGGTCACCGAGTACACTTACGCCGACGACGGCACGCCGCTCACCATCGCGCGCCCCGACGGCAGTCTCGCCGAACTGGAGCACGACGGCGTCGAGCTGGCCTCGATCACCGTGCACGGCAACGGAAGGTCCTGGCAGCGCCGGTACGACCAGCCCGCCGAGCCCGCGTTGTCCGGCTTTCCGGACGAAGCCGAGGTCTCCGGCGAGGAGCTGGACCAGTTCGGCAGGCCGCGCACGGCTCCCGAGATCGGCGGCGGACGTGTGCAACTGGGCTGGACGGTCGACGGCAAACCCGCTTCGCGCGTCGGGGTGCGCCGCGAGCGCGCGATGTGGCGGTACGACCGCGAGGGCAACGAGATCGAGCACGTCGACGAACTCGGCCGGGCGACCAAGCGCGAGTACGGACCGTTCGACGTGGTCACCGCGGTCGTGGACCCCTCCGGCGCGCGCACGAGCTACACCTATGACACCGAGCTGCGGCTGACGTCGGTGACCGATCCGCTTAACCGCACCTGGACCTTCACCTACGACCCGCTCGGCAGGCTGGTCGCGCAGACCGATTTCGACGGCCGGACCCGGACCTACGCCTACGACGCGGCCGGACAGACCATCGCGGTGACCGAGCCGGACGGTTCGGTCACCGAGAACGAGTACGACCTGCTCGGCAACCGGGTCGAGATCCGCGGCCCGCACCGCACGGTGCGCTACGCCTACGACCCCGTCGGCAACGTCGTGCGCGCGGAGTCCGCGGACTCGGTGGTGGAGTTCGACCGCGACCTGTACGGCCGGGTCGTCCGCGAGGCGATCGACGGCGTCGAGGTGCACTTCTCCTACGACGAGCAGGCCCAGACCATCCGCCGCCGCACGCCGTCCGGGGCGGAGAGCGTGTGGACGTTCGACGAGGAGGACCGGCCGGTTTCGCTGGCCACCGCGGGACACACCGTGCGCTATCGGCTGGACGACGAGGGCCGCGTCCTCGCCCGCGACACCGACGGGATCAGCACCCTGCAGCAGGCGTTCGGCCCTCGCGGGCTGATCACCGCGCAGCAGGTTTCCCGTGGAACATCCCCGGTGCGGCGGCGCGGTCTCGAGTACTACGCGGACGGCAGCCTCGCCGCGGTGCAGGACAGCCGCTCCGGGAAGACCGGCTACACGCGGGACGCGGCCGGACGCGTGGTCACGGTGTCCTCCTCAGCGGGCACGGAAGAGCTGCGCTACAACCCGGCCGGTGAGCTGACCGCCTGGTCGGGCAGCTCCGGTCTGTCGTCGGACTACGACGCCCTCGGCCGCCGGATCCGGCACCGCGAGGTGCATCCGGGTGGCGTGCGGGTGTGGGAGTACTCCTGGACCGGCGAGCTGCTCACCGGCTTGCGCACGCCGGACGGCGCGCAGTGGCGCTACCGGTATGACCCGCTCGGCCGCCGGATCGCCAAGGAGCGGCTGCTGGCCGACGGTTCCGTCGCGGAATCGACCCGGTTCGTCTGGGACGGCTTCGTGCTCATCGAACAGGAGCACACCGATCCGGCCGGAGTGCGCCGGACGACCACCTGGGAACGCCGGCCGGGCAGCGACGAACCGGTCACCCAGTTCGAACGCGGTCCCGGCGGCGACCGGTTCGCGTCCGTGGTCACCGACGCCATCGGCACGCCGACCGAACTGATCGACGAACACGGCGGACTCGCCTGGAGCGCCCGCCGTTCGCTGTGGGGCCGGGTCCAGCCCGGCGGGATCCCGCTGCAGTTCCCCGGCCAGTACGCGGACGCCGAATCCGGCCTGCACTACAACGTGTTCCGCTACTACGACCCGGCCGCCGCCCGGTACATCAGCCAGGACCCGCTGGGCCTGGAGGGCGGGCCGAACCCGAGCAACTACGTTCCCGACCCGTTCGCCGCCACCGACGTGCTCGGCCTCAAATGCGGCGACAAGGGCAAAGGCAAGGACATCGACCCGCCGCCCGCGGACTCCACGGCCAAGCACAACGCCGACAACGGCGGCGGGAGCACCAGTTCCTCCTCGACCGGCAAGGGCAAGGGCAAGGCCGACAACAAGCGCAAGCGCGACGACAACGACGACGGCTCCAGCGGCTCCGACGGCAAATCGGACGCGAAGAAAAAGAAGGACGACGTCTGGGACCGGATGGCGTGGAACTCAGACGCCAAGAACGCGCGCAAGAACCAGACCGGTGACAAAAACGATCCGTTCCACAAGGCCGGTCCCGATGTGGCTCAGCGGCACATCATCTCGTTCCAGAAAATGCGCGACGGCCTGAAGAACTGGGTGCACGAGCAGCCGGTCGAGAAACAAAGCGCGCTGACCAAGAAGTACGGCGAGGAAGAGCTGCCGAAGCTGCACAACCAGCCCAAGAACCTGCCGCTCGGGCCGCAGCACACGAACGCCGGGATCGGCGGCGTCTCGACCCGGATCGGCAACATCGAGGACGGGATCGCGGGCAAGCTCAAAGTCGGCAAGAACGACAACATCAAGACCGAGAACCCGAAGTGGCCGAGCGACTCCATGGACAAGAGCGGCGGCTACAAGCACAAGGACCACCCGGATCTCGACAAGAACTGGCGTCCGGTCGGCCAGCAGGCGGACCGCATCACCGATCCCAAGGAGATGAACCGGGCCACCCGGGACATCGGCGACAGCTCGGACTTCGACTGGCCCGGCGGCAAAAAAGAAGAATTCGATAAGTGGCACAAGTCCTTCCTCGAATTCACCGACCTCAAGGAAAACCCGAAGAACTACACGCAGAAAGACGTGGACGGCATGATCGACCGCTTCCACAATCTGCCCTCGCCGTCCGGGCGGCATCCCACGATCGACGAGTACAACAAGGCCCCGGACGGCCACCCGTACCGGCTCGACGACAAGGGCAAGCCGATCGACGTCAACACGGACCCGCACAAGGACTGGAAGCGCCCGGACAAGCCGCTCGACGGCAACCAGATGCGCACCGAATGGGGCAACCGGAACGAGCAGGGCGTCGGGCCGACCAAGAAGGACTGGGACGACCTCGAAAACGGGAAGTACGACCCGAAGGAGTGGAGCGACCCCGAGAAGAAGAAGTACCTGGACGAGGTCGGCGAGCCCAGCAAACAGGATGTCAAGGACGCCGCCGCGGAGGCGAAAGCCAAGTCCGAAAAGATGGCGGAAGAAGCGAGGAAGAACCGGGGCTGGTGACCACGGAAGCCCGGTGCGGTCTCGCGCCGGGCTCCGCGGACGTCAGGCGGCTTCCTCCGCGTCCCGGGCGGCGAACACCTCGCGCGCGGCGAAGGTGGCGTTCAGCGCTCGCGGGAATCCCGCGTACACCGCCGAGTGCATGAGCGCCTCGGTGATTTCCTCGCGGCTGAGCCCGACGTTCAGCGCCGCGCCGATGTGCACCTTCAGCTGCGGTTCGCAGCCGCCGAGCGCGGTCAGCACGCCGAGGGTGACGAGCTGGCGGCTGCGCGGGTCGAGGCCGGGCCGGTCGTACATGTCGCCGAAGGCGAACGCGGCCACGTGGTGCCCGAGCGCGGGGTTGATGTCGGCGAGGGAATCGAGGACGGCTTCGCCCTGGTGACCGTCGATGCGGGACAGCACCTCGAGCCCGTGCTCGCGGCGGGCGAGGTTTTCCGGGCTGTCGATTTCGTACTGGGTCACGGGAGCGGGCCTTCCTGGTAAGTGGCGATCTTGTATTCGGTGGCGGCGAGGGAAAGCTGCAGCTGGGCGATCTGCGCGCGCAGGGTGTCGCGATGCTCCAGGAGCATTTCGACTCGTTCGGGCACGCTGTCGGCACCGGACTCGATCAGCTCGACGTAGCGGCGCAGGTCGCTGATCGGCATGCCCGAGACGCGCATCCGCGTCAGGAACACCAGACGGCGCACCGACGCCGCGTCGTAAACCCGATGCCCGGCACTGTCGCGGGCGACCTCGACCAGTCCGATCCGCTCGTAGTACCGCAGCGTGTGCGGGTTCAGCCCGAGGTGTTCCGCCGTGGTGGCGATGTCCCACTCGTTCGCGTCGTCGTCCCGGGCCAGTTCCCGCAGCGCCTCGACCGACACCGTGCCCGGCGGATCGACCGCCAGCCGCAGCGCCTCGATCAGCGCGTCTTCCTTCTCCATGCCGAAGACGCTAAGCCTGTGAGCGCGCTCAAACGCAAGCCCTAACCCACCGACCGCACCCTCGTGACCAAAATCCCGGCCAGCAACGTCGCCACCGCGGACGCCGCGAACAGCCCCGGGTACCCGCCCAGCCAGTGCAGGATCAACGTCGTCAGCAGCGGCGCGACCACCTGCGGCAGCGAGTTCGCGATGTTGACCACGCCGAGATCCTTGGCCCGGTTCTGCGCCGCGGGCAGCACCTGCGTCAGCATCGCGAGCGCCACCGCCATGTAGACGCCGAACCCGACGCCCAGCAGCGGCGACGCCACCAGCGCCACCGGCCACGACTGCCAGATCACCAGCAGCAGCGCGGCCAACGCCATCACCGCGGCCGAGGCGAGCACGTATGGCTTCCGTTTGCCGGACTTGTCGGAGAAATGCCCGGCCAGCACCGCGCCGATCACCAACGCCACGCCGTACAGGCCCATCATGATCAGCAGGCCGCTGTCCGGATCCGGGTAATGCACCGCGTCCTTGAGGAAGAACAGCAGGTAGAGCGTGCCGAACGCGTTGCCGAGGTTGATCATGAAATGACAGCCCCACGCCCACGCGAAGTCCGGGTGCCGGCGCGGCGAGACCCACAGGTCGGCGAGGATTTCGCGGATCCGGCCGCTGGGCCGGAACTCCACCGGCAGCCGCGCGTCCGGCGTGCGCAGCACGAACGCCGCCGCGCCGGCGAGCACGATCGCGGCGCAAGCGGCGTAGCCGAGCGGGAGCCCGGCGAGGTCGAGCATCACCACGACCACTACCGCGCCGAGCACGGTGCCGAGCATCTGCGCGATGCCGACGAGCCCGCCGACCTGCGCTCGCTGCCCGACCGGAACCCGGTCGGCGATACCGCACATCAGCGTCGCGAGCATGCCGTTGAGCCCGGCCTGCACGAGACACCAGCCGATCGTCATCACGACGACGTTCGGGGCCTCGGCCAGCACCAGCAGCCCGGCCGCGCCGATCGCGCCGCCCGCGATCGTCCACGGATGGCGCCTGCCGAACCGCGAGCAGGTGCGGTCCGAGAGCAGGCCGATCGCCGGGTTCGCGACGAGCGCGACGGCCGCGCCGATGCCGGTCACGATCCCGAAGACGGTTTCCTTGTGCGCGGCGTCGAGCAGTTCGGCCTGCTGCGGCAGCAGAACCTGGATCGGTGCGTAAACGCCAAGCCAGAGCGCGATGTTCGCGAGGAACAGCAACGTCATCCACCCGGCGCGGACGCGCTTGACCGGTTCGGCGAAGACGTCCGGGACAGCAGCGGCGGTGTCACTCATTGCGGACCAGCTTCCGGTACCAGGCGAAGGAATCCTTGGGCGTGCGGCGTTGCGTCTCGTAGTCCACGTGCACGAGCCCGAACCGCGGCGCGTATCCCTTGGACCATTCGAAGTTGTCCAGCAACGACCAGACGAAGTATCCGCGCACGTCCACGCCGGCATCCATCGCTTCGCGCAGCGCTTGCAGATGGCTGGCGAGGAATTCGACGCGCTCGGGATCGGGGACGGTGCCGTCGGCGGCCGGTTCGTCGGCGAAACTGCAGCCGTTCTCGGTGATCTGGACCGGCGGCAGGTGCTCGCGGTAGCGCTCGTGGAAGGACACCAGCAGATCGCGCAACGCCTGCGGGACGATCGGCGAATCGTTGGTGGTCATGGGATAACCCTCGATCGGGCGCAGTTCGAACGGCAGCGGGTTGCCCTCGCCGGGCGCCGTCACGCCTTGGGGTTCGTAGTAGTTGACGCCGTAGAAATCGAGCGGCTGGGCGATCGTGGCCAGGTCGTCGGCGAAGTTCTCCGGCAGGTGCGGGTGGACCTGCTCGGGGTAGCTGCCGAGCAGCATCGGGTCGGCGAAGGTGCGGTTGATCAGCGCGTCGAGCCAGTCGGCGGCCGCGCGGTCGGCGGGCGTGTCGTGGTCCGGCCAGATCGGCGAGTGGTTGTTCGCGGTGCCGATGCCGGTCGCGCCCGCCGCGCGCAGTGCCTGCACGGCCAGGCCGTGAGCGAGGTTCTGGTGATGCGCCGTGGGGAGCGCGTCGAGCAGGAGGAACTGGCCGGGCGCGTACTCGCCGATGCCGTAGCCGTAGATCGACATGACCATCGGCTCGTTGAGGGGGATCCAGAGTTTCGCCCGATCGGCGAAATGCTCCCCCACGATCGTGGCGTAATCCGCGAAGCGGAAGGCGGTGTCGCGCGAGCGCCAGCCGCCCGCGTCCTCGATCGCCTGCGGCGTGTCCCAGTGGTAGAGCGTTATCGCCGGGGCGATTCCGGCCGCGCGGACCTCGTCGATCAGCTTGTCGTAGAAGGCAAGTCCTTCCGCGTTGGGCTTGCCGGTGCCGTCGGGCTGGATGCGCGGCCACGCGATCGACATCCGGTACGCGCCGACGCCGAGGTCCGCCATCAGGGCGACGTCCTCGGAGTAGCGGTGGTAGTGGTCGGCCGCTACGTTGGCGTCCTCGCCCCGGGCGATCTTGCCTTCGGTTGCGGTGAACGTGTCCCAGATGGACGGCCCCCGGCCGCCTTCGGCCGTCGCCCCCTCGATCTGGAACGCCGAGGTCGAGACACCCCACAGGAAGCCGGGCGGGAAGGTCGGATGGTCCACGCTGAGCACCCCTTGCCTTCGGACACCCTCGCGGGTGAACGTGAAAAGTTCTCATATGTTAGGTCGTCACTCGTCTCGGGGGAAGCCCCGCGGGGCGCTAAAGTCCCAGATCAGATGAGTGAATCGCGAGAGACTCCGAGGAACGACGTGGCCGAGACCCAGGCTGAACCCACACCGCTGCGGCGAAAGCCGGTTCAGCAACGCAGTGCCCGGCGGGTGGAACAGATGCTGGACGCGAGCGCCGTACTCATCGACGAGCTGGGCTACGACGCGCTCACCACCACGCTGATCGCCAAACGCGCGGGCGTCGCGGTCGGGTCGCTGTACCAGTTCTTCCCGGACAAACGCGCCGTCGTGCAGGCGCTGACGCAGCGAAACCTGGAACGGTTCGTGGCCGCGGTGAACGAGCGGCTGCAGCAGCTGAGCCCCGAGCACTGGTGGAACATCGTCGACTCGGTGCTGGACATCTACCTGCGGATGCACCGCGAGGTGCCGGGGTTCTCGAAGGTCCACTTCGGAGACGTCATCGACGTCCGGCTGCTGGCCGACGACCGCGACAACAACTCGGTCATCGCGGATTCGCTGGTCGAAATCCTGCGCGGGCACGTCGACCGCCCGGCCGACGAACTCCGCTTCGCCATCGCGATCGCCAACGAGACGGCGGACGCGCTGCTGAAGCTCGCCTTCCGCCGCGACCCGAACGGGGACGAGCGGATCGTCGCCGAGGCCAAGCACGTGGTGAAGGGTTATCTGGCAAGCAAATTCGGCGACTGACCCGCGCCCCCACGAGGCTTTCTCCGCAGCGAGGACAGGGTCGACAGGTTGCGCGGGGTTCCGGGTGATCCTTGAGGGAACCAGATTCCCTCAAGGATCCCCTCACGGACATCCACGTCGCAGACCCACACACGCACGGCCCCCACGCACGGCCGACACCGCACCCGCTACCGAAAACCTCAATGTGCCGTTCGGTGCGCGAGTCGCACCCAATGTGGCATCGGGGGCTCGGCGACTGAGACAGGCGCGGCTCAGCCGAAGTTCTGCCCCTCGCCGCGGTAAGTCGGGACGGTTCGTTCCACCTGGCTGCCGCGGACGAGGTGGTAGGCCAGGAAGCGTTCGGCCAGTTCCCCGGCCTTCGCGTGCCGCAGCCAGACCCGGTCGCCGAGGCGCAGGGTGCGCGCGGCCTCGCCGGTCACCGGCGTCTGCACCTCGCCAGCTCCCTCGAAACCCAGCAGGCGCAAGCCTTCCGGCAGGTACGGCGACGGTTCGCGCGACGGGCCGGTCGGGCCGGAGGCGATGTATCCGCCGGAGTACAGCGTCGCGACGTTCTTGGCCGGGCGGCGCACCACCGGCAGCGCGAACAGCGCGGCCGGGCGCGGCCGGAAGTGCGAGTAGCCGTCGAACAGGGTCGGCGCGAGGAAGCCGGAACCGGCGGCGATCTCGGTGACCACGTTCTCCGCGCCGGTGGTCTCGATGCTTCCGGTGCCGCCGCCGTTGACGAACTCCAGGTCGGCGACCTCGCGCACGGCGCGGACCGCGGCACCGCGGCGCCGGGCGAGTTCAGCCGCGGAACGGCGTTGCATCCAGCCGATCACCCGGTTCTGCAGGCCTTTTCCGGCCGCGTCGCCGAGTCCGGCGATCTGGCCTTCGTACGCCATCATCCCGACCAGCTGAAAGCCCGGCCGCGCCACGATCCGGCGGGCGATCGCGACCGCTTGCGCCGGTTTGAACACCGGCGAACGCCTCGTCCCGACATGCACACCGGGAAGCGGCCGCCAGGACGCGTCGAGTTCGAGGCATACGCGGATGTCCGGGTGGCCGTGGCCGAGCGCGGCGTCGACGAGGTCGAGGTGTTCCGTCGAGTCGACCATGATCGTGACTGCCGCGCGGGCGCGTTCGCTCGCGGCCAGCCGGCGGAGCGCTTCGTGATCGGCGGTCGGGTACGCGACCACGATGTCGTCGGAAGTGCCCAGCTCAGCGTGCCAAACGGCCTCGGCGAGCGAGTAGCACATCAGGCCTTCGAAGCCGTCTCGCGCGAGCGCCCGCTCCAGCAGCGCCCGGCAGCGCACGGACTTGCTGACCACCCGGATCGGCTTGCCCGCGGCCCGGCGCAGCAGGTCGTCGGCGTTGGCGTCGAAGGCGTCCAGGTCGACGATCGCGAGCGGCGGATCCAGGTCCTTCGTCGCGAGGTCGTACCCGTGCGCAGTGGTGGTCACGCACTTACGGTACGACAACAAAGCTTGAAACGCGAATACTATTCACTTACGGTTCCGGCATCTATCGTGGGAACCTTCCAGCGAAGAACAGGTGCCGCAATGACGTGGAGCAACTGGGCCGGGACGGCCAAGGCCACCCCGCAACGGGTGCACCGGCCGCGAAGCGCGGCCGAGATCGCCGAGGTCGTGGCCGGGGTCGCCGAGGCGGGGCACCGGGTCCGCCCGTGGGGCAGCGGGCATTCGTTCACCGCGATCGCCGCCGCCGATTCCGACGCGCTCGACCTCACCGCGTGGACCGGCATCGAACGCGCCGACCTCGAAACGCAGCAGGTCACGGTCCGTTCCGGCACCACTCTCCACACTCTCAACGCCGCCCTCGACGCGCTCGGGCTCGCGATGACGAACCTCGGCGACATCGACGCGCAGACCATCGCCGGCGCGATTTCCACCGGCACGCACGGCACCGGTGCGCGCTTCGGCGGGATCTCGACGCAGATCGTCGCGCTGGAACTGGTTCTGGCGGACGGTTCGCTGGTCCGCTGCTCGGCCGACGAACGTCCGGAGTTGTTCCACGCCGCCCGCGTCGGCCTTGGCGCGCTGGGCGTCATCAGCACGGTGACCCTCCAATGCGAACCGTCCTTTGTGCTCTCCGCGCAGGAACGTCCGGAGCCGCTGGAACAGGTCCTCGAAGGCTTCGACGACAACGCCGCCAACAACGACCACTTCGAGTTCTACTGGTTTCCCTATGGCAGCAAGGCCTTGGTGAAGCGCAACAACCGTCTGCCGGTGCATGCCAAGCGGAAACCGTTGTCCCGACTGAAACAGTTCGTGGACTACGAACTCACCGAGAACGTCGCTTTCGGCGGGCTCTGCCGGCTCGGCCGCGCGGTGCCGAAGCTGGTGCGTCCGCTCGGCGCGTTCGCTTCGCAGGTGTCGTCGCCGCGCGAGTACAGCGATCTTTCGCACCGCGTTTTCGTCACCCATCGCGGGGTGCGGTTCGTGGAGTCGGAGTACGCGGTCCCGCGCGAATCGGTGCTCGACGTGCTGGCCGAATTGCGGACAGTGGTGCCGCGGCTGCGGAATCCGGTCGCGTTCCCGGTCGAGGTGCGCGTGGCCGCGGCGGACGACATCTGGTTGTCCACCGCGAACGGCCGCGATTCCGCGTACATCGCGATCCACCAGTTCCTCGGCATGCCTTATCGCGAGTACTTCGCCGCGTTCGAGGCCATCGCGGGCCAGGTCGGCGGACGGCCGCACTGGGGCAAAATGCACGACCTCGACGCGTCCGTGCTGCGCACCCGCTATCCGCACTTCGACGATTTCCTGCGGATCCGCAAGGAATGCGACCCGGCCGGGACGTTCACGAACACCTATCTCGACCGGGTCCTCGGAACCGTCTGATCAGTTCGGTTCGAACAGCGAGCTGACCGACTCTCCATTGTGGATTCGCCGCATCGCCTCGGCCAGCGCCGGGGCGATGGACAGGATCCGCAGTTTCTCCGTGCGTTCCTCGACCGGCACCGGCACGGTGTTCGTGCAGACGATCTCCAGCACGTCCTCCTGGCCGCCGATCCGCTTGAGCGCGCCGTCGGCGAACAGCCCGTGCGTGCAGGCCACCCGGATCGACCGCGCACCCAGCTCCCGCAGCCGGTCCAGCAGTTCCAGCACCGTGCTGCCGCGCGCGATCTCGTCGTCCAGCACGATGATGTCGCGGCCGGCGATCTCGCCGATCACCGACGTGATCTCGACCCGATCGTCGGCGAACCGCTGTTTCGCACCAGCCGCGACCTTCGCGCCGAGCAGCCGGGCGAAATGCGCGGCTTCCTTGGCGTTGCCCAGATCCGGCGACACGACCGTGGTTTCCGAAAGGTCGTACTGCCGGAAGTACTGCGCCAGCTCGTGCAGGGCGTGCAGATGGTCGACCGGCACGCTGAAGAACCCGTGCACCTGCGGCGAGTGCAGCGTCATGGTGAGCACGCGGTTCGCGCCCGCGGTGACCATCAAATCCGCGACCAGCCTGCCGCCGATGGAGATCCGCGGCGCGTCCTTTTTGTCCGAGCGTGCGTACGAATAGTGCGGCATCACCACGGTGGTGCGCGCGGCCGAGGCGCCGCGGGCCGCGTCGAGCATCAGCAGCAGCTCGACCAGGTTTTCCTGCACCGGTTTGACCAGCGGCTGGATCAGGAAGACGTCCCGCTCGCGGCAGTTGGCCCGGAGCTGGACCTGGAGACAGTCGTTGGCGAACCGGTCGATCTTCACCGGAAGCAGCGGAACACCCAGGTTGGCGCAGATTTCCACGGCGAGCTCGGGATGCGCGCTGCCGCTGAAAACCGCGATGTCGCGCATCAGATCCGGGACAACGCGTCGGCGATGGAATCGTCGCCGGAGACCAGCTCAAGCGTGCGCCGAGCCGTCGCGGGAGTGTCGAGCAGCGCCAGCAGCACCGCGGCGACGTCCTCGCGCGGGATCTCCCCGCCCCCGGTCTTCTCCGCGATCTTCACCCGGCCGGTACCGGAATCGTTGGTGAGGCGACCGGGACGCAGGATCGTCCAATCGAGGTCGCGGGCCTTGAGGTCTTCCTCGGCGGCGCGCTTGGCCCGCAGGTAGGCGGCGAAAACCGGATCGAAGCCGGGGTCGTCCGCCTTGTCCGCGTTGATCGATCCGACCTGGATGAACCGGCGCACGCCAGCCCGCTGCGCGGCGTCGGCGAACAGTACTGCCGCGCCGCGGTCGACGGTGTCTTTGCGACCCTCGCCGCTGCCCGGACCGGCACCCGCGGAGAACACCGCCGCGTCCGCGCCTTCGAGCACTTTGGCGACAGCGTCCACATCGGACTTTTCAAGGTCGAGCACGACAGTCTCGGCGCCGACCGCGGTGAGGTCTGCTTCGTGGTCCGGGTTGCGCACGATGCCGACCGGCGCGTCGTGCCGCTGCGCGAGCAGCTTTTCCAGGTGCAGGGCGATCTGGCCGTGTCCGCCAGCAATGACGACTCGCATGCACCCGACTCTATCGCCGCGCGCGGCCCGACGCCGGTGCCTCAGTCCGCCTCGGCGGGGACTGGGGCGTCGGAGTCCTCGCGCAGCAGCAGGTCGTAGGCCATCTCGTTGACCCAGCGCGAAACCGGGTCCTCCTGCAGCAGCACCCGGTCGTGGTGGGCGTCGAGGTCGAGGTCGGCGGTGGCGTACGGGTCGGCGGTGACGACGGCGAGGCCGTAGGCGCGGGCGCGCGGCAGGCAGTTCGTCACGTAGTCATCCGTCAGCACGGCAGGCGATGGGAGCACCATCGCGGCCTCGCCGTAGCGCGAAAAGGGCACCGCGGAGGCCATCGCGGTCCGCCAGTGCCGGGCGACCGCGAGGACGCCGATGATCTCGGCGGCCGGCGCGGGTGCGGTCGCGGCCAGCTCTGGCCAGGTCCAGGTGTCGACGAGGGCGCGATCGGCGACGGGACCGACACCCATCGCGATCCGCTCCGCGTGCACGTCGGTCTTGAGCTTCGCGACGATGCTGACCTTGCGGCCGAGCAGAGTCGTCGCGGGCAGCACGACGCCGTTCCAGCCCAGAAGGGCCGCGGCCTTGCGCGCCAGCTCGTCGACGCTCGCGGGGAGCTCGATCGGCGGCAGCACCCGGCTCGCCGTCGTCCGGCTGCGCTTCGCACCGCCGGCGACCGTCGAGCGCTCGGTGTTCTGTGGGGTAGCCGCCACGAGTCCGCCTCCTTCAAGCACCTGTTCCCGTGTACCGGCGAAAACCGGTACATGAACTGAGTACCAGGGCAAAGGTGCGAGGTCTCCGGGTTGCGTTACCGCGTGCGATCGGCGGCGCTCAGCGGTCGGTGACCGGTCGGTGGGCGGTCATTCGACTTCAGCCCGACCGTGCGGCCAACCGAGTGAGACGGGGGTGAGTGGTGCGCACGGAGCGCGTCCCCTGGGTGTCGCGGCACCCCGCGCGGGGCGGGGCAGGCGGCGCAGTGTCTTACTCCGATCGACCTAATCGATCGGGTGGCGCACTGGACTTCCGCTGGTCACGGGCGTCACCCGGATGGCGGGTGAGCTTCGCCGCAGCGGGGGTTCGGCCCTCCGGTTTAGGGTTACCCGTCGGTCAAGTACCCGCCGGGAGGACCAGGATGCGCTCGCCGAAGGACTTCTTCGCCCCGCTCGCCGTCGGAGCGCCGCAGCCGCCGCGGCAGATCCCGGTGCGGCCGTCGCGCATGATCCACTTTTTCGATCCGGGCAACGAAAAGATGGCCGCGAAGGTCCCTGACCTCGCGAAGAAGACCGACGTGCTGCTGGGCAACCTGGAGGACGCCGTCCGCGCGGACCGCAAGGAAGCCGCGCGCGCCGGGCTGGTGTCGATCGCGAAGGCGACCGACTTCGGCCGCACGCAGCTGTGGACGCGGGTGAACAGCCTCGATTCGCCGTGGGTGCTCGACGACCTGATCACCCTTGTCACCGAGATCGGCGACAAGCTCGACGTGATCATGATCCCGAAGGTCGAAGGCGCGCAGGACATTCACTACGTCGACCGGTTGCTGGCGCAGCTGGAAGCGCGGGCCGGGCTGACGAAACCGCTGCTGGTGCACGCGATCCTGGAAACGGCGAGCGGCGTGGCGAACGTCGAGGAGATCGCCGGCGCCTCGCCGCGCATGCAGGGCATCTCGCTGGGCCCGGCCGACCTGGCCGCGAGCCGCCGGATGAAGACGACCCGCGTCGGCGGCGGTCACCCGGGTTATCTGGTGCGCACCGACCCGGTCGGCGAGGACCTCAACGAGGGCCGCTCGACGTATCAGCAGGACCTGTGGCACTACACGGTCGCGCGGATGGTCGACGCGTGTGCGATGAACGGGATCCTTCCGTACTACGGACCGTTCGGCGACATCCGCGACGTGGTGGCGTGCGAGGACCAGTTCCGCAACGCGTTCCTGCTCGGCTGCGTCGGCGCGTGGAGCCTGCACCCGGTGCAGATCGCCATCGCCAAGAAGGTGTTCTCGCCGTCCCCCGCCGATGTGGCCTGGGCCCGGCGCGTGATCGCCGAGATGGGCGACGGCACCGGCGCGGTGATGATCGACGGGAAAATGCAGGACGACGCCTCGGTCAAGCAGTGCCGGGTGGTCGTGGAACTGGCTGACGAGCTGGCCGCCACCGACCCCGAACTGGCCGCCGCGTACGACGCCGCGACGAAGGAGATCCAGTCATGACCGAACTGCGCCCGCGGCGGTCCGTGCTGTACATGCCCGGTGCGAACGAACGCGCGCTGGAGAAGGCGAAGACACTGCCTGCCGACGCGTTGATCCTGGACTTGGAAGACGCCGTCGCCCCTGATGCGAAGGAAGCCGCGCGCGAGCGGGTCTGCGCGGCTGTTTCCTCTTATGGCTCGCGCGAGGTGACGATCCGGGTCAACGGCCTGGACACCGAATGGCACGACGCCGACCTGCGCGCCGCGGCTGCCGCCGGTCCCGCTGCGGTGGTGGTGCCGAAGGTGAACTCCGCCGCCGAGGTGCACAACATCGAGCGTGCGCTGGAGCTTGGCGGAGCGCCGGAGCACACGAAGATCTGGGCGATGGTGGAGACGCCGGTCGCGATGCTGCACGCGGAGGAGATCGCGGGGGCGTCGGAACGGTTGACCGTGCTGGTGATGGGCACGAACGACCTGGCCAAGGAACTGCACGCGGAGTTCGTACCGGGCCGGGGACCGTTGCTGGGCGGGCTTTCGCTGTGCCTGCTGGCCGCCCGCGCGACCGGGAAGGTGATCCTGGACGGGGTCTACAACGACGTCAAGGACGCCGAAGGCTTCGAGGCGGAATGCTTGCAGGGACGGCAGTACGGGTTCGACGGGAAGACATTGATCCATCCTTCGCAGGTGGAGCCGTGTAACCGCGTCTTCGCGCCTTCGGAGGAGGAGATCGACCGGTCCAAGCGGATCATCGCGGCGTTCGAGGAGGCTTCGGCCGAGGGACGCGGTGTGGTGACGGTGGACGGGCGGATGATCGAGAACCTCCACGTCGAGAACGCCCGGCGGGTGCTGGCGTTGGCGGAGGCGATCGGGGCGAAGTGACCCGGGCCGATCGCCGGGGAGCAGCCGTAGAGTGTGCGCATGGCTCGGCACTCGCTCAACGCGATCACCATCGAGGGGTTCACCTCGATCCGTTCGGCACGGGTGCCGCTCGGCAGCCTGAACGTGCTGGTCGGCGCAAACGGCGCGGGCAAAAGCAACTTCATCCAGGCACTGGGCTTGCTGAGCAGCATTGTCGACGGCGACCTCGGGCTGCATGTCGGGCTCAATGGCGGGGCTGCCGAAATGGGCTGCAAAGGAAGCGCCCTGTCTCGCATTGAGCTGGCTCTGGACATGTGGCCAGCGAACTACCGCGTCCGGCTCATGCCCGCGGCCAACGACGAGCTGATCTTCGATCTGGAGGAGATCAGCAGCGTCACTCCCGAATCGCCGTACCGACGTGAACTCGGCCAGGGGCACCGGGAGTCCCGGATCGAGCACGCTCTCAGTGAGCACGACGAGGCCGCGGAACTCATTCACACGGTGCTCAAGGGCTGCCGGGTCTATCACTTCGACGACACCAGCCGGGACGCCCCGGTCAAGCGGCAAGCCCCGACCGCGGACAACCTCGCCCTCCGGGACGACGCCGCCAATCTCGCGCCTGTACTCCTACGGCTGCAACGAAGCGAGCGGCCGGAGGACAAAGCGGCTTACCGTCGTATCACCAGCACAATTCGGCTGGTCGCCCCCTTTTTCAAAGACTTCGTTCTCGACGACGAATACGGAACCGACCGGATAAGGCTCCGCTGGACCCACCAAGACCTCGACGGGGTCTTCTCGGCCGAGCAGATGTCCGACGGAACGCTGCGGTTCGTCTGCCTGGCCACCTTGCTGATGCAGCCACAGCTTCCCGGCCTGGTCGTGCTGGACGAACCGGAGCTGGGTTTGCACCCCTACGCGATCGTGGTGCTGGCAGATCTGCTCCGGAGCGCAGCGGCACAAAGCCAGGTGCTGATCGCCACCCAATCGGTCACCCTCATGAACCAGTTCACCGTCGACGACCTCATCGTGGTCGAACAACACGACGGCAGTTCTTCCTTCGCGAAGCCGAACCCCGAGGCGTTGCGCACGTGGCTCGAGGATTACTCGCTTGGCGAACTGTGGGAGAAGAACCTCATCGGCGGACAGCCCGGTTCGACGGGCAGCGTCCTGAATGACTGACCGCAAACGCCTTCACCTGCTGGTCGAAGGGCAGTCGGAGCTGACGGTCGCGCGCGAACTCCTGGAAGGTCATTTGTGCGAGGCTGGCTGGGCCAGGGTCGACGTGTCGATCGTACGAACGCAAACCACGTCCATCACGCACCGCGGCGGGGTTTCCTCCTGGGCGAAGATTCGCCGGGAGATCCAGAACCTGCTCGGACAGAAGTCGCTCACCACCCTGACCACGATCTTCGACTTCTACGGCTTTCCCGCCGACGCACCGGGGGTTTCCAGCCTTCCGGCGGGCTCGGCCGAGATCCAGGTGGAGCACGTTGAACGCGAGATCGCGGCAGCCATTCCAGACCGGCGTTTTCTCCCGCATCTGGTCCTGCATGAACTCGAATCGTGGGTGTTCGCCGCCGCTGATCAGCTGAGCGATCTGAGAGGCGAGCCTGAACTGGCCGAACGCCTCCGCGCCGACTGCGATGCTGCCGGAGGCCCGGAACTGGTCAATGGCGGCGCGAAGACGGCAACTTCCAAACGCCTCCTCCAGTACTGCGCGGGCTACCAGAAAGTGATCGAAGGTCCGTTGGCTGTCGCCGAGCTTGGCGTCGCCGGGTTGAGAAGCCAGTGCCCGCATTTCGACGCCTGGTTGAGCAAGCTTGAGGAGCGAGGGGCGAAGTAGCGAGGCCGAGTGCGGCGACGAATACCTCGCCGCCGTACTCGAAGCTCAGAGCAGATTCTTCCGCACCTTCCCCATCGCGTTGCGCGGCAAGGATTCCAAGATCCGCACTTCACGCGGTCGCTTGTGGACGGACAAGGTCCCGGCGACGAAATCCGTCACCGCGGTGCTGTCGAGGCCGTCTCCGACCACGTAGGCGACGATTCGCTGCCCGAGGTCGTCGTCGGGAACCCCGACCACCGCCGCTTCCCGCACGCCGGGGTGGGCCAGCAGCGCTTGTTCCACTTCCCCCGCGCCGATGCGATAGCCACCCGATTTGATCAGGTCGACCGATTCCCGTCCCACGATCCGGTGGAATCCGCTCGCGTCGGCGACGGCGATGTCGCCGGTGCGGAACCAGCCGTCCTCGGTGAACGACTCCGCGGTCTTGCCCGGCAGACCCAGATATCCGTCGAAGAGCGTCGGTCCGGTCACCTGAAGCTGCCCGAGGCTCTCCCCGTCGCGCGGAACCGGTTGTCCCCGGTCATCGCACAGTCGCGTTTGGACAGTGGGCAGCGCGGTGCCGACCCAGCCCGGCCGCCGCTCGCCGTCGTGCCGGGTGCTGAGGGTGATCAGCGTTTCGCTCATCCCGTAGCGTTCGACGGGCGCGGACCCGGTGAGCCCGGCCAGTTTTTCGAAGACCGGCTTGGGCAGCGGCGCGCTTCCCGACACGAGCAATCGCGCGGATCCCAGCGCTCGTGCGGCGGACGGCTCGGCGCACACCCGGGACCACACGGTCGGAACTCCGAAGTACAGCGAGCCCCGCGCTTCCGCGTAGGCCGCGGGCTTCGGTCGCACGGTATGCGTGAGCGGTGAGCCGATTCGCAACGCGCCGAGGACGCCGAGCACCAACCCGTGAACATGGAACAACGGAAGCCCGTGCACCAAGGTGTCTTCGGCGGTCCAGCCCCACATCTCGCTCAGCGCGTCCAAGCACGCGGCGATGGCCGAGCGCGAGAGCACGACGCCCTTCGGCGCTCCGGTCGTACCCGACGTGTAGACGATCAACGCCGTGCTTTCGGCGGTTGGTTCGGGATAGCTCTTCGCAGACCGCGCCGAGACATCGACCGGCACGACCGGGAGTCCGACGTCGCCCGGCGTGTCGCCCAGCCAGAGCTCGACGCCGGAGTCGGCCAGGACGTGCCGTCGCTCGGCCGGGCCCGAGTCCGGCGGGATCGGGACGGCGGGCACGCCCGCGGTCAGGCAGCCCACCACAGCGACGATCGTCTCCAGGCTCGCGGTCGCGTTGACGGCGACGCGGTGGGTTCCGGCGATCCGGTCCGCGACCGCGGCGGCGGCCCCGCGCAGCTCGTCGAGCGACATCGAGGAATCGCCGACCCGGACGAACGGACCGTCGGCGGAAGCGGTCGCCAAGGCGGTCAGCAGGGGCGGCTGATTGGTGTCCTTCACTGGTTTTTCGTCCTCACTCGGGCAGGGGTTTGTTGCGGGTCTCGGGGACCAGCGGGAGCAGCAGCAGGCCGACGACGAACACGACGGCGGTGGACGCCAGCGGCACGGCGAGCGAACCCAGTTCGCGGATCGCGACGCCGAGCACGAACGTGCCGACCGCCGCGAACCAGCGGGAGATCGTGGTGGTGAACGCGAACGCGGTGGCCCGGAACAACGTCGGGTACTGCTCGGGCAGCCACACGGTGAACACCGCGAAGTTCGCTCCGCCGAGGCCGAGGACCGGCAGGAACACGAAAAGCAGCGGCAGGTTTTCCAGCGGGTAGGCGATGCCGTAGGTCCCGATGATGCCGACCGCCATCAGCGCGAAGAACAGCGCCAGCGCGCCCCGTCGGCCGAGCTTGTCGGCGAGCCACGGCGTGCCGATGCAACCGATGACCGTGAAGATCGCCGAGATCGCGGCCGCGAGGCTGGCCAGCTGGGGACCGTGGCTCACGCCGGTCTCCTTGGCGAGCGCCGTCACCGCGGTCGGCACGTAGGTGGCGGTGGCCCACAGGCCGATCACGCAGGCTCCGAGCAGCAGCAAATTGCCGATGGTCCGCCGCCGGTAGCCGCGGCTCATGATGTTGCGCAGCGGGGCGAGCAACGACGTCCGCCGGGCCGTTTCGGCCTGTGCCGCCCACTTTTCCGGTTCCTTCGTGTTCCGCCGGATGAACAGGACCAGCAGCGCGGGCACGATGCCCAGCAGGAACAGGCCGCGCCAGCCGAGCTGCTGGCCGAACGCCAGGAAGATCACGGCCGTCAGCAGCTGGCCGACGTAGTTGGCCGAATGCAGCACCCCGCCGAGCTTGACGCGAAGCCGCTCGGGAACGGCCTCCGCGACCAGCGTGGCCGCCATCGCCCATTCGCCGCCGATCCCGACCGCGCACAGGAACCGGAACGCCATCCAGGCCCACACGTTCGTCGAAAACCCGGCCAGCGCGGTGAACACCGAGAACAGCAGGATGCTGCCGATCATCGCCGGCCGCCTGCCGAAGCGGTCCGCGATCGGGCCCCAGATGAAGGAGCAACCCCATCCGGCCAGGAACAGCGCGCCGCTGAGCTGACCGTAGAAACCGATGTTCGCGACGTCCGGGGTGATGCCGGACGGCGGGAGCAGTTCGCTCAGCGTGGGCGCGAGCACCAGGCCGAACATCGCGAGCGTGAACCCGTCCATCGCCCAGCCGCCGAAGGAGCCCCAGAACGCGTTGCGCTGGGCGCGGTTCATCCGGACCGGCGGACCCGGGTCCGCCTGACCGCCGCGGGACCGTTCCCCGTCGGCTTCCTTGATCGTTGTCATGACCACCTCACTGTGGTCCACAATGCGGACCGATGGACTACTATGTGGACCGGTAGCGTATGAACGGGATCACCGAAGGTCAAGGGGTGGCGAACGTGAACAGCGTGCTCACTGCGTTACGGGTGTTCGAGGCGGTCGCCGCTGCGCAACCCGCCGGGTTGAGCGACCTCGCGCGACGGCTCGAGATTCCCAAGAGCACCGTGCAGCGATGCCTGAAGACGCTCGCCGACGCGGGCTGGGTCCGGCCGGAGCCGAGCGGGGACGGCCGGTGGGTGATCACCGGGAAGGCGTTCAGCATCGGCAGCGCGGTCAGCTCCGGGCCCCGGCTGCGCGAGATCGCGCTCCCGGTACTGAGCCGGCTGCAAAGCGACACCCGCGAAACCATCCACCTGACGGTCCCCGATGACGACGCGATGGTGCTGATCGAGCGGCTCGACAGCCCGCATCAGCTCCGCGCGTTTCTCCAGCTGGGCACGCGGCTTCCGCTGCACGCGGCGTCGAACGGCAAGGCGTACCTGGCTTCACTGGACGACGCGGCCGTCGAATCCTTCCTGCACAACGGTCTTCGCAAGGTCAACGACCACACCGTCACCGACCCCGACGTCATCCGACGGGAAGTCGCGGAGATCCGGCGGCGCGGCTACGCGGTCACCAACGAAGAACTCCACGAAGGCATCGCCGCGGTCGCCGTCGCGCTCAAGACGGCGGACGGCGAGACCTGCGGTTGTTTCAGCATTTCCGGGCCGACGACGAGACTGACCCCTGACCTCTACGCGACGTATGGCGAGAAGGCCATCGCCGCGAAAGCGGAGATCGAGCGGTTCCTTTCGTTCTGAGGCCGCTCAGCTGACCGGCCAGGGGCGCTGTTCCCCGCGCAGCTCCTCGAAGGCCGCCGCGGTTCGCAGCACCTCCAGGTCCGCGAATCGCCGACCCGCGATCTGCAACCCGATCGGCAGCCCCTCGGGGGTGTAACCGCAGTTCACCGACACCGCGGGCTGACCGGACATGTTGTACGGCACGGTGAAAGCGATGTGCTCGAACGGCCGCGTCGGGTCGTTCGTCGGGGACGGCCAGTCCGCGGGCGGCGGCAGGACGGGGCAGGTCGGAGAGAGGACCACGTCGTACGGTTCGGTCGCGCGCAAGGCGGCCACGCTGATCGCGTCGATGGCGGCGAAGCCTCGATAAGTGTCCACACCGGACGCATCCGCTCCCCCGGCCGCCCAATCCGCGATGTAGGGCAGGACTTGCGCGCGCTGGTCCTCGGTCAGGGCGGCCATGTCGGACCAGGCGCGGACTCGCCAGAAGGTGTCCAGGCCGTCCAGGTGTTCGCGGGTCAGGAATGGGGAGACGGGTTCCACGACCGCGCCTGCCTTGGCGAACAGGGCGGCGGCTGCGGTGACCGCGTCGGCGACGGCGGGGTCGACGGGGAGGCCGACGCCGGGGTCCAGTTGCAGGCCGACGCGTAGACCGTCGAGGGAACCGGTCAGGGAGAGCCAGTCGATCGAGGCGGGCGGCAGGCTGAGGTGGTCGCGCGGATCGGGTTGGGCCAGGACGCTCATCAGCAGGGCGGTGTCGGCGACGGTCCTGGTCAGGGGGCCGGCGACGCGGCCGAGGAACGGCGGGTCGACTGGTACGCGGCCGAAGCTGGGTTTCAGGCCGACCAGACCGCACCAACCGGCGGGGAGGCGGATCGAGCCGCCGATGTCGGTGCCTACGTGCAAGGGGCCGTAGCCCGCGGCGGCTGCGGAGGCGGCTCCGGCGCTGGAGCCGCCGGGGGTGCGCGTGACGTCCCACGGGTTGCGCGAAGCGGCGTGGAAGCTTGAGAGGCCAGAGGTGAGCATGCCGTAGTCGGGCATGGTCGTCTTTGCCAGCAGTACTGCGCCTGACTCGCGTACGCGGGCTGCGGCGGGAGCGTCGGCAGCGGCGGGGGTCAGGGTGGTGGCAGCGGTGCCGAGAGGCGTGGGGACGCCTACGGAGGCGATGTTTTCCTTCAGGGTCAACGGGACGCCGTCGATGGGACCGGAGGGTTCGTTAGCGTGCCAGCGTGCTTCGGACGCCTTCGCTGCTTCGCGGGCTGAAGCGGCGTCGTACGCGTACAGGGCGCGCAGTTCGGGTTCGCGGGCATCGATGCGCGCGAGGACGGCTTCGGTGACTTCGACCGGCGAGAACGTCTGTGCGCGGTACCCGGCTACCAGCTCGTTAGCGGTCAGGTCGGCCAATTCGGTCATCGCGGAACCTCCGATTCACGAAGCGGGTGGGTCAAAGCGGCCGTCGACTGCGGTCCAGCCACCGTCAACAGCCAGGACGGAGCCGGTGACGAAGGTCGAAGCGTCCGAAGCGAGGTACACGACGGCGCCGGCCAGTTCGTCGGCGCGCGCCCAGCGGCCGAGGGCGCCCTTCTGGGCGTAGGCGTCGTACCAATCGGGGCGCGCTTTGATCTGTGCGGTCAAGGGTGTCTCTACGACGCCTGGGGCGATGGCGTTGACGCGTACGCCGGACGGTCCGAACTCTGCGGCGGCAGTGCGGAAGAGCTGCACTAAGCCGCCTTTCGTTGCTGCGTACGGGCCTTGGCCGGGTTCGACGGTGGTGCCGCGGATTGAGGAGAAGCCGATGATGCTTCCCCGGCCCTGCGCGACCATCGGTGCGCCGAACGCGCGCAGCACTTCGAAGGCGACGCCCAGATTCAGCTCCACCACGCGGTCGAACTCTTCGCGGGTGTAGTCCAGCAGGCGTTTCCGGACGTTGGTGGCGGCGGTCAGCACGACGGCGTCCAGCGGGCCCAAGTCGCTGGCGGCGGCAGCGATGGCACCGGGCGCGAGCAGGTCGATCTCGTACGCCTCGCCGACGCCGGTCTCCCGGGCGGCGGCGACGTCACGGTCCGCGCAGATCACCGACGCGCCGTGCGCGTCCAACGCTCGGGCGGCTTCGCGGCCGATCCCGCTGCCCGCGCCGAGCACGACGGCCCGGCGACCGTCCATTCGGAACAGTCCGGCGTAGTTCACGGGCGCAGCACCGCCATCCTGGTCACAGTCAGCTCTTCGACGGCGAATCGCGGCCCCTCGCGGCCGATCCCGGAGTCTTTGACCCCGCCGTAGGGCATCGTGTCGGACCGGAAACCCGGCACCTCGTTCACCACCACCCCGCCGACCTCCAGCTCGTCCAGCGCCCGGAACGCGGTCTTCAGCGAGCGGCTGTACACGCTCGCGTGCAAGCCGTACCGCGACGCGTTGACCGCGGTGAACGCTTCGTCCACATCGGACACTGTGCGCAGGCAGACGACCGGGCCGAAGATCTCCTCGTCCCAGCATTCGACGCCGTCCGGGACGTCCGCGAGCACCGTCGGCTCCATCACCCCGTCCCGCACCGAACCACCGGCCAGCAGCCGAGCGCCTGCCGCGATCGCTTTGTCGACCCATTCGGCGACCCGGGCGGTCGAGCGTTCGTCGATCAGCGCGGACACTCTCGTCTCCGGGGAACGCGGGTCACCGATGGTCACTTCGCCGATCCGGGCGAGCACCCTGTCGGTGAACTCCGCAGCCACGGACGACACTGCCAGCACGCGTTGTACGGAAATACAGGCCTGTCCGGACGCGTAGTACCCGCCGCGCAGCACAGCGTCTGCGGCGGCATCGAGGTCAGCGTCCTCCGCGACCACCAGTGCCGCGTTCGAGCCCAACTCCAGCAAGGTCTTCGTGGGCGCGGCGTCGCGGGCGATCTGATGGCCGACGGCGGCCGAGCCAGTGAACGAGACCGCGCCGATCCGTCGGTCCGTGACCAGCGCCGATCCGACCGAAGCGTCGCCGGTGACCAGCTGAACCATCGCGGGAAGATCGGTCAGCGAACGGACCAAGTGCACCAGCCACAGCGTCGCCAACGGAGTTTGCGGCGCGGGCTTGACCACCACCGGGCAGCCAGCCGCGATCGCGGGCGCGATCTTGTGCGACGCCAGCAGCAGCGGGTAGTTGAACCCGGCGATGCCGACGACCACACCGATCGGCTTGCGCTTCCAGAACCCCACCAACCCGTCGCCGGACGGCAGCAGATCGAGCGGAACGGTTTCGCCGTGCAGCCGCGACACTTCCTCGGCCGCGGCTTCCCAGGTGACGATCGTGCGCGCGACCTCGACCTGGCAGTCGACCAGCGGTTTTCCAGTCTCCAGCACGAGCAACTGCTCAAACTCCGCCCGACGTTCGCGCACGGCCGAGGCCACGTCGTTCAACAACGTCCGCCGAGTCCGCGACGGCAGCGAAGCGACCTCGCGAGCCACTGCCACCGCCTCATCAACAGCACGCGAAGCCAGCGCAACAGTGCCGACCGGCGCGGTGCCGATCACTCTGCCGTCATACGGAAAAACCACGTCGGCAGTATCCACTGTGGACACCCAGTCGGGACCAATCGGCAGGCCGTCCGGGTAGTCAGGCATCCGTTTCTCCCTTCAACCGGGCCAGCTCGGTCCGCAGATTCGGCGCGGCGCCCAGCAGTTCCCGGGTGTACTCGTGCTCCGGCGCGGCGTAAACCTGTTCGACCGCACCGATTTCCACGATCTCCCCGCGCCGCATCACCGCCACGCGATCACATACGTGCCGGACCACGCCGAGGTCGTGCGAGACGAGAATCAACGTCAGCGAGAACTCGTCCACCAGCCGGGCCAGCAGGTCCAGGATCTGCGCGCGCACCGAAACGTCCAGCGCGCTCACCGGTTCGTCCGCGATCAGCACGCTCGGATTCGGCGCGAGCGCGCGAGCGATCGAGATCCGCTGCCGTTGCCCACCGGAGAACTGGTGCGGGTACCGCATCGCCGCGTCCTCGGGCAGTCCGACGGCGGTCAGCAGTTCGGCCACCCGCTCCGGCGAGCGGCGGCCGAGCGGTTCGGACACGATGTCCCGCACCCGCATCCGCGGGTCGAGCGAGCCCATCGGATCCTGGAACACGATCTGCATTTCACGGCGCAGGAACCGCAGTTTCCGTTCAGGCAGCGAGTCGATCCGCTGGTCTTGGAACGACACGGTGCCCGCAGTCGGCCGGTCCAAGGCGGCGAGCAAGCGCACCAAGGTGGACTTCCCGGAGCCGGATTCGCCGACGATCCCGAACCGCTCGCCAGTGGAGACATCGAAACTCACGCCGCGCAACGCATGCACGTTCCGCCTCGAGTACCGCCGTTCCAGGTCCCGTACGGAGATCATCGCGCGCCCTCCAGGTCGGAAGCGGCAAGCAACCGTTGTGTGTAGGCATGCTGCGGCGCGGTCAAAACGTCCCGCGTCGAACCATGCTCCACAATGGACCCGTCGAGCATCACCAGCACCCGGTCGCACATCTGCGCCACCACCGCCAGATCGTGCGTGATGAACAGCAGCGAGCTCTCCGCCGACAGCCGCTGCCTGATGAGCGCCAGAATCTGCGCCTGCACGGTGACGTCCAGCGCAGTGGTCGGCTCGTCGCAGATCAGCAGCGCCGGGTCGTTGGCCAGCGCGATCGCGAGCACCACCCGCTGCCGCTGCCCGCCGGACAGCTGATGCGGATACGCCCGCGCGACCCCCGGCAACCCGACCGCGGCCAGCAGTTCCTCCGCCGGCCGCCCCCGACGGCCGTGTACCCGGAACGGCTCGGTGACCTGCCGTCCGATCCGCATCGCCGGGTTCAGTGCGGTCATCGGTTCCTGGAACACCATCGCCATCCCGTTGCCGCGCAACCGGGACAGCTCCTTCTCGGACGCACCGAGCAGTTCTCGGCCATCCAGCCGCACCGAGCCGGTGGCCGAAAGTTCTTCCGGCAACAGGCCCAGCACCGACAGCGCGGTGAGCGATTTCCCGGACCCGGATTCGCCGATCAACCCGACCCGCTCGCCCGCGCCCAACTCGAACGAAACCCCGCGCACGAGGTCCGCGACCCGCAGGTTTTCCACCGTCAGCGTCATCCTCGCGCCGCCAATCGGGGGTCGAGACGGTCGCGCAGACCGTCGCCGAGAAGGTTGAATCCGAGCACTGCCAACGCGATCGCGACACCGGGCACCAACGCGAGCCGCGGCTGTGAAGTGAGCAGTTCCTGCGATTCCTGCAGCATCCGGCCCCACGACGGCGTCGGCGGCCGCGTGCCGAAGCCGAGGAACGACAACGCCGCTTCGGCGAGCACCGCGATCGCGAACGACACCGAAGCCTGCACGATCAGCAACCCGCCGATGTTCGGCAGCACGTGCGCCCAGGCGATCCGCGTCCGCGACCGGCCGCCGGCCCGGGCGGCCAGCACGTATTCGCTGCTCATCACCTGCAGCGACCCGGAGCGCGCGATCCGGGCGAACGACGGGATGGTCGCGATGCCGATGGCGGCCATCGCGGTGAGCGTGTCCGCGCCGAACACCGCGCCGAACATGATCGCCAGCAGCAGCGCGGGAAACGCGAGGACCAGGTCGTTCGCCCGCATCACGAATTCGCCGAGCCACCGCGGAGCCATCGCCGCCAGCACGCCCAGCGGAGTGCCGATCACCGCGGCGATGCCGACCGCGACGATGCCGACGTACAGCGTGGTCCGCGCGCCCACGAGGATCTGGCTGAAGACGTCTCGGCCGAATTTATCTGTGCCGAAAAGATGCTCGGTCGAGAAGCCGAGCAACCGGTCCGCCGCGTTGACCTGTACCGGGTCGTACGGCGTCCAGACGAACGACACCAGCGCGGCCAGCACGACGAGCGCGACCAGCGTCCCGCCGAGCAGGAGATTTCCGTTGCGGCGCATCAGGACCCCCGCAGTCTCGGGTCGAGCACCGAATAGAGCACGTCGACCACGAAGTTCACCAGCAGCACCCCGGCCACCAGCACCAGCACGATCCCTTGCACAGTCAGCAAATCGCGCTGCGCGACCGCGTCCAGCAGCATGCTGCCGAGCCCCGGCAGCACGAATACCCGCTCCACCACGACCGCCCCGATCAGCAGTGTCGTCAACTGCAGGCCAAGCACCGTGACCACCGGGACGGACGCGTTGCGCAACCCATGCCGGAACAGAGCCTGACCAGGCAACAAGCCCTTGGAACGGGCGGTGCGGAGGTAGTCCTGGCCGAGCGTGTCGAGCACGGCCGAGCGGACGTAGCGCGTGAGCACCGCGCCCTGCACCAGACCGAGCGACAACGCCGGGAGGATCAGCCCACGCAGGAATTCGCCCGCGTCCTGGTCCGGTGGCGTCCATCCGCCGCTCGGCAGCCAGCGCAGTTGGACGGCGAAAATCTGTACCAGGATGATGCCCGCGAGGAACGCCGGGATCGCGACGCCGACCTGCGACAATCCGGAAACCGCGACGCCGCTGGCCTTCCGGTGCCGCACCGCGGCGAACGCGCCAGCGGGCAGGGCGATCACCAGCGCGACGATCATTCCCGCGCCGACCAGCCACAACGTGACCCCGAGCCGGTCCACCAGCTGCGGGCTGATCGCCTCGCGCGTGACGTACGACCGGCCGAAGTCTCCGCGCAGGACCCCGCCCATCCAGCTCAGGTACTGCTCGATCAGCGGCCGGTCGATGCCGAATTCGGCGCGGGTCTTCGCGAGCAGCTCCGGCGTCGCGTTCACGCCGAGCGCGACCTGCGCCGGATCGCCCGGCAGCACCGCCATGAACAGGAACACCACGATGGACGCCACGAACAGGCTCACCGCGAACACGGCCACCCGCCGCAGCACGCGCGCGGTCATGCCGGCCTCACCGCGGTCAGGTCGAAGGATTCGCTGACCTGGTTGCGCGCGAGTCCGGTCACCTTCTTCTTGGCGACCACGACGTTCGGGAACAGGAACAGCCAGTCCGCGGCCGCGTCGGTGTTCAGCTGCCGCGCGACCTCCTTCATGTCGTTCACCTGCTCCTGCGGCGTGCCGCTGTCCGCCGCGGCGAGCAGCTGCTGCACGCGCTTGCTGTCGTAACCCCAGTAGTACTTGGGTTTCCCGAACGTCGAGATGTCGCGGGCTTCGACGTGCTGGATGATCGACAGGTCGAAGTCGTGGTCGGTGAAGACCTGCTTGAGCCACACCGCCGGGAAGTCGAGCGGCTCGATCGTCACGGTGACGCCGATGTCCGCCAGCTGTGATTGCACGACCTGCGCGGCCGACACCGCGTAGGGAAGGTTCGGAATCCGCAGCCGCAGCTTGAGATCATGCACGCCTGCCTCGGCGAGAAGCTGCTTCGCCTTCGCCGGATCGTACGAGTAGACCTTCGACAGATCCTCGTACCACGGGTCGGTGGGCGGAACCATGCTGCCGATGAGCGTGCCGCGACCGCTGAAAACCAGGTCCAGCACGGCTTTTCGATCGATGGCGTAGGTGAGCGCACGGCGGACGCGCACGTCGTTCAGCGGCGCGCGACGGCCGTTGAACGCCAGCGTGACCTCGCTGTTCGTGGTGCCCTGCTGCACGGTGAACCGGTCGTCGCCCTGGAACTGCGGGATCGAATCGGCCGACGTGAGGTTAGAGATCACGTCGATTCCGTTGGACAGCAAAGCGTTGTTGAGTGCGGTCGGATCGGCGAAGTACTTGAGCACGACCGTGCGATACGCCGGTTTCCGTCCCCAGTACCGCGGATTCTCGCGCAGCACAATGGAATCGCCACGCCGGCGCGAAGCCACCTCGTACGGTCCGGTGCCGACCGGATGGTTCGCCAGATCCGCGACGCCGGTGGGGCTGAACATCGCGCCGAGCCGGCTGGTGAGGCTGAACAGCCAGCCGTTGCTGGGTTTCGACAGCACCACGCGTGCGTGATCCGGCGCGACGACCTCGACGTGGTCCACTACATCCATCGCGGATTTGAGCGAGATCGTCCAGTCGGTCTTCACTCGCATCAGCGAAAACTGGACGTCGGAGGCAGTGAACGGCGCTCCATTGCTGAACTTGACGCCTTGCCGCAGCTGGAAGTCGTACGTCTTGCGGTCCGGGCTGATCGTCCAGGACTTCGCGAGCAGCGGCACGATCCGGCCCTGCGGATCGAGCTTCACCAGGCCCTCGTAGACGTTGCAGAGCAGCGCCTGCGGGATGGCCACGCCGTCGGAACGGGTGAAGTCGAAGTTCGCCGGCTCCGCCGTGTAGCCGACGGAAAGCGTGTCCGGACCTGGGGAAACACTCGCGCTGGAGCCTGCCGAGCAGCCGGACGTCACGAGCAGCAGCGCCAGTGCCACCGCAGTGCTCCGGGCTTTCATTCCGCCTCCTGTGCCCTGCGGGATACCCGCACCCAGTCGGCGACGCGAGCAAGCTGTCGCGATGATAAGCCCACGTCGCCTCCGCCCCAGTACACTGGTCTGACCAGTAACCTAAGGCAGACTCGCATCCGGCAGACACCGAGGTCAAGATGAAGTTCGAACCGGTGGCTCCGGTCCGCGCCTACGAGCGGATCGTCGAGCAGATCGAGGAGGCTGTGGTGAGCGGCCGCCTCAAACCCGGCGAACGGCTGCCCGGGGAACGGGAGCTGATGACGCAGTTCGGCGTCGGCCGGTCGACCGTGCGCGAGGCGCTGCGGGTGCTGCAGGCCGCCGAACTGATCCGGTCGCGGCCGGGCGATCCGCGCGGGCCCGAGGTGCTGGCCGCTTCGCCGGGCGCGCTGCACCGGTCGATGCACCGGCTGGCCCGGGCGGAACACGTCGGGCTGGCGGAACTGCTGCAATTCCGGATGGTGCTGGACGGCTCGTCGCACCTGCTGGCCGCGGAACTGCGTACCGCCGAGGATTTGACCGCGCTCGACACCGCGTTGGAAGGAATGGCGGCGGCGGACGGATACGCCGAATTCAGCCGTGCGGACGTCGCATTCCACGACGTGATTGCCCGAGTGTCCCGAAATCCGCTGCTGGTTGTGAGCGGTGAAGTGGTCCGCGGCGTGGTCCTGAAATTGATCGAGGACAAACTCAGCCACGCCAACGACCGCGGCACGCTGATGCGCTCCTGGCTGCGCCACCACGAAGAGGTGCTGAACGCGATCCGCGCCGCCGACGGACAGTCGGCGGCGCGGTTGGCGCGGCACGCGCTCTATGACAACTACGCGGAGTACGTGCCGAAGGAGCAGCGACCGCTGCTCACTCCGTTGCTGACCTGAGTCAGGAGACCAGGTTCGCGTACACCACGATGTTGTCCTTGTAGCTGTGCTCGGCGTGGTCGAACACGCCGCCGCAGGTGATGATGCGCAGCTGCGGCTTGTCGGTGTTGCCGAAGACGGCCTGCGTCGGGAACGTGTCCTTGGGGACCTGTTCCTTGCGCTCCACGACGAACTTCAGCTTCTTGCCGTCGCTGCGTTCGACGTCGACCTCGTCGCCCGGGTTCACGTCCTTGAGCTTGTAGAAGATCCCCGGCTTGTGGTCGCCGTCGACGTGCCCGAGCACGATCGCCGGGCCCACGTCGCCCGGCACCGGCGAAAGCCGGTACCACGCCGCCTGCATCGGGTTCTTCACCGACGGCACCGAAATCTGCCCGTCCTTGTTCGGCATCACCGTGATCAGCGACGACTTCGCGCCGATCTTCGGGATCTCGACCGAGGTCGGCCGCAGCCCGGTGAACGGCTTGGTCACCGGGACCGCCGCGCTGGCCGGGGCCTGCGCGGCCGGAGCCGCCGGGGCGTCCGAGCCGCACGCGCTCAGCGAGAGGGAGAGGAGCAGAGCGCCCGCGAGAGCGGCGCCCTGCCCGAACTTCCTGGTCATCAGGCGGCCATGCCCCCGAAGCCGGTCTCAATGCCGCGCTTCGGCGTGTACTTCACCTGCGAGTTGCCGTGTCCGCCGGTGGTGCCAGCGGAGCCCGCGCCCGCGCCGCCCGCCGGGGGAACCTTGCCGTCGTCGGTCTTCTTGCCGCCGCAGGTCCAGACCGCGCGCACGGTGCCGCTCTCGAAGGAAACGCCCTCGTGGCGCTTGACGATCCACGACCAGTAGCGGCCGTCGGTCTCGTCCTGCTGCGGGCCCTCGACGATGTCGAAGTCGTTGGAGTGCAGGCCGGTCGGCTCGCCGGCGGCGCACGAGATCTCGATGTAGCCGTAGCCTTCGTCGAGGTCGAGGCCCCAGCCGGTGTCGTCCACGTACGGCGGCTCCGCCGGAGTGGAGGTCTCCGAGGAGGTCGGCGTGGTCGGCTTGCTGGAGTCGGTCGGCTTGCCGGTCTCAGTCGGCTTGCCCGTCTCGGTCGGCTTGCCCGTCTCCGTCGGCTTACCGGTCTCAGTCGGCTTGCCGGTCTCGGTCGGCTGCGTCTTGGTCTCGGTGGGCTGCGTGGCGGTTTCGCTGGCCGGCGGCTTGGCCGGAGTGGTCTCCGTCGCGTTGGCCGGGGCCGTGGCGGTCGTCGCCGGGGCCTCCTCCGCGCTCGCGACGGGCGCGACGGCAAGGCTGATCAGGGCGCCCGCGAGCACAGCGCCCGCGAGTCTGCCCAGGGTCTTCTTCAAGATGATTACCCCTCTGAGGAAAAGCGCGATGACCCCCACCGCGCCCGCTGATCCTGTCGAAATTCAGCCCAAAGGGGTAACTCTTTAGCTGGTGATTAATGACACGAGGGAAAGACGTAACGAACGCCTTCGCGGTGGCGATGATTTCGCCCGATTGCCGGGAATCCGGCCCGCCGTGCCCATACCGTAACAGTCGCCGGGCAACCCGCACAGCCCTCGTTAAATAGTGGCGGAAATCAGCCGAGCGCGGTCAGCAAATCCCGCCACAGGTCTTCCGGGTCTTCCAAACCGACCGAAAACCGGATGAGCCCCGGCGGCACGCGCTCCTCGCCGGGAAGCCAGGCACGCCGCTCCACCAGGCTTTCCACCCCGCCGAGACTCGTCGCCGACCGGATCAGCCGCACGGTCGCGCAGACTTTGTCCGCCGCGGCCGCGTCGGCGACCTCGAACGCCGCCATCATCCCGAAACCGGGGTAGCGCACCTTTGTTACCGCCGGGTGTTCCGCCAATCGGGACACCAGCAACTCGGCGGTACGAGTTTGCTCGGCGAGCCGCACCGGAAGCGTCCGCAAACCGCGTAACGCAAGCCACGTTTCGAGCGTGCCCGGTGTCGCGCCGACCCGAGTCCGAGCCGCGCGAAGTTCGTCCACAATGTCCCGATCGGCCGCCACCGCGACGCCGAGCAGAAGGTCGCTGTGTCCGCCAATGAGCTTCGTCGCGCTGTGCACAACGATGTCCGCGCCGAGCGACAGCGGTTGCTGATGCAGCGGAGTCGCGAAGGTGTTGTCGACGACTACGCGTCCCCGCGTGCCGCGCGCGATGGTCTCGATCTCCATCACGTCGAGCGTCGGGTTAGTCGGCGATTCGAGCCACAACAGATCGGCGTCGCAGTTGAGCCACGCCTGCGTGTCTGTCGGCTCCAATTCGATGACCGTGAGCCGACCGATCTGCTGCGCGTGCTTCAACGCTCCGCGCGTGACGGCGTAACTGAACGACGGAACCGCGACCGTCGACCCGACCGGCAACGAATCCAGCACCGCGGACAACGTGGCGACGCCCGACGCGAAGGCGACCGCGGTGCCGCCCTCAAGCGACCCGACGACCTCCTCGAAAGAGTCCCAAGTGGCCGTACCGTCGGAACGCGAATACACCGCGTCGCCCCCGGCCTCGAAGGTGCTCGTGGCCACGATAGGCGTGTTCAGCGGCTCGCCGGGGCCGTGCGGCCGGCCAGCCGCGATCGCGCGGGTCCGCGGAGTCCAGTCGTCCATGCGGACACGGTAACTTCGCGGTCGCTTGAACGGCAGGCGACGAATATCACCAGGTGGTCAGCTGTTCCACAAAGTGGACGACGTCGGCATCGGCTGGGCGGTCATGCAGGTAAACGGCCCGGATCAGCGACCCCGAGCCGGATCAACTCAACGAGCCGGATCCGCTCCCGGCGGCTGGCCGGGTGTTCCTTCGGCACCACGGCGAGGAATTCGTCGTCGATCATCCGCTGCGAATCCGGATCAGGCTGGGTGGCTACAGCGAGATCGATGGTGACGTCCGCGAGCCAGCTGGCGAGTTCGTCGTCCTCGCCCTGCAACGTGAGCACCTGGCTCCGCGGCCGATCCCGTTGCAGCCGCTGCACTCCTGTTCATGAAAGAACCGCCCCGGCCGATCATGCTGGCCGGGGCGGTCCTCGTCGTCACTTCAGTAGCGACCGAAGTCAGTGCGCGTAAACCTCGAACTCATACAGCGAATACCCGTACTTAGTCCCACGCGAGACCCCCTGCATCCGAACGAACCGTGCGTCCGCAGGCGCGAACGAGACGTTGTCCGCCCCGCCGTTCCCGTCCGTCACCACGGCAGCGTCGTGCCAGTCGGTGCCATCAGTGGACAGCTGGACCTTGTACCCCTTCCCATACGCCTTCTCCCACGACAGCACCGCGCGCGAAACCTGCTGCACCGAGCCGAGGTCCACGGTGATCGACTGGTTGTCGTTCCAATCGCTCGCCCAGCGGGTGCCGGCGTTTCCGTCGACGGCGTTCGAAGCGGGCGAGTTGTAGAACCCGGTTTCCGCGCTGGAGGCGTTCACCGGCTTGCCCGCCGCGAGGTTCGAGACGTTGTCGCCGCGGTGCGCGGGGTACTCCACGACCTGCTGGAACGTCGGCCGGTTCTGCGTGCTGATCTTGCCGTGCGTGATCCCGCCCAGCGGACGCTGGATCACCGTGTCGGCACACCACTGGTCACCGGCCGAGCAGTCGCCGTCGCCGGGGTACACGGTGTTCGCGGGCTGGCCGGCGGCCGTGGTCAGCGAGTCGACCAGCGTCTGCCGGCACGCGGTCAGGTCGCCGCCGCCGCAGAACTTCGCGCCCAGCGGGCCCGCGACCGGCTGTCCGAGCGCCGTGCGAATGTCCTTGCTGACATAGCCCCACCAGCCGTGCTGATACGCCGACCCCTGGTGCGGCTGCCCGACGTGCTTGCCCGGCGTTTCGTTCTGGAAGCCGGACGGGCTTTCGTTGATCTGCAGCACGTTCGTCATCGCACCGAACGCGTCGTCGCCCATCGACGGCTTGAACTCGCCGGTGACCAGCAGCGGCCACCACGCGTCCATGATCCGGATCGCGTCGGCGTCGTTGTAGGTCTTGCTGCCCGGGCTGGACTCGACGCGCTGGTGTCCGTGCTCCATCCACGTCTTCAGCTTCGCCTCGGCGTCGGCCGCGGCACCGGTGAGCGGGGCCTTGTCCAGCACCTGCAGCAGCAGCGGCAGCACCTTCTCCGCCCGCAGGTCAGCCAGCGCCGCGTCCTCCATCGCCTGGGTCAGGTTGACCCGGGTCACCTCGGTGCCGCTGGAAAGCAGGCCCTTGACCCGTGCGTCCAGCAGGTCGGCGCGGTGCACGGCGGACTTGTCCGCACCGCCGGACGCGTAGCCGCCCGCCTGCGCGTTGTTCCAGCTGATGTAGTAGTCCTGGTTCACCGACTGCGGATGCTGCGCCGCGGGCGTGTAGTCGGCCTTGTTGCCCGCCGGGTTCCAGCCCTTCCAGTCGAATCCGCGATCGCCCCACGCGGGCATCATCGGGTCCACAGTGGAATTGCGCACCGGGTTCGCGCCGGAGTTGAAGTACGCGATGTCCTTCGAATCGGCGTAGAACCAGTTGAAGGTGAAGTTGACGTCGTTCGCGGCGCGCTGGAAGTCCGCGGCCGATTTGACGTAGCCCGGGTCGTTGAACTCCTGGAACCCGATCAGCGAATCCACCTCGTGGAAGTACGAGGACCGCAGCGACGAGTACGCCACCGGCTTTCCGTCCACCGTCGCCCGCGAGGTCACCGGGCCGTACTTCGTGCGGTAGCTGCGCAGCGTGTAGGACCCGGCGGCGGTGCCGTCCGCGACCGTCGGCGACCAGGCGTTCTTGCGCTCCACGGTGTCCATCGGGAGGCATTTGCCCTGGTACAGGTAGTAGTTCGAGTCCTTTGTGGCCGGTTTGCCGCTCGGGTCGCACAGCGGCAGCGCGTAGGTGTCGATGATGTCCTGCGCCGCGGTCGTCGCGCTCCACGAGTAGTCCTGGCCGCGCCCGAGCAGCACGTACATGCTGATCCCGGCGAACGACGCGCCCCGAGCGCTGATGCCCGGGCCCTGGATTTCCTGCAGCAGCAACAGCTGCGGCGCGAAGTACCCGGTCTGCGGACCGAACACGGCGACCGGATGTCCGCTGGCGGTCTTCGCACCAGATACCAGCAGCGCGTTGGACATACCGTGCTTTTCCTTGAGCATGTTGCCCGGCAGCACGCCGTTGTCGAACATGCCGCGCGCGGATTCCTGATCCTTCGGCGCGGGAACCTTGACCTTCGCCTGCGCGGCGGCGGCCGAACCGGTCTGGTCGAACACGAGCTGCTGGTTCTTCACCGAGCCCTTGTCCGGCAATGCCGCGCCCTGCGGGTTCGCCGGAGTGTTGCCGTACGGGAAATTCTGCCCGTCGTGCAGGGTCTTCACGGCCTCGGGATCGTCCGCGGCGCGCAGGCTCTGCCACACCTTCTCACCCTGCTCGACGCCGTACTTCTCCTGCAGCGCCAGCTTCGCGACCGCGTTCTGCACCTCGCCGCCACCGCCGGCGCCGAACTGCGCGCCGACCACCGAAGCGAGCACGACGAGGTCAGTGAGCTTGAACGGTTCGATGGTGCCCGCGTTGGTGATCGCGTCGACGTGCCCGGTGAGCACGTACTCGCCCGGGAAGTACCGGCCGTTGTGCGAATCGGTGATGTATTTGTTGATGCCCTCGATGTACGCCTTCGCGTCGGCGAGCCCCTGCTGGCCGCGCGGACCGCTCGCCGCCACCGCGTCGATCTGCTGCTGCAGCTCGTCCTCGGTGTAGGGCGCGGAGGCGAAGAAAGACTGCTCCAGCTCGCGGTTCGCTTCCGCGCCGCCGGCGTACGACGTCAGCTGGCCGCGGCCGACCCGGCGCATGATGTCCATGAGCCACAAGCGATCCTGCGCCGCCGCGTATCCCGCTCCGTATTCGGTGCCGGACCGCGTCGTGCCCTGGATGTGCGGGACGCCAGTGGCCTTGTCGCGCGTGATCGTCACGTCGTCGCGCGGTTTCAGCGTGCTCGCGACCTGGTCGGCGGGCACGCCGAAGGACGAATCGTTGAAGAATTTGCCGATCGTGTCGGTCGTCAGCGTCTTGTAGCCGCCCGCCAGGTCGGCGTATTTGCCGAGCTGGTCGTCCGCGTGCCCGGGCTGCGTGCCGAACGCCTTGTTGGCGAGGATTTCGGCGAGCGTCGCGCTGCCGTTCTCCCCCGGCGGGAGGATGTCGTTGCACTGGCCCGCGCAATAGTCGTTGCCGGGCAACGCGGCGGAAGCCGGTGCCGCGGTCCCGATCTGCACTAGCCCGGCCGTGAGCACGGCTACCGCGCCCGCGGCCAGGATTGGGATGCGTCGTCGCATGCCGCACTCCGTCCACGAAGGATTCCCCAGGGTGACCCAGCGCACGCTACCGACGGGTAGGACACATGTGAAGAGTTTTCGCGTTTATCCCCTCGTTGGGAGTAGTCCTCCCTGGTAGCGGTCCATCAGGCGCGTCGTTTGGGCGATAGGTACGGTGAGCCCCATGAGCGTGGAAAAGCCCCTAGTCGAGCGCCCGGACGGACCGCCGCCCGCCGAGCTGCAGATCAAAGACATCACCGTCGGCGACGGCCCGGAAGCCACATCGGGCAATGCGGTCAGCGTGCACTACGTCGGGGTCTCGCACTCCACCGGCGCGCAATTCGACGCCTCTTACGACCGCGGCGCGCCGCTCGATTTCGAGCTCGGCGCGGGCCAGGTCATTCCCGGCTGGGACCAGGGCGTGACCGGTATGAAGGTCGGCGGCCGCCGCCAGCTGGTGATCCCGCCGCACCTGGCGTACGGCGAACGCGGCGCGGGCGGCGTGATCGCCCCGAACGAAACTCTGGTTTTCGTCGTCGATCTCGTAGACGTGAGCTGATCTGGAAGAAAACGCGGGCAGCCGGGAAAGCCCGATCGGGCAGCCCCGGCTGATCCCCCTTTCGGGGGAACTGGAAGGCGCCTAACGTTCGCATTGAGTAGTCGTCTTCCGGAGGATATTTCATGCGTTTGCGTGCTGCCCTTTCCGCTGCCTTCCTCGCCGCCGGCGCCGCGCTAGCCGTGGCGGCTCCCGCGTCCGCGGTCGCGAACGGCAACGATGTGGCACCCGGCGAGTATCCGTTCGCGGCCAAGCTGTCCATGCCCGTCATCCCGAAGGCGGACGGCACCACTTATTCGAGCGGATGCTCGGGTTCGCTCATCGCGCCGCAATGGATCATCACCGCCGGGCACTGTTTCCACGACGTCAACCGCAAGCCGGTTTCCGGCCCGGTCCCGTACGGGACCTCGGTGCTTCTCGGCGCCACCACCGACGAGCCGGGCAAGGGCGAGCGGCGCGACGTCACCGAGGTGCAGCAGGCGGGCATCAACGACGTCGCGATCGCCAAACTCGACTCGCCGGTCACCGACATCAAGCCGCTGACCGTGTCGCCCGCCGCGCCGACCAACGGCCAGAAGGTGCTGCTCGCCGGATGGGGCAGCCTCACCGAGGTTTCGCCGAAGCCGTCGGACAAGCTGCAGCAGGGCGAGATGCAGGTCGTCGGCTCCGACGCCACCACCGCGACCATCGTCGGCGTCGCGCCGAAGAAGGACACCAGCGCGTGCAGCTACGACTCGGGCGCGCCGTACTTCGTCGACGACGGTGACCACACCGGCCGCCTCATCTCGGTCGAGTCGACCGGGCCGGACTGCCCCCACGCCACCCCGGAGACGACCGCGCGCGTCGACATCCTCAAGGACTGGATCGCCTCGCACACCCAGTGAGGGCAAGTCGCGAGATCGGTCGGTTTTCGTCGCCCATCAAGGGAATTCCGCATCGCGGACGGTGTCGTTAGCGTGGAAGGCCGAGTTCATCGGCGTCCGCCGGTGACCCGGACGAAGGGACAGAATGCGCGTCCGCGCCACGATCTCCGCAGCAGTTCTCCTGCCCATCCTCACCGCGAGCCCGGCTTTGGCCGTCGCGAACGGCTCTGATGTCCCAGCGGGCCAATTCGGCTTCGCCGCGAAACTGAGCATGACCGGAATCCCGCTGCCGAACGGAAGCACGTACTCGAGCTTCTGTTCGGCAGCGCTCGTCGCGCCGCAGTGGATCGTCACCACCGGCCACTGTTTCCACGACGCCAACAAGAACCGGGTGTCCGGCCCGGTGCCGTACCCGACGACGGTGTCGCTGGGCCTGGTCGACGAGACCAAGGAAAAAGGCGTCCAGCGCAAGGTCACGCAGGTTCTGCAAGCCGGCCCGAGCGACGTCGCGCTGGCGCAGCTCGACAGCCCGGTCTCCGGCGTTACTCCGCTTACGGTGAACCACCTGGTGCCGGGCGTCGGACAGCAGGTCACGCTGGCCGGCTGGGGCAGCCGGACGGCGCAGAATCCGGTGCCGTCCAAGCAGTTGCAACAGGGCACGATGAAGATCTCGTCGGTCGGCGGCACGACAGTCGGCATTCACGGCGTCGCGCCCTCGGCGTCCACCAGCGCCTGCGCCTTCGACACCGGCGCGCCGTATTTCACCGACGGCAAGCTGATCTCGATCGAGAACAACGGCCCGGACTGCCCGCACACCGGCGCGGAAACGACCTCGCGCATCGATGTGCTCGCCGATTGGATCGACGAGCACGCGAAGTGAGTACGGTGGAAGGGCCGTTCGACCTGAGGAGAGTCGCATGCCCGAGCCGATCCTGACCGCTGTCGCCACCGCGCTGGCCACGAAGGCCGCGACCGGGCTTTATGACCTGGTCAAGCGCAAGTTCTCCGGCAATAGCAAGGCGACCGCCGAACTGGAGGCGGCCACCCCCGACAACCCGGCCGCGGTGACCGCGCTGGCCGAACGCCTCGACGAGGTCAGCCGCCAGGACCCGGAGTTCGGGGCGGCGCTGCGCACCGAGTTCGAGGTGCACCAGGAGGCACGCAGCGGCGGGGTGACGAACCACGTGGGCACCGTGGCCGAAGGGGCCAAGGTCGTCCAGTTGCGTGACGTACAAGGCAATATCAGCCTCTGAGTCCTTTCGGATGTCCGGCACGGAGCGCGATCGGTAGGATCGCTCTCCGTGCCTTCGTCGTCCTACCCCGTGCCGCGCCGATGGCGCACCGTGCCCACGGAACGGACACTGCTGGCGGTAGTGCACAACGTCACCGCGGCGACCCGGCTGCTGGACGTGCTGCCGCTGTTCGCCGAGGATCCCCGGCTGCAGGTGGTGTTCACGTGCCCGGATTCGAGCGCGTTCACCCGGGGGACGCAGGAGTACCTCGCCGCGCGCGGGATCCCGCTGGAGCCGTGGGAAGACGTCGTGGCGGAGGACTTCGACTGGGCCCTGGCCGCCAGTTACGGCGGGGATTTGCATGAATTGCGCGCTCCGTTGACGGTATTGCCGCACGGGATGGGTTATAATAAATTCTTGGAAACCGGAAACCGGAAACCGGAAACCGGAAACCGGAAACCGGAAACCGGAAACCGGAAACCGGAAACCGGAAACCGGAAACCGGAAACCGGAAACCGGTTTTCGGGTTGTCCGAGCAATGGCTGCTGCATAACGGCGAGGTGATCGCCGAACATCACGTCCTGTCCCACCCCGAGCAGCTCACCCGGCTGCGGCAGTACTGTCCGAAAGCCGCCGACCACGCCGTCATCGCCGGAGATTCCTGCTTGGACCGCCTGCGAGACGCCCGGGAACTGCGCGAATCCTACCGCCAGGCCCTGGGCGTAACCGGCGAGCAAACCCTGGTGCTGATCTCGTCCACCTGGGGACAACTCTCCTCATACGGATCCGGCCCAGACCTCCCCGCCCGCGTCGCGCGACAATTGCCGCTGGACGAATTCGCCGTCGTCCTCGCCCTGCATCCCAACATCGGCCAGGGCCATTACCCGTGGCAGCTGAAAATGTGGCTGCGAGAATGCGAACGAGCGGGCGTAATCGTCCTCCCGGAAGAAGATCTGTGGCAACCAGCCGCGGTAGCCGCCGACGTCACCATCGGCGACCACGGCTCCGTCACCTACTACTCCGCCTGCCTGGGCACCCCGGTGCTGCTGGCCGCCGCACCGCACGACGCCGTCGACCCGGATTCCCCAGTAGCCGCCCTGTTGCGCACCGCCCCCTCGCTGACCGACGAAAACCTGTCCGACCAACTGCGCACCGCGACCCAGCGCCCTGCCCTCGTCGCCGCGGCCGAACTCGCCACCAGCGTCCCCGGACAATCCGCAGCGCTGCTGACCGACCTCGGCTACCGCACTCTCCAACTACCGCCACCAGCCGAACCAGCCGGATTCACCGCGTTCCCGCTGCCCCGCGTCCAACGCCCAGAACCCGGCGCACAGTGGATCCAGGTCCGCGGCGACGAAGTCACCAGATTCACCGCCGCCGCACCCGAGGCCCACCTAGTAGTCCACGTCGACGGCCCCGACCCGCGCCTGCTGCGCCGCGCCGACATCGTGCTGGGCGACCGATTCCCCGACCCCGGCCGCTGGATCGCCCTCACCCTCGCCGAATTCCCCGGCTGCGAATGGGCCGCCTGCCCAGCCGGATCAGGCTGGCTAGCCGGCAGCCGCGACGGCCTGGTCGTCTCCTTCACCGGCACCGACCTGCCGCAGGCCGTACCGTCGCTGCTGTACACCCGAGACCAGCTGGGCCTCGATCTCCCCGAACAGCTGCCCTTCACCGCGGGCGGCCGCAAGCACGAAGTCCGGCTTACTGTCCACTATGGATAGTCAGAGCTGTTCGATCCAGATCAGCAGATCGGTCGCTTCGGCCGTGAATCCGTGCACCCGGGCGATGTTCAGCGCGTCGTTCGCGTGCGCCTTCGCCTGATCGCGGAACCCACGGGCCAGCGCCGCCTCCGCGCGGGAGCGCAAGGCGGCAATGCGTTCGCGGTGCAGTCGCAGCCGTTCCGCCGCCGAATCGATTTCGGCCAGCACAGCCGCGCCTTCCTCGTACGAACCAGCCTCGATCAGCTTCCGTCCCTGCCACAGCCGGACCTTCACCAGATTGCCCGGCTCGTTCTTCAGCCCCTGCTCCGCTTGCGCCAGCAGGGTCGCCGCCTCCTCCGGCGGCACGACCTTGGCCAGATGCATCCGGATCAACGCGAGCCGACGGTCATCGGGGACCTCCTCGGCCAGCGCAAGGCTTTCCCTCAAGCAGGACTCCGCCTGGCTGTACAGCGAAACCGCTTCCTCAGCCCGCCCCTGCTGCCGCGCGATCAACCCCGGTTCGAAGAACGCGAGCCCGCGCGCTTCCAGCGCGGACGCGTGTTCCTCCGGCGTCGTGGCCAACTCGGCCGCCGCGGCGTATTGCTCCAGCGCCGCCGCCCAATCACGCCGCTGCAGCTGAGCGAACCCGAGCTGGGTACGGACCAACCCCTCGGCAAGCGGCATCGCGGCGGCTCGCGCGGCCCGGACCGCGTCCTGGCTCACCGCCAACAGCTCGACGGGGTAAGCGCCGTCCTTGTAGACCGGCCACAACGCCCTAGCCAGCCGGATGACGTCCTCGTGCGCCCCGACCTGCAACGCGACCTCCGCCGCGGCGACCAGGTTCGCCTGCTCGTCGAACAACCACTCCCAGGCATCCACGTCAGCCGGTGCCGGAGTGAAGCCCGGCCAGATCTTCTCCGGCCAGCCAGTCGACAGCGCGCGTTCCGCGATCCGGAGCCCCTGCTCGGCGTAGTACCCGACCACCACCTCGGAAAGCTCGCCCGCCAGCGCCGCGGCGTGCATGCGCCCCAGCTCGGACATCCGGTAGCGACCCCGGATGACCTCGATCAACTTGGCCGAGACCAGTTTCTGCAGCGTGTCCTCAGTGTCGTACTCGTCGAGAGAGAGCAGCGCCGCCACGGTTTCCAGCCGAACGGCGCCATCGCCCGGATGCGCGCCGAAAACCCGGTACGCCGCTTGCTCACGCTCGTCCATCTGCTCGTAAGCGACGTCGTACACCGCGCTGGCCAGCGCGCCTTTCGCCCGGATCCGCGCGACCAGCCGCCGCACCGTCCCGCCTTGCCGGGCGAGGAGCACGCCCGCGACGTTGAGCTCCGCGGCGGATCCCGCGCAGATCCGCAGGAGTTCTTTCAGGTGCTCCGGCTCCCCGGCGAGCTTTTCCTCGCCTACCAGCGCCGTCAGCACACCCAGCGCCGCCTCGTCGCTCAACGGTTCCAGCTCGACCTCGCGAGCGGAATACCGGGCACGCAGCGCCTCCAGCCCAGACCCGACCACGAGCACGTACGAACCGGGGTGCGTCGGCAGCAGCGCCTTGACCTCCGCCGCGCTCAACGCGTCGTCGACCAGCAGCGCGACCTTGAACTTGGCGGTCTGCGACTGCCACATCGCCACGCGCCCCTCGAGACTCGCCTGCATCTCGTCCGGCCCGTATCCCAGCTTGGACAGCAATTCGGCCAGCACATCAGCGCCGGCCCGGTGGCCCACGCGCACGTCGTAAAACCGGTCGAACCGGTCCTGATGCTGGTGCAGCCAGGTTTCGCACAGCGTCGTCCGCCCACTGCCCGGCGCACCCCGCACGATCGCGATCGCTACCCGATCCAGCGCCTCGTCATGAATTCGAGTGAGCGCGGCGAGCTGGCGCTCGTTGTTCCGGTAATGCTCCGGCGGTGCCTGGACCTGCAACGCGGGTGCCGCGGGCTGCTGCGGCCCGTGGAAGTGCACGTCGCCGTAGACGTTACGAGCCTGGAAGACCTTGTCCGCCTGGCCGTCGAAGTAGTTGCCGTCGCTCACCGTTTCCCCCGCCCAGCTGGTCCCGGCTCAGGCTACCGGAAACGTCACGGTCCGTGTCCAGCTCTTCACCACGATCAGGTCCAGGTAGGGTTCTGACCAGGAATTCCAGGACGGATTTGGTAGAATTGAATTGAGCAGCAAAGCAGCAAAGCAGCAAAGCAGCAAAGCAGCAAAGCAGCAAAGCAGCAAAGCAGCAAAGCAGCAAAGCAGCAAAGCAGCAAAGCAGGTGGCGGACCTTCGACCCGGTCGTCGTGCTCGGGGTCGTGCGCACCTGGACTTCGGCGATCAAGCTGCTCGAGGTCTGCCGTCTGTTCCAGGATGACCAGCGGATTCGCTTCACCTTCACGGTCGACCACGGGTCCCGGTTCAGCGCGGGCGTCGAGGAGTTGCTGGACCGCGCGGAAGTGCATCGCACGCCGTGGGAAAACGTTCCGGAACTCAATTATTCACTCGCGATCACAGCTAGCGAAAACATTGATTTCGACCACGTCTCCGGACCGGTTCTCGTCCTTCCGCACGGCGTCGGATTCCACAAGTACGTTCCCGACTCCGGTTCTGCCGGCACCCGGCTCTCCGGGCTGATCCCGTCGGCCGCGTTGCGGTCCGGGCGAGTGCTGATGGCAGTGTCGCATCCGAGCCAGCAGAAGCAGTTGCGCGACGCCGACCCGCTGACCGACGGCCAGACCGTGCTCGTCGGCGATCCGCAGTTCGAGCAGCTTCTCCGGAGCGAACCGCACCGCGACCACTATCGCGCCGCCCTCGGAGTGGCTGATCGCACCTTCGTGCTGGTCAGCTCCACCTGGGGGAAGACCTCGTTGATCGGCCGCCGCCCTCGGCTTCCCGCCGAACTGCTGGCGGCACTGGACTACGATTCCGCGGCCGTCGGTCTCGTGCTGCATCCCAACGTCTGGTCGCGTTACCGGCCGTTCCAGATCCGGTCCTGGTTCGCCGCGGCCGAGGACGCCGGGCTGCTGCTCCTCCCGCCGGAACGCGGATGGCAGGCCGCCATTGTCGCCGCGGACGTCGTCGTCGGCGACCACGGCTCGGTCTCCTTGCTGGCAGCCGCGATCGGACGGCCGTTGCTGCTCGGCGCGTTCGGCAGCGAGGTCGTGCCCGGCACCAGTGCCGACCTCCTCGGCAAGAACGCGTCCCGGCTTACCCGGGACCGGCCGTTGCGTGACCAGATCGACGAGGCGGAAACCCAACCCTGGCAAGAAGATCTCACTGAGCGCACCTTCGCGAACCCGCACGGGGCAACCGCGGAACTGCACGCGCTCGTACTCCGGCTAGCGGGCCTCGATCCCCGTCCGCTCGAAATCCTGCGCGCCCCGGACCCAGAGCCGCATCCGATCGCTCCGCTCGCCTTCACCGCGTACCCGGAGTTCACCGGCCCGGATTCCCTTGCCTTGCATCGGTTTCCCCGCTCGGTAGAAGAATGGCGGCCTGACTTCGAACGAGCCTCGGCCAAGCTGAGACACGTGGTCGCGGACGAAAGCGACGATAACCTCGGCCGGATCGGCAATGCCACCGTGCTGACCAGAACCACACTGCGTCCCGCGCCAGAAGACTGGTGCGCCAACGCATTGCGGCTCCACCCCTCCTGCATGCTGGCAGCGGCGGCCGTCCCGGATGGATGCGTCGCCCGCACTAGGGACGGCAAGATGTTCACCGTCACTGGCTCAGCTGACGTCGCCGCCCTGGCTTCGGCGCTGCACGCGTGTCTGGCGACCGGTCGGGAGGGCGGCCGTCCGTTGTCGCTACGACTCGGCTCCGTCGAGACCGCCGTCGTTTTCTGACGCCAGCTTCTCGGCCCGTGGACTGCCCAGTTCTCGATACAGCCGAATCGCCCGATCCAGGTGACTACGTGCCTCCGCCGGTTCCTCCTCGACCAGCGCGGCGTACAGCGCTTCCCGGGCCTGGGCCTCGTAGAAGGTCGCCCCACTCGTTTGGAAAGCATCCGCCGCCGCGGTCAACGCGTCGACACCGCCGGGCAGCCCGGTGCGTACGCGCACCTGACCGGTGATCAGCAAGGCGCGCGCAGCCGACCGCTCGTCGCCAAGCTCGCCGAATGCGCGATGCGCCGCCTCCAACTCGCGCAGGCCCTCCGCGTCGCCGAGCGACTGGCCGAGAAACATCCGGCTCAGCGCCTCTCCCCGCTTTTCCCCGGACGCCTCGTTCAACTCGATCGACTCGCGGTACCTCTGTCGCGCCTGTTCCGGCTGGCCGGCCAGGTCGTGGTAGCGACCAGCGAATTCCCGCACCGAGGCTCGCAGCACGAGGTGTCCGTCCTGATCCGCCAGCTCGATCGAGCGTCGCACGAAGTGCCCGGCTTGCTCGAACTGATCGAGATCCGTCAACGGACGCGACGCCAGACTGCGCAACCGCGCCTCCGCTGCGCGATTCCCGGCCTCTTCCGCGGCCTTGATGCCGTGCCGGAGGCTGCTGAGCGACTCGGCCTGCCGCTTACGATCGAAGTAGTAGGCCGCGAGCGACTCGGCGATCTGCCAGATCTCGTCGACCAGGCCGATCTCCCGGGCCACCGGCAGCAGTTCGTGCAGCGCGCGCCGGTTCTCCTCGAACCAGGCCAGTCCGTTGGCCCGCCGATCGCCGGTGAACGGGTCCGCGATCTCTGGCGCGTCCGCGACGCGATACCGCTCCACCCCGATCATCGCCGCGTCCGCGTAGTAGGCGGCGTCGCGGAACCCGCGCACCACCCGGGCGAGCGCCTCCTGCGTCTCCTCGTCGCCCAATCCCGAAAGGGACGCCGCGTGGTCGTGGACGAGCGGATGCATGAAGTACCGGCCGTGCTCCTCCTGCAGCACCTTCAGCAGGACCAGCTCGGCGAGAATGTCCCCCGACGTGGCCTCGTCCAATCCGATCAGCAGATCGAAGACCGGCGCGGTGAAATCGATCGCCGGGTACGCGCCGAGCAGCCGATACGCCCGCTGGGCCGGTTCGGTCGCTTCCTGATATGTCGCTTCGAACACCGGCTCCCCCTTCTTCGGCCCACGGTCGGACCGCATCAGCTCGGCGCGCGAACGCCGAAGCCGAGCCGCCAGCTCCGGCAACGAAGGACACCGCCCGACCACGACGAGCGTCGCGGCGTTCCGGAGGGCCAACGGCAATCCGCCGCAGTAGCCGAGGACCTCGGCCAGCACCGGATCTTCCAGGTCCGCGTCCAGTTCGCTCAGCTCGCGAAACAACTGAGCGGCCTGCCGATCGTCGAGCGGCGTGACGGTGATCGTCTTGCCGCCGAGATCGCGCACCTCGAGCGGCGATTCCACCCGGCCGGCGGCGAGAACGAGCCAATCGTGCCCACCGGGCATCAACTGCAGAATCTGCTCGGCTTCCGTGACGTTCTCCAGCAACATCACCCCAGCCGCCCCGGACGACCGGCTCCGCCACAGGCTCGCCAGCCCGGGTTCGGCGGGCATCACCTCGTCGCGGACCCCGTCGCGGCGCAGCAACGAACGCAGGGCCGCTGAACTCAGGGGCTCGCCGTCGACCGTGTGCGTCGCGTAGTCCGTGTAATAAGCCCCGCCGGGATAGCGGTCTTTTACTTGCTCAGCGACATACCGGGCCAGCGCACGCCGCCCGACCCCGGTCAATCCGTCGAACACGACGAGCGGCGCACACTGATCATCAAGACAGGCCTCGATCTGCTCGTCCCGGCCGACCAATCGCCGCAACGCCCTCGGCGTTTCGTGCGGCACCACCCGCTCCGGCCCAGGCATCTGCTGGTTGACCGTGCCGATGTATTGCGCCTGCACAAGAGAACCACCGCCGCCGACCGACCCGACTTCGTTGTGCACCAGTCCACCCCTCACCCCGAGTGATCGCCAGCTTACCGATTCACCGCGGCGCGAGCATCAACATCGAGCCGTCTTCCCAGTACAAACAGGCAGGCGAAGGACTCCATCGCGCACTCCCCGACCACACGACGACCGGCGCGGCGTCCTTCACCTCGACCAACGCCACCCGGTCCGCCCCACGCACCACGGCTATCTCTCCAGTTCGCCCCTTCAGCATGGAAGCCGCTTCGAACGCCTGCCCTCGCGCCGGCCCGCTGGGCACTGCCACCGGTTTCCGGCGCCGCTTCGGAACGGTCACGAACTCCCACAACGCCATCACGGGCCAAGCGAGATGGGCGAGGATCTCAAGAACAGCCTCCGCGACACACCCCAGCGACCGATCAGCCCGCCGCCGATCGCGCCTCACCTTGACCCGGCCCAGCACCACGACTCGCACCGGCTCCCGCCAGTCGCCCTCGAAGTACTGCTCGACCCGGGCTCCCCGCTCCTGGCCCATCAGCCACCCGTCCGATTCCGTTATGCCGCGCTGGAACTGTACCTACTCAACTTGCCGGGCGAGGGGAAGAAAAGCGAAAAGGCGGTGATCAAGTTGACTGAGTTGATGAGCGCCGCGACGGGGGGGATGATCAAGTAGAGCACGATGGGCACCGTGAAGTGAATCTGTTCCACCCCGGAGTAGCTGCCCGAGGTCGTCACGGAAATGACGTACCAGACAACGAATCCGATCGCCGCCAGCCATCCGGGGATAACCGTCCCCAGCTGAACCCCCAGCACGGTGTACTCCTTCCGGTACCCGAGTCGCCCAGCCGCGAAATAGGAACGCGCGAGCATGAGCCCGACCCCGGAAAGCATCAAGCAACATGCCGCGAGAATCCCCAAGGCGACTGTCAGCGTGGTGGTGACGTCATAGGAAGTGGGCAGGCGGTATCCGAAGATGGGCACCGCGATAATCATGAGCAAGCCGATCCCCGCGCTCGCGGAACCCCAGCGCATCGTGGTGGCGCGAATCTTCCTGACCAGAGCCGGAGGAAACCAGCGACCAGGAGAGGCCGCGGACGCGTAGGGGTTCATCATTGCCATCACTGAGCTGTCAGCTCCCTGTCGAAGTCATCAACCGCCGGATTCGACCCACTCGAAGGTGTCGAAGATGCCGCGCGCCAGGTCGACCACATGGGTCCAGTCCTCGGTGTTGTTGCTGGTCACGGCGAGACCGAGGACTACCTTCGGTCCCGGAATCCACGCGGTGATCGCGTGTTCGGCGACCTGCACCGAACCTTCGCCGATCGAAATGCTGCCGCGAGTAGCGGACTGCGCGATCACCGCCGGTCCGGCCGGCAGCTCCAGCACCTCGACCGGCCCGCTCGAGGTGCTGCGCTGCACCTCCTCGAGCCCGGAGACCGCCACATTGACCGACGAATGATCCGATTCAAGACAGAAGCAGTTGACCACCGCCATGATCGGCCGCTTCAAGTCGTCTGGTGAGCGGAAGAACCCGGCTGCGGTGTAGCTGGATCCGCCAGCCGCGGCCATGGCCGCGGTCGTGGCGAGCATCGCGGTCGTTTCGGCGATGCCCTGGTCTGGCTCGGCGTCCGGACCCTCGCCGAACTCAGCGGACACCGAAGCGGCGAGGGAACGAAACTTTTCCTCGTCGATCTCCCCTGCGGGCAAGGCAATGAATCCGTCCGGCAGGAAGAGGGAGAACCCGGGTGGTTCCGGTGGAGCGGACACGTCCGACATGAGTTCCCGTCCTGTCTTGGGGGTGGCAGTGCGACCATCGGCGATTACCGGAAGCGAGACCACCCTTCGCCATACGATTGGGCGAAGCTCTTGACCAGAACCTCTTCCTCTTCGCTCAGCTTCAGAACTGCCTGGCCGTGCTCCGGCCAGTAGATCCGAAGCGCACCCTCCTCGGCTCCCGGCGTGAGCTCCACGTTCACCTCCGGCCCGCTTTGCCAGAACGGCACCGGAACACCCTGCTCGAGCCCTTCTCCGACGAAGACGACGTGCGACCTCGAAAAGGCGACCCAAGACTTTTTCGGCGCCTTCTTCATCAGGTCGACGAACTCAACCGCCGGGCCGTACGGCATGGTCCCGCGCACGGTCAGTGTCCCAACCCTGGTCGGCCACTTCGGGTAGATCTCCCAAAAGTCCAGTACATACAGGACGAGCGCGTACGGAATAAGGATCGGAAAGGCAAGGACGTAGAGGATTTTCTTGCCGAGGCTCCACGTCCCGATGTCCTGCCGGTTCGGAAGGGTCAGCTTGAAGCGCTTGCGCTGGAACGCGACCACCCCCGCGGGCTCTCCCCACGAGGCCGTCGCCCACCCGAGTACCGACTCTCTCCCTTGATTCACCCGTCACCTCTAACGTCACAGTCACCTCCGGGCTCGCGTCAGCCGCCGGTGATCTTGTCCGCCGCGTAGTCTTTCGCTTCGGCCTTCGCCACGCCGATCCCGGAGTTGACCGCAACTCCGGCCACGATTCCCTTGTTGCTGAACGGTTCCAGGTTGACCCCGGGAAGCTTGTTCGCCAGATCGACGGCTTTTCCGTGCGAGTACCGGGCCGCCTGGTCGATCGCCGCGGCGGGATCGGATCGCAGCGCGTTCATCGTGATGGGGCTGACGTCCTGGCCGCCGATTTTGACCACTTGCCCGTCGATCTTGATCGCGGCGCCGGCTCCGTCCCTGGCCACCGTGCCGCCGATTCCCTTGAGCACCTTTTGCCCGACGCCTGGCACCTTGCCCGCCAGTTCGCCCGCCTTCCCCATTTTCGCCAGAGCAGCCCCACGCGTGGCCTGGGTGACCGCGTTCTTGGCTCCTGCCACGACTTTTCCGCCGGGAATGACGCCAACCGCGTCCATCGCGATACTTCCCCACGACACCTCGGCGCCAGCGGCTTTCGCGAGCAGCTTCGTCCCGGCGGCCGCGGCACTGACCCCTACCGCCGCGGCCGCGGTGACCGCGTTGACCCCGGGGATCCAGGACGTGGCCAGTGCGACTACACCCAGCACGTTGCCGACGGTGGACAGTACGTCGCCGATCTTGGCGATGACGTCGGCGTGGTCCTTGACCCAGCCCCAGACGTCGCCGGCGAGTTTCTTGATCCCGTCGACCATTTTGCCGATGGCATCGCCGATTTTGTCGAGCAGACCAGGTTCTTCCGGCGCTTCGTCCTTCGCCTTGCGGAGTGCTTCGGCGACTTGGCCCGCGAGGTCGACGTGCTGGGCAAGCAACCGTTTCGCGCTCTCGCGCAAAGCGTCCAGGTCTCCCTGCGCCTTGTTCAGTTGCTGCTGCGCCTTCCCCAGCGCCTCCTGGGCCTGCTGCACCTGCGCCGGGTCACTGAAAGTCTGCCCGGCCAGCCGAAAGTCGGGGTTGGCTTGTGCCGAGTTCACCTGCGTCTGGGCCGCCTCCGCCTGGTGCTCCAGGTCCGCCGCCTGTCGCTGCATGGTGCCGAGGTCTTCGGCCCACCTGGTCAGGGTCCCGGAGGCACCGGACAGCGATCGATGCGCCTTGTCCAGGTAGTCCGGCACCTGCCCGACCGTTTTCTGGAACGCCCGCGCCCCGTCGCCTTCCCAGAATCCGTCGGATTTCCCGAGCTTCGTCAGATCCTCGTAGGCCTGGCCCATTTCGGTCGCGACGCTGCCCAACGTCGTCGCGACGTCCGTCACCTTCGCCACGACACCGGGCGCGGGATCGAACCCGAGAGCCGGATAACTTCCGGTCCGCACCGGCGCGACCGCGTCCTCGACCCGGTCCCAATTCATCGGCCCGGCCCGTCCAGCCGAGCGCTGATCGCCGACGGCGAGGCGGCGGCGGGCGCACCCGTCCCTTTCCCGAATTGGTCCGCGACCTTCTTCTCCATGTCCGCGTAGACCTGTTTCGCTTTGGACAGCCCCTCGGCCACGGTCCCGGAGAACTCGGCGATCTTCCCGATCCCGTACTCCCACCGATCTTGGAACTCGCCACCGGCCGAATCGATGTCCCGGCTCCCCAGCTCACCGGGCGAAGACCCCTTGAGCTTCGCGTTGGCGCTGGTCATCCGCTCTTTGGCCTGCTCGAGCGTGGAGATGAGAGTCCCCATCCGCCCAAGATCGACCTGGTACCCGCCCGACATCCACGTCTCCCCTCGCAGCCGTCAGCGCCACTGATTGTAACGAGACAACCACCCCCCGACAGCAAAACGCAGAAACCCACCCGCAAAAAATGTGCCCCGCCCCACACCGCCCAGCGACCCCGGCGACCCCAACCAACCGCCAAGCCGCGGCCCACTCACCACCCCGCCCGCCAACCGCAACCGAAGGCACCGCGGGGGTCCGGGGGCTCGGCCCCCGGGTCAAAGGACGACCGACAAACGGAAAAGGCCCCCAGTCGCGCAAGCGGCTGGGGGCCTGACCATGGTGGGCGAGGAGGGAGTTGAACCCTCACGTCCTTTCGGACACACGGACCTGAACCGTGCGCGTCTGCCATTCCGCCACTCGCCCGAGTTGCTTCCTTGAGGCAGCCAGCAAAGCTTAGCAGGGCCTTCCGACGGGTTTCACCGGGGGCATGCCCAACCCTTCCTCCCCCGGATAGGATCGAGGGGGAAGCACACATGTGAGGAGGTTGTCCCCGGTGGGTCGCGTTGAGCGCTTTGACAGGCGACTCGAGAACCTGGTGGGGAATACTTTCGCGCGCATGTTCGGCGGCAACGTCGTCACGCAGGAAGTGGCGGTTGCGCTCGAGAGGGAAGGCGAGGAGAACGTTCGTGAGCTGGCAGGCGGTCGGCAGCTCGCCCCGAATCACTACATCGTGTCTTTGGGGACGGCTGACCACGATCGCATGGCCGGCGATGAGCAGCGGGTCACCGGGGTTCTCGCGAGGGCGGTGGCGGAACACCTCGCCGCACAGGGCTGGGACACCTATGGTGACGTCGTCGTATCACTCGAGCGCAACGAGGCGCTGCATACTGGACAGTTCAAGACCCGTTCGTCCGTCGATCCCGACGCCCGCGCCAATGCGGGGGAAGGGCCGTCACGGTCGGCACGACCCAGCAACGCAGGAGACCCACCAATGAGCCAGCCCCCCGGCTACGGCCAATACGACCAGGGTGACCCGTACGGCCAGCAGGGCCAGTACGGCTACGGACAGCAGGGTGGCCAGCAGCCCGGGTACGACCAGGGCTACGGCGGCCAGCCTCCCGCGCAGGGCTACGACCAGGGCTACGGCGGCCAGCCCCCGGCGCAGGGCTACGACCAGTACGGCGGCCAGGCCCAGCAGCCCGGTTACGACCAGGGCTATGGCGGGCAGCCGCAGCAGGGTTATGACCAGGGTTACGGCGGCCAGCCTCCCGCGCCGGGCTACGACCAGGGCTATGGCCAGGCTCCGCAGGGCGGGTACGACCAGGGCTACGGCGGTCAGCCGCAGCAGGGATACGACCAGGGTTACGGCGGCCAGCCCCCGGCGGCGGGCTACGACCAGGGTTACGGCCAGCAGGGCGGGTACGACCAGTACGGCGGCCAGCCGCAGGCGGCCTACGGCCAGGACCCGTACGCGCAGCAGGGCGCTCCGGTTCCCGGACGGCAGCTGCAGGCGAGCCTCCAGTTGGACGACGGCTCCAACCGCACCTATTCGCTGAAGCAGGGCGCGAACGTGGTCGGCCGCGGCCAGGACGCCGACTTCCGGCTCCCGGACACCGGCGTGTCCCGGCGGCACCTGGAGATCACCTGGGACGGCCAGAGCGCGACGCTCGCCGACATCGGTTCGACCAACGGGTCCACGGTCAACGGCACTCCGGTGCAGACCTGGCAGCTGGCCGACGGCGACGTGATCCGGGTGGGCCATTCGTCCCTGGTGTTCCGAACCCAGGGCTGATCGCAGACCGTCCACAGGGTTCCCGCAGAATTGTCGTGCGGGGGGAACCGCGGCGCGCGTGGCGCCGCGGCTTGCAGGCACAGGCGGGAGCGGACACAACAAGTGCCAGAGCTGGTCGTTCAACTCACCAGAGTGGGCTTTCTCGTGCTGCTCTGGCTCTTCGTGTTCGCCGCGCTCCGAGTCGTGCGCTCGGACCTCTACGCCGCGTCGGGCCTCCGGGTCCAGGTGCCGTCCTTCCGCCGCAACAAAGAGAAGAAGCCGCGGGGCAGCAAGGCCCCGCAGCAACTGCTCGTCACACACGGAGCCCTCGCGGGCACCCGCATCGCGCTCGACGGGCGGCCGATCCTCATCGGCCGGGCCGACGACTCGACGCTGGTGCTCGACGACGACTACGCATCGACCCGGCACGCCCGGATCGCGCTGCGCGGGGAGGACTGGTACGTGGAAGATCTGGGCTCGACGAACGGGACCTATCTCGACCGGGCTAAGGTCACTGCACCCCTCCGGGTCCCGCTCGGAGTCCCCATCCGGATCGGCAAGACGGTGATCGAGCTTCGCCCATGACTCTCGTCCTCCGCTACGCGGCCCGCAGCGACCGGGGCCTGGTGCGCTCTAACAACCAGGACTCCGTGTACGCCGGCCCGCGTCTCCTCGCACTCGCCGACGGCATGGGCGGGCACGCCGCAGGTGAGGTGGCCAGCAAGGTCGTCATCGCCTCGCTCGCCCCGCTCGACGACGACGAGCCGGGAGACGACCTGCTCGCCCAGCTCCGCGAAGCCGTCCAGAACGGCAACGCGGCGATCGCCGAACTGGTGTCCCAGGACCCTGATCTCGACGGCATGGGCACCACGCTCACCGCTGTCTTGTTCGCGGGAAGCAGACTTGGTCTGGTCCACGTGGGCGACTCCCGCGCGTACCTGATGCGCGGCGGCCAGTTCGCCCAGATCACCCGCGACGACAGCTTCGTCAACGAACTGCTCGAACAGGGCCGCATCACGCCGGAAGAGGCGGCGGTGCACCCGCAGCGGTCGCTGCTGCTCAAAGCGCTCACCGGACACGAGGTCGAGCCGAGCCTCACCGTGCGCGAAGCGCGTCCCGGTGACCGGTACCTGATTTGCTCCGACGGTTTGTCCGGAATGGTCAGCGACGAGACGCTCGCCGAGGCCGTGCAGATCCCGGATCCGCAGGACTGCGCCGACCGGATGATCGAACTCGCGCTCAAGGGCGGCGGCACGGACAACGTGACCGTCATCATCGCCGACGTGGTCGACGTCGATTTCGGCGACGACGCCCCGATCGTGGGCGGGGCCGCGGGCGACGGCAGCGACGAGATGCATCAGGGCGACTCCCCCGCGGCCAGGGCGCGCGCGCTGACCCAGCCGCCGCCGCAGCCGCGACCGGAGCAGCAGGCCCCGCCGGAAGACCCGAAGGCGAAACGGCGGAAACGGTTCCGCTGGCTCGTGGGGGCGGTCGTGGTGCTGATCGTGCTGGGCGCCGCCGCGATCGCGACTCGATACTTCGTGCTCAGCCAGTATTACGTCGGAGAGGGCCCCGATCAGGAGGTCGTGATCTACCGCGGCGTCCCGGGCAGCATCCTCGGCATCGACCTGCACGCGCTCGAGCAGGGCTCCTGCCCGCCGGGCCAGCTGTGCACCGACAAGCTCCGCGTCTCCGCGTTGCAGGAGGACGCGCGGATCGCCGTGCAGAACGGCGTGAAGCGCGAAAGCCTCGACGACGCGCGCAAGTACATCGACGATTTCCTGCGTCTCAAGAAGAAGCTGTCGGACTGCAAGCCGACCTCTTCCACGGGCGTCCCGCAGTCGGGTGCGCCCTCGTCCAGCGTGGCGCCGCCCGGCGGCACGCCTTCGTCGGCGAACCAGCCTGCGGGGAGGGACTGCTCGACGGCGGGTACGCCGCCGACAGGGGGCGGTAACTGATGGGCCAGCCGTTGGCCGACCCGACGTCCGCCCAGTTCGCCACCAATCCGCCGCGAGACCTCCCCAAGCGCAGGGGCACGGAGCTCGCGTTGCTGGCGTTCGCGGCGGGCATCGTCACCCTGGCGCTGGTCATCGTCGAGGCCAACCAGGAGCAGGAGCTGACGCTCTCGATCCTGTGGGTGGGACTCGCTTACCTCGGCGTGCTCGCCACGACGCACCTCGCCGTGCGCCGGTGGGCCCCGTACGCCGACCCGGTGCTGCTGCCGTGCGTCGCGCTGCTGAACGGGATCGGGCTGGTGATGATTCACCGGCTCGACCTGGCGAAGGCCGAATCGGCGTTGCAGCGCGGCAAGGAGTACTCGCCGGAGATCACCAAACAGCTGCTGTTCACCGCGGTTTCGCTGGTGCTGTTCGTGATCGTGCTCGTGGTGGTCAACGACCACCGCACGCTGACCCGCTACAGCTACATCGCCGGCCTGGTCGGGCTCGGCGCGCTCGCGCTGCCCGCGGTGCTGCCCGCCAGCCTGTCCGAGGCGGGCGGCGCGAAGGTGTGGCTGAAGCTGCCGTTCTTCTCGATCCAGCCGGGCGAGTTCGCGAAGCTGCTGCTGATGATCTTCTTCGCGTCGTTCCTGGTGTCCAAACGCGATTTGTTCATGGTGGCGGGCAAGAAGTTCCTCGGCGTGGAACTGCCGCGCGCGCGTGATCTCGGCCCGATCCTGATCGCCGCCGCCGTCGCGATCGGCGTGCTCGTGTTCGAGAAGGACCTCGGCACGTCGCTGCTGTATTTCAGCATCATCCTGGTGATGCTCTACGTCGCGACCGAGCGCGCGATCTGGGTCGTGGTCGGGCTGACGTTCTTCGTCGGCGGCTGCCTCATCGCCTACAACCTGTTCGGCCACGTCCAGCAGCGCGTGGAGAACTGGCTCAACCCCACCGGCCCGCGCTACGACGTGCTGGGCGGCAGCTACCAGCTCGCGCAGGGCCTGTTCGGGCTCGGTACCGGCGGCGTCGGCGGCACCGGGCTCGGCGCCGGCCGCCCGGACATCCCGCCCGCCGCGAGCACCGACTTCATCACCGCCGCGATCGGCGAGGAACTCGGCTTCATCGGGCTGGCCGCGGTGCTGATGCTGTACGTGCTGCTCGCGATGCGCGGTATGCGCAGCGCGCTGGCCGTGCGCGACACGTTCGGCAAACTGCTCGGCGGCGGGCTCGCCTTCACCATCGTGATCCAGATCTTCGTGGTCGTCGGCGGCGTCACCGCGCTCATCCCGGAAACCGGGGTCACCGCGCCGTTCCTGTCCTACGGCGGCTCTTCGCTGCTGGCGAACTACATCCTGGTCGCCCTGATGCTGCGTATTTCGGACGCGGCGCGCAGGCCGGCCTCCCGGCCGAAGCCGCAGCAGCCGCAGGCTCCGATCGCCGAGGCGCACACCGTGCTGGTGCGGCGTCCGCCAGCCGAAGGCGACCCGAACGGGAGGACCGCGTGAACGCCCCCCTGCGCAAGGTCGGCATGGCGATGCTCGTGATGATCGTGCTGCTGCTGGCCAACGACACCTACGTCCAGGTCATCAAGGCCGACACGTACCGCACCGACCCGCGCAACCAGCGGGTGCTCTACGACGAGTACTCCCGCCAGCGCGGCCAGATCGTCACGCCGGACGGCACCGTGCTCGCCGGCGTGAAGCCCTCGACCGACAAGTTCAAGTTCTTCCGCACCTACGCCGACGGCCCGATGTACGCCCCGGTCACCGGGTACTACTCGATCAACTACGGCGCGGGCGGGCTCGAGCGCGCCCAGGACGACGTGCTGAACGGGTCGGACCCGCGGCTGTTCGTGCGCCGGTTGTCGGACATGGTCACCGGCCGCGATCCGCGCGGCGGCAACGTGAAGCTCACCATCGACCCGAAGGTGCAGAAGGCCGCCTACGACCTGATGACGCAGCGCGGCTACACCGGCGCGGTGGTCGCGATGGAGCCGAAGACCGGCCGCGTCCTGGCGATGGTGTCGACCCCGTCGTACGACCCGAACCAGCTGGCGACGCACGGCACCGACCAGAACAAGGCCTGGGACGCCTACTCCAAGGACCCGAAGAACCCGATGCTGAACCGGGCGATCTCGGAGAACTACCCGCCGGGGTCGACGTTCAAGATCGTCACCGCCGCCGCGGCGCTGGAGAGCGGGATCGGCCCGGACACCCAGGTCAGCACCGCGCCGAACGTGCAGCTGCCGGGCACGAACACGACGCTGGAGAACTACGGCGGCGAAACCTGCCCCGGCAACACGTTCAAGGACGCGCTGGCGCACTCGTGCAACGTGCCGTTCGCGACGTTCTCCGGCCAGCTCGGCGCGGACAAGATGAAGGCGGCGGCGGCCAACTTCGGCATCGGGCAGAACGACCTCACCGTGCCGATGCGGGTCGTCGGCTCGACCGTCGGCCCGCTCGACTCGCCGGGCGCGCTCTACCAGAGCGGCATCGGCCAGCGCGACGTCCGGCTCACCCCGCTGCAGGACTGCCTGCTGTCGGCGACCGTCGCGAACAACGGTTACGCGATGAAGCCGCAGCTGATCCAGTCGATCCTGGCCCCGGACCTGTCGACGGTCGAGAACGTCGACCCGGAGCAGCTCACCGGCAAGCCCGCGCTGTCGCCGGAGAACGACAAGATCCTCACCGACATGATGATCGCGTCGGAGTCCTTCACCAAGGGCGGCGGCAAGAACGACGCGCTGAAGATCGCGTCGAAGACCGGTACCGCCGAGCACGGCGCCGACTCGAAGAACACCGCGCCGCACGCGTGGTACACCGCGTTCGCGCCGTCTGACAACCCGCAGATCGCCGTGTCGGTCGTCGTCGAGAACGGCGGCAACCGCGGTCTCGCCGCGACCGGCGGCACGGTGGCCGCCGAGATCGGCCGTGCCGCCATCGCCGCCCGGCTCGGGGGTGGATAGCAGATGCTGTCCTCGGGTCAGCTGCTGGCCGAGCGCTACAAGCTGACGAACCGGATCGCCGTCGGCGGGATGGGCGAGGTCTGGCAGGCGAGCGACACCCGGCTCGACCGGATCGTCGCGGTGAAGGTGCTGAAGGCCGAACTGTCCGGCGACGCCGAATTCCTGCACCGGTTCCGTACCGAGGCGCGGATGACCGCGTCGCTGAACCACGCCGGGATCGCCGCGGTGCACGACTACGGCGAGACAGTCGACGAGGATCTGTCCATCGCGTACCTGGTGATGGAGTACGTCGAGGGCGATCCGCTGGCGGGCATCCTCGCCAAGCACGGGCGGCTCACCGCGGACTACACGCTCGACCTGCTCGAACAGGCGGGCACCGCGCTGCAGGCCGCGCACGAGCAGGGCCTGGTGCACCGCGACGTGAAGCCGGGCAACATCCTGGTCACCCCCGCGGGCAAGGTGAAGATCACCGACTTCGGCGTGGCCAAGGCCGCCGACGCGGCCCCGGTCACCCGCTCCGGCATGGTCATGGGCACGGCGCACTACATCGCGCCGGAGCAGGCACTCGGTCAGGACGCGGAACCGGCCAGCGACGTGTATTCGCTCGCCGTGTGCGGGTACGAATGCCTCGCCGGGCACCGGCCGTTCCTGTCCGAGAACGCGGTGACGGTCGCGATGATGCACATCCGCGACGTCCCGCCGCCGCTGCCGCCGGACGTCCCGCCGGGCGCGCGGGCGGTGATCGAGGCGACGCTCGTGAAGGACCCCCGGCAGCGGTACGCCAGCGGCGGCGAGTTCGCCGGCGCGGTGGCCGCGGTCCGGGCCGGCCGCCCGCTGCCCACCCCGCTCGGCCTGGTCAACGCCGCCTACGCGGCAGGCCAGGCACCGCCGGTTCCGCCCGCATTGCCGCAGGCGGCTCCCGGCGCGCCGATCGGGCCCAGCTCCAATCCGGCGTTCCGGCCGCTCTCGGCTCCGCCGGGTCCGCCAGTGCCGCCGGTCCCGCCGCCGAGGCGGAATCAGTGGGGCTGGTGGGTACTTCTCGCGGTGGTCGTCGTCGTGGTCCTGGTGGCCGTGGCGTTCTTGATCGCGAGAGTGGTGTCGGCCGGCAACGGCGGACCGCCGCGAAGCGTGGACAGCGGGAGCGGACCGACCTCAGCCACCCCGGCCGGTACGAGCGAGGCCCAGGGCCTGCAAGGCATGATGACCACACCTTGGACGGAATGGAACGGCACGAAGCGATGACGACACCCAGACTGCTCTCCAATCGGTACGAGCTGGGCGACACGCTCGGGTACGGCGGTATGTCCGAGGTCCACCACGGGCACGACGTGCGGCTGGGCCGGGAAGTCGCGATCAAGGTCCTGCGCGCGGACCTCGCCCGCGATCCGCAGTTCCAGGAGCGGTTCCGGCGCGAGGCGCAGAACGCCGCCGCGCTGAACCACCCCGCGATCGTCGCCGTGTACGACACCGGCGAGGCGAACACCGATGTCGGGCCGCTGCCCTACATCGTGATGGAGTACGTCGAAGGCCGGACGCTGCGCGACATCGTCAAGACCGAGGGCCCGCTGTCGCAGAAGCGCGCGATGGAGGTCATGGCCGACGTCTGCGCCGCGCTCGACTTCTCGCACCGGCACGGCATCGTGCACCGCGACGTGAAGCCGGCGAACGTGATGATCACGAAGAACGGCGCCGTCAAGGTGATGGACTTCGGCATCGCGCGCGCCATGCACGACGGCCAGTCGGCGATGACGCAGACCGCGGCCGTCATCGGCACCGCCCAGTACCTCTCGCCGGAGCAGGCGCGCGGCGAATCGGTGGACGCCCGCTCGGACGTCTACGCGGCGGGCTGTGTGCTGTACGAACTGATCACCGGCGAGCCGCCGTTCACCGGCGATTCCCCGGTCGCGGTGGCGTATCAGCACGTGCGGGAGGACCCGAACCCGCCGTCGTCGGTGAACCCGGCGGTGTCGCCGGAACTGGACGCGGTCGTGCTGAAGGCGCTGGCCAAGGGCCCGGCGAACCGGTACCAGTCGGCCGCCGAGATGCGGTCGGACCTGGTCCGGACGCTCTCCGGGCAGCGTCCGTCGGCCCCGATGGTGATGTCGGACGACGAGCGCACCCAGGTGATGAACGCCGACCGGCGCCAGCCGCAGGCCTACGACGAGTACGCCGACGATCCGGAAGAGGACCCGCGGGCCAAGCGCCGCCGCCGGATCATCTTCGCGGTGATCGCGGCGCTGCTCGTGGCGGGCGTGGTGCTGCTGATCGTGTGGCTGTCCGGATCGTTCCGCGACACCAACAAGGACGCGCAGGTCCCGGCGGTGCTCAACCAGCCGGTGCCGCAGGCGAAGGCGACGCTGCAGCAGCAGGGCTTCTCGTCGTTCGGGCCGACCAAGAACGTGGTGTGCGGCCCCGAGGCGAGCAACCCCGGCGGCCAGACCTGCACCGAGGACCAGATCGACAAGGTCATCGCGATCGACCCGCAGGTCGGCGCGACGGTGCCGACCACGTCCACGATCACCCTCACCGTCGGCGTGAAGCCGGGCACCACCAAGGTGCCGGACCTGCAGGGCAAGTCGCCGGACGAGGCGAAGGCGGCGCTCGAGCAGGCCAAGCTGAAGCTCGGCAACACGACCTCGAAGACCGTCGAGAACCAGAGCGACGTCGGCAAGGTCGTGTCGCAGAGCCCGACCGCGAACTCCTCGGCCACTGAGGGCACGCCGGTGGACATCGTCGTCGGGTCGGGCGTCGCGCAGAAGAAGGTGCCGAACACGGTCGGCCAGGACTACGCGACTGCGAAGCAGACGCTGGAGAACGCCGGTTTCCAGGTCCAGCGCACCGACCAGAACTCGGACAAGCCGAAGGACCAGGTCATCGACCAGCAGCCCAACGGCGGCAACCTGCCCCCGAACAGCCTGGTGAAGCTGACCGTGTCGTCCGGTCCGCAGCAGATCCAGATGCCGGACCTGACCGGGATGACCCAGGACCAGGCGACGCAGGCGCTGCAGAAGGAAGGCTGGTCAGGCAGCATCCAGACGCAGACGACGCACAGCGGCGGCGGCCAGCCGAACACCGTGGTGAAGCAGAATCCGCAGGCAGGCAGCCAGATCAGCCCGAACCAGACGATCGTGCTGACGCTCAAGGCCGACGACGGCAGCGGCGGCTCGCCGACGACGAGCACCGGCGGGATCTTCCCGCCGGGCGGAATCCGCAACAACGGCTGACCCGCTCGTAACGGAGGGCCCGCACGGTGCGCACCGTGCGGGCCCTTTTTTCGCGCCGGCCGATCAGTCCTGGTCGAGGAAACTCCGCACGCTGGCGAGCACCTCGTCTACGTCGTGCCCGCCGCCGCAGTCGACGTCCAGCTCTTCGACGGCCCCGGACCGCTTCACGGTGAGCGACACCTGCCGCCCGTCGCGCTGCCCGCGCAACCAGCCGAAAAGGGACCGGCAGAAAGTGCCCGCCGACCGGCTGCTCACCATCACGACAACGCCACTGCCGGGCCCGGCGAGCCGCACCCGGCCGGCGAGTTCATCCTCGGCGCCGAGCCAGGAAACCAGCTGCCGCAACTCGTCCGCGGAGCCGTCCACACTGATCGCGGCGATCCCTGCCGTCACGGATGCTCCCCTCACGGGCCGAACAGACGGCGCGAGGGTAACCGACTCGCTACCGAATCCGGAACCCCCAAATCGGCATATGCGGAATGCAATTTGCGAATTACAGTGCGTGCTGTCGCTGGAAATGCTGCTTGACCAGAGAGGATACGCACATTTACCGCACTGAGTGGCAGGCGGTCGAAATCGCTGAATTCGCTGTCCGATGGGAGGTGGATGCCCCCGCCAGCCGGATCGAACAAAGGGAAGAATATTCCAAGCCGTGTGGTGACCGAGTGGTGGTTTGCGTCGAAGAGATTCAAGACCGGCGCGCCGAGACCGCGGCGACCACAGTCATGCTCGCTGCCAGCAGCACCACCGACATGCCAATCGCCAATCCCAGCGGGCCGCCGTACGGGGCACCGCTCATGAGCGCCTCCAGCAGCGGATGCACCAGCGGAACCCACTTCCCCAACAGCACCGCGCCGAGCACGAGGACCGCCACGAGCACTGTCCATCCGATGCGCGACACCAGCAATCGCGAGCAAGGCAGGCCGATCGCGATGCCGACCAAAGCGCACGCCAGATGTGTCGCCAAGCCAGCACTGATGATCTGCCAGTGCAGCTGATTCCGATGCGTCCCAGCCCACGCGACGGTCGCCACCGTGCACACCAGGGTGCAGCCGAACACCGAAACAACCGCGCCGCCAATGGTTTTGCGGTTTCCCCCAGCGTGGTTGAGCGTGATCAACCGCTGCACCGGGTCTTCGATGTCCAGCAACGCGATCGTGAGCCAGCAACCAAGTACGAGAACCCCCGCGCCGCTCACGCCGTACAACGGAAGCACTGGCGAACTCGGGTCTGCGTAAAGGATCGAGCACAAAGCGAGGTACGTGAGCCCAGCCGGCAGGTATCGCTGCGAATGTCCCAGCAGCGCCAGGTAATAACGGCTCACTGCGAGCACGGCGCCACCTCCCGCACCGACCAGCCGCCGGACAGGGCGCGCAGCAGGACGGCGTCGGCGTGTTCGGCGTCGACGGTCAGGACCACGCCGCCTGCCTGGTCGGCGACCGCGTGCACGCCTGGTTCGGCGGACCAGTTGTCGACGCTGGACGACACCGGCAGCAGGGTGATCCGTTTGCGCTCCGGATGGGTTCCCAGCGGCGCGATCCGGCCGGATTCGAGCCGGTACACCTCGTCGGCGTGGTCGCGTACGACGTCTGGCCGGTGGTCGGTGAACACGACGCTCGCGCCCCGGGCGCGGGTTTCCGCGACCAGTTCGCCGAGCACCGCGTGTGTGCCGACGTCGAGGCCGGACCAGGGTTCGTCGAGGATCAGCAGGTCCGGGCGCACCAGGACGGCTTGGGCGAGGCCGACCTTCTGCGCGTTGCCTTTCGACAGCGTTCGCAGCTGCGCGTCCGGGCTGCCGACCAGTGCGAGCCGCTTCAGCAGCGGGTCGATGCCGGACAGGTCAGCCAGCCCGCGGATCCGACCGAGATGCCGCAGGTACGCCCGCGCGCTCAGCCGCTGGCCGCCGGGGAACCGGTCCGGCAGGTAGCCGACCGACGGGCTTCCGATGCGGTCGCCGTACGACGCCCGCGAAACCCCGGCGAGTATCCGCAGCAGCGTCGATTTGCCCGATCCGTTCGTGCCGAGGATGCCGACGACCCGTCCGGCGGGCACCTCGAAATCGACGTGCGTCAGGACGGGTTCGCCGCTGCCGTAACGTTTTCCGACTCCGCTGAGCCGGATCAGCGGAGTCGGCGCGGTCACGCAGTCGCGGCCTTCTGCAGGGTGCGGGTGGCCCGCTCCAGGTCGTCGACGACCGACGGCGCGACCGGGTGCCCTGCCGAGGCCATCCAGTTCGCGAGCATCCGGTGCCCGCATTCGGTGAGGACGGACTCGGGGTGGAACTGCACGCCCTCCAGCGGCAGCTCGCGGTGCCGCATGCCCATCACGATGCCGCTCTCGGTGGTCCCGGTGACCTCGAAAACGGCCGGATCGATGGTCTCCGGCAGCACGGTGAGCGAGTGATAGCGAGTGGCGGTGAACTCCTCCGGCAGCCCGGCGAGGATGCCGGCGCCGGTGTGGCGCACCTGGCTGGTCTTGCCGTGCAGCAGCTCGTTCGCCCGGTCGACGGTGGCGCCGAAGTGCACGCCCAGCGCCTGGTGGCCGAGGCAGACGCCCAGCATCGGCGTGCGGGTCTCGGCGCATTTCGCGATCACTTCGATGCTCTGACCCGCACGTTCCGGCGTTCCCGGACCCGGGGACACGAGCACCGCGTCGAACTCGGGCACGCGATCGAGGTCGACGACGTCGTTGCGCCACACCGTGCAGTCGGCGCCGAGCTGCGCCAGGTACTGGACGAGGTTGTAGACGAAGCTGTCGTAGTTGTCGACGACGAGAACGCGCATGCCGCCAGCTTAGCGGCTCCCACCTGCTGGACCGTACGCCAGATCACAGTGATTGTTAGGATCACCTAACTTACCGTGGACCGGTGAGCCGAATCCTTCGTGTCGCCGTGGTGGGCGCCGGCCCCGCCGGCATTTACGCCGCCGACCTGCTGGACAAGTCCGACGCGAGCGTCGAGATCGACCTGTTCGAGCGCATGCCAGCGCCGTTCGGGCTGATCCGCTACGGCGTCGCGCCCGACCACCCGCGCATCAAGGGCATCGTCAACGCCCTGCACAAGGTGCTGGACCGGCCGAACATCCGGCTGCTCGGCAACGTCGACTACGGCACCGACCTGAAGCTCGACGACCTGCGCGAGTTCTACGACGCGGTCATCTTCGCGACCGGCGCGATGGCCGACCGCGCACTCGACCTCCCCGGCATCGACCTCGACGGCAGCCACGGCGCCGCCGACTTCGTGTCCTGGTACGACGGCCACCCGGACGTGCCGCGCACCTGGCCGCTCAATGCGTCCTCGGTCGCAGTGCTCGGCGTCGGCAACGTCGCGCTGGACGTGGCGCGCGTGCTCGCCAAGACCGCTGACGAACTCCTGTCGACCGACATCCCGGCGAACGTCTACGAGGGGCTGAAGGCCAACCCGGTCACCGACGTGCACGTGTTCGGCCGCCGCGGCCCGGCGCAGGCGAAGTTCTCACCGCTGGAACTGCGCGAACTGGACCATTCGCCGAACGTCGAGGTGATCGTGCACCCCGAGGACATGGAGTTCGACGAGGCGAGCGTCGCCGAACTGCGGTCCTCCAAGCAGACCGACATGGTCGTGAAGACGCTGCAGGAATGGGCGATTCGCGACGAAGGCACCCGTCCGCGCCGGCTGCACCTGCACTTCTTCCACTCGCCGGTCGAGGTGCTCGGCGAGGACGGCAAGGTCGTCGGCCTGCGCACCGAACGCACCGAGTACCGCGACGGCAAGGTCGTCGGCACCGGCGAGTTCCACGACTGGGACGTGCAGGCGGTGTACCGCGCGGTCGGGTACCTGTCGTCGCACCTGCCGGAGATCCCGTTCGACCACACCGCGGGCGTCATCCCGAACCAAGGCGGCCGCGTGCTGGACCTGGACGAGAACCAGGTGCCCGGCGTGTACGTGACCGGCTGGATCAAGCGCGGTCCGGTCGGCCTGATCGGGCACACGAAGGGCGACGCGGCCGAGACCGTCGCGAACCTCCTGGCGGACGCGGACACTCTCGCCGCGCCGCGGCATTCGTCGCCGGACGCGATCCTGGAATTCCTTGCCGCGCGAGGAATTTCGTTCACCACCTGGGAAGGGTGGGGCAAACTCGACACGCACGAGAAGGCGCTCGGCGAGGCCGAGGGACGCGAGCGGGTGAAGGTCGTGGAGCGGGACGAGATGGTGCGGGTTTCGCTCGGCTGAGTCAGTTCACGTAGACGATCTTCCCGCGGGCGTGCCGGGTTTCGCTCAGTTCGTGCGCGGCCGCGGCTTCGCTCAGCGGGAAGGTCGCCGCGACGGGAATCCTTAACCGGCCTTCCTCGGCGAGCTTTACCGCGGCGTCGAGGCCATGCACTGCCAGCGGGTCAGCGCCGGGGATCGAGGCGCTGTGCGAGAAGTGCACGCCATGCTGTGGCGCGGTGGCGTCGGTGATCGTGATGACCCGGGCAGGGTCTCCGGCGATCTCGATCAGGTCCGGCAAGGCTCCCCCGGCGCAGTCGAAGACCGCGTCGACGCTGCGGACTCGGTCGACCAGCCCGGGCCCGTAGGTCGTCGGCTCGGCACCGAGGGAACGCAGGAAATCGTGGTTGTGCGGGCTCGCGGTGCCGATCACGGTGGCACCGCGCGCTACTGCCAACTGGACCGCGACCGAGCCGACCCCGCCCGCCGCGCCGTGCACCAGGAGCGTTCCACCAGGCAACTGATCCAACACCCGGGTGGCGGTTTCGATCGCGCCCGCGGCACCGCCTGCCTCGGCCCAGCTCCACGCGGCCGGTTTGGCTGCCCAGTGAACGAGAACGGCGTACTCGGCGTTGGCTCCGCGGCGATTCGCGGCTGTCATGCCGAAGACGGGTGCACCAGGCTCGATCCCGGCAACTCCGTCGCCGACCTCGTCCACCACTCCCGCAGCGTCGTACCCGGTCCGGAACGGGAAGGTCACCGGCATTGTGCGCGCACCGGACCGGATGGCGATTTCGCCGGTCGAAAGGCCGGAGGCACGCACGGAAACGCGAATCTCACCAGGCCCGGCGTGCGGTTCGGCGACATCGGCGACGTGTACGACGCTGGGCGGGCCATACTGGGAAAACTGGACTGCTTTCATGCGTTCGAAGGTATTACCGCAGGTCAGCAGCACCGCCGGAAGTGAGAGGGGTGACGGCCGAAGTGAGACGAACCGACGCCTCCCACAACCGCTTGCGCATTCTCGCGACGGCCCGGGTGGCTTTCACCGTGCGCGGATACGGCGTGCCGATGCGGGAGATAGCGCGGCAGGCCGAGGTGAGCGTCGCGACGGTTTACCGGCATTTTCCGACCAAGGACGCGCTCATCGCCGAAGCCTTCGCCGAGGAACTGGCGTTGTGCTCGTCGATCGTCGAGGAGGGCCTTGCCGCGGCTGACCCGTGGCAGGGTTTCGTCCTCGTGCTGGAGAAACTCGCCGAGGTGCACGCGCGTGAGCAGGGCTTCCGCGCGTTCGTCGCACAACTGCCGCGACGACTCGACTTCGCCGCCGACCGCGCCCGGACGCTGCGGTTGCTGCTCGAACTCATCCGCCGGGCGAAGGAAACCGGCGAGCTACGCCCGGATTTCGTGCTGGAAGACATTGTGCTGGCGCTGGTCGCGGGCGGGGGCATCCAGGTGGAACCGGTTGCCGCCCGCGTCGCGGCGGTACGACGGTTCACTGCGTTGCTGATCCAGTCGTTCCGGGCATCTCCAGCCGCCGGACCGCTTCCGCCAGCTGTGCGGGTGCCGCTCAGCTAGAACCGAGGAACTTCAGCACGGCCAGCACGCGGCGATTCGTGTCGTCCGACGCGGAGATCCCGAGTTTGCCGAAGATATTCGCGGTGTGTTTGCCGACCGCGCCTTCGCTGAAGTACAACCGGCTGGCGATCGCGGCGTTCGAACAGCCTTCCGCCATCAAGCCGAGCACCTCGCGTTCTCGCGGAGTCAAGGCCGCCAACGGGTCGGAAGCGTTGCCAGCCACCAGTTTCGCGATCACTTCCGGGTCCATCGCGGTCCCGCCCGCAGCGACCCGGCGGACCGCGTCGATGAACTGCTCCGCGTTGAATACCCGATCCTTCAACAGATAGCCGACCGCGCCGGTGCCGTCCGCCAGCAGTTCGCGCGCGTACAGCTGCTCAACGTGTTGCGACAGCACGAGAATCGGCAGTCCCGGCGTCTCCCGGCGAGCCGCGAGAGCGACCTGCAGACCCTCGTCGGTATTGGTCGGCGGCATCCGTACGTCCACAATGGACACGTCCGGCCGGTGTTCCCGGAGCGCGGCGGCGAGTTCGGGCCCGGAGCCGACGGCCGCGACGACGTCGAAGCCGTGCGCGGCGAGCAGGTGGGTCAGGCCGTCTCGGAGGAGGTACTGGTCTTCGGCGACGACGGTTCGGGGTCGAGCTGGCACGGCACCTCCACAATCGCCTCCGTCGGGCCACCCGGCGGGCTGGTCAACGCCAACCTACCGGCGAACCCCGACAGTCTCCGCTCGATCCCGCGCAAACCCGTGCCGCGCGCGGCGTCCGCCCCGCCCTTGCCGTCGTCGGTGACCGTCGCTCGCAGCAGCCCGTCGAGATATTCCAGCGCCACGGTCGCGCGCCGGGCCTCGCCGTGTTTTGCCGCGTTGCCAAGTAATTCGCACACCGCGAAGTACGCGCAAGCCTCCACTGGCTGTTCGAGCCGCCCCGGCACCGTCGCCGTGACCTCGACTTTCAACGGACTGTCCAGCGCCGCCGCCCGCACCGCGTCGACCAATCCACGCTCCGACAGCACCGGCGGATGAATGCCCCGCACCAGCGACCGCAGCTCGGTGAGCGCTTCCGACGACGCTTCCCGCAACTCCGCGGCCAGCTGTTTCGCCTTGTCCGGATCGTGGTCGATCAATGCTTCCACCGCGCCGAGCTTCATCCCCATCGCGACGAGCCGCGACTGGATACCGTCGTGCAGGTCGCGTTCGATCCGCCGCAGCTCCGCGGCCTGCGCGACGTTGACCTCGACCCGCGTCTGGTCCAGCCGGTGCACACGCTGCGCCAGCCGGGACGCCTCGGTCGGACCGAGCAGCCACCGCCCGAGTTTCGCCTGCCAGCCGGCGAGCCACGGCGTCGGCAGCAGCCCGGCGAACACCGCCGCCAACGCCACCGGCGTCATCGCGAACGCGCCTCCGGTGCTGGTCACCGCGGGCAGCCCCACCATCTCGAACCAGCCGTGCTGGCCGGTGCTCCACAGCGCGACCAGGCCGTAAATCCCCCAGAAGACCAGCGCCGCCGACGGCACCCACAACACCGGCGTCACCACTGGCAACACCACCGCGGCCGCCATGTCCCGCCAGGTCGCGCGGTCGTGGAGCACCCAATGGATCCGGGCGCGCAGCATCGGCCACCACGGTTCCTCGTACAGCTGCTTGCCGAACTGGTACAGCCCGTCGCCGCGCGGCACCGGCAGCGCGGGCGGCGGCAGATACGGCTGGGCGATCCGCACCCCGGTCCAGCGCTCGGCTTCGCGGCGGAAAGTGTCGGTGACCGCGCGACTGGCCAGTGTGAGAGTCGGAAACACCACCACCGCGCCGGTCAGCACGATGATCTGGGCGACCGCCATCCCCAGCTGTGCCAGGGAAATCGCCCACAGCCCGAGCTGATACCCGAGCGCCTCGGACCGGCGGCGGAGCCAGCTCTTCTCGCGCGGCGCGTGCGGACCAAGCCAGTACCCGGTCCACCGGGCGTACCCACGCAGCGCGACCGGGCCGGCGACCAGCGAAAACGCGGCGAAAACCAGCGCGACCAGCGGGTTCAGCAGCTGCCAGCCGAACTCCCTGCCGGTCGCCGGATCCTCCATGATCCACGTGAAACGTCGATTCCAGCGGATCCACCACGCTCGCCGGTAGAGCTGGGTGCCGTCGCGATACCAGCCGTCACGCTCGCGTACCGGCTCCGGCGGGGCGGGCCGATACGGGCTCGGGATCTCCTGTCCGGTCCACCGGCCGACCAGCTCCCGGGTACGCCGCGACCGAACGCGCGCGAGTTCCACCGCTGGGGAGAAGAAGAGCACGAGGCCGACGCACAACAACGCGAACGCGATCAGTTCGAGCAGGACATCGACCCAGCTCACCACCGCGAGCCCGGCGAGTGCCCACGCGCGCCGCACCGACGTCATGGCCACCCCCTTTCGCGCCCCAGTCTCGCCGCCCCGGCCGCGTCGGACCCTGGCCGCAGCTCCCGGACCGGGGTGGCCCTAGCCCCACCCCGGCACTCGCAAAACCCCACCTCAACTGAGGTTTCCGGCTCATTCTGCCGGACTGCGGGCGCTCCTAGTGTCGTTCGCATGCCACTTATCGAAGTTTCCGAACTCCGCAAAGCCTATGGGGGCCGGGTCGCGGTCGACGGTGTCTCCTTCTCCGTCGACCGCGGCGAGATCTTCGGCATTCTCGGCACGAACGGGGCGGGCAAGACCACCACGGTCGAATGTCTCCAGGGTCTGCGTTCGCCGGATTCCGGCACGATTTCCGTACTGGGCTTGGATCCGGCGCGCGACGCCGCCGAACTGCGCCGCCGCGTCGGCACCCAACTGCAGGACGCACGGCTGCCGGAGAAGCTGCGGGTCCGCGAGGCGCTCGCGCTGTTCGCGTCCTTCTATCCGAACCCGGCCGACATCGACGTCCTGCTGACCAAGCTCGGCCTCGAGGCCCACCGCGACATCGCCTTCGGCAAGCTTTCCGGCGGTCTCCGGCAACGGCTGTCCATCGCGCTGGCCCTGGTCGGCAACCCCGAGCTGGCCATCCTCGACGAACTGACCACGGGCCTCGACCCGCACGCCCGGCAAGAAACCTGGCGGCTAGTCGAGAACGTGCGCGCCTCCGGCGTGACGGTCGTACTGGTCACTCACTTCATGGACGAGGCACAACGGCTGTGCGACCGCCTGGTCCTGCTCGACCACGGCCGCGTCATCGCCAGCGGCACCCCCGCCGAACTCCTCGCCAACACCCGCCAGCCCACCCTGCACGACGCGTTCGTCGCTCTTACTGCTCATGGGGTTCTCTGATGCGTACCTTGCTCGCCACCGAAGCAAAACTGTTCCTGCGCACGCCGCTGTGGGCGATCCTGGGCGTCTGCCTGCCGACCGCGGTCCTGCTGGGCGTCGGCTCGATCCCCGGAATGCGGGAGCCAAGCCCCGTCACCGACGGCTACCGATTTGTCGACCTGTGGGTGCCGTCGCTGGTCGTGATCGCACTGGCGATGCTGGGCCTGCAGGTGCTCCCGGCCGCCGTCGCGACCTACCGCGAGCACGGCGTCCTCCGCCGCCTCGCCACCACACCCGTGCCGCCCGCATATCTCCTGCTCGCGCAGGTGCTGATCCACGCCGCGGTGGCACTGGCCGGGGTGGCGCTGATGCTCGTCACCGCCAGAATCGCCTTCGACGTGCCGATCCCGCGCCATTCCGGGCTCTTCCTGCTGGCCCTCCTGCTAGGCCTGGTGTCGGTCTTCGCGCTGGGCCTGATCGCCGCGTCCCTCGCCCGCACCGGCAAAGCCGCGGGCGGACTCGCGATGATCGCCTTCTTCCCCATCATGTTCCTCGGCGGCGTCTATCTTCCACGACCGCTGCTGCCAGCGGTGCTCCAGAAAATCGGTGCCTACCTCCCACCCGGCACCCAGTCGCTGCAAGACGCCTGGGTCGGCAATGGCGGGCAGCCGCTGCAGTTCGTCGCGTTGGCCGCCTTCGCGCTGGGCGGAACGGCGCTCGCCGTGCGGCTGTTCCGGTGGGAGTGATCCACCAAAGTGGTGATGAAACTCGTTTTCTCTTGTGGCCGGGTCCGGCGGGCCGGTAGCTCTGAGGGGTACCGCTGACCATGGAGGTTGTCTTGTCCTTGGACGTATCGCCCGCGCTGCTGGAAAAGGCCGAACGCGGGGAGGTCTCCGACGCCGAGTTCGTGGCCTGCGTGCGGGAATCGCTGCCCTACGCGTGGGAGGTCATCACCGGAGTGATCGCGGAAGCGGACACCGCCGCGGACGGATTCGCGGACAACGAAACCCCGCCGCCGAGCGAGGCCGAGCGCGGCCAGCTCCTGCGCGCGCTGGCCTCGGACGCGATCCGGGGCGGGCTGGAGCGGCATTTCGGGGTGAAGCTGGCGTTCCAGAACTGCCACCGGGTGGCGGTGTTCCGGGAGGCGGACGGGGATCGGTACCGCGCGTTTGTTTCGCCGCGGGGACAGTTGCTGAACCAGAGCCCTGAACTGCGGGACTGCTAACCAGCGTGTCTCGGGGTTTGCCCGGCACCGGGCAAACCCCGAGTTCAGTCCTCGTCTTCGCGGCCGGCGCCGCGGAAATTCAGCTCGGAAGCGAGCACCTTGCGTTTGACCGGGCCGACCCGGTCCATCACCCGCATCGCCGTGCGCATGCCGGCCCGGGCGAACGCGCCGCCGACGCCGCCCTTGTGCAGGATCGAGCGGCCGTCCATCTGCGCCCGCGATTTGACGACCGCGTCCCAGGCGTAGCGGGCCATCTTGGTCTCGTACTCGTGCACCGCCGCCAGCAGGGAAACCTCGCCGCGGGCGGCTTTGGCCAAAGTGCGCGTGAGCAGGCGGGCGTCCCGCAGCGCCGTGTTGGCTCCGACGCCGCGGCCCGGGGTCATGGTGTGCATCGCGTCGCCGATCAGCGTCACGGTGCTGGTCTTCCATTCCGGGATCGGCTCGGACGTCCGGATCGTCAGCGGGAAGCTGCTGCCCGGGTCGCCGAGCGCGAAGATCCGGCGGAAGTCCGGATGCCAGTCCTTGGCCAGTTCCAGCACCACCTGCTGGATTTCCTTGCCGCGCAAGCGAGTCACGTCGTCCGGCAGCCAGGTGTCGGCCGCCGCGAAACCCCACATGATGTAGTCGCGGCTGTTGTCGTAAAGCAGGCCGGGCCAGTTCTTGATCAGTTCGGCGTCCGTGGCCCCAATGCCGTTCTTGACCTCGCCGTCGTTGTCCCACTTGAACTGCATGACGTGGAAGACGCACATGCACCCCTTGCCGCCGTGCACCAGGCTGACGCCGCGCAACATCCGTTCCGGGAGCAGCGCGCGGGTCTCGGCCGTGAGCGGGGTCTTGCCGGTGAGGCCGATCAGACCGGTGTCGACCAGCTTGGCCTGCGGCAGGTATTGCTTGCGCACTACTGAGTTCGTGCCCTCCGCGCCGATCAGCAGATCACCGGTCGCCGAGCTGCCGTCGGTGAAGAAGGCGGTGACCCGGCCGTCCGGGGACCGCTCGTAGCGCGAGAACGTTTTGCCGAAGACGACGACGTCCTCGACCCCGGTCAGCAGCACCTGCCGCAACGTCATCCGGCTGACCGACTCGTCCTGGTCCTCCTCTAACGGCAGGTCCTCCGGCTTCACCTCCGCCAGGGAGGAAGAGAACAGGAACTTCTTGTCCTTGGTCATCTGGTTGCCGTAGATCGGCCGCGACGCACAGGTGGCGAGAAAAGTCCGGTACAGCTCTGGGCTCAGGTTGTCCCGCAGGGCGCGCTTGCCGTCGGCGTCGATGCCGACCCGATAGCCCTGCAGCCCGTCGCGGCGGGCGCGGTCGCGTTCGTAGACCGCGACGCTGATCCCGGCCCGTTTGAGGCCCTGGGCCAGGCATAGACCACCGGTGCCCGCTCCGATGACGAGCACGTGAAATGGCGAACTGTTCATAGTGTTATAGATACTAGTGTTACTAACACTAGTCGACCGGCAACGGAGCGTTCGGCTAGTCTGTGCCCGTGACCAGCAAGTACCGGCGCTCGCCGCTGGCCCTTGCCGTGCTCGCGCTCCTCGCCGAGCGGCCGCTGCATCCCTACGGGGTGCTGGCGATGCTCAAACAGCGAGGCAAGGGCGAGGTGATCAACATCAGCCAGCGCGCCACCGTGTACAAAACCGTCACGCGACTGGCCGACGCGGGACTGATCGCGGCGGGGCAGACCGAGCGCGACCAGCAGTACCCGGAACGGACTCTTTACGAGCTGACCGGCGAAGGCCGCGCGGTGCTGGACGAATGGCTGGCCGAAATGCTCGTCGGCGGCGACCGCGAGTACCCGGAATTCCCGGCCGCGCTGTCGTTCCTGATGCTGCTGACCCCGGACGAGGCGCTCCGCCTGCTGACCCGGCGACGCGACCAGGTGACCGCGCACGCCGCTGAACTCGAAGCCGGACTGGCCGAGGTCGACGCGATGCCGGACTTCCCGCAGGTGTCCGTGGTGGAGATGCGCTACCTGCACGCGATGGCCGCGGCGGAAATGGCTTGGTTGAGCCAGACCATCGACGATCTGGCGAGCAAACGGCTCGACTGGGAAGCGGCACAGCTTGCTGCGTACGCCGAGGCGCACCTGCCCGCGATCGACTAACCCCGCAGCGCGGGCAACACCTCAGCGCCGATCCGCGCGATATTCGCCAGCGTCCCCTCCACCGTGCCGGACGCCTCCACGAACATGATCACGTGGGCGATCCCAGTACGGCCGAGACTCGTCCGCAAGGTCTCGACACAATGGACAACCGGGCCGACCGGATGGATCGCGCACAGTTTTTCGGTGTACTCCCCAGGATCCCGAGCCGGACCAGGCCGATCGTCCACCGGCACGTGGGCGGCCAAGCCATCCGACAGCCAACCGGGCAACGCACGGCGCACCACCGCGGCGGCATCGTCACCGACCTGGCACAGCACGGTCGACACGTGGGCCGCCGGTTTGCCGTAAGCAGCAACAGTTGCCGACTTCTCCGCATCATCCGCGTGCAGGCCCAGCAATAACGGCAACTCACGTTCAGCAGCCAGCCGGACCGCGGAAGAAGCCGGTCCTCCGCAGGCCACCACCACTTGCGGGGAGCGTTGCGGAGCAGGGCGCAGCCGTACCTCGCGGAAGGCGAAATGCGAACCGCTGGCCGAGACCCGACCAGACGCAGAGGTCAGCAGGAGATCCAGCGACTCGGCGAAACCCGTTTCGTAGCGCGGCAATCCAGTGCCGAACACCTCCAGGTCCTGCCACGGCCCGCCCCGGCCAACACCCAACCGCAGGCGGCCCTCGGAGAGGGCGTCGAGCATTGACCATTGCTCGGCCAACGCGACCGGATGCGTCGTGGACAGCACGCTCACCGCCGTACCCACGCAGATCCGCGACGTCTGACCAAGCACGTGCGCGGCGAGCGTGATCGCCGACGGGCACACCCCGTACGGCATGAAGTGGTGCTCGGCCAGCCACACGTCGTCGAAACCAGCGGTCTCGGCCGCGGCGGCCGCGCGGACGGTACGCCGCAGTACGGCGGCGTCGTCCTGGCCCGGGAAGCGGCCCGAGACCAGGAAGACGCCGAACCTCAGTTGTTCACCGACACGTTGTTGAACCACAGCAGCGGGTCCAGCCACGGGAACACCACGAACATCAGCAACGCCACGATTCCGAGCACCAGCACGAGCGCGATCGCGAACTTCACCGCGAACGGACCGGGCAGATGCCGCCAGAGCCAGCCGTACATCAGGAACCGACTCCGATCTTCTTCAGCAGCGTCGTGTAGTCCGACACCTGCGTCTTCGGCACCTGGCGGGTCAGCACCGAGGTGATGATCAGCCGTTCCTTCGCCGAGAACTGCGGGTGGCACGTGGTGAGCGTGAGCAGCGAAGCCTGCTGCGCCTTCGGCAACGCGTCAGCCGGCTTGTAGGGCACCGCGTTCACCGCGTCGCCCTGGCTCGGCTGGACGACCTTGCGGCCGAACGTCTCGTCGTACGGCCCGCCGCCGGGGATGCTCGAATTGCGCAGCGTGGAGACGCCCTTGCACTCCGGCTGCGCGCCCTTGCCGCTGCTCCAGCCCTTGATCTCGTCGTCGTAGGGCAGCACCTGGTAGATGAAGAAATCGGTGTGCGTCTCGATGACGATCTGGTCGCAGGAGCTCAGGTTGTCCAGGTCGTTGAACGGCGCGCCCTTGCCGACGCGGTGCCCGGCGATGCCGAAGTTGCCCGGCTCGCCCGGCAGCGCGGTGCCCTTGTAGTGGCCGGGGCCGACGGCCAGCGAGTCCTCGCCGGTGCCTTCCTGGATGGTGAAGTTGAAGTCCGCGCCGAACGACGGGATGTGGATCCGCGCGAACGCCTTGCCGTCGATCAGCTCGGGGTGCAGCGTGCGGTCCTTCTGCCAGTCGCCCTCGAGCTGATCGCTCGCGGTGTGCTGTTTCTCCGCCGAGAACAGGTCGGTGACCCAGACCTCGTAGACCATGAACAGCAGCACGACGACGCCGAGCGTGATGAAGATTTCGCCCGCGGTGCGGATCGCGATCCCGCCCTTGCCCAGCGGCGGCGGGGTTTTCTTGACCTTCTTGTCGTCCTCGTCGGCGACCGCGACCGCGGAGAACACCTCGGTCGGCTGGTCGGCGAACTCCGGACCGGTCATCCGCCGCCGGGACGGATCCGGGGCCGCGCCGCCCACCCGGCGAGGCATCTGGCGGCCTTCTTCCGGCTGACGGCGGGGATCTCCGCTACGGGGACGTCGGCCAGGGTCTCCCGGCTGGGGACGATCGGCGCGGAACTCTCCGCTACGGCCGCCTGCCGCGCGCGGGTCGGCCGGCCGTCGTTCGCCGCGCGGCGGGGTGCCTTCGGCGCGGAACTCCGCGGTGCGCCGGGGCTGTGCGGCTCCGCGAGGATCCGCGCCGCCGAAATCCCCGCCGCGGGGGTCACCCTCGCGGGGCCTGCCCTCGCCCGCTCGCCCTTGCCCTGGCCGGTTTTCGCCGCCCTGGGCCGGTCCGCCCCGGTCGATCGGCGTGCGCTGTTCGGGTGATCTACGACCCGGATCGCCGGCCACTCTTCGCCGCGGCGGCGTCTCCCCGGCCTGCCTTCTCGGCGGCGGGGGTTGTCGGCGGACCGGGCGGTCAGGTCCCGTGCCGGGGCGGCGGTCGTCCTCGCCCGGCCAATCTTGCGGCGTCACGCAAGCTCCTCCCGCGCCCGGCAGGAGTCCTCCTCGGCACTCCAGGTGGCGCTATTGTCACAGTCTGAGAAACCCGACCGCTCCCGCCCGGTGCTGCGGAGCCGTCCTTTACGTTAACGTGTGCACGTGGCGCTGGTTGCGCACCCCGACAGCGGGACCTCGTCCAGGATGCCGCCACCAGGAATGCCCGAGAGCACGCGAGGAAACGATGCCGAAGTCGAAGGTCCGCAAGAAGACCGCGTACACCCCGCCTGTCGACCGCCGCACCCCGGTGAAGGTCCAGGCCGCGGGACCGTCGAACCTGTTCTACAAGATCGTCATGTTCGGCCTCATGCTCCTCGGGCTGGTGTGGCTGGTCGTGAACTACATCGCCGGCGACAAAGTTTCGTTCCTCAGCCAGCTCGGAAACTGGAACTTCGCCATCGGATTCGCCGCGATGATCGCCGGCCTGCTGATGACGATGCGGTGGCGCTGACCATCCGCCGGATCGACATTGCTCCGGTCGGCCGATTGACACCGAATCACACCGGTGTGACTCATCCCCAGTGTGGATAACCCCTGTGGATAACCACCCGGCCTCGTGGGCCCCGCGCCGAAACCTCGTGGCAGTGGCGTGGGGCCTGACCACGCTGTTGCTGGTCGGAACCGTCCTGGACGCGACCTTCGGCGACGGCAAGGGCGCGGTGCTCACCGGCCTCGCCACGCTGGCCGTCGGCGCGTTCGCGGGCCACTGGACGCTCGTGCGGCCGCGCCTGTCCGCGGATCTGGACGGTTTGCGCGCCCGCACGCTCAACGGCACGCACCAGCTCCCCTGGACCGGCACGACGGTCCGGCTGCGCAGCACGCGCCGCCTCGGCCGCGACGGCGTGACGCTCGAGCTGGAGCACGACGATCAGCTGTTCATCTTCGGGCAGACCGACCTCGGCGAGGATCCTCGCGACGTGCTAGACGTGCTTGCCGAGCTACGGGCCCAGTCAGCGGGAACCTGACAGGCCGCAGAGATAGCTCAATTGGCCTCGGGCTATGCCGAAGTCGCATTCGAGCGACGGGATCTGAGAAGCGCGCCACGCGACCAGCCCGACGAGCGCGACCGTGATGATCACCAGGCCGATGGTCTGCCACCGCACTCGGTTGCGTTCCGGCGCGTAGAGAATCGCGGCCGCCACGAGCGCACCGGTCACGAGCCCGCCGACGTGGGCGAGGATCGAGATCTGCGGGATCGTGAACGTCACGTAGGCGTTGATGACCAAGTTGATCAGCAGCGCGGTGGGATTCAGCCGGAGCTTGAGCACGATCACCGCATAAGCGCCCAGCAGGCCGAAAATCGCCCCGGAAGCGCCTGCGGACGGCCGGTTCGGCTGGTCGAACAGCAGCACCGCGGTGGATGCGCCGAACATCGACACGAAGTACAGGGCCAGATACCGCGACCTGCCGAAAACCTGCTCCAGCGCGCGGCCCATCATCCACAGCGAGAACGCGTTCGCCGCGATGTGAATGGGCCCGTAGTGCAGGAAGCCCGAGGTGAAGATCCGCCACCATTCGCCGCCGCCGAGCGCGGGATACGTCCACAGCTCGCCGAGCATCTCGATGCGGGCGGAACCGTTGTCGAACAGGCTCTTCGCCTGGATGACGGTGATCAGGAAGATCACCACGTTCACCGCGATCAACGTGGCGGTGACGACGTACGAATTCGACAGCCGGGCCCCGGCGATCGTGCGGGAGCCCATCCCGGCGTCGCGGTACTGCCGTTGCTGTTGTTTCTGCTGTTGCGCCCCGGTTTGCACGCAGTCGGTGCACTGGAACCCGACCGGGGCTTCGCGCAGGCAGTCCGGGCAGGCCGGACGCCCGCAGCGGGCACAGCTGAGACCGGTCTGGCGGTTCGGATGCCACCAGCAACCGGGAAGAGACGGCGCGGACGGGTTCGGCGGTTGGCTCACGATGACTCCAACCTACCGAAACCCCATCCCTGCCTGCGGCTCGTCAGTCTTCGACGGTGATCTTCTCGATGACCACGTCGGACAGCGGGCGGTCCGCCGGGCCGGTCGCGGCCGTCGCGATGGCGTCGACGACGCCCCGGGAGTCCTGATCCGCGACCTCGCCGAAGATCGTGTGGCGGAAGTTCAGGTGCGAGGTCGGCGCGACGGTGATGAAGAACTGCGAGCCGTTGGTGCCCGGCCCGGCGTTCGCCATGGCCAGCAGGTACGGCTTGGAGAACTGCAGCTCCGGGTGGAACTCGTCGCCGAACTTGTAGCCGGGGCCGCCGCGGCCGGTGCCCGTCGGGTCACCGCCCTGGATCATGAAGCCGTCGATGACCCGGTGGAAGATCGAGCCGTCGTAGAACGGACCGGAGTTGCCGCCCTTCGCGTTCGGCTGGGTGTACTCCTTGGAGCCGGTGGCCAGCCCCACGAAGTTCGCCACGGTCTTCGGCGCGTGGTCGGGCAGCAGGTTCACGTGGATGTCACCCTGGTTGGTGTGCAGGGTGGCCTTGCGGGCGCTTTCAGTCACGCCGCCATCGTGCCACCCCTTCGCACAAATGGGGGGGTTCAGGGGGCGTTCCCGGCCCGTCGCGCCGGACGTCGGCCCAGTAAGAAGACACTTTCTCCACGTTTCCGCGACGCCCGCAGCGGGAAGCCGCAGCGGTGCGGGCGGAAAAAGGGCAGGATAGATGTCAAGCAACAGATCTGTTTCACAACGATTGATGAGGTGAAGACCATGACCCGGGCCGTGGAATCGGTCGGTGAGTCGGCCAAGTCCGGCTCGGCGGACCTGCGGAAGCTGGTCGTCGAGGCGGGCAAGGCGGGCGCGAAGGCCGCCGAGGCCGGCGCGGAGGAGCTGGGCAAGCGGAGCCGCCGGGCCCGGCGCAAGCTGGCGAAGAAGACGGAGCTGACTCGCAAGGAGCTGAAGAAGAGCTCCGCCGCGGCGCGCAAGGAAGCGCTCGCCCGCATCGCCGAGATGAAGAAGCCGGGCCGCAAGGCCAAGAAGGCCGCGATCAAGGCCGCCGCGTCGGCCGGCGAGTCGAAGCGCCGCGGCAAGAAGGACTTCAAGGCGGCGAAGAAGGAGTTCCGCGCCGCTCTGGAGGAGGCGAAGGGCGCGGCCAAGGGCACGCGCAAGCGTCGCCGCTGGCCGTGGATCCTCGGTCTCGGCGCGGTCGCGGTCGGCACCGCCGTCGCGCTGAAGTCGCGTCAGCAGGAGCCGCCGGTCGCTCCGGTTCCGCCGAAGGCCACCCCGCCCGCTCCCCCGGCCCCGAAGCCGGCTCCGGAGGCCAAGGACGCCAAGGACTCGAAGGACGCCAAGCCGGGCGAGCCCAAGACCAACGGCAAGGCGCCGAGCACGTCGGCTGCGGAGAAGAAGAACTGACCACGCGAAAAGGGCCCCGGGAAGTGCGTCCCGGGGCCCTTTTTCGTGCTGTCGCTCAGTCGGTTCAGACCGCGGCGGCGTGCTTGTCGATCAGCTGGCCGAGACGCGGCAGCGCCTCCTCGACGTTCTTCTTGCCGTTCGGGCGCAGCTTCGAGTAGACCTTCTTGATGCTGTCGCGGCTGCTGCGGTCCGCACGGCTGTCGGTAACCCCGAGCAGCGCGTCCGAAGCCTCGTCCGAGCGGCTGCTCAGGTACGCGCCGAAGTCGTTGCCGCCCTTCGCGCGGTAGTCGCCGTAGAACGGCTCGAGCGCGCCGGCGAAGTCGTCCAGCAGGCTGTCGACCGCGGACGGGATGATGCCCGGCTTGATCTTCTTGACGGCGGCGAAGCCGGTCTTCACGACCGCGCCCGAGACCCCGCCCTTGTCGGAGACCTCGGCGTCCACGAGCTCTCCGAGGTCGGTGACCACACTGGGGCGACGGCTCGAGTCGAGCAGGATTTCCTTGAGGGTGTCAGCCACGAATCTGTCCTTGTCGTCGAAAAGGGGTAACCAAGTATTCGGTGCCGGACGGGCACCCGCCGCGCGAGTGTTGGGGGGACCGCGCGTGCTGCTTAGAGTAATACAAGATCAACTTCACTCACCCGTGCGGAGCCCGTTACTCAGAGCTTCAGGGCAGCGATAGCCTTTTTCGCCACTGTGCGTGCTTTGATGCTCTGCTTCTGATTGCTCGTCACGATGACGGCGGTCTCGCCCTTCGCGACGGCGTAGACCACCCCGTCGCCGGCGGGCTGGTAGCCGCCCTTCCACCCCGCCGGATCCGACGCCGGGTTCGACGTGTCGACCGGCGCGGCCTTGTTGACCAGCGCGGTCGCGACGTCGCTCTTGCCCACGTACACCCGCACGGTCAGCTGGACGCTGCCGTCCGGGCGGTAGAAAAAGCACGTCGGATGCGGCTCGTCGTCGGACACGCTCACCTTGGTGACGTGCTGTCCGTTCGCGTCCTGCACCGTCTCGTTCGAGAGGTACGGGCACTCCGCGGTGCGCGCGGGCCGCGGATCGGGCGGCAGCCCCGCCGACGCCGACGCGGAACTCACCGGCGCCGAAGACGGAGTCTCCTTCGCCGGGCTCGACGGATTGCAGCCGGCGAGCAGGACCAGGGCTGGGGCGAGAACGAGAAGTCGGCGCATGGCGGGCACAGTCAACCATGCCCGGTGAAGTCCGTGCGAAGGCGGCGCATGGGACGATGACAGCGGATTCCGCTCAGCCCGGGGAGGTCGCGGACGTGCTCACGCCCGAGCAGTACCTGCAGGTGGTCGCCGAACGCGTGGTGCGCAGCGGCGGCAGGCTCAACACCGTCCAGATCGGACCGGTGACCGCCGCGGTCGGCCTGTTCACCGAGTCGATCATGTTGTCCACGATGAACTACTGCGTCGTGGCCGGGGCTTATCCGGAGGTGGACGCGGCGACGCTGCACCAGTTCACCGGCATGGCCACCCAGCACGCCCGCGCCAACGTGCAGGGCACGATCGGCTGGACCGCCGCGTCGGTGGTGATCTGCGGGCTCGTCGGGCGCGTGCACCCGGACGCGGCGCAGCTGGCGAGCGCGAAGACGAGCAACCAGTTCGGCGGCGAAACCCGGATGGTCGCGGTGGATCCGCACGCGGGCATGACCTACGCGTTCACCGGCGGGAAGCTCTGGGGCGCGGCGATGCACGGCGCGATCAACGCGAAGCTGACGTTCTGTTTCCCGCAGCCGGGCGAGGCTTTCCAGCAGGTGCAGTGGCAAGCCCAGCAGGCCGCCTACCAGCAGCCGCCGCAAGCGGGTCCCGGCGGCTTCCCCGGGCAGATTCCGTCCGGGCCGATGCCGCAAACCGGCCCTCCGCCCGCCGCGGGTCCGGCCGGGCCGCAGCCGCCGCACTACCCGCCGCCGGGGCAACCGCCGTACGGTCGGTGACATGGTTTCGTTGCGCGGCTGGCAATCGTTCCCCGACCGGCTCCCGGAATTCGACCCGGACGACACCCCGGAAACGCCCGAGGAGCTGTTCCTCGCCTGGCTGACCGAGGCCGGCGAGCACGTGCTGGCCCCGCACGCCGTCACTCTGTCCACAGTGGACGCTGACGGCGCGCCGGACGCTCGGGTAGTGATCCTGAAGAACGTCGACGAGGACGGCTGGGCGGTCGCGACCAGTTCGGAAAGCCCGAAGGGCCAGCAGCTGACAGCGAACCCGCGGGCAGCGTTGACGTTCTTCTGGCCCGGTCGCGGACGACAGGTGCGCGTGCGCGGTCTGGTGGTCCCGGCCGCGGCTGACGTGTCCGCCGCCGACTTCCTCGACCGACCGCCCGCGTCGCGGGCCGAGGCATACGTCGGACATCAGTCGGAGGTGCTGTCCGACCCGGCGAAGCTGGTCGAAGCTGCCGAGGCGGCCGCGGACTGGGTGGCGGAAAACCCGGACGTGACACCGGAAACGTGGACGCGCTACCTGATCCAGCCGGAGTCGGTGGAGTTCTGGCAGGCCTCGCACGACCGGCGGCACGTCCGGGTCCGTTATCGCCGCGAACCCGCGGGCTGGGTCCGCGAACGGCTCTGGCCCTAGAGCCGGGAGTTGGCGCGCAGCTTGGAAAGCGCCCCGACAGTGGCGTAGCCGCGCCACTCCAGCGCGGCCATCGGGGAGAAGCTCGCGAAGTCGACCGTCCAGCCGCCGTCGGGCTGCTGGCCCTCTTCCAGCCGGGTCAGGTCCGCTTCGATCGCTTCCGGGGTGAACAGCCGCCGGGACGGGCCGGGCACCGGGCTGAAGTCCAGCGGACGCAGCACCTCGCCGTCGGAACCGCCTTGGACCGGGACGATCCCGTTGTCCGGCAGGAATCTCACCAGGCCAGTCAGCAGTTCGTCGGCTTCCGGATACCGGTCGTAGGCGGCATCGAGCAGGTGGATCGCGAAGCTCAGCTCGATGACGTGCGGCATCTCGTCGAGGTCCCGGATCGCGCGCAGGCACGTCTCGGTCGCCCGCGCGAGCCACGGATGCGCCGCGACGGCCGGGTCGTGTTCGGCGACCCGCCACGCCGCGGACGTGACGAACGCGGTGCTCTGCAACGAGAACGCCGTCGGATCGGCTCCGGTCCAAAAGGGAGCGCACGCGGTCGGGTCGGCGACCGGGAACGCGAACGGCAGCCCGCCGTCGGTGAACGACACCGACTCCAGCCAATCGCACAGCTGCACCGCGTGCGGCGTGGTCACCGGTGCGATGTCGGCGAACATCTCGAAGGCGTGCAGCGCGCCGCCTGGCTGGCTTTCCGGCGCGCGCAGGTCCGGTTCCAGGCCCCAGCCGTAGCCGCCGTCGGGATTCCGGTACGCCGCGACCGCCGCGAGCACCTCCTCGGCCCGCCCGTTTCCGAACAGCAGCTCGAACCGCCGCTGGTCCAGCAATCGGCCGTGCCCGGCGAGGAAAGGGGCGACGGCCTCCAATTTCACAGTCACCCGGACACCGTCGCACGGGTGCCGCGCGGCGGTCTTGAACGAATCGGCCACCAGCCCAAAAGAGCGGATTACTGGGACCTCGGCGATCGTCGTGGCACGATTTCGGGGTGACCAGCAAACCGGACGACGCGCAGCGATTGGCCGATCTCGCACGGTTGCGCCGGGTGCGCGACCGGATCGACCGCGAATACGCGCGTCCCTTGGACGTCGAGGCGCTCGCGCGGAGCGTCAACGTGTCCGCCGGGCACCTCAGTCGGCAGTTCCGCGCTGCTTACGGAGAGTCGCCGTACTCGTATCTGATGACCCGTCGCATCGAGCGCGCGATGGCGTTGCTGCGCCGAGGCGATCTGAGCGTCACCGAGGTGTGTTTCGAGGTCGGGTTCTCGTCGCTGGGGACGTTCAGTACGCGGTTCACTGAGCTGGTCGGGAAGCCGCCAAGCGTTTACCGCCAGGAGGAGACCGGAGCGACCGAGGGCATGGCGCCGTGCGTCGCGAAACAGGTCACGCGACCGATCAGGAATCGAGAAGCACCCCGTTCGGCGCGCACCTAGTGTGATCGGCATGGAGATGACGATTCACGCGAGCTTCCTCCCGCACACCGATCCGGAAGCGACGCTGACCTTTTACCGCGACGTCCTCGGCTTCGAGGTGCGCAACAACGTCAAGTACGGCGAGATGGCCTGGATTACCGTCGGCCCGCCCGGACAGCCGGACACCTCGGTCGTGCTGCAGCCGGTCGCCGCGTTCCCCGGCCTCACCGACGACGAACGCCGGATGATCACCGAAATGATGGCCAAGGGCACCTACGCCGCGCTGAACCTGGCCACCAAGGACGTCGACGCGACCTTCAACCGGTTGCAGGCCAGCGACGCCGAGGTCGTGCAGGAGCCCACCGACCAGCCCTACGGCGTCCGCGACTGCTCCTTCCGCGACCCGGCCGGGAACCTGATCCGCATCCAGCAAGCGAGCTGAAGAAGTCCGAGCCGGACCTCTGGGGAAAGAAACAGGGAGAGACATGACGAAGGCCAAGGGGAAGCCCGCGCCGGAGCACGCCGCTAACAGCCATGACCTGATCCGCGTGCAGGGCGCCCGCGTGAACAACCTCAAGGACGTCAGCGTCGAACTCCCGAAGCGCCGGCTGACGGTGTTCACCGGAGTGTCCGGCTCGGGCAAAAGCTCGCTGGTGTTCAGCACCATCGCGGCCGAATCGCAGCGGCTGATCAACGAGACCTACAGCAGTTTCGTGCAGGGTTTCATGCCGACGCTGGCCCGGCCCGAGGTCGACGTGCTCGACGGGCTGACCACCGCGATCATCGTCGACCAGCAGCGGATGGGGGCCGATCCGCGCTCGACGGTCGGCACCGCCACCGACGCCAACGCGATGCTGCGGATCCTGTTCAGCAGGCTCGGCACTCCGCACATCGGTTCGTCGCAGGCGTTCTCGTTCAACGTCGCCTCGCTCAGCGGGGCGGGCGCGGTCACCGTGAAGCGCGCCGGGAAGGAGATCAAGGAACGGCGCAGCTTCAGCATCACCGGCGGCATGTGCCCGCGCTGCGAGGGCCGCGGTTCGATCAACGACATCGACCTTTCCCAGCTGTACGACGATTCGAAATCGCTCGCCGAGGGCGCGCTGACCATCCCCGGGTACACGCCGGGCGGCTGGAATTACCGGCTCTACACCGGATCCGGACTGGTCGATCCGGAGAAGCCGATCCGCAAGTACACGAAGCGCGAGCTGCAGGACTTCCTGTACAAGGAACCGACGCGGATGAAGATCGAAGGCATCAACATGACCTACGAGGGTCTGGTGCTGAGGATCCAGAAGTCGTACCTGGCCAAGGACGTCGAGGCGATGCAGCCGCACATCCGCGCGTTCGTGGACCGGGCGGTCACCTTCGCGACGTGCCCGGAATGCGACGGGACGCGGCTGAGCGAACTGGCGCGGTCGTCCAAGATCGACGGGATGAGCATCGCCGACGTGTGCGCGATGCAGATCAGCGATCTCGCCGATTGGGTCGGGAAACTGTCCGAACCGTCGGTCGCGCCACTGTTGAAGTCGCTGCACGAGACGCTCGAATCGTTCGTGGAGATCGGGCTCGGCTACCTGTCGCTGGACCGGCCCGCGGGCACGCTGTCCGGCGGCGAGGCGCAGCGGGTGAAGATGGTCCGGCATCTCGGATCGTCGCTCACCGACGTCACCTATGTCTTCGACGAGCCCACCATCGGCCTGCACCCGCACGACATCCAGCGGATGAACGACCTGCTGCTCCGGTTGCGGGACAAGGGAAACACCGTTCTCGTCGTGGAGCACAAGCCGGAGGCGATCGCGATCGCCGACCATGTCGTCGACCTCGGGCCGGGCGCGGGGACGAACGGCGGCACGGTGTGTTTCGAGGGCACTGTGGACGGTCTGCGCGCGAGCAAGACGTTGACTGGCAAGCACCTTGACGACCGCGCCTCGCTCAAGCCGTCGGTGCGGGAACGCACGGGCGTGCTGGAGATCCGGGGCGCGAACACGCACAACCTGCAGGACGTGGACGTCGACATCCCGCTCGGCGTGCTGTGCGTGATCACTGGCGTCGCCGGATCGGGTAAAAGCTCGCTGATCCACGGCTCGATCCGGGAATCGGACGACGTCGTGTCGGTGGATCAGGCCCCGATCCGCGGTTCGCGGCGGAGCAACCCAGCGACCTACACCGGGCTGCTCGAACCGATCCGCAAGGCCTTCGCCAAGGCCAACAACGTGAAACCCGCGCTGTTCAGCGCCAACTCCGAGGGTGCCTGCCCGAACTGCAACGGCAACGGAGTCATCTACACCGACCTCGGGATGATGGCCGGAGTGGCCACCCCCTGCGAGGTCTGTGAGGGCAAGCGGTTCGACGCCTCGGTGCTGGAGTACCACTTCGGCGGCCGCGACATCAGCGAGGTGCTCGCGATGTCGGTCGCGCAGGCCACCGCCTTCTTCGCCGAAGGCGACGCGAAAACCCCGGCCGCGCACCGGATTCTCGAGCGGATGGAGCAGGTCGGGCTCGGCTACCTGACCCTCGGCCAGCCGCTGACCACGCTGTCCGGCGGCGAGCGGCAGCGGCTGAAGCTGGCGACGCACATGGGGTCAGGCGGCGGCGTGTACATCCTCGACGAGCCGACCACCGGCCTGCACCTCGCCGACGTGGAACAGCTGCTCGGGCTGCTGGACCGCCTGGTCGAAGCGGGCAAGTCGGTGATCGTCATCGAGCACCACCAGGCCGTGATGGCGCACGCCGACTGGATCATCGACCTCGGTCCCGGCGCCGGGCACGACGGCGGCCAGGTGGTCTTCGAGGGGACGCCCGCCGAGCTGGTGAAGAAGAAGCGGACGCTGACCGGGAAGCACCTGGCCGCCTACGTCGGCTAGCCGAGGTCGAGCGGCGGCCGCCGGTCCGTCCAGGGCAGTGCCTGTTCCAAGGTTCGGGAGATCTGCAACAGCAGGTCCTCCCGCCATGGCGCGGCCACCAACTGGACGCCGACCGGCAGGCCGCTGGCTTCGTCGTGATTCAGCGGCAGGGAGATCGCCGGCTGACCGGTCACGTTGAACAGCGACGTGAAGACGCCCATCGGGTACGCGGCCACCACGGGATTTCCGCTCGCTCGCCACGCGCCGACCTTCGGTGGCAGGCACGCCATGGTCGGCGTGACCAGCAGGTCGAAGCTGTCGACGAAGGCCTCGACAATGCGGCGCGACAACACCTGGGTCTTGTGCACGCTCTCCGCGTAGGTCCAGGAGTCGACCGACCTCGCGGCTTCGCGCTGTGCCCGGTTGTGCGGTTCGACGCGGTCCGGGTCGATCAGCGGGATGCCCGCGCTGGCGACGTTCCAGACCTTCAGGAACGTCGAGATCAGCTCCTCGGACGTCGGCAGTGGAAGCGGTTTGTCGACGATCTGGTGTCCGGCCTCTTCGAGCGCGCGAAGGGTTTTGTCGACTGCGGTCAGGCAGGCCGGGTCGACGGGGATGCCGTCGATCAGCGAGGTGGTGAGGACGCCGATCCGCAGGCCGGATGGCGGTTCTTTAGCCAGCGCTTTGGCAAGCAACCGCGTCGGCGTCGGCTGCGACCACCACGCGCCAGGATCATGCCGCGCGAGGACGTCCAGCACGGCGGCAGTATCGACCAATGTCCGGCTGACGACGCCACTGGTCGCGAAGCCTTCGACCTCCACCACGGCATTCGTGATCAGGCCGCGAGTCGGCTTCAACCCGACGAGACCGGTGCACGACGCCGGGATGCGGATCGAGCCGCCGCCGTCCTCCGCGTGTGCGACCGGAGCCATTCCCGCAATGACGGAGATCCCGGCGCCGCTGGACGAACCGCCGGGCGTGCGGTCCGGATCCCACGGGTTGCGCGAGATGCCCTGCGCCTCGCTTTCGGTGAACGGCACCGCGCCGAATTCCGACGTCGTGGTCTTGCCGAGCGGGAGGAACCCCGCGTCGGTGAACCGCCGCACGATCGGGTCCGACTTTGGCTGCGGAGAGCGGTCGGTGGCCAGCGAGCCGTAGGTGGTCGGCCAGCCTTTGACGTTCACCAGATCCTTGATCGGCAGCGGAACCCCGTGGAACGGCGGCAGTTCCTTCGGCTTGGACCACACCACAGCATCAGCGGCCGCTCTCGCGGCGGCGCGGACCTCGTCGTCGGCGCGGAAGCAGAACGCGTTGAACTTCGGATCCAGCTCGGCGATGCGGCCGAGGTAGCAGTCGGCGACCTCGACCGGGCTCACCTCCTTCGCCCGGATTGCGGCAGCGACTTCGACGGCGGAGCTGAACGGATCGACCATGACGGATCCCCTTTCCGAGATCCGTTCAGCCTGGTCGGAGCCGGTGTCGCCGGTCTTGGAGAAATGTCGCGCCGCCGTACGATGGAGGCATGCGACCAGCCGAGTGGGCTCGCGACGGGGCGGCGGTGTGGGGCATCGCCGTGCCGTCCCGCCCGCTCCGGCTGCCGGGCGTGCAAATGGCCGGGTTTGTCGGCGACACCGTTGACCTGGTCGATCTGACGGTGGTCCCGTATCCGGCGGTCACGCTGTTTCTCAACCTCCGCGAACGGCTGCTCGTCAACGACGTCGCTCGCGGCAGCATTGTCGCCGGGCTCGCGCCGCAGGGGATGCGTGTCCGGGGGCAGGACATCGAATGCGTGCAGATCCGGCTGTCCCCCGAGGTCGCGCACTCGGTGCTCGGGACGGATCTGAGCGGCGAGGTCGTGTCCATCGAGGACGTCTGGCCTACCGAGCTGCCAGACCAGTTGCGCGCCATTAGTTCCTGGAACGACCGATTTGCGCTGGTAGAAGCCGTGTTAGGGAAACGGTACGAGGCCGGCCGCACGGTCGACCCGGAAGTCGCCTTCGCCTGGCGACGGATGGACGCGCACCACGGCCAGGTACGGATCGAGCAGCTGGCCGACGAGACCGGATGGAGCCGGAAACGGCTGTGGTCACGGTTCCGCGGCCAGCTCGGACTGAGCCCGAAACGCGCCGCGCAGCTGGTCCGGTTCGACCACGCGGTACACCGGCTCGCCGCTGGCGAAAGCCCGGCCTCGGTGGCCGCGGAGAGCGGATATGTCGACCAGTCGCACCTGCACCACGAGGTCAAAGCCTTCGCCGGGGTCACCCCCGCGGCCGCCGCGAACGCGCCGTGGCTCGCCGTCGACGAAGTGGCCTGGTCCCGCCCCCACTGCGCGAACGGGTGATCGCAGGCGGCATGATCGCGGGGGTGACTTCCCTCCGGCCCCCCGCTGTCGCGCTGCGCCGGTGGCTAGACGACGCCGGCACCCGTCGTCCGGCAGTGTTCGCACTGGTCCTCGCCTCGGTGGCGGTGGCCGCGGTGATTCTGTGGCTCGTCTGCACGATGTGGCCGCTCGACCTGGAGATCTACCGCTCCGGCGCGCGGGCGCTCGCCCAGGGCGAGGACGTCTACGGCCCGCTCCCGCCGACCCGCGCCGGGCTGATCCTGCCGTTCATCTACCCGCCGTTCGCGGCCGTCGTGTTCCTGGTGTTCGCCGCGATGCCGTTGCCGTTGGGCGCCATCTTGATGCTCGCCGTCTCGCTGGCGGCGCTCTGCGGGACCGTCTACGTCGTGGTCCGGCCGCATGCCCGGCGGCGGACCGCGTTGCTGGCCGCGCTGCTGCTCGGCGCCGGGTCGCTGGCCTTCGAACCGGTTCGCGAGACGTTGTGGTTCGGGCAAATCAACCTGATTCTGATGGCGCTCGTGGTGATCGACTGCCTCGGCCCCCGGACCCGGCTGCCGCGCGGCGTCCTGCTTGGCCTCGCCGCCGCCATGAAGATCACCCCCGCCGGGTTCCTGCTGTTCTTCCTGCTGAAAAAGGACTTCCGCGCCGCCGTGACCACGGTGGTCACCTTCGTGCTCGCTGGCGTGGCCGGGTTCGTGATCGCGCCGGAAGCGTCGATGAAGTACTGGTTCGGCGGCGGGCTGACCGGCGCGTCCGGCATGAGCGGATCGATTTTCGCGACGAACCAGACGATCCAGGGCGCGGTGCACCGGTTCGGACTTCCCGATACCCCGACGCTGATCCTGGTCGCGGTGCTGACGTTGGCCGCGCTCGCCCTGACCGTTCCCGCGATGCTGCGTGCCGACCCGCCGATGGCGTTCCTGCTCAATACGGCGGCGATCCTGGTGTGTTCGCCGATTTCGTGGTCCCACCACTGGGTGTGGATCGTGCCGGCGATCGTGCTGTTCGCCGCTCGCGCGCACACTCGGATCGCCGTCGCCGGTTTGGCCGCGGTGGCCGCGATTTTCGTGATCGCCCCGCATTCGTGGCTGCCGAAGAACGGGTACCTGGAGCTGTCCTGGGGCCCCGTCGAGCACTTGATCGGCAACAGCTATTTGCTGCTAGCGCTGGGTTTTCTGGGCTGGCAGTTCTACTCGACTCGCCGTCAGACCGCCGCGGTCTGAGCCAGCAACGGCTCCGGCAGCCGATCCGAGTGGAGGACGTGCAACGTGCTGACCGCGCGGGTGAGCGCGACGTACAACCGTTGCAGCCCACGCTCTTCCGCCGCCACGATCCGCGCCGGTTCGACCACCAGGACCGTGTCGTACTCCAGCCCCTTCGCCAAACTGACCGGCGCCAACGTGATCCGAGCGGTTCCCTCGGCGCCCAGCACCGCGTGGTCCAACCCGCGTTCGGCGAGGGCCCGGCTTAACTCCGGAATATCCGCGTCCGCAGCCAACAACCCGATCGACCCCTCCTGGAGCAGCGCTTTCGCACAAGCATCGACCGCGGCGGCGACCGTCTCGTCTGTTTCGGTCAGGTGCAAGGCATCCGCGGAATGCCGGAACGACGTGGGACTGCGCAGGTCTGGCGCGATGTGCGGAAGCAGCCGAGCCGCGAAATCGAGGACATCCGCCGGAACGCGGTAGCCGTGCGTAAGTTCTTCGATCCGCCCGCCGGACCGGTCGAGATGGGTCAGCACCGTGGTCCACTCGCGGACCGCGGACGGACTGGTCGCCTGCGCGACGTCGCCGAGAACCGTGCAGGCACCAGCCAATCTGCGCGCGATCGCCCGCAGATGCATCGGACTGAGATCCTGCGCCTCGTCCACCACGACGTGCCCGAGTTTCGCCGGCCGCTCGACCAGCGCCGCGACCTCGTCCAGCAACGCCAGATCGAGCGTCGACCAGGTCATCGCCTTACGACTGCGCGGCCGTGGCCGGAGCAAAGCTTCCTGTTCCTCGGTGGTCAGGATCCCTTCCGCCGCTTGGGCAAGACTCGTCCGGTCGGTGAGCAAGTCGTAGACCAGTCGCGCAGGCTCGACCGCGGGCCACATGTCACGGACCGCCTTGTTGATCGCGGCGTTGCGGCGGAGCTGATGCAGCGTCGCGCTCGTCCCGCCGGACCGCTCCATCTCGCGCAAGATCCGATGCGCGAGCCGCTGGGCCAGCAATTCGCGCCCCGCGCTGTAATCCGCGCCGCGGCTGAGGATCTCTTTCAGTTCCTCGGCGATGTCCTCCGGGTACAACCGCCAGGTCCGGTGCTGGTACTTGACTTCGAGCGTCCGATCGACCGGCTGGATCCGCGCCCACAGGTGTCTCCGAACGACCTCCGCCATCCGAACGTCACCCTTGATCCGCGCCGTCCGCGGCTCGTCGACATGCTCGGCCGGATGCCCCGCGCCGGTCAGTTCGTCAATCGTGGCTTGGGAAACCGCCACCTCGCCAAGCGCCGGAAGCACGCCCGCGATGTAAGCGAGAAACGACCGGTTCGGCCCGATCACCGCGACCCCGCCTGCTTTCTGCAGCCGCGCCCGCTCGGTGTAGAGCAGATACGCCAGCCGATGCAGGCCAACCGCTGTCTTGCCCGTCCCCGGCGCGCCTTGGATGCACAACGTCCGATCCACCGGCGCGCGAACCAACCGCATCTGATCCGGCTGAATCGTGGCGACGATGTCGCGCATCGGCCCCTGCCGCGGCCGCTCGATCTCCGCGGTGAGCAGCCGGTTAGCCGACGACCCAGGCCGATCGAGCGGCTCGTCCTCGTACGCGCTGAGCAGTCCCGCCTGGTCGAAGCCGTAGCGGCGCCGGACCCGGACCCCCATCGGATGATCGTGATCGGCTTCGTAAAACGCCCTGGCGAGCGGCGCCCGCCAATCGATCACCAGAGGTTCGCCGTCGTCGTCGCGGATTCCTCTGCGCCCCAGGTAAACCAGGTCATGCGCTGGCGACCGAGTATGCGACCCGCGCGCGGCTTCGTAGACCTCGCCCGGCGGGTAGTCGAGGCGGCCGAAGAAGAGCGGCGCGTCGTCGATATCCGCTAGCTCCTCGGCGATCTCGGTGCGAAACTGCCGGAGGACGTGGTTGAAGTACTTGTCGTCGACCGCGTCGCCCTCGCCCATCCCCGTCGCGATCGCGGTCTTGATCTCCTCCCGCATGCGGTCCAGTTCTGCGTGACAGGCCTGGAGATACTCGCGCTCCGCCCGGATCTCTGGTTCCACTACCCGCCCCCTGTTTCTTGACTGAGTTAAATATACAACCTAGTCAAGTTTTTATCTGGGTTCGAGCTCCGGTTAGGCTGACGCTCGTGTCAGGACTGCGCGAGCGCAAACGCCGCCGCACGAGGGAAACGATCGCCTCGGCGGCGCTGCGGTTGTTCCGGGAATCCGGCTTCGACGGGGTCTCGGTCGCCGACATCGCCGCCGAAGCCGAGATCTCGAAGCCGACGCTGTTCGCGTACTTCCCGACGAAGGAAGACCTGGTCATCCACCAGTTCGCCGACGAGAACGGCCCCGCGGAGATCGTCCGCTCCCGAGCAGCCGGGGAGTCCGCGCTGTCCGCGCTGGAGAGGTCTTTCCTAGCGCGGCTGGCCGACCACGACCCGCTGACCGGCCTGAACGACTCGCCGGACGCGATCACGTGCCACACCCTGCTGTACTCAACGCCGGCGCTGCTGGCTCGACTGGCCACGTACCTGCTGGAGAAGGAGCAGGAACTGGTGGAGGAACTGCAGGCTTCGTGCGGCGTCGCGGACGAGTTCACCGCGCGGTTGGTGGCGGCGCAGATTTTCGGGGCGCAGCGGATCTTGGGGTTTCACAATGCCCGGGAGATCCGTGGTGGTCGGAGCGCCGAGGAGACTTACCCGGACGCGGTCGCGCGGGCGGAGGCGGCTTATCAGGTGTTGCGGGGTGGGCTGTCTTCAGTGCTGGTTTAGTCCGCGGAACCGCCATTGGCGACCCCGGTCACCCGTCCGCTCGGATGACCCGCTCTCTCACCGGATCTCTACATCTAGGTCAATCGCGAGATCCCGCGCTATCTGGTGATCTACCTGCGCGAACCGGACCTTCATTGTTGCGGCTCGGACGGCCCGGTTCTTCGCCCGGGCCACGCGCGACAGCCTTGCCCGGGAGCCGCGGTGGATGTCGCCGTCGGGCTGGACGAAATCGGCCATGCGCCCATCTTCGCCCCGACACCCGCCGCACGAAAAGGGCCAGGCCCCGCGAGGCCTGGCCCTACTTCGGCGTCCAACGCTGGATCAGCGACTCACCCGCGCTGAACTAGCTCAGTTCTGGTCCGGGTTGTCGATCGGCGCGCCGTTGTACCCAGTCCCCTGGTCCTGCGCGTTCGGCGGGTCAACCGGAACTCCGTTGTAGCCAGTGCCCTGGTCCTGCGCAGTCGGCGGGTCGATCGGGACCCCGTTGTACCCCGTGCCCTGCTCCTGCGGGTCCGGCGTGTTCTCGTCCTTCGGCGGAGTCGTGTGCATCTTGAGACCGTCCTTCTCGCAACGGATCTCGTGCGTGCCCTCCGCGCCGGTGTCGGTCAGGCACTGCCAGCCCTGGACAGTCAGCATGTAGCTGGACCCGACGGCCTTGTCGATATTGTCGAAGTATTCGGTAATAACGTTGAACGCCTCAGTGCAGCCAACGGTACCGGCCTTGGTCGCGTCCGCGATCAAAGAAACCTTGCGCGGCCCGACAGTACCGCCGTGTTCACTGCAATTAACGTCCTCCGAGCTGGCCCCGCCACCGCCGCTGCCACCCTTTTTGACCGACGCATTCGGCTGCTGCACCTGGCTCTTCGCCGCGACGTTGACCGGGGCGGATTGGTTGCTCGCCGGGGCTGCCGAATTCTGGCCAGAGCACGCGGAAAGCAGCGCGACCGCGCCGAGAGCCGCTCCGACGGTGGCCAATTTGACAGTCTTCATGAGCATTTCAATTCTCCCCTGACCCGCTCTTGGCTTTCCCTTTGCCTATAGAGACGCACACCGCCGGAGGGGGTTGCGAAGAAATTCCGCCGAACTTCCCAGCAGAGAGTCTCAGCCCCAAAAGCGCACTTCAGGAAACCGCGGCGACGGCCCGTCCAGCAGTCGCTGGTGCCACCCGCGCAGGTGCTCGTCGAGGAACGCGGTCAGGTACGCCTCACCGACCCGGATCCCCCGCAACGGATCGATCTCCACCCCCGGCAACTTCGCCCCGGCCTGTTGGAAGAGCAGCAGCTCATCGGTGAACATGCTGTGGTCGCCACCGTCGACGGTGATCCACCGCTTCCACCCGGTCATCTCGCGCCACGCCGAGTCCCACGACGGATCGACCGTCCCGCCCGGCTGATGCACCGGAGCCCCGAACTGAAGAAACGGCCGATCCAGCCCGGTCACCGGGAAGTAATACATGCCGTCCAGCATCGCTCCGGCGCGGATTCGCCGGTCGGCCAGCATCGCCGGCGCCGTGCTGGCTCCGCCGATCGAATGCCCGATCATCGCGATCCGCCGCGCGTCGATCAGCTGTCCGCCGCCCCACGCCGGATGCGGTCCGACGAACCGATCGAGCACGAACGACACATCCGCCGCCCGGGTCGTGACGAGCTTTTTCCAGTCCTTGATGTCACATGCCACGCATTGCGTCGTGTGCCCGTCCGGGAAGGTGGTCGCGATCGCCTCGTAGTTGTGCCCGATCCCCGCAACGACATACCCGCGACTGGCCAGCTCCTCCGCCAGCGACGACAACGTCGCGCGCGGCAACGTGAACCCAGGCGAAAGCACCACCAACGGCATCCGCCGATACTGCGGCATAGCGTCCACAGTGGAATGAATCCGCACCTTCGTCAGCAGATCCTTGGGCAGCGACTTATCACCCGTCTCCTCCACCATCAGCTCCGATTCCCGCTGCGTGAGGTACTGCGTGGCCCGCCGCCCCGGATACTGCGCCGGGTACCACAGCGTGACCATCATTTCCCGCCGCCGCGAAGGAACCCACGGATCCGCGCGGGAGGTGTCGGTGAAGTGAAAGCCGGCAGTCCCGACCGGACTGATCCGCCAGGCCGCGGCAACGCCAATCTCGGCTCCGCCTGCGCGGTCCCCGCCCCGACGACGACAAGCATCGCCGCGATGATCGCTGTTACGCGTAGTCTCATGACTTCAGCTTGGAGCCGCCCAGTACCGCGAACATCGGTGATGTCCCGGATGAGGCCACGATGTCGGAGTCATCTTCCTGGACGATGCTCAGCCGACGACGTCTGCCAGGCGAGCGATTTCGTCCACGTCGTCAGTCACCGGTACGAAAATCAACTCGTCCACGCCCAGCTCAGCGAAGTCCGCGATGGACTTCTTCACCATCTCCGCAGACGCGCAGGGCACCACGCTGTCCGCGACTTCCTTCGGAGCCAACCGATAGAAGTCCCGCACATTCGCCAACCCAGCGTCGACGTCCCCCAAAACGAAGTAGGCCAACGAAACCAGTCGCGGCTCCCCCTCCCGACCGCCCTCGCTCCAGGCACGTTTCGCCGCCGCGAACCGAGGCGCGCTAGCCGACACCGACCCCGAACCAGCGATATAACCCGTGCCCCACCGCACCATGCGCTGCAACGCCTGCTCGGTGTAGCCACCAAACAACATCGGCACCTGCCGAGCCCCAGCAGGCACCGCCGCGTTCTCCCCGACCGGCTTGCCGCCCCACACTTCGCGGTAAATCTCCAGATCAGCGTCGAACCGCGCACCCCGACCGCGCGCCCCAAGCCCAGGCACGGTGAACTCTTCCTCCCGAAGCCCCACCCCGACGCCGAACGTCAGCCGATGTCCGGAAACGCCGTCGATGCTCGCGATTTCCTTGGCCAGCAACGCGGCCGGCCACGTCGGCGCGAGCAGCACGCCGCTGAGCAGCCCGATCCGCGTCGTCGCCCCGGCCGCGGCCGCCAGCGAAACCGTGTCGCTCACCCCGGGATACGCGTACCTGCCGATCGTCGCCAGCGAGGAAAACCCCGCTTCCTCCGCCCGGGCCGCCCACCGCGGCACGACCGTGGGGTCGACGTCGCGTACTTGATTCGGAAGTCCTATGCCGATCCGCACCAGATGATCCTCTCGAGCTGTTGCATGGCTCAGCGCTGAATGACAGCATGCTGTCATGTCCGACAAACTAGCGATACGACAGCATGCTGTCAAGAAGGCCTGCGACGCCTACAACGACCTGATGGACGAGGTCATCCGGCTCTCCGACGTCCTGGAAACAGTAGGCAACGGCATCGCCCGCCCGACGGGGTTGAGCGTCGCGCGCTACCAGGTGCTGGCCGCGGTCGAAGCGGAACCCGCCCCGGTCGGAGCCATCGCCTCCCAGCTAGGCCACACAAGGCAAAGCGTCCAACGCGTCGCCGACCTGCTCGTCGACGACGACCTGGCCCGCTACCGCCCGAACCCCGCGCACCAACGCGCCAAACTGCTCGAACCAACCCCGACCGGCCTTGCCGCATTGCACCGAATGCAGGCGGCGTATGAAGATCTGGCCCTGCGCACCACCGATGGGCTAGACCTGGAACGCCTGGACCTGGCCCGGCAGACGCTCATCGAACTGCAACATCGTCTGCGATCCGAACTGCCCTCCTGATCATTAAGCTGGCGTCGCCGGATGCCGAGGAGAAACCCGCGATGCGCAAGCGAAAAACACTGCCGAAGAACTTCGGCGAAATGCTGACGTCCGTGTCGCTCGCCGAACTCCAAGCCGTGTTCGAACGCACCGAACTGGACGCCCGCGGCGGCTACGGCAAGCAAACGGCGCTCGGATACCTGGACTGTCCGGACGAACTCATCGTCTGGCTGACCAGCCAAGGCCTCGATGTCGATGCGCCCGACCAATACGACGAAACTCCACTGTGGACTCGGGCCGCGCGAGGCAAAACAGCGCAGATCCCGCTGTTGCTCTCCCTAGGTGCTGACCTTGAACGGCCATCAGCCCGCAGAGGCACCCCGTTGCACGGTGCCGTCAGCAACCAGCAGCCAACAACGGTGCGAGTATTGCTCGAACATGGTGCGAACATCGAGCCGGGCTCCGACCTTCTCCTGACCGGTTTGCGGCACACCTCGAACATCGGCATCCCCGGCATGGCCCGAACTGCCTCCCTCCTCCTCGACGCTGGCGCGGCCGTGACCGACAAGGCTCGAGACCAAGTACGCCGGATCGGTGCCAACTTCGAGTTCCACCGCACGGCTTTCAATCCCGATTACCTCGAAGAGACCGACGCCGGGCTGAGCAAGCTGTACCGCTTGTTCGACGTCGAACCGGTCCCGCCGCGGCTGATCCACGACGGCACCTCCCCGATCGAGGTGCCCGACGGCAGCTGGCAGAAACAGCACGACCAACTGTGGGAACTGCTAGTGCCGTCCTCGGGTGCGGCGGAAACCGTGCAGGGAGAAGCGATCCGCGTATCCGGCAAAGTCGCTCACGAGATCCTCGACAACGGCAGCGTGAACTGGGATCGCGCCTTCCGCGCGATGACCGACGCACTCCCCGGCTACTTCGCGTCCGGCACCCCGCTGCCCGAACTTCAGGAAGCGCACGCCCTCGCCAAGCGCATCCGCTCCGGCAACGGCTCCGATGAAGACCTGGCCCGGCTATCTGAACTCGCCGTCGCGTGGGTCCGGCTCAACCCGGCCCCCTTTCCGTTGCCCTCGCCCGAATACGGCCGCTAACCGGACAGAGCCGTACTCAACTGATTGGCCAGCCACCGTTCATACGCCGCCGGTTCCCAACCGCAACGTTGGACAAGCCGGTCGTACACCTCGGGCGCGGTCAGCGTCCAGACCGCGTCGACCGCGTCGTCGAAGTCACGCAACGCCAGTTGCCCGCGCTCCGCGAGGCCGTGCAGGCTGCGTGTGTTGCCGTTCCTGCGTTCGGAATCGATGGTCGCCACGAAGGCTTCCAACACCGGGTCGCCACCGGGACCGTGTGCGACCAGCACCCCGAGCAGAGGCCCGACCCGGTCGTAGATCGTCCGGGTCCAAGCGGCGTACGCGACCGCGTAAGACGGCACATCGGCCGCGTCGGCCACCCGGCGAAATTCGGGACGGTCGCTCATCGGCGTCCGTTCCTCGTCGCCGGCGAGCCTGACGTCGTACACCGCCTTGATGACCTCGGCCTTTCCGCCGACGGAGTTGTACACCGTCTGCGGACTGACCCCGGCCGCCCCGGCGAGCCCGGTGATCGTCATTCCCGCGTAGCCTCCGCCGCCAAGCAGCAGGCCACCCGCCGTCCGCACGATGTGCGCGCGGGTGGCCTGGGCTTTCTCCTCCCGCTGCGGGGCGCTGTACTGCCTCGCCACGACCCTCCCCATCAGTTAGATTCCGATTCCACTGGATTTGACTTCCAGTCAAGTCTGGAGAGGAGCGTAGCCGTGAACAACCCCGCACGCACCGCCGCCCTGGCCGTGTTCGACGCGATCAACACCGGAGAACTGGCCGTCCTGGACAACCTGGTCACCAGGGACTTCGTCGACCACGGTTCGCCGTTCCCCCTGCCGCCCGGCCCCGCGGGCTACCGGCAGATTCTCACCTTCGTGCATCAGGTGCTGAGGATCAGATACACCGTCGACGACGTCTTCGATACCGACCACCGCGTCGTCATCCGCGCGAGCGCCACCGGAACCGGCGTCGACGCGATTCACGGCCAGGGCACCGGAGGCAAGCCGTACCGGATGACCACCGTGCACATCTACCGCACTGAAGGTCTTCTGCTCGCCGAGCATTGGGGTGTCCGAGACGAACTCGGCGCACGCATCCAACTCGGTGCCCTTCCCGCACCCGACGCGACCGCCTTCGCTCCGCAAAGCGCCTGAGCAACTGCGCGGCAGCCTTGATCAGGCCGGGTCCTTTTCGGACAGTCCAAACGAAAGGCTGCGCACCATCCGGTACCTCCGGAATCCGCTGCCGCGCACCCCCGGAAACTCCTGCACCTTCCGCCACTCGTCAGTCACGCCGACCGTCCCCCGGCCGGACCGCGCCAACGCGTCGCGATGCGACTGTTCGTCGGTCCACTCCGCATAGTTGAGCACTCGGGTCCCGTCGCTGCTGACGTGGAAATGCCCGGATAACCCGCCCGGAGCAGGCATTTCTTCACTGCCCAACGCGCCGAACACAGTGTCGATCCAACGCCGCTGCCGCTGCGCGTCTGCGCCATCGAACTCAACGCTCACCACGACAATGCACCCCGGAACCACCGAGTTGTCCCGATTTCCACTGCGGTACAACCGATATTCCACCGGATCAGCTCCGGAAACCCGATGCACGAAGCTGGGGTCAGCTGTTCCCTCCGCCCACTGGGTGTAGACCAGCGACGACGCCTCTTCGGTACTGGCCAACGCGTTGAACGAAACCAGCCCAGCAGGCCAGGATTCTTTCTCCAGCCGAGCAAGCACTTCCGTCGCCTCGACGGTCGTCTCGGCGACCAGCACCACATCGACGTCCGTGCGCGCGAAGTCAGGCCGCACAACCTGATTGATACTCATGAATGCCCCTTCGAGATCACTGCTGACTCTCGAAGGATGAAACTTCAAGAAGAGTTGAAGTCAAGCCAGCATCCGCCGCCCTCGTTACTCTTACTGGCACGAGAGCAGGGGGTTCTTGATGGTTTCCAAGCGGGCCAGGATTTTGGGCTGTCTCGCGGCGTCAGCACTGCTGGCCGCCGGGTGCAGCACCGCGGTCGTGGGCAAAGCTCTTCCGGCCGACACTCCGGAGGCGAAACAGGCCGAGTCCGGGATCGCACTGCAGAACCTGACCACTGCCCCCGCCAAAGCGAAAACCTATGCGGGACACCCGGTCTACGACGCCTGCGCCGTCATGAACCCGTTCCTGATGCAGCGAGCGGGATTCGTGCTCGGCCCGAACAGCGCCTTCATGCAGCACAAGTTCACCGGCGACGACGGGCCGCCCGCCCCCGGCACTGTCGCCTACCAATCGACCGGTCCCAGCATCGGGCCGGAGCCGGCGTCGATGTGCTTGTTGACCGGCAAGAACGAAACGTACAAGCTGTCCCTCGGCATCAGCCAGAAGCAGTACCAGAGCGACGACATGTCGAGCGACCGGGACACCGTCTGGCGGCTGGCCACCAACCCGGAATCGCAAAAGAACGTCAAATCCCATCCGGTCAGTCACGAGACCCGCGGCGACCTGCAGATCTACGTGACGATGGGCAGCCTCGTCCACGACGACGACTACGAGGTGTACTTCTTCTGGGGCGGAGACCAGTACTGGGCCACGCTGGACATGCACGCCGGCACCTCCGAGGACGGGCCGGGTCTCACCAAGAAGCCGGAAGACGCGCTCAAGTTCTTGATCGACCAGGTCGCGGCCAAACTGGCGGCCGGGCCCGAGCAAACCGGACTGTCCAACTTCCGCTTCGGCCCGCCCTGGAACCTGCCGAACGCCTGCGAGATCTACAAATCCGAGGATTGGGGGCTTTCGTTCACCAACGACACCGTCTCCGGCCGGGTCGAGGAACAATCCTCCGTACAGCCGTCTCGGCTGAACGCCGAACCCGGCGAGCACGGCAAAGGGTCTTGGCAGTACGTATGGAGCAGCTGCTTCCGCACGAACCACGCCAACACCGGCGACAAGGCCAAACAGGACGGCTTGACGGTGCGCGTCGAGACGTACGAAAACCTGGACGGCGCGACGTACGCCAACCACGCGACCTGCCACCCACGCGTCGCCGGCCCGGGCGGCCAGCCCAGGGAAGCGACTTCGAACAAGAAGGTGGGCGACGGCGAGATCTGCTGGGTTCCGATGACTCCCGGACACGCGGACCTGTCACTCAAGGTGGGTCGCCACCTGGTCACCATCTCGGCTTTCCGCAGCGAGGACTACCAGCCGCCCGCGCTCAACCAGGTGTTCGGGGAAGCCGTCTTCAAGATCATCGACCGGTTGAAGCAGATTCCGTAGCGCCCCGGGAACGCACGAATCCCCGTTCAGCCTCGGCCGAACGGGGATCGCGGGTGGACCTGAGGGGAATCGAACCCCTGACCCCCGCCTTGCAAAGGCGGTGCTCTACCAATTGAGCTACAGGCCCGGTGCGGACCGGGGTCCGCGAGGTGTGGGTCAGTTGCGGGACGCGTCCGCGGCCTTGGCCGGCGCGCTGCCGTTCGCCGACGGGGCGGCAGGCGTGGTGGCTTCACGCCACAGGTCAGCCTCGGCCTTGGCGGCCTTGTTCCGCTTGACGACGAACAGGACGCCGCCCGCGACGACCGCGAGTGCCAACAGCTTCTTCACCTGAAGCCCCCTTCTGAGTGCTTGCGCTACCCCTCGATGCTACCGGACCCGCCGCGCGTCCCGTCCAGCGGTTCCGTCTCTCGTTCCACGTGGAACACCGGGAATATCCGGAGTGCTGGGTCCGTTGAATCGGACGGACCCAGCGTCCACGCAAAGCTCAGCCCTGCCGGTCCTTCTCTTCCCGGCAGGGCTGACTCGTCTCCACGAGCCGGTCGCGAGTTCCGGCGAGACCCGATTCGACCAGGTCAGGACGGTTGTTCTCCAGTCCGTACGTCACCTCGTACCACGGGCCCAGCTGGTTCCACGCCCACGCGCGCCGACGCAGTTCGGGCGTGACCTCGTACTCCGCGGAGAACCCCGCGACGCACTCCGCCGAGGTCCAGAACAGCAGCCACGCCAGGTCCCGCGCCGGGTCGCCGATCGACACGTCGGACCAGTCGATCACCCCGCTCAACCGGCCGTCCTGCTTGAGCAGGTGCTCTGGCCCGAGGTCTCCGTGCACGACGGTGTTTGCTGGATAGTCCTCGACCTCCGCCAGCAGCGCACGAGCACGACCAGCCAGCGAACCGAGCAACGGCGGGACGGCATCGAGGGCCAACTTTTCCGGCTCCGCACCGAGTTCGCGTGCCTTGGCGACGTCCGCACTGTGCAAAGCGCGGAGGAATCGACCGAGCGCGCGGCCGTCGTCAGCGGTCAGTTCGCCCGGCTCTCCTGGCACCAATTCATGCCGCACGACCAACGGATCTTCCTGCCACACAAGAGGAACCGGCACCATCAGCGGCAACTGCGGAGCCAGCCACGGCAACACCGTCGTCTCCCGGAGCAGCCAAGCGCGCACCTCGTCCCGCTTGGGCCGCCGCTCGACCCATCGCCCGTCGACAAGCGTCGCGACGCTGTCCCAACCCTCGCCCAGATCCTCGCCGGTCATGCCACACTGAACCAGGCTTTCCCGGCATCGGACCAGGGAGTTTTCGTGCCCCCACCCCGTTTGGCACCATTGCTCGACCAGTTCGACTTCGCCCGCACCCGCCTCGCGAACCGCATCACCGGCCCCTTCGTGGACAGCGGCGACGGCTCCGAGATACCGATCAGCCCGATGACCGACGCCGAATATCACTGGCCACCGGTCCCCGGGAACTGGTCGGTGCGCCGCCGCGCCGGGGGACCCGGACCGCGCGCGACCCACCTGGCCGGCACCGGCGAATGGGGCCGCGACGCCGCGCCGTACCCGCAACCGCCGCCGCCGCCGTTCACCACCATCGCCTGGCGGCTCAGTCACCTCAGCGAAATGCTCGCCCTCCGCGCCGACCACACCGCGGGCACCCACACCAAGACCCGTGATGACTACCCGATCGCCGGCGACGTCACGACAGCCATCGCCGCCTTCGACGCCGGTGCGACCGCCTGGCGCGAAGCCTTGTCGACCATCGACAACGCCGCGCTAGATACCGTCGGCTACTCCACCTACCCACACGGCAGCGACGCCGAAAACCCCTTCCTCGAGATCGTCTGGTGGGTCAACCAGGAACTCCTGCACCACGGCGCGGAAATCGCCCTGCTGCGCGACCTGTACCGGCAGACCCGCTGATCACACCGAGACCCCGGCGGCGAAGGCGACCTCCAGAACCTGTTGCCGGTCAAGGGAACCCGTGCTCAGCAGAGCCGCGATACGTTGCCGCTGCGCGTCAGTCGGCTGGAAATACATCGGCAGCACCAGCGGACGGACCAAAACCGCCCCGGCGACCAAGAACTCCAGATCGGCGATCACCGACTCCCATCCGCCGAGACCGCGGTGCAGCCACCATCCCCGACGTCGCAGCTCCGGATCCGCAGAATCCTTGAATACCAACAAATCCGCGAGCGACCACAACTGCGGACTGCCACTGAGCACGTCCGACGCCATCCGGGCCACCCGCGAATGCTCGCTCGTCATTTCGCGCAGCAACCACGGCGCGTCCGAAGCAACAGCCTTGCCGCGAAGCAACGACAAACCAGCCTTCTTCAACGGCAGGTCAGCACTCTGGGCAAGACCGACGATCTCCGCACGGTCAAGCTCGCTCCCAGTCTCCGCGAGCCCGACATACGCACGAGCCCGCACCACCGCCCGAGCGGAAGAACGCGCGACCGCGGCATAAACCGCGACCGGATCGCGCCGCATTTCCTGCCAGCGCAGCCGCGCCCACATCCGCACCAGCACCGACCGGTCGACCAGAAGTCGTTCCACGTCAACCGGATCCAGCTGCGCCGCGGTCAGCTTCACCAACCCGAGCACCCGGCTCTCCGCGGACCGGCCGCGCAGCAACACCTCGGCGATGACGTCCGGTGTCGCCCCCTCAGCGACGACACCGAGCAACTGCCGCCGGACAATCTGGTCCCGTTCCCCAGGCAGCAACCGGACCGCGTCCGGCAAACCGAGCAAGCCGGGCTCGAAGCTGCGCCGGAACGCAGTCCGCCGCACGTCAAAGTCCGCGGAATCTCGCAAGCACGCCCACACCGACGCCTCACCATGCGCGGCGACCAGCACCCGCAGATAGCGCGCGAGAACTTCCGAACCCCGCCAGCGCCGCGAAATCCGCTGCAACAGCGGCACGATCTGCTCAGCCTGCGCCAACGTCGTGCGCCGCAGCACCTCGTGTTCGGCCAGCTCGCGGACCACCTCGACGTGATCGTGCACCCGGACCGCCAGTGCCCGGTCGCTCAACGCGCCATCCGAAGAACACAACAGGCGAACCGCCCGCTCCCGAAGGTGCCCGTCGTGGTGCATCGAAGCCAACACCAGCACCACCAGCGGAGCGCGCTTCAGCTTCCGCTCCTTCACCCGCCCCATCACCGGCTCCTTGAAGCGGGACGAGCGAGAGCAGTCGTCGATCCGCAGCAGCTCGCGCCCAGTCGCCGACTCGAGCCAGGCCGAGGTTTCGGCCAAGCCCGCTTCGTCATCCCACTGCGCGGCGACCACACCGCGGCTCAGCTGATGACGGATCTCCCCCGGAGTCCGCATGCGGCTGATTCTGGCGACCGCGCCGCCGGGCAGTCATCCGAAATACCAGAAAGGCCGGTCCGCAGGAGCTGCGAACCGGCCTTCCGGAAATGTGGGCCCACCAGGACTTGAACCTGGGACCTCTTCGTTATCAGCGAAGCGCTCTAACCGCCTGAGCTATGGGCCCGTCGAACGAGGAGTACTTTACCGGACCCCTCATCCGCTCTTGCAACCGGGTATCGACCTTCCGGACCGCGCGGCCTCAAGCAACTCGAGCGATCGGCCGACGCGATGAACGGAGCTCTCGCAACCGGGTTACTCCCGCTCGGACAGGGTGACTTCCAGCCCGCCCGCGAGGTCCGCCGACACGTTGTAGATGAACGCGCTCACCGTGGCCAGCGCGGACACCAGCACGATGTTGATCGCCCCGAGGATGGCCGCGATGCCGAACACGCGACCGGCGCTGATCAGCGGTTCCGCGGACGCGTTCGCGCCCTCGCCGCCGACCAGGGACGAGTACGTGCCGTTCAGCTTGTCCCACACGCCCATGCCGTCGAGCACGGTGTAGAGCACGCCGACCGCGACCAGCCACACGAAGAACATCGCGACCCCGAGCACCAGTGCCAGCTTCAGCACCGACCACGGGTCGAACCGCTTGATCTGCAGGCTCGCCCGGCGCGGGCCCCGGCCGGGACGGCGCAGTGCGCTCGGCGTCGGCCGGGTGCGGCCCGCGGGCGGCACGTCGTCCGCGGGCGGCGGGGCCTCGCCTCCGAAGAGCCGGGGCGCCGCCGTGCCGCTCACCGGGTAGTCGTTCTCGACCGCGGCCGGTTCCGGAGCCGCGGTGGGCACGTCCTCGGTCGCGATCCGCGCCGTGGCCATGGCCTCGGAGTCGCCGCCGCCGTCCTTGGCGGTGCGCTGCCAGGGCGGGTTGGCCGACGCGTCGTCGGCCTTTTCGGATGGTGCCACGTTGAGTCAGTCCTTACCCGTGCGTGGGGCGCCGATCACTGCTCCGGCGCCGTGCCGTCTTCTGCTGTGGGCTCCTCTGGCGTAGCCTCGGCCGCTTCCTCCGAAACCGTCTCGGAAGCCTCGGCTTCCGAAACTTCCGAGACTTCCGAAACCTCGGAACCGTCCTCGGCGGAGTCCTCGCCACCATTGGCGACGTCCGAACCCTCGTCCGCGTTGCGTGCGACCGCGAGAAGAGTGGTTCCGTCACCCAGGTTCATCAGCCGAACGCCCTTGGTCTGCCTGCCCGCCTTGCGCACGTCCCGCGCCGGCGTGCGGATGACCCCGCCGCTGGACGTGATGGCGAACAGCTCGTCGTCCTCGTCGACGATGAGTGCCCCCACCAGCCTGCCACGTTTGCTGTCGTGCTGGATGGTGAGCACGCCCTTGCCGCCGCGGCCCTGTACCGGATAGTCCTCGATCGGCGTCCGCTTCGCATACGCGCCGTCCGTGGCGACCAGCAGGAACTTGTCCGGTTTGACCACGCTGATGCCGAGCAGTTCGTCACCGTCGTTGAACCGCATGCCCAGCACGCCCGAGGTCGGGCGGCCCATCGGGCGCAGCGCCTCGTCGGTGGCGTGGAAGCGGATCGACTGGCCTCCCGCGGACACCAGCAGCAGGTCGTCCTCGGCCGCGGCCAGCACCGCGCCCATCAGCTCGTCGCCCTCGCGCAGGTTGATCGCGATGAGCCCGCCCGCGCGGTTGGAGTCGAAGTCGGTGAGCTTCGTCTTCTTCACCAGGCCGCGCTGCGTGGCGAGCACCAGGTACGGCGCGACCTCGTAGTTCGGGATCTCGATGACCTGGGCGATCTGCTCGTCCGGCTGGAACGCGAGCAGGTTCGCCACGTGCTGGCCGCGCGCGTTGCGGTTGGCCTCGGGCAGGTCGTAGGCCTTCGCCCGGTACACCCGGCCCTTGTTCGTGAAGAACAGGATCCAGTCGTGCGTGGAGCACACGAAGAAGTGCTGGACGATGTCGTCCTGCTTCAGCGTCGCGCCCTGCACGCCCTTGCCGCCGCGCTTCTGCGAGCGGTACAGATCGGTTTTCGTCCGCTTGGCGTAGCCCGTGCGGGTGATGGTGACGACGACGTCTTCCTGCGCGATCAGGTCCTCGACCGACACGTCGCCGTCGAACGGGATGATCTTCGTGCGCCGGTCGTCGCCGTACTTGTCGACGATCTCCATCAGCTCGTCGCGGATGATCGACCGCTGCCGCTCGGGCTTCGCGAGGATGTCCTTGAGATCGGCGATCTCCAGCTCGATCTCGGCCAGGGTGTCGATGATCCGCTGCCGCTCCAGCGCGGCCAGCCGGCGCAGCTGCATGTCCAGGATCGCGGTGGCCTGGATCTCGTCGATCTCGAGCAGCGACATCAGGCCCGGCCGGGCCTCGTCGGCCGAGGGCGACCGCCGGATCAGGGCGATCACCTCGTCCAGCATGTCGAGCGCCTTGACCAGACCGCGCAGGATGTGGGCCCGTTCCTCGGCCTTGCGCAGCCGGTACCGGGTGCGCCGCACGATCACGTCGACCTGGTGCTTCACGTAGTGCCGGATGATCTGGTCGAGCCGCAGCGTGCGCGGCACGTCGTCGACCAGCGCCAGCATGTTCACGCCGAAGTTCTGCTGCAGCTGGGTGTGCTTGAACAGGTTGTTCAGCACCACCTTCGCCACCGCGTCGCGCTTGATCGTGACGACGATCCGCATGCCGGAGCGGCTGTTGGACTCGTCCGCGATGTCCGAGATCCCGGTGATCTTGCCGTCGCGCACCAGGTGCGCGATGTTCTCCACCAGGTTGTCCGGGTTCACCTGGTACGGCAGCTCGGACACGACCAGGATCGTGCGGCCCTTGGCGTCCTCTTCGACCTCGACGACCGCGCGCATCCGGATCGAACCGCGGCCGGTGCGGTAGGCGTCCTCGATGCCCGAGGTGCCGAGGATCATCGCCTTGGTCGGGAAGTCCGGGCCCTTGACCCGCACGAGCAGCGCGGCCAGCAGTTCGTCGTCGGTCGCCTCGGGGTTCTCCAGCGCCCACACGACGCCTTCGGACACCTCGCGCAGGTTGTGCGGCGGGATGTTCGTCGCCATCCCGACCGCGATCCCGGAACCGCCGTTGACCAGCAGGTTCGGGAACCGCGACGGCAGCACGTCGGGCTCTTGCGTACGCCCGTCGTAGTTGTCGCGGAAATCGACGGTGTCCTCTTCGATGTCCGCGAGCATCTGCATCGCCAGCGGCGCGAGGCGGGACTCGGTGTACCGCATCGCGGCGGCGGGGTCGTTGCCCGACGAGCCGAAGTTGCCCTGGCCGTCGATCAGCGGGTAGCGCAGCGACCACGGCTGGGCGAGCCGCACGAGCGCGTCGTAGATCGCCGAGTCGCCGTGCGGGTGGTAGTTGCCCATGACGTCGCCGACGACGCGGGAGCACTTGTTGTACCCGCGGTCCGGGCGGAACCCGGAGTCGAACATCGAGTACAGGATCCGGCGCGCCACCGGCTTGAGGCCGTCGCGCACGTCCGGCAGCGCCCGCGACACGATGACGCTCATCGCGTAGTCGATGTAGGAGCGCTGCATCTCCTGCTGGATGTCGACCGGTTCGATCCGGTCGTGTTCCGGCGGCAAGGTTTCCGTCATGAGGTCCTTCTCGGTGAGCAGTCCTGGGGAAGTGAGTTAGGAGGGGACGCCTACACGTCCAGGAAGCGCACGTCCTTGGCGTTGCGCGTGATGAACGAGCGGCGGGCTTCCACGTCCTCGCCCATCAGCACGGAGAACAGTTCGTCGGCCTGCGCCGCGTCGTCGAGCGTGACCTGCCCGAGCAGCCGGTTCGCCGGGTCCATCGTGGTCTCCCACAGCTCGTCGGCGTTCATCTCGCCGAGACCCTTGTACCGCTGGATCGCGTCGTCCTTCGGAAGGCGGCGACCGGACTCGACGCCCGCCTGGATGACCGCGTCGCGTTCCTTGTCCGAGTACGCGTACTCCGGCTCCGACCGCGGCCACTTGATCTTGTACAGCGGCGGCCGCGACAGGAACACGTGGCCGTGCTCGATCAGCGGCGTCATGAAGCGGAACAGCAGGGTGAGCAGCAGCGTGGTGATGTGCTGGCCGTCGACGTCGGCGTCGGCCATCAGCACGATCTTGTGATAGCGCAGCTTCGAGAGGTCGAAATCGTCGTGGATACCGGTGCCGAGCGCGGTGATCAGCGACTGGACCTCGGTGTTTTTGAGGACGCGGTCGATGCGGGCCTTCTCGACGTTGATGATCTTGCCCCGGATCGGCAGGATCGCCTGGTACATCGAGTCGCGGCCTTCCTTGGCCGAACCGCCCGCCGAGTCGCCCTCCACGATGTAGAGCTCGCACTCGCCGGGGTCGTTCGAACGGCAGTCCTTGAGCTTGCCAGGAAGACCGCCGATCTCCAGCGCGCCCTTGCGCCGCACCAGGTCGCGCGCCTTGCGGGCAGCGAGCCGGGCCTGCGCCGACGAGATCGACTTGTTGATGATCGTCTTGGCTTCGCTCGGGTTGCGCTCGAACCAGTCGCCGAGCCATTCGTTCGACTGCTGCTGCACGAACGTCTTGGCCTCGCTGTTGCCCAGCTTGGTCTTCGTCTGGCCCTCGAACTGCGGTTCGGACAGCTTGATCGACACGATCGCGGCGAGACCCTCGCGCACGTCGTCGCCGGTCAGGTTCGCGTCCTTCTCCTTGAGCAGCTTCTTCTCGCGCGCGTACGCGTTGACCACACGGGTGAGCGCGGCGCGGAAGCCCTCTTCGTGCGTGCCGCCCTCGTGCGTGTTGATCGTGTTGGCGAAGGTGTACACCGACGGCGTGAACCCGGTGTTCCACTGCATCGCGACCTCGACCTCGAGGCCGGTGCCCTTGGCGTCGAAGGAGATGACGCTCTCGTGGATCGGGTCCTTGCTGCCGTTGATGTGCTTGACGAAGTCCTCAAGGCCGCCCGGGTAGCAGTAGACCTTTTCCTTGATCCTCGCCGGCTTGCCCGCGGCGTCCTCTTCGGTCTCCTCGTCCGACACCCGCTCGTCGCGCAGCGACAGGGTGAGGCCCTTGTTGAGGAACGCCATCTCCTGCAGCCGGCGCGAGATGGTCTCGAAGTTGTAGGTGGTGGTCTCGAAGATGTCGCCGTCGGCCCAGAACGTGATGGTGGTGCCGGTGTCGGTGGCCGGGCCGAGGTCCTCGAGCGGACCGGGGACCTGGTTCGTGTACTCCTGGCGCCAGCTGCGGCCGCCGACCTTGATCTCCGCGAGCAGCTTCGTGGACAGCGCGTTCACCACGGAGACGCCGACGCCGTGCAGACCGCCGGACACCGCGTAGGAGTCGCTGTCGAACTTGCCGCCCGCGTGCAGGATGGTGAGCACGACCTCGAGCGTCGGCTTCTTCTCCTTGGGGTGCATGTCGACCGGGATGCCGCGGCCGTCGTCGACTACCCGCACCCCGCCGTCCTCGAGGAGAGTAACCTCGACCTTGGTGGCGTACCCCGCCATCGCCTCGTCCACGGAGTTGTCCACCACCTCCTGGACCAGGTGGTGGAGACCGCGCTCACCGGTGGAACCGATGTACATGCCGGGGCGCTTGCGAACTGCTTCGAGGCCTTCGAGCACGGTGATGGACGACGCGTTGTACTCGCTCTTGTTCTCGGTCACCGGCGTTGTTTCTCCTCGTCTCGCCCGAGCGGACGTCCGCTACTACAACAGTGTACTTGGCCGCGCGCGCTCACATGCGGCAAGGACACCTCTCAGTCTGTCGCAGAGGCACGAAATCACCCTTAGGCGAGTCAGGTCGTATCCGAACCGGCGCGACCCGGTTCTCGGGGCAATGACCCGCCCAGCCGCAACCCCCGTCAGCCGTACGTGTCACGCGGTCCGCGACCAGGCACGTGCCGGGGTCCTTTCCGCCAGCTCGGAGCGGTCGGACCCTGGATCCGCATCCGCTTCACGACGCCGTTCCCGACGCCCGCGGCGATCTTCGCCAGCAACTTGCCCTGCAGCAACCGCAACTGCGTCGCCCACGCGGTGGAACTCGCGCGGACGGTCAGCTCGCCGTCTTTCAGCGCGATCGGCTGGGCGTGTTCGGCGACGTCCTCGCCCACGAGCCGGGCCCACTGCCCGAACACGCGGGCGTTGGTCATGGTGCCCTGCCAGCCGCTGTCGGAGATCAGCCTCGACACGAGCCGCCCCAGCGGCTGCGGGTCGCGCGGATCCGCGCCGGGACCGGACCAGCGACGGCGCGCCCGGTTCTGCCCGCCGCCCCCGGTGATCCGGCCGCGGCGGAGATTCGGCGGGGCGCCGCGCTCGCGGGCCTTCGCCTTCGCCGCTTCGAGCGCGGCGTGCGCGAGGTCGCGGCCGCTCGGAGCCTCCCCGGCGGGGGTCTCGTTCGGCCCAGTGGAACTGTCACGCTCAGTCGCGCCACGCGCGGGATTTCGGGGGGTGTCGTCCGCTTTCGAGGTGTCAAGACGGCCATCCGGCCGGTTCGTCACGCGCGGCGATAACGCGGCTCCGGGTTTATCCACACTGTCCACAGGTTTGTCCCCAGATCGGTGGGCAACTCGCGTGACCCCGGTCACCCCGCGTGGTCGTTGTGGCTGTTCAGGCACGGTTCACCTCCCCGTCGGCCACCGTGAACCTCGCACCGGCGAGTTCCTCGGGCACGTCCTCGGCCACCGCCGCGGTGATGAGCACCTGCTCGGCGCTCGCGGAGACCTCGGCCAGCCGGGCCCGGCGCTTGCGGTCGAGTTCGGCAAAGACATCGTCCAGCAACAACACCGGTTCGCCCGCTTCGGCACGCAGAAGCTCGTAACTTCCGAGCCGCAACGCGAGCGCGAACGACCACGACTCGCCGTGGCTCGCGTACCCCTTCGCCGGCAGTTCGCCGAGAATCAGCTCCAGCTCGTCCCGATGCGGGCCGACGAGACTGATGCCTCGCTCCAGTTCCTGCCGCCGCGTCTCGGCCAGCGCCTTCAGCAATAGCTCGCGCAGTACTTCTGTGTCCGCACGCTCTCCGCCCGGCACTCCGTACGACGGCGGAAGCGCTTCGCCGAGCGAAGACTTGTACGCGATCTTCGCCGGGCGAGAGTCGGGCGCGACGCCCATATAAGCGTCGGCCGTGTACGGCGCGAGGTCCGCGATGAGGTTCAACCGTGCGGCCAGCAGCTGCGCGCCAGCCACCGAGAGATGGTCGTCCCACACGTCGAGCGTCGACAGTGCGTACGGGTCTTCGCGACCAGTACGGCGTTTGCCCGCAGTCTTAAGAAGCGCGTTGCGCTGCTTAAGCACCTTCTCGTAGTCCGCGCGCACACCCGCGTACCTAGGCGCGCGAAGCACGAGCAGTTCGTCCATGAACCGACGACGTTCGCTCGGATCGCCGCGCACGAGCGAGAGGTCCTCCGGAGAGAACAGCACCGTACGCAGAATGCCGAGCACGTCGCGCGGCTTGCCGACCGCGCCGCGATTCACGCGCGCACGGTTGGCCCGGCCGGGCGTGATCTCGAGTTCGACCGTCAGCTCGCGGTCCTCGTTGACGACCGCGACCCGGACGAGCGCGCGTTCACAGCCATGGCGGACGAGCGGGGCGTCCGTGGCGACCCGGTGCGAACCGAGGGTCGCCACGTAGCCGATCGCTTCGAGCAGGTTCGTCTTCCCCCGGCCGTTCTGGCCGACCAGCACGACCGGCCCCGGTTCGAGGGCGAGGTCGGCCAGCGGCCAGGACCGGAAGTCGGTGACCTGGAGATGTCGGAGATACACGGGCGGGGACCGGGGGGGGAGGCTAGCTCCCGGCCTTCTTCACCGCGTGACCGCCGAACTGGTTGCGCAGCGCGGCGACGGCGCGCATCGCGGCGGAGTCCTTCTGCCGCGAGGAGAACCGGGCGAACAGCGCTGCCGACAGCACCGGGGCGGGCACCGCGTTGTTGACCGCTTCCTCCAGCGTCCAGCGGCCTTCGCCGGAGTCCTCGACGTAGCCTTCGAGGTCGTCCAGATCCGGGTCCTCGTCCAGCGCGCGCACCAGCAGGTCGAGCAGCCAGGAGCGGACCACGGTGCCGCGCTGCCAGCCCTTGATCACGGCGGGCACGTCGTCGACGATCTTCGCGGCTTCGAGCAGTTCGAAACCCTCGGCGTAGGCCTGCATGATGCCGTACTCGATGCCGTTGTGGATCATCTTCGCGTAGTGCCCGGCACCGACCGAGCCGGCGTGCGAGAAGCCTTCCTCGCGCGGGCCCTCCGGACGCAGCGCGTCGAAGATCGGCATCGCGCGCTGGACGTCGGACGCCGCGCCGCCGACCATCAGGCCGTAGCCGTTGTCCTTGCCCCACACGCCGCCGGAGACGCCGCAGTCGAGATAGCCGACGCCGTGCGCGGCGAGCAGGTCGGCGTTCAGCTTGTCGTCGGTGAACTTCGAGTTCCCGCCGTCGATCACCAGGTCGCCCTCGGACAGCAGCTGCCCGAGCTCGGTGACGGTCTGCCGGGTCGGCTCCCCGGCCGGGACCATGATCCACACGATACGGGGACCGGACAGCTTGGAGACCAGGTCTTCGAGCGAGGTCGAGTCGCTGACGTCCTGGTTGCGGTCGTACCCGACCACCTCGTGCCCGGCGGCGCGCAGCCGCTCGCGCATGTTGAAGCCCATCTTGCCCAGGCCGACGAGACCCAGCTGAACCATGAGATCCCCTTTGGATTGGATCGGTTTTCCTCGGTTGGACGCGCCGCGCTCAGCCCGGCAGCCGGACCGGCATGAGCAGGTAGAGATACCCGGGGACGACGTTGCCCTCGGCGTCGGCGGGCTTGATCAGCGCCGGACGGTTGGGCGTGGTGAAGGTCAGTTCGGCCCGGTCGCTGTGCAGCGCGCCGAGCCCGTCGACGAGGTAGCCGGGGTTGAACGCGATGGTGACCGGCTCGCCCTCGTAGTCGACCTGCAGTTCCTCTTCGGCGCTGCCCTCGTCGTCGCCGCCCGCGGACAGCCGCAGCGAGCCGTCGCCGAACTCGAGCCGGACCTGGGTGCCGCGCTCGGCGACCAGCGACACGCGCTTGATCGACTCGGTGAGCGCGCTGACCTCGATGACCGCCCGGGAAGTGTGGTTCGCGGGCAGCAGCTGGCGATACGGCGGGAACTCGGCGTCGAGCAGCCGGGTGGTCGTGTAGCGGCCCGCGCCGGACAGGCCGAGCAGGCCGTCGCCGGAAGCGAGCGCGAGCTGCACGGTGGTGCCCGCGCCGCCGAGCGTCTTGGCGGCCTCGGCGAGCGTGCGCGCCGGGACGAGCACCGCGGCGTCGGACAGGCCCTCGGCCGGCTTCCAGGTGAACTCGCGCATGGCGAGCCGGAACCGGTCGGTGGCGACGAGGGTGAGCGTCTCGCCGGAGATCTCCAGCCGCATGCCGGTGAGCATGGGGAGCGTGTCGTCCTTGCCGGCCGCGGTGGCGACCTGGGTGACCGCCTGGCCGAAGACGTCGCCGGTGAGCTCACCCGCGCGGGCGGGCTGGGACGGCAGCTGCGGGTAGTCCTCGACCGGCATGGTCGGGAGGCTGAACCGGGCGCTGCCGCACGTGATGGTGGCGCGGGCGCCGTCGACGGAGATCTCCACCGGCTGCGCGGGCAGCGCCTTGGTGATGTCGGCGAGGAGGCGGCCGGAGACGAGCAGCCGTCCGCCGTCGGCGATGGTCGCGGGAACGCCGACCGTGGCCGAGACCTCGTAGTCGAAGCCGGAGACCGTGAGCGCGTCGGACTCCCCGTCCGCGCCCGCGTCGAGGAGGACGCCGCCAAGCACCGGCACCGGAGGCCGGGAGGGGAGGCTTCTGGCCACCCACGCGACGGCGTCGGCGAGCCCGTCGCGCTCGACGCGGATCTTCATGCGCGCTTCCTTTCGACAGCCGAGCCCCTCGGCTCGTGAAGGGGTCGCCGGGTACCGGTCGTGAGCACCGCGTGCGACCGGGTCCCCGCCGGTCCGGTCCGCCCCGCGCGGGAACGGACCAGCTGCAGACATCCACGTTAGGCCGTCGCCGGGGGTGCCGTCACCTCGGCCTCCCCTTCACTTTGTCGACAAGACGACACGAATCTCGGCTTGTCCCCAGTTTCGTCCTCCGCCTGTTTTTGTTCTGTTCTTTCTTAGAAGAGATGAAAAACCAGTAGCAGTAATAGGGGCTGTGGATTGTGTGGACAGGGCTCGTTCGCGCTGGTCGTGGCGGGCGCGGGCCTGTGGGCAGCCCTGGTGGTGGATCGGTGGATGGTTCGGCCGATCGGTGGATGGTTTCGGGCTGCCCCCGATTCATCCACAATCGGGCCTAGTTGTCCCCAGGGTTGTCCCCAGGTTGGGGCCGAGTTGTACCCAGGCTCTGGGGGCAGTCTGAGCGGTCGGGATCGCCCTGGTGAGTGACGAACCACAGCTGTGGATGACCTGTGGGCAACCTGGGGAATCAGCGTGGACAACCCTGGGGACAACCTGTGGATTCGGTGTGGGCGGCATGTGGAGCAAATCCGGATCGTCGCAGCTCTGGGATCCGTTGGCACTGTGGGCAAACTGCCCACACCCTGGGGAAAACCCCTTGTGTATCAATAAGTTTGAGAAATTCTGTGTACACAGGCTGTGGACGTCTGTGGATACGTACGTGTGCTTCGCTCCTACGCTCCTCCGTACGCACGCTTCAGCTGCGTACGGGCGAGAAGCCAGTCAGGGCAACAAAAAGGGCACCACGGGTGTCCGTGGTGCCCTTCAGCGTCGAAACAGGACTGTCTACAAGCGAGTGTCCAAACGCGGCAGTCGGCTACTGCCGGGCGCGCTGCTTGATCCGCGACGTCAGCTCTTGCACCTGGTCGTAGATCCGCCTGCGCTCGGCCATCTCCTTGCGGATCTTCTTGTCCGCGTGCATGACGGTCGTGTGGTCGCGGCCGCCGAACGTCTGCCCGATCTTCGGCAGCGACATCTCGGTCAGCTCGCGGCAGAGGTACATCGCGATCTGGCGGGCCGTGGCGAGCGCCTTCGTCTTGCCGGGCCCGCACAGCTCGTCGAGCGTCACGTCGAAGAACTCGGCGGTGACGCCCATGATGGTCGGCGCGGTGATCTCCGGCGTGTGCGAATCCGGGATCAGGTCGCGCAGCACGATCTCGGCGAGCCCGGCTTCCACCGGCTGCTGGTTCAGCGACGCGAACGCGGTGACGCGGATCAGCGCGCCCTCCAGCTCGCGGATGTTCGCCTCGACCCGCGACGCGATGAACTCCAGCACGTCGCCGGGCACCGCGAGCCGGTCCTGCGCCGCCTTCTTGCGGAGGATCGCGATCCGGGTCTCCAGCTCAGGCGGCTGGATGTCGGTGATCAGGCCCCATTCGAACCGCGTCCGCAGCCGGTCCTCCAGGGTTTCCAGCCGCTTGGGCGGCCGGTCGGAGCTGACCACGATCTGCTTGTTCTGGTTGTGCAGCGTGTTGAAGGTGTGGAAGAACTCCTCCTGGGTGCCTTCCTTGCCCTCCAGGAACTGGATGTCGTCCACCAGCAGGATGTCGACGTCGCGATAACGCCGCTGGAAGGCGACCTTGCGGTCGTCTCGCAGCGAGTTGATGAAGTCGTTCGTGAACTCTTCGGTCGAGACGTAGCGCACGCGCATGCCGGGGAACAGCCGCTGCGCGTAGTGGCCGACGGCGTGCAGCAGGTGCGTCTTGCCGAGCCCGGACTCGCCCCAGATGAACAGCGGGTTGTACGCCCGGGCCGGCGCCTCGGCCACGGCCACCGCGGCGGCGTGCGCGAAGCGGTTGGAGGCGCCGATGACGAAGGTGTCGAAGTTGTACTTCTCGTTCAGCTTCGTCTTCGACGTCTGCGGCTGCGCGGGCGCGGTGTAGGGCTGGCCCGCGATCGGCTGCCCGGCGAACCGGGGCCAGATCTCGTTGGCGGTCGCCAGCGCTTCGCCCTCTTCGTCGACTTCTTCGTCCGGGTCCTCGAGGTCGTCCAGACCGGGGTGGACCGGGTGCATCGGCTGCTGCGGAGGTGGCGGCGGCGGGTCGACCCGCGCCGGCGGAAGACCGGCCGCTTCGACCTGCGGCCGGCGCGGCGGCGGTTTCGGCTTCGGGCGCTCCGGGCGCACGTGGTCGGCCTGGCCGTTCTCCGGGTGCGGGCTCGCGGGCGGCATCGGCTCCGGATGCGGGACATCGTTTTCCACCCGGGCGGGTGACGTCGCATAACGGGGCACCGGCGCGACCGGTTCGGTGCTGTCGACCTTCACCGCGAGAGACACGGGACGGCCGAGCCGACGGGACAGCGCTTCGGTGATCGAGGTGCGCAGCGCGCGTTCGATGGCTTCCTTCGCGAAATCGCTCGGCGCGGCGAGCAGCGCGGTGCCGTCGAGGAGACCGATCGGGCGGGTCACCCGCATCCAGGCTCGTTGCTGCGGGGAGAGGGTGCCGTCGGACAGCTCCCGCACCACCTGCTCCCAGATGACGCCCAGATTGTGCTGGTGCTCCGACACCGGTCTGACTCCCCTCCCCTCGTCGGCGCGCACGCCTCGGACCCACCCCGAGCACGTCCTGAAAGCTCGCCTCGAGCACGCGGTCCGGACTCACCCGCGCGACGGCACAGCGATATCCACAAAGTTGTCCACAGCTGTGCACTAATGTACGGCCGTCCGCAGCCACGCCACCTGCGGGCTCGGCGTACTCCCCGGGCGCCTCCACACCCCCCGGCGCCAGTGAGGCCGCATCAGTCCTGCCCGGAGGCCGAGAGAGGCACGCTAACAAGCCCTGCCCGATGCCACAAGGCGTGGTGCTGCGCAAGCATTTCACGGTGTACGGCGTGTTGCCATTCGGTGCCGCGCCGTGCCGGGAGGCAGTCTCGCGGGCCGGTCGCCGAGGGTGGCGGAGGGGCGCCTGCGGCGTTCACGACCGGGGTGCGTACCCTCGTAAGGTCTCCCGTATGCGACGGGTGCGTTTCGCGTGCCTACGTATGTCGTCGCTCGTCGTGACGAGACCACCCGGTGGTAGGAGACAGCACGAACTTCCGTGCGACCCGCACGACACGCCGGGCGCCGGGGAATCCGCCGTCGCCCGACGGCCGAGACACAGGAGAAGCAGTGAGCAAGGGCAAGCGCACCTTCCAGCCGAACAACCGTCGTCGCGCGAAGACCCACGGTTTCCGCCTGCGCATGCGGACCCGCGCGGGTCGCGGCATCCTCGCGGCGCGCCGTCGCAAGGGCCGCGCCGAGCTGTCCGCCTGATCCGGCTCCGCGCAACCGCGTCGTGCTGCCCGCTGGCGCACGTCTGCGGCGGAGCGAGGACTTCCGGGTCGTCCTCCGCCGGGGGTCCCGAGCCGGCAGGCGCCGCCTCGTCGTTCATGCGTTGACCACGGACCCGTCCGTGGCCGCCTCGTTCGCGGCCAGGGCGGGTTTTGTGGTGAGCAAGGCCGTCGGCAACTCGGTGGTGCGCCACCGGGTGACCCGGCGGTTGCGCCACCTTGTTTCCGCGCGTCTCGGAACCCTGCCCGCGGGCACTTCGTTGGTGGTACGGGCATTGCCCCCGGCGGCGTCCGCGTCGAGCGCGGAGCTCGGCTCCGATCTCGACGCCGCGCTGCGCCGGCTCGGCCTCGCGCCGTCCGGCCGCCCGGCCGGGGCCGATGCTCCCCGGCAGCCGCGTCAGCAGGGCGCGGCACCCGACCACGGATCAGCGGTGTAAACGGCCATGGACGCCACCTCCGAGCACAGCACCACCGAAGCGCCACCTGAGGAAGAGAAGCCGCCCCGGCCGGGACCGGTCGCGTGGGTACTGCTCCTTCCCGTGCGGTTCTACCGCAAGGCGATTTCGCCATTCCTCCCTCCGGCCTGCCGGTTCTACCCGAGCTGCAGCGCGTACGCAGTCGAAGCCCTGACCCGCCACGGCGCGGCCGGAGGCTCCTACCTCGCGCTGCGACGACTGCTTCGCTGCGGCCCCTGGACCCCGCCCGGCCGCGACCCGGTGCCCGAGAAGTTCTCGTGGCGGCACCGCACGCCTGAAACACCGATCGAGGAGTAGCTCAGTGCTCGATTTCATCTACTACCCCGTGTCCTTCATCTTGTGGTGTTGGCACAAGGTCTTCGGGTTCGTCTTCGGGGAAGCGACCGCGATCTCGTGGATCCTCGGCATCATCTTCCTGACGTTCACCGTCCGCGGCATCATGTTCAAGCCGTTCGTGAACCAGGTCCGGTCGATGAAGAAGATGCAAGACTTCGCGCCGGAAATGAAGAAGATCCAGAAGAAGTACGCGAACGACCGGCAGCGCCAGGCGCAGGAGATGCAGAAGCTCCAGCGCGAGCACGGCGTCAACCCGCTCGGCAGCTGCCTTCCGATGATCCTCCAGATCCCGGTCTTCATCGGCCTGAACCACGTGCTCCGTGCGTTCACCATGCCGCCCGCCGGCGGCGGCGCGAAGACCGAGAACTACTTCTTCAACGAACACGACGTGGTGTCGTACACGAGCGCGAAGCTCTTCGGCGTCAACATGGGCGAGGCGGTCAACAACGGCGTCGGCGCCGTCGCCGGGCACGTCGCGAACGGCGGGTGGCACTGGGAGGTCCTCCCGGTCGCGCTGCCGCTGATGATCATCGCCTCGATCGCCACGCACCTCACCGCGCGGCACTCGGTGTCGCGGCAGAACGCGTCGGCCGCGGGCACCCCGCAGACCGCGATCATGAACAAGCTCACCATGTACATCTTCCCGCTCGGTGTGCTCGTCTTCGGTGCGTTCTTCCCGCTCGGCCTGCTCTTCTACTGGCTGGCGAACAACGGCTGGACGCTCATGCAGCAGCGCCTCGTCTACACGAAGATCGACAAGGAAGAGGCGGCCCGCAAGGAAGAAGCGGCCGAGAAGCGCGCGTCGCTCGGCCCGAAGCCGGGCCAGAAGCCGACCGCGCCGAAGGTCGGGCAGAAGCCGGTGCAGCAGAAGAAGAACCAGCAGCAGGGTCAGCAGGGCAAGGTGACCAAGGCGGGTTCGGCGCACGGCTTCGCGCAGACGTCTTCCGGTGGCGGCAAGTCCGGCAACGCGAAGTCCGACGGTGCCGCGCCGTCCGAGACGAAGGCAGCCGAACCGGCGGAGAGCGCGCCGGAGCAGACGTCGAACCAGAACGGATCGAAGGAGAACGGCACCGGAGTGCCCGGGCTCCTCAAGGACTCGAACAGGAAGTCGGGCCGGAAGCGTCGCTGACGCTTCGGGTTCGGAGAGGAGACTGAAGATGTCGGAGACGGTCGACACGATCGACGCCGATCAGGAAGAGACGAGCGCACCGGCCGAGCCGAAGGCGGGCGGTGACGACGCTCTCGTGCAAGAGGGCGACATCGCCGGCGACTACCTCGAGCGTCTGCTGGACCTGCTCGACTATGACGGCGACATCGATCTGGACGTCGAAGCGGGCCGCGCGATCGTCAGCATCGACGGCGGCGACGACCTGGAGAAGCTGGTCGGCCCCCGCGGCACGGTGCTCGAAGCGCTGCAGGAGCTGACCCGGCTCGCGGTCCAGCAGGAGACCGGCTCGCGCAGCCGGCTGATGCTGGACATCGCCGGCTGGCGCGCGGACCGCCGGGAGGAGTTGCGCGAGCTCGGCCGGTCCACCGCCGAGTCGGTGCTGTCGAGCGGCGAGCGGGTGCGGCTGCAGCCGATGAGCCCGTTCGAGCGCAAGGTCGTCCACGACGCGGTCGCGACGGTCAAGGGCGTCACGAGCGAGAGTGAAGGCGAAGACCCCAAGCGCCGCGTGGTGATCTTCCCCGAGGACTGAGCCCTCGGACGCGTAGAGCACTGAGCCGAAGCGGCCCACCGGAAGCACTCCGGTGGGCCGCTTCTTTTATGCCTGCCGGTTGTCTCGGTACCGCAGGTGTGTCACCCCGGCTCCCTCGACGACCGCGATCAATCCCTCGAAGCGCGCCGGCGCGACTTCCCCGAACAGAGTCTTCCCGTCGCCCAGGACGACCGGCACCAGTTCGACGCCGACCTCGTCGAGCAGGTCGGCCTCCAGGCATTGCCGCGTCATCTGTCCCCCCCGTTGATGATGATGTTCTTGTCTCCCCCGGCTAGTTGTTGGCTCTCGCCACCGCCGCCTCGATCCCGCTCGTGACGAAGACGAAGTTCTCGTCGCCCTCCGGCCGGTCGTCGGGACGGCGCTGGGTCAGGACGACCGTGGTGACGTTCATCGGGTCGAGCAACTCGCCGCTCGCCGCTGAAGTCCGGCGATGTAGCCGTCGAGCGACATCGCGGCTCGGTGATGACCTTGCCCATGATGAGTCCCCTCCGGTGTGGTGTCCTCACTGATGCGTCGGACGGCGGCTGTTCGGTTCGAAGGTGGAGTGAATTACAAGCGTGGCGTTTCACGTGAAACTCGCCGCCCGCTTCACCCGCGGATCGCGTTTCACGTGAAACGACCTGTGGATCGCTCGGCGACTCGAGTGGAGTTGTCCACAGTTGCGGTCTGTCGGCTCGATTTGGCGTCGGCATCAGGGACAATCAACCGAGCGCGTTTCACGTGAAACGCGCGGAGCGAGGAGTGGGAGTAGTGAGCTTGGACGGCGCCACCGGGACGGTCCGGACCGCGGCGGTGGAGGTGTTCGGGGAGCGCGTCGAGCAAGCCGCCGGGTACGTGGAGCTGCTGGCGACTCATGGGGTCGAGCGAGGATTGATCGGCCCGCGTGAGGTGGACCGGCTGTGGGAGCGGCACGTGCTGAACTCCGCGGTGATCGGTGAGCAGATCCCATCTGATGCGCGCGTGGTCGATGTCGGGTCGGGTGCCGGGCTTCCGGGAGTGCCGCTGGCGATCGCTCGACCAGACCTCGATATCGTGCTCTTGGAACCCATGGCTCGCCGGGTTGACTGGTTGGCCGAGGTCGCCGAGAAGCTGGAACTCCCGATCACCATCGTCCGTGGACGCGCCGAGGAGCGGTCCGTACGCGAGCAGCTGGGTGGCGCAGACGTCGTCACCGCCCGCGCGGTCGCCCCTCTTGCTCGGCTCGCGGGCTGGTGCCTTCCCCTGGTTCGTCCCGAAGGTCGACTGGTCGCCCTCAAAGGCGCCAGCGCCGCTGAAGAGATCTCCCGTGACCGCGACGCGGTGCGTAAGGCCGGTGGTGCCGAACCACAGGTCGCGGAATGCGGGAAGGCAGTACTCGAAGTCCCCAGCACGGTGATCCTGATCCGTCGCCTGCCGCCGAAGCCGAACCGGCCACGCGGCAGACGGAGCTAGCGAACGACAAGAGCCGCGCCGTTCCACGTGAAACATCGCGGTGTGAACGCCCACGAATCGTCTATCAGGAGGAGGTGTCGAGACCGGTGAATCCCCCGCCGTCCGACTCCGCGCAGGCCAGCCAGGAGATGGGCTGGACGCCGATCGCTGAAGAAGCCGTTCGCGCCGCGAGCGTGCTCCACCCCAAGGAAGGGGTGCTCCCCCGGCCGTCTCGCCGCCGCGTGCTCACCGTCGCGAACCAGAAGGGCGGGGTCGGCAAGACGACCAGCACCGTCAACCTGGCCGCGGCGCTCGCCGTGCACGGGCTGAAAACTTTGGTGATCGACCTCGACCCACAGGGCAACGCCAGCACCGCGCTCGACATCGACCACCGCTCCGGGACGCCGTCGATCTACGAGGTGCTCATCGGCGAGGTCTCGATTGCCGAGGCCGCGCAGCAGAGCGAGCAGTCCCCCAACCTCTTCTGCGTGCCCGCGACGATCGACCTCGCCGGTGCCGAGATCGAACTCGTCTCCATGGCGAACCGCGAAACGCGGCTCAAGGAGGCACTGTCGTCCGAGGTGCTCGACCAGATCGGCGTCGACTACGTCTTCATCGACTGCCCGCCGTCGCTCGGTCTCCTCACCGTCAACGCGATGGTGGCGGCGCAGGAAGTGCTCATCCCGATCCAGTGCGAGTACTACGCGCTCGAAGGTCTCGGGCAGCTCCTCAGCAACATCGAACTCGTGCAGCAGCACCTGAACCGCGAACTCAGTGTGTCCACGATTCTGCTCACCATGTACGACGGTCGCACCAAACTGGCCGACCAGGTGACCAATGAGGTCCGCAACCACTTCGGCGACACGGTGCTGAAGACCGTCATCCCGCGCAGCGTGAAGGTGTCCGAGGCACCCGGCTACGGCCAGACCGTCCTCTCCTACGACCCCGGTTCACGTGGTGCCATGAGTTATCTCGACGCGGCGAAGGAGATCGCCGAGCGGGGCGTGAACGAGAGGAGCAGCACCACATGACTGAGCGCAGAGGAGGGCTCGGCCGCGGACTGGCGGCCCTGATCCCGACCGGACCGGCGACGCCTCCTCCGGCCGCGACCGAGGCCAGCACGGCCGCGGAGAAAGCAGTGCGCGAGGACAAGGGCTGGTTCGCCGCGAACGGCGCGGCGGGCCAGCCGAGCGGCGAGGTCGCCGGCGCGGTGTACCGCGAGATCCCGGTCAGCTCGGTCAAGCCGAACCCGAAGCAGCCTCGCCAGGTTTTCGACGAGGAAGCGCTCGCCGAACTCGAGCATTCGATCCGCGAGTTCGGGCTCATGCAACCGATCGTCGTCCGCGAACTCGGGGACGACGAGTACGAACTCGTCATGGGCGAGCGCCGGCTGCGGGCCTCGCAGCAGGCGGAGCTCGAGGCGATCCCCGCGATCGTGCGGCAGACCGCCGACGAGTCGATGCTGCGGGACGCGCTGCTGGAGAACATCCACCGCGTGCAGCTGAACCCGCTCGAAGAGGCGGCGGCCTACCAGCAGCTGCTCGACGAGTTCGCGGTGACGCACGAGGAGCTGGCGAGCCGCATCGGGCGCAGCCGTCCGGTCATCACGAACACCATCCGGCTGCTCAAACTCCCCCTCGCGGTGCAGCGGCGAGTGGCCGCTGGCGTCCTGTCCGCCGGGCACGCGCGGGCGCTGCTGTCGTTGGAGGATCCGGAAAGCCAGGAGGAACTGGCGGCGCGGATCGTCGCGGAGGGCATGTCGGTGCGCGCCACCGAGGAAGCCGTCACGCTGAAGAAGAGCGAGAAGCCGGCCAAGCCGAAGGCCGCTCCCCGCAAGCCGATCCAGGCACCCGGATTGCAGGAACTCGCGAACCGGCTGTCCGATCGGTTCGACACCCGGGTGAAGGTCGACCTCGGACGGCGCAAGGGACGCATCGTTCTCGAGTTCGGATCGGTGGACGACCTCGAGCGGATCGTCGGGATCATCGACGCGAATTCCGGGGAAAAATCGGCGAATCAGACCGACGAAACCGATTAGGGATCACCCAGGGGCGTTTCGTCACGGTGATGATTGCGGATCGGGGCGGCCATGGTCACCCGGAGTGGCCGCCGCAATCGATCGGCGCGGGGAGGGGCGGCAGTCCGCCGCCCGCCCCCGTCCGCCAGGTTTTAGTTCGCGCGGGCGACTGCGCGCGCGACTAGGTCCGCGAAAACTGAACCGAGGGTGGTGCCAGCGGCTTCGACAGCCATCGGCACCGTCGAGGTTTCGGTGAGACCCGGCGAGAGGTTCACTTCGAGGAAGTGGACTCCCCCGTCCGGCGTGATCACCGCGTCGGTGCGCGAGATGTCGCGCAGCCCGAGCCACCGGTGCGCGCCGACGGCGAGTTCACCCACCGCCTTAGCGGCTTCGTCGGAAATCCGGGCCGGGGTGAAGAAGTCGGTGAGACCGGCGGTGTAGCGCGCGGTGTAGTCGTAGACGCCGCTCTCCGGCACGATCTCCACCGCGGGCAGGGCCTCGGCCCCGTTCTCCCCTTCGATGACCGTGACGGCCACTTCAACGCCGTCTACGAACCGTTCCGCGAGCACGGTGTCGCCGTAGGCGAAGCAGCCGACCATCGCCGCGGGCAACTCCGCCGCCTCCCGGACCACCTGCGTGCCGAGCGCGGACCCGCCCTGATCCGGCTTGAGGATCAGCGGAAGACCGAGCCGCTCGACCATCGCGTCGAGCACCGACTGGGCGCCCAGCTCCCGGAAAGTGCTGTGCGGCAACACAACCCAGTCCGGCGTCGAGAACCCGGCCTGCTGCACGAACGCCTTCGCGGTCGGCTTGTCCCAGGCCCGGCGGCAGCCCTGCGAGTGGGTGCCGACGAACGGCACGTCGAGCATCTCCAGCACGGTCTGCACCGAGCCGTTCTCGCCCTCGCCTCCGTGCAGGGCGACGACGACCGCGTCCGGACGCTGCGTGCGCAGCCGTTCCAGCAGTCCGGCGTCGGTGTCCCACTCCTCCACCGTGAGCCCCTCGGCCCGCAGCGCGGCGGACAGCCGGCGCCCGGAGCGGAGAGAAACGTCGCGTTCGTGGGAAAGCCCGCCGGCGAGCACGGCAACGGTACGGTCGACCACCGTGGGAACTCCTTAGTGTCGCAGGGCCGGTCAGACCGTGTCCGGAGACGGGGTCTCGGGCCCCGGGATGGTGCGCGCCTTCACGCTACCGAAGGTGCGGTTGAGGTCCATTTCGGACTCGAGCACCGCGGCGAGCCTGCGCACGCCTTCCCGGATGCGCTCCGGCGTCGGGTAGCAGTACGACAGCCGCATCTGGCGGGAGCCGAAACCGTCGGCGTAGAAACCGGTGCCGGACGCGTACGCCACCCGGGCGGTGACCGCGCGCGGCAACATCGCTTTGGTGTCAACGCCTTCCGGCACGGTGACCCATACGTAGAAGCCGCCGTCGGGGTTGGTCCAGGAGCAGCCGGGCGGCAGATACTGTTGCAGCGCCGACAACATCGCGTCGCGGCGTTCGCGGTAGTTCTCCCGGAACTTCTTGATCTGACCCTTCCAGTCGTGCGTCGCGAGATAGCGCGAGACGATCATCTGGTTGAAGGTCGGCGGGCACAGCGTCGCGGATTCCGCTGCCAGCACCAGCTTTTCGCGCACCGCGTGCGGCGCGAGCACCCAGCCGACGCGCAACCCGGAGGCGAACGTCTTCGAGAACGAGCCGAGGTACACGACGTTGTCCGGGTCGAGCGAGCGCAGCGCCGGGTAGGTCTGGCCGTCGAAACCGAGCAGGCCGTAAGGATTGTCCTCGATGATCAGCACGCCGTACTCGCGGCAGATCTCGACGATCTCCGGACGCCGTTCGACGGAAAGGGTAACGCCGGCCGGGTTGTGGAAATTCGGGATCGTGTAAAGGAATTTGACCCGCTGTCCGGCCTTTTCGGCCTGGCGCAAGGCTTCTAGCAACCCTTCGGGCACCAGACCGTGCTCGTCCATCGCGACGTGCACGACGTTCGCCTGGTACGCGGAAAACGATCCGAGCGCGCCGACGTACGACGGGCCTTCGGCGATCACGACGTCACCTGGGTCGCAGAAAAGCCGGGTCACCATGTCGAGGCCCATCTGGGAACCGACGGTGACCACGACGTCGTCGGGGTGCGCCTTGATGCCCTCGAGAGCCATGATTTCGCAGATCTGGTCACGCAGCGCCGGAACGCCGTGCGCGGACCCGTACTGCAGGGCGACGAGCCCCTCCTCGGCGATGATCTCGCCGACCTGGGCCGAGAGCGTGTCGAGCGGCAGCGCGGCGAGGTTCGGCATGCCGCCGGCGAGCGAGACGACTTCCGGCCGGCTTGCCACTGCGAAAAGCGCGCGGATCTCGGATGCGGTCATCCCGGCGGTACGTGCCGCGTACCGGTCGAGATGCGGGTCGAGATTGTGGCGGCCGGTCTGCGGCTTGGCTGGGCGGTTCTCGGTCATCGGACACCTGAGGGCTCGGTGGGTACCTGCTGGTAGATCCATCGAGTGTAACCGCGGCCTCTTCCGGCTCCCCGCTCTTCCGGCGCTTGTCACATCGGCCTATCCTCGGGGTGGTTCTTCCGGTGCTGCCTGCGCTCTTGCGGGTGCGGAGGCCGGAGTTGCGGGGTCCAGGGAGGTTTCAGGTGTCACGTCGCGTGGTGGGCGTCACCTTGGACAATCTCGAGCACCTGCCCAAGAGCTGTCGGCAGTGCGTGTACTGGGAGCTCGCGCCGCATTTGAAGGCGCAGGCCGAGGAATACGGTTCCACCGAGGTCGAGAAGGAGGCCTGGGTGTCCAGCGTGCTGCTGGAATGGGGTTCCTGCGGCCGCATCGTCTACAGCGACACGCTGCCGGTCGGGTTCGTGCTCTACGCCCCGCCGAACGCGGTGCCGCGCTCGCTCGCTTTCCCGACGTCGCCGCCCAGCGCGGACGCCGTCCTGCTCACCGCGGCCCAGATCCTGCCGGAATTCCGCGGTGGCGGCCTCGGCCGGATGCTGGTGCAGGCCGTGGCGAAAGACCTGACCAAACGCGGCGTTCGGGCGATCGAATCCTTCGGCGACGCCACCCCCGACGACGAGGACCCGCTGGAGCAGCACTCGTGCGTGCTGCCCGCCGCGTTCCTGCAGAGCGTGGGCTTCAAAACGGTCCGTCCGCACCCGAAGTACCCGCGGCTGCGCCTGGAACTGCGCTCGGCGATCACCTGGAAGGAAGACGTCGAAGCGGCCCTCGAGCGGCTGCTCGGCCAGGTGACGATCACAACCGCAGAGCCCAGCCTCGGCCGGGCCTGACTCGCCTCGCGCGGTGGAGCCTTCCCTGCTCGCTGCCTAGGCGATTTCGCGGCCGTTCAGATCAGCCAGAATGACCTTGCTGGCACCCACCATGAACAACCCACCGGACTCGCTCGCCGTGATCCGTAACTCCCGGCCCCACTCCGGCCCGACGGTCACTCTCCGTGCTGATCCCCCGATGCCTCCGGTCTCCCGCCGAGCTTCCCTGGGACTTCCACCCCTCGCTTCGAGCGCCATTCCGGCCCGTCTCGTAGCCGCCTGAACAGCATCGACCGAGGTCAGCCCGCGCCCGGTTCCCCGCCGGTTCTTTCCGGGCGTGCTTGTCCTCTGCCGCTGTCCGAGGCACCCCATACCACCTCCGGATCGGCCGGGAAACACCCACTCCCGGTACCTGTGCGCAACTGTGGAAGAACCCCCGAGTTATCCACAGATTGCAGATAGAAGCCGTGGAAAAGCTGTGGATGGATAGAATGGATCTGGGGACGCCCCCCGGTGAGGGTGGGGGCTGCCACCAGGTGTGGTGGGCGCTGGAGCGGCCGGGCGCAAGTTCTTGTGGCGCCGGTTAAGCGGTGGGGGTGGCTCTGGTTTTGGGGCGTCGCGGGTCGCGGTTGGCGGTGCGTGGGGTGGTGGCTGGCGCCCCGGGGAGGGAGCGGTGGGGGTTGGGGGTTTTGGGCCGGGGTTAGGCGGCCCGTGGTGACTGTGGGTAGTGGTTGGCTGAGGTGAGGGCGGGTCAGCACGGGTAAACAGGGGCGGGCGGAGAGGGGGCGTCAGCCGGTCGGGGCGTGCTTGATGGGGCCCTGGCGGTATTCGGCGGGGAAAGTCCGGGGCAGGGCGACTCAGGGCTGAAGCGGGGGGTAAGGCGGAAGGCCGGGGTCGAACAAAGAGGGGGCGTTACTCGGCCTTCGCGAGTTCGTGGGCCAGGACGTCGGCGAAGGTGAAGGTGCCGGTCGGCTGATCGCCCTCGCCAAGGAGGTACAGGCGTTTGACGGCGATGAGGATGCCCTCGGCCACGACGTCACGGAAGGCGGGGTCGCCGAGGCGGGCGGCGTCGTCCGGGTTGGTCAGGTAGCCGATTTCCACGCGGACGGCTGGGCAGCGCGTGCGGGTGAAGATCTCCCACGTCTTGTAGTGCGTGCGGCAGTCCAGCAAGCCGGTGCGGGCGGCGACCTCGCGCTGGATGAAGCCGGCCAGCAGTTCGCCGACGGTGGACGTCGTGCCGTTGCCGGTGCCGAAGTGGAAGCTCGCGACGCCCTGCGCGCGCGGCGACGGGTTGCTGTCGCTGTGCAGCGACAGGAACAGGTCCGCACCGGCGTCGTTGGCGAAACGGGCTCGCTCAAAATCAGTCGGGCTGTGGTTCGGGCCGCGGCTGATCAGGGCTTCCATGCCGGTGGCCTGCATCCGGCCTTCGAGCCGTCGCGCCAGGTCCCAGGCGATGTCCGCCTCGCGCAGACCGCCGGCGACGACGCCGAGGTCCTCGCCGCCGTGGCCCGGGTCGATCACGATGCGCTTGCCGCGCAGGCGCGGGCCGGCCTGGCGGACCTGCTCCTGCTCGCGCAGGAAGACCGGGCGGCCGCCGCGGGCGCGCGGCGACGACAGGCGGTGCAGCTCGCGGATCGTGGCCGGGCCGCAGATGCCGTCGGACGTCAGGCGCATGTCGCGCTGGAACGTGCGCAGGGCGCGCTCGGTCTGCGGGCCGAAATACCCGTCCGGGCGGCCCGCGTCGAAGCCCAGTTCGGTGAGCCGCTCCTGAAGAGTGAAAACGTCGTCGCCGTTCACCGGCGCCGACAAAAGGTACTGGAGCGGGCGGCTCCCGAGGTGATAGCTGGCGCCCTTGAGCGCCTGATACGTCGCCTGGCCCACTACACCGTCGGTGATGAGCCCGCGGCGCTGCTGGAACGCGCGCACGGCCTGCTCCACCGCGACGTCGAACGTGTTGTACCGCTCGGTCCCCGCCACCGGCGGGAGCAGATCCATCCCGGCAAGGATCGACCTGATCTCGGCGACGTCGGGACCGGCGTCACCGCGGCGGAGTACCCGCATGCACTCCTCGCTCTTCCTCAGGCACCGAAACCGGCTCGATGCGAAACAGAAACCTGGGTTGGGGGGACCCAGGCACCTATTGTGCCCTGTGAACTCTCGGTGAGTACGCAGGCCCGGTCGGTGCGCCACCGAAGGGGTGCGCGGTCCCTCGGCGGACACGCCGAGTGCACCTGCGTCCACACCCCCGTGCGGGTGGTTCCCGAACGTGCGAGAACCCGGACCGGCGAGTCGATCGTCGCTGGCCCGGGTTCTCAGCAGGTGGACCGCTCAGAGCACGTCGGCGAGATCGGACAGCAGCGCGGCCTTCGGCTTCGCGCCCACGATCTGCTTCACCGGCTTGCCGCCCTGGAACAGGATCAGCGTCGGAATCGACATCACCTGGTAGTCACGCGCCGTGTTCGGGTTCTCGTCGATGTCGAGCTTCGCGACGGTGATCTTGTCGCCGTTTTCCTTGGCGATCTCCTCGAGCACCGGGGCGACCATCTTGCACGGGCCGCACCAGGTCGCCCAGAAGTCGACGAGAACGGGCTTCTCGCTGGTCAGGACGTCGTCCACGAACGACTTGTCAGTCACCTTCACGGGTTCGGACATCGCTTGCTCCTTCAACTCGGTGGGAAAGTCAGTGCTCGCCGGCGCCGTAGCCGCCGCCGACCAGTTCCGGTGCCTCGTGCGCCTCGGTCTCGCCGTGCTCCGCGAGCCATCGTTCCGCGTCGATCGCCGCGCTGCAGCCGGAGCCGGCCGCGGTGATCGCCTGCCGGTAGGTGCGGTCCACCAAGTCGCCGGCGGCGAACACGCCGGGCACGTTGGTGTAGGACGTGCGGCCCTGGGTGAGCACGTAACCGTCCTCGTCCACGTCCACCTGTCCGCGCACCAGTTCGCTGCGCGGGTCGTGGCCGATCGCGACGAAGAACCCGGTCACGTCGAGCGTCTTCTCCTCGCCGGACCGCGTGTCGCGCACCTTCAGGCCGGACACCGTCCCGTCGCCCTCGACGCCGGTGATCTGCGAGTTCAGCTGCCACTTGATCTTCTCGTTCGCGCGGGCGCGTTCGAGCATGATCTTCGACGCCCGGAACTCGTCGCGGCGGTGCACGATCGTCACGGACTTGGCGAACTTCGTCAGGAAGGTCGCCTCCTCCATCGCCGAGTCGCCGCCGCCGGCCACCGCGATGTCGTGGTCGCGGAAGAAGAAGCCGTCGCAGGTCGCGCAGGCGGACACGCCGCGGCCGAGCAGCTCCTGCTCGCCCGGCACCTTCAGGTACCGCGCGGCGGCGCCCATGGCCAGCACGACAGCGCGCGCGGCATAGCGCTTGCCGTTCGCGACGACGTACTTGATGTCGCCAGTCAGCTCGAGCGACTCGACGTCCTCCGCGCGCAGCTCGGCGCCGAAGCGCTCGGCCTGCTTGCGCATCTCCTCCATCAGGTCCGGACCCTGGATCCCGTCGCGGAAGCCCGGGAAGTTCTCGACCTCGGTGGTCGTCATCAGCGCGCCGCCGAACTGCGTGCCCTCGAACACCAGCGGTTCGAGCTGTGCGCGCGCCGCGTAGACCGCTGCGGTGTAACCGGCAGGACCCGACCCGACGACGATCAGGTTCCTGATTTCCTCGGCAGCCACCCGTCAACCTCCGCTCGTCATGACCTGTGCTCCAGGCTCAACACGATCGTAGGTGGAGGTGTTCCCGGCGGTGACGCCCGCTACGTCCGGGCCGCTACTTCTTGCCGACCACCTTGTCGAACAGCTTGTCCGGGTTCCCCGGTCCGCAGTCCGCGCCGAACGCGACCAGCCGGAACTGCGCGAGCTTGCCGGTGGTGTAAATCGCCACCACGCCCGGCTTGCCCCCGACGGTCACCGGCCGCACGCCTTCCGGCCGCACGTCGGGGTCCATTCCGGCCGCGGCGACGCACGCGTCGAACCGCTTCGAGTCCTGCAGCGGGCCGTAGTTCCGCACGCCCAGGCCGCCGCCCAGCAGCGATTCCGCACCGCTGCCGTCGCTGCCCACGGACGGACCGCCTACCGCGGACGGTGCGGGCGCGGCGACGCCGGACGTGTCCGAGGTAGTCGTGCCAGGAATCGTCAGCGTGATGGCTACCGCGGCGGCCGCGGCGGCGGTCAGGATCCCGGCGCCCCAGCCGAGCTGCCGGTTCCGCCGCTTCCTCGCCGCCGACAGGTCCACCACCGGCGCGACCGGCTGCTCAGCGGGTGCCGGTGCGGCCGCCGGAAACGTGGCCTCCTGCCGGGCCGCCGACTCCGCGGCGAGCGCGGCGTCGAGCCTGGCCGCGAACTCCGCGGGCATCGGCGGGGCCGGTTCCGCGGCGAGCGCGGACAGGTCGGCGGTGGTCGCCTCAAGGGCCTCGATGATCGCGCTCGCCTCCGGATCCGCGTTCACCCGCGGCCAGAGCTGAGCTGCCTCCTGGTCGTCGAGGACCCCGGCGTGGAGGTCGGCGAGCAGGTCGACAGACCAGGGCGGTCCGATGGTTCCGCCTGCCCCCCGGCTCTCGTCCGTCATCGTCCCTCCCCGTTCCCCGGCGAGCGCTGGGCTCGCCCGGCACTCCGGGACCCGTCCGAAGTGGCGTGCTTGCGTTTGCTTTCGTTAGTTGGGACGTCGCCACCCCCGTCCGGGTTCCGCAGATGCCCGAGAACCTTCGCGAGTTTTCCCCGCCCGCGCGCGCATCGGCTTTTGACCGTGCCCTCGGCGATGCCGAGCATTTTCGCCGTCTCGGCGACGGAATAGCCCTCGACGTCGACGAGCAGGATCGGCGCGCGTTGGTCCTCGGGCAGCTCGTCGAGCGCCTTGCGGACCAGCAGGCTGGTTTCCTTCTCCGCCATCGAATCGCCGGGCGCGGCCGGTTCGTTGTACTCGCCGGTCTCGGGCAGCGGAACGGTCGGACGGGCCTGCCTTCGCCGGATCCGGTCGAGGCACGCGTTCACCACGATCCGGTGCAACCAGGTCGTGACCTGCGACTCCGCGCGGAACTTGCCCGCCGCGCGGAAGGCCGAGATGAACGCCTCCTGCAGCGCGTCCGCCGCCTCTTCCGGATCGCGCAGCGTGCGCAGCGCTACCGCCCACATGCGGTCTCTATGCCGCCGGACCAGTTCACTGAACGCATGCGGATCGCCCGCGGCGTGTGCCGCGATCAGATCCGCATCCGTGGGAGCTGCAGCCGTCACCCGGCAGAGCCTACTGAGTCGTGCTCGCAGCTCACGCCGCAGGCAGGAAGCTCAGTTCTCCGATCTGGCTCACGAAGCCGTTGCCGCCGTTGTCGCCTAGCTGGGTGATCCAGACGATGAAGTACTGGCTTTGCGTCGGCTGCTGCAGGGTGATCGTGGTGTCCGGCCCGTTCAAATCGCCGCTTCCGACCACCTTGGTGTCGTCGAGCTGCGGGTTCTTGCTGTCCGCGGACCGGATCTCGACCTTCGTGCCCGGGCTGTCCGCGCTGATCTTCACCTGCGCGAGGTTCACCGGGTTGTCGAACTGGACCGCGATGCCGACGCCGGGCTTCAGCGTGGGCAGCTGCTGCTGGTACTGGTCGGTCTTCCAGACCGTGCCCGGATCGCCGTCGATGGTGTTCTTCGCCCGGCCCGCGTTGTCGCCGGAGCCCTGGGGGTTGTAGAGCGACGCCGACTTCGGGGCCACCGGGTCGCCGAGCTTCGGCCCCGCGGGCGGCTGGTTCGCCGGCGGCGGGGACTGGTTGCCCGGTTTCGCCGGAGCACTGCTCGGCGGGGCCGCGACGTTGATCGCGGGACCGGTGGGCTTGCCGTCGCCCTGGAACAGGTTGATCAGCATCAGCCCGCCCCACGCGAGGATCACCACGGTGGCGACGACCAGCACGGTGACGCCGAAGGCCAGCTTCCGCCGCCGCGCGACGTCCTTCACCGGCTTCTTCGTGGTCCAGATCGTGCCGTCGGTCTCCGTCGTGGCCTCGTCCTTGCCGACCGCGTTGATCAGCTGGGTGCGTTCCTCCTGCTCGGCGACCTGGCCGAGCACGCGCAGGATGGCCGAGCTGGTGCGGATCCCGCCGCTGCCGCCGTCCTCGATCGTGCGCACGGCCAGCGAAGACAGCTCCGGCGGCACCGCGGGCACCAGCGACCGCGGCGGCACGACGTGCCCCTGCGGGGTGAGCGGCGCCGCAGGGATCGCGGGCGGTCCGCCCGGCAGCGCCCAGCGTCCGGTGAGCAGCAGATACAAAACCGCGCCGAGCGCCTTGACGTCGTCGCGGAGAGTGGCTTCCGGCAGCGGGCCGGGGAAGGCGAGCTTGAGCGCACCGCCCGGGGTGAGCCGCAGCCGCTGCGGGTGGTCGAGGCCCAGCACGAGGCCGTTCTGGTGGGCGTGGTCGACCGCTTCGGCGAGCGCCTGCACCATCCGCGCGGCCGCGGCGGGGGCCACCGGGCGTTGCGCGACCAGGTCCACCAGGTCGCTGCCCTTGGTCCACTCCGCCACCACGACGCCGAGCAAGCCCTCGCTGGAGGTGACTCCGCTGCCGAGGCTGAGCACGTCCAGCACCCGGGCGACGCCTCCGTGCCCGAACTTCGACGCGTGCGCGGCCCGTTCCAGCGTGCGCCGGGCCTGCCGGGCCGCCTCCGGATCCGCCGGATCGCCGACCAGCAAGGTCAGTGCGACATCTCGCTTGAGCTGCCCGTCTCGTGCCCGCCACAGGTGCGCGGCGGCCCGTTCGTCCACCCCGAACTGGGCAAGCAGGCGATACCGGCCGTCCCCTACGACGCGTCCGGGCGCGAGCGATCCGCCCCGGGCGCGAATGCCCGCGGCGTCCCCCGCCTGCTCGCTTCGTCTCGTGTCCACGCTCTCTCCCGCTTCGCTCCCGGCACCGAGGGTACCCGGATCATCAGCCGTAGAAGCGTCGTGAGTCGTGAATCAATCGTTACCCGCGCTTGATCAATCGGGTGAACCTCGATGTTACGGGCTTCAGCTCCTCGACCTTCAGCGCCATGAGCACCCCGAACGAGACCGCGATCCCGACGAATCCCTGCAGGATGAGCTTGATCCAGGCGTGCGGAACCGGGCTGAGCGAAGAGGGCACGATCAGCCCGACGACCCACGCGGCCCCGACCCCGAGGACGCTCGCCACGACGGTGAACAGGATCACCCCGATCACCCGCTTGCTGCGGAGGTTGCCGAGCGTCACCCACAGCCACACCTGGCCGAGCATCGCGCCGATCACGTAGGTCAGCGCGTTCACCATCATCACGCCGAGCACGACGTTCTCCGCGTTCAGCAGCACCGGGCACAGGAACAGCAGCGGCACCTTGACGACCGTCATCACGATCATGATCAACGTCGGCGTGCGGGCGTCCTTCATCGCGTAGAAGACCCGCATTTGCAGCATGACCAGCGCGTACGGCAGCAGCGCGAACGCCGTGATCGCCAGCGCCTGGCCCATCCGCTGGGCGTCCTCCAGCGTGCCCTTGCCCATCGCGAACAGCGCGACGCCCATCGACGAGCCGACGATCGTCATCACCGCGGAGATCGGCACGAGGGTGACCGTGGAGATTCGCGAGGCGTAGGACAGGTCGCTGACCAGTTTCTTCGTGTCGCCGTCGGCAGCGGCACGGCTCATCCTCGGCATGATCGCGGTCAGCAGCGAGACGCCGAGCACGCCGTAGGGCAGCTGGAACAGCAGCCACGCGTAGTTGTAGGCGGTGACGCCGCCCGAGGTGCCCTTGGTGAGCACGCGGGTGGTGATCGTGAGGCCGACCTGGCTGACCGCGACGTAGCCGACGACCCACAGCGCCAGGCCGCCGAACTCCTTCATCCGGCTGTCCAGGCCCCACCGCCAGCGCGGGCGGAAGCCCGACCGCAGCAGCGGCGGGATCAGCATGAGCGCCTGCGCGGCGATGCCGCCGGTGACGCCGAGGCCGAGCGTGAGCACCTTCGGGTCGGTGATCGACGGATGGTCGGTGTCGATCGAACCGGGCATCAGCCACACCACGAGGATGGTGAAGATGACCACCAGGTTGTTGATCACCGGGGCCCACGCGGTCGGCCCGAACACGTGCTTGGCGTTCAGCATCGCCGAGACCAGCGCGAACACGCCGTAGAAGAAGATCTCCGGCAGCAGCAGGTAGGCGAACGCCGTGGTCAGGCCCGCACTCGCGTGCCCGGACGAATCGATGTAGAGCGAGGTGAACGCCGGCGCCGCGATCACCGCGATCACGGTGCCGATGAACAGCACGGTGATACCGGTGGTCAGCAGCCGCTGCGCATAGGCCTGCCCGTGGTCCGGGTCGTCCTGCGAACGCACCAGCAGCGGCACCACCACACTGGTGAGCACGCCGCCGAGCAGCAGCTCGAAGATGATGTTCGGCATCGTGTTCGCGACGTTGAACGAGTCGGTCGCGATCCCGGAACCGATCGCCGCGACCAGCAGCACCTTCCACAGGAAGCCGGTGATGCGGCTGATCAGCGACGCGATCGCCATCCGGCCGGACGCCTTGGCGACCGACGGGCCCTCGTCCTTCGGCTGCTCGGGAGCCTCGGCCGGACGCGCGAGCGGCGCGTCCTTGATCCGCGGCATGACCTGGGTGGCCAGCGCGTCGTACGGGCGCAGCACGTCCGGGTCGGCGGTCGGCCAGCGCGACGGAGCCGCCAGCGGGACGCCCGCGGTGCGCGGGATGAACCGGGTCGCGTCCGGGTCCCGCATCGCCTCTTCCTGCCACGGCCGGATCGGCGCGCCGGGGCGAGGGCCGCGGCCGCGATGCACCGGCGGCGGGCCCGGCACGTTCGCAGGCGGAGGGGTCGGCTGCGGAAGCTGGCCGCGGTTAGGCGGCTGGTTCGCCGGCGGAAGCGGTTGCGCCCCCGGCGGCGGGAGCGGTTGCGGGCCGGACGGCGGGAGCTGCTGCGGACCCGACGGCGGCCCGGAGGGCCTCGGCGGGGGCGGCCTGCGCACCGGCGGCATGGCGGCCCTGGTCGGGGCCGGTCGCTGGCCGTTCGGAGGAGGAGGCGGCGGGACGCGGCGCGGCGCGCGGTCCCGTGGTTCGCGGGGCTCGCGCGGTTCTCGGGGTTCGCCGCCGCGCGGGTCGATCCGGCGCGGCTGAGCCCGGTCGGGAGGAGCAGGCGGACGGTCGTCCGGCAGCGGCATCCGGCGGGTGCCATTGGGCGGCGGCTGCCTGCGTTCTACCGGCGGCGGCGGAGGGGGCGGCTGGCGACGGGCGTCTCGCACCGCGCGGCGTGGAGGCTGGTCGTCCCGCCTCGGCGCCGCGCCGTCCCGCCGAGGACGACCCGCACGCTCGGGTGGTTGACCCGGCTCTTTGTCCAACGCGTGCCCAATCCTCGGCGGTCTCCTGCTCCCTGCCATTGTGGCAGCGCCGACCCAGGGTAATCGGGAACGGGCGCGAGCACCCGGCCCCTTGGCATGTCAGGGCGTGCCGCCTCGGCTTTCCTTGATCCGCCGGTAGATCCGCCGGGACGCGAGCAGCAACAGCGCGCAACCAGCGGCGACGGTGACGATGATGGTGATCGGGCCGTATTCGGTCGAGGTCAGCTCGAACCGCGCGGTCGCGCCGAGGTCAGCGCCCGCCGGGGTGGTCAAGGACACATCGACCGACAGGTGCCCGGCCCGCAGCGCCTCGATCTGCACGTATTTGGTCTGCCCGCCCTTCGCCGGGAAGAGCCAGTTCTTGGTCTGTTCGGAGAGCCGGACGCCCATGTTGTTCTTGAGGGCGATCTGCGCGCTGACGCCGACCGGCAGGTCGTTGTGCACGTACACGGGCAGCGGCGAGGACCCGGACGCGAGCGCAATCGTTTGCTTCGGCTGTTCGACGGTCACCTGGTCGCGGATCGCGCCGAGTTCGGCGGTCGCGTTCGCCGAGGCGGACGAGGGCGCCCCGGAGGGTCCGAACGCGGTCGAACTGCCGCGGACCAGCGCGTCGCGCACCGGTCCGACGATCGTCTTCGGCTCGACCCGGTTCCGCTGGTCCACCTGCATCGCGGACAGCAGGCCGGTGGCGTCCTGGTCGAGGCCGGACAGCTGATCGGCGACCGCCGCGCCGCCGTCCGAATGGGCGCCCGCGACGAGCGAGGCGCTGCCCTCGGGGGCGCTCCCCAGCAGGTCGTCGAGCGTCGACCCGGCTGTCACGCCCGCGCTGGTCAGCTTGCCGAGCCCGGACAGGAAGGCGTTCAGCTCGTCGGTGGTGGCGTCCCAGCGCCGAGGCGGAGAGATGAGCATCGGCCCGCCGGCCGAGCCGTCGGTACGGCCGAGCCCGGCCTCGAACGCGATCGCGGCGAGTCCGTTCTGCGTGGAGACCGCGCGCTGCGACGCACCGCTGAAGGTGGTCGGCGTCTGCGGGCTCGGCGCGAATCCGGTGAGACCGGCGGTGGCCATCGTGTTGGTCGGCTGCGCGCGGAGGCCGTCGGAAAGCGTCGCCGCGCCGGTGACGGTCTCGTCGTCACCACCCGCGCGCAGTTTGCTGCTGTCGGTGAGCACGGTCTGGAAGCCGCCCGTCGAAATCGCCGACAGCGCCTTGTCGTCCGGCGTCCCGCCCGGCCACAGCACGCCGCTTTTCGACTCGACGCCGAGCACCTGGCGGATCGTCGCGGTGCCGCTCAGCGCCGTGGTCATCAGGCCCGAATCGGGATTGCCGCCGGCGCCCTGGACCTTGCCCAGCGTGGTGAGGTCGGCGTCGGCGAACGGCAGCGGGAGCACACACCGGCCGGTGACCAGCGCGCGCAGCGCCGCCAGCCAGTTCGACGCGGCGTCCGAGCCTTTGCCGGTCGCTCCGCCGCTGACGCGGTAGCCGTTTCGCATCGCGTCGACGGTGCGCAGCAGGTCGGGATCGAGGGCGAAGCAGAGCGAGCTGCCGATCTTCTGGTTGTTCTCCTGCGCCGCCCGCGCCGCCGAGACCAGCGAATACAGCCGTCCGCCCGGGCTCAGCTCGTCGGCAAGCGAATCGTCGGTGAGCGTCATCGGCACGCCGAACGGCGCGGACTGGATGTGCGGCGTGCTGTCGGTGATCGGCCAGAGCACGGCCACTTTCGAATGCCGCTGGGTCGCCTGGTTGTTCGCGTGGCCCGGCGTCGACAGCACCGGCATGAGCAGGCTCACCGCCGCGAGCCGGGCCGGGCCGCCGTACTCCGGGGTGCCGTTCACGTTCACCAGCAGCGGGTACACGCCCGGCCGGAGCGCCGCGCCGCGCGGTCCGGTGAGCGGCACGGTGATGTCCAGCCGAGCGCTCTGGCCCGGCTCCAGGTCCTCGGCGAGCGGGGTGAAATCGGTCAGCGGGGTGTCCTGCACCGGGGTTCCGGCGAGCACCGAGTCCATCGCGCGCGGGCTGGCGAGGCGTTCGCCGATCTGCAGCCGGGCCATCGGCTTGACGATCCGCCGGGACCCGGTGTTGGTCACCGTCCCGGTCACCGTGATGGCCTGGTCCGAGCTGGTGACCAGACGCGGGGACAGCTGGCCGAGGTCGAGCCGCAGCCGGGCGGGTTCCGGCGACGGATTCTCCTGCGCGCCCGCCGGCGCACCGAACAACGCGGTGGCGGCGACGATCAGCAAGGACAGCAAGAAGGCGGCGGGCCGCTTCACTCGGGTGCTCCCTCTCAGCCGCGCTCGTCGGGCGCGAAAAGTTCTGCTGCCCCGCGAACCAGCTTGCGCTCGTCCGCGTAGGCGAGGGTGGTCTCCAGCTCGGCCAGCGGGACCCAGGCGACCTCGGTCACCTCGACGTCCTCGTCCGACAGCTCGCCGCCGGTGGCCTCGAGCAGGAAATGGTGCACGGTCTTGTGCACCCGGCGCTGCTGCGCGACGAACCAGTAGTCGATGGTGCCCAGCGGGTGCAGCACGCGCGCGGAGATGCCGGTTTCCTCCTTCACCTCGCGCACCGCGGTCTGCTCCACCGTCTCCCCGTCCTCGATGTGGCCCTTCGGCAACGACCACAGCAGTCTGCCGTGTCGGTCGAGCCGCCCGATCAGCACCGCGCGTTCCCGCTCCGGGTCGACGACCAGTCCGCCCGCCGAGGTCTCGTCGACCGTGGTCAGCCGCCTGCCGCGGTGGCGCCGTCGCCGCCGGCGCGGCGTCGGCGGTCCGGCGCGACCGGCAGATCCAGACATGCTGCGATGCTAGAGCAAACGGCCGCCCGGGTACTCTGGCTCTCCGTGTCCGTGTCCGGCGGCGTCCGCAGCGTTGGCGCCATTTTCGTGGTGGGATTCGAGTGAACAACCTGGTCGCCCAGCAGAACGCGGTGACGGAATTGATGCGAGTGTCCCCGCTTGCCGACGAGCTGGCCGAGCGCTTCGCGCGCGCTGGCCACAGCTTGTACCTGGTCGGCGGCAGCGTGCGAGACGCGCTGCTCGGCAGGCTGTCGAGCGACCTCGACTTCACCACCGACGCGCGCCCGGATCGGGTGCTGCAGATCGTGAGCGAATGGGGCGACGCGGTCTGGGACGTCGGCATCGCGTTCGGCACCGTCGGCGTCACCAAGAACGGCACGACGCTCGAGATCACCACCTTCCGCGCGGACAGCTACGACCGCGTCGGCCGCAACCCCGAGGTCACCTTCGGCGACACCATCGAGGGCGACCTGCTTCGCCGGGACTTCACCGTCAACGCGATGGCGATCGACCTGGTCGGGAAGACGTTCATCGACCCGTACGACGGGATGGACGCGCTGCGGCTGAAGGTGCTCGACACCCCGGCGCTGCCGCAGGAGTCGTTCGCCGACGACCCGCTGCGGATGATGCGCGCCGCCCGGTTCTCCGCGCAGCTCGGCTTCACCGCCGCGCCGCGCGTGGTCGAGGCGATGACGTCGATGGCCGAGGAGATCGACCGGATCACCGCCGAGCGGGTCCAGACCGAGCTGTCGAAGCTGATGCTCGCCCCGGATCCGCGGCCGGGCCTGGAGCTGCTGGTCGACACCGGGCTGGCCGATCGCGTGCTGCCCGAACTGCCCGGGATGCGGCTGGCGATCGACGAGCATCACCAGCACAAGGACGTCTACCAGCACTCGCTCACCGTGCTCGCCCAGGCGATCGCGCTCGAGAAATCGCACGAGCCGACCAGCGAGCCGGACCTGGTGCTGCGGCTGGCCGCGCTGCTGCACGACGTCGGCAAGCCGGCCACCCGCGAGTTCACCCCCGGCGGCGGCGTGAGCTTCCACCACCACGAGGTGGTCGGTGCGCGGATGACCCGCAAACGTTTGCGGGCGCTGAAGTACTCGAAGGAAATCATCGAGCAGGTCTCCCAGCTCGTGTTCCTCCACCTGCGGTTTCACGGGTACGGCGGCGGCGAGTGGACCGATTCGGCGGTCCGCCGCTACGTCACCGACGCCGGCGACCTGCTGACCCGGCTGCACAAGCTCGTCCGCGCCGATTCGACCACGCGCAACAAGCGCAAGGCGGCCGCGCTGCAGGCGACCTACGACGACCTCGAGGCCCGCATCGAGCGGATCAAGGAGCAGGAGGACCTCGACCGCGTCCGGCCGGACCTAGACGGCAACGAGATCATGCGGCTGCTCGGCCTCCCGCCAGGCCCGCAGGTCGGCCGAGCCTGGAAGTTCCTCAAGGAGCTGCGGCTCGACCGCGGCCCGCTGGAGCACGACGAGGCGGTTGCCGAGCTCAAGAAGTGGGCGAAGGCGGAGGGGCTCGGCTCGGGCGAGTAGTCCCGGGAAGTGAACTCAGGATCGCGGGTTCGCCACGATCCCCCTTTGGCCTCTGGATCATCGACCGGGCAGCCGAGATACTCCCTGTCTCGAACCGAACAGGGGGATCGATGACGCGGCAGCACGACGGGGACCGGCGCGGTGCCAGCTTTCTCGTCATGTTGCTGCGGCGCGGCACCCCCGCGCTGGCCACCGCGACGACCGGGCTGACCGACGAGATCGCCGATCCGACCCCGGTGCGCGCGCTGCAGCGGATCTCGCGAATGGCCGGTCCGGTCGACGAACGGCACCACGACGGGTTGCTGTTGCGCGCGGCCCGGTACGTGGTGCTGGTCCCGCTCGTCTACCGGCTGCTGGTGGTGCCGTCGACGTTCGCCTCGTACGCGGTCAAGCACGGGTCGGCCGGGCTGGCGTCGGTCGCGATCGTCACCGCGTGCTCGGTCGCGCTGAGTGCGTTCGGCCTGTTCTGGATGATGCGCCGGGCCCCGTTCCGCAGCGACCTCGCGGGACGGCTGCTGCTGGCCGACCTCGTGGCCACGCTCACGTTCGAACTGTTCCTGGGCGCGACGGTGTCGCCCGCGGTGTTCCACGACGCGGTCGGCGTCGCGGACAAACACCTGCTCGGCAGCGTCGCCCTGCTTACGCTCGCCGTCGGCATCCCGTCCGGGATCGGGCTGGCGGTGCTCAGCCTGCCGGTGCGGCTGCTGTCGGACCTGCTCAACCACGGCACGTTCGATTTCGCGCAGGCCGCGTCGCTGTACCCGACGATGTTCGGCGTCCTGTTCACGGCGGTCGGCGCGCTGATCCTGCTCGGGCTCGGGATCCGGCTGGCGCTGGCGTACGGGACCCGCAACGGGCGGCTCGCCGAACGCGCGCGGCAGCACCGGATGCTGCACGACACGGTGCTGCAGACGCTGGAGGCGATCGCGCTCGGCGGTCCGGGCGATTCGGATCAGCGCCTGGTCGAGGTGCAACGGCTGGCCCGCGCACAGGCGATCGAGCTGCGGCAGACGATCGAGACCGCCGCCGCGCAGCGGGCCGAGGAGGGCGCGCGGCCGCTCGGCGAGAAGCTCGCGGCGCTGGCGGCGGAGATGGCGCGCGACGGTCTGCGGGCACAGCTGGTGATCGCTGAGCTGGACAACGACACGCTGTCGGAGGTCCGGCAGATCGCGATCCGCGACGCGGTGCGGGAAGCCATGCGCAACACGATGAAGCACGCGGAGACGGACAAGGTCGTGGTACGCGTGGAGGAACGCAACGGCGGGATCGCGGTGATCACGCGGGACCACGGCACCGGGTTCAGTCCGCAGGACCGGCCCGCCGGGTTCGGGATCAGCGAGTCGATCACCGCGCGGTTGTCCGAGGTCGGCGGGACTTCGCTGGTCGAATCGAGTCCGGGAAGCGGAACGAGGGTGACGTTGTGGGTGCCGCTGTGAGCGGGGTGGCTGGTGCGCTGGCGGCGTATCGGGACGGTGATGTCGAGCGGGCGAGTGCGCTTGCCTTGGCTTCCGGGACTCCGTTGGGCGCTGAGCTGGCGACGTATCTCGCGGGTGAGTCGAGCGGTCCGGTGTACGACCAGCCCGCCGCGTTCACGGCGTTCATTCGCGGTGGCGGGAACGTCGAGTTGTACCGGCGGTTGAGCGAAGAACTGGCTGCGCGGTACGACTCCTGGCGTCCGGCGGCGTTGCTGGATCTCGGGTGCGGCGACGGGTTGGCGATCGAACCGGCGCTGGCCGCGGCTGCGTTCCGGCCGGAGCGGATCGACCTGGTGGAACCGTCGGAAGCGCTGCTCGCGGACGTCGAAGTCCCTGGTGCGCGCCGGTTTTCGTTGACCGCACAGGACTTTCTCGCCGCGGATGGTTCCACGTGGAACCTCACGCAGTCGACGTTCGCGCTGCAGTCGGTCGAGCCTTCGACCCGAGCCGAGGTGTTGAGCGCGTTGCGGCCGAGGACGGAACGGTTGGTGCTGGCCGAATTCGACGTGCCGGACACCGCCGACCTGGAGTCGCTCGCGCGGCGGTACGAACGCGGCGTCGCCGAGTACGGCGAGCAAGCTTCCCTGGTGGCACAAGGATTTCTGCTGCCCGTGCTGCTCGGCGTCGCCGCCGGGAAGGCGCGGACGAACTGGGAACATCCGGCCGCGCAGTGGACCCGGCAGCTTGAAGCAGCCGGATTCGCCGACGTGACAGTGGAACCGCTCGCGGACTACTGGTGGTCGCCCGCCGTGCTGATCACGGCTTCACAGCCGGGATAGCGTTCCCTGCTCCAAGTGCTGCGCGATCGGCCGCGGCAGCAGGTACGCCGTCGCTCCGCCCGGCTGTTGACCCCACGGATTGGTGACGCCGGTCAGCACCCGGATCGTGCGCTGCACGCGGTACTCGTGCCGGTCGCGTTCGCGGTCCGGCGTCAGCGAGGTTTCGAGGAACCGCACCGAATTCGCGTGCACCAGGTTGCCGGCCTCGGGGCCGAACCGGACCACCGTCGTGCCCGCGGGCAGCGCGACGATCCGCTTGCCGCGGAAGAACGACAGCGGCGGCTCGCCGCGCATCGGCAGAATCGGCCAGTCCGCGGGCTGATCGGATTCCTCCGCGGCCTGCGGCGGCAGCATCAGCAGCGTGCCGAGGAGGAACCGGGCCGCGTCGGCGAGGTTGGCGAACGCGACCGGTTCCACCGTCGGCGGACGCGACACCTCCCAGCCGTTTTCCGCGCGGCGCAACGTCCACACACCCTCGGCGGGCACCTCGTTCGCGCCGATCCGGTACGCCGACGACGGCACGCCGTGCTCGACGAGCCGTTGCTGTAACAGGGCCAAAGTCTCGGCCCCGCGCAGTCCATGGGTCTGTTCGCCGCGGACCGCGCGGGCGAGCGCGCTGTCGTCCGGGAGGTCCGCCTCGGTACGCCCCGGACGCGGTTTGCCGAGCACGTCGGCCTCGGCGGTCGCGCGGACCAGATCGCGCACGATCGGCGGCCGGAACCCGGCGGCGCGGATGTGCTCGACCAGCTCCGGCTCCGGCGGAACGCCGTATTTGCGCAGGTAGTGCGGCACAGCGGCGGGCCAGATCCAGGTGCCGTCGGTGTGGAAGGCCTGCGGCACGTCCGGCGGCGCGCCGGGCGCGAAGATGTCCGGCTGCGGGACCGGCCGGTGCAGGACGACGGGTGCGCGGAACAGGTAGTCGAGCACGCCGCGGACCTGGTCCGGCGGCACCGGCGGACGGTTCACCACGGGCCGTTCGCCCTCGTTGTGCACGTCGACCGGACGCGCCTGGCGGAACCCGACGGTCAGCGGCAGCCCGGCCTTCGCGCCGAGCCAGTCCGGCAGGTGCTTGTCCGGGCGCGGGAAGCGGGTCAGCTCGACGAGATAGGACTCGCGGGCGGGCTCGCCGCCGTCGTTGGGCGGCAGCCGCCAGTCCGGCTCCTGGTCGGCGTCGAAGTCGAAATCGAACTGCGAATCGGCGTCGAGGGTGAAGGTGCCTTGGAACCAGGTGCCGCTTTCGGGCTGGTACATCGCCGCGCGCAGCTGAGTGAACAGCGTGCTCAGCTGCGGCGTGCCGGGCAGCGACACCGAAACCGGGCCGTTCTCGTCGCCGACCGCGCGGACCTCCAGTTCGGAGTAGTCGCCGACCTGCCGGAACTGCGCCGCGACCCGCGACCATCCGCCGGGCACCTGGCGCAGCGTGCGGCCGATCCCGCGCAGGATCCGCGTCTGGTCGCCGCCCTCGGTCTCGGCCTTCGGCTCGCCGTAGTCGTGCCGGGTCAGCCACAGCCCGGTGAGCTGCTTGCCCGGGACGGTCACCGAGAAATCGGTGAGCCCGAGCTGCGCGGCGCGCGCCGGATCGTGCCGCGTCCAGCGCAGGGTCAGATTCGGCTGGTCGCCCGGAGCGACCTCGAACAGTTCGTCGTCGTATTCGACGTAGGTGCGCAGGTCGAACGTCGCGGGCACCTCGTTCGCGAGTACGACTCTCGCCGGCTTGCCCTCGTGCTCGCGGTCGAAGCCCTCTGGCGCTTCCTCGTCGCCGACGACCGTCAGCAGCAGCGTGCCGTCGGTGGTGGAGCGCCGCGCCGCGAAAGTGCGATCGTCGAGCGTCGCGTACAGGCCGTCTGGGCGTTCTCCCGATTCCACCCGGTACCGCACGTCTGGTTCCTCCCCGAAGTCCCCCGTGTAGCCGCAACGAACCTATCTGACCGTGTCACGACCCGACCATCGGTCACCGGAGACGGGAGAATATGCGCCCACAAATACCTGCTCGAGTGACCGATCAGTGCCGTGGGTAGCGCTGAACCCAGGCTTCGCCGAGTGCGTTCCGCGCCGAATGGCGGTCGAAATGCCACAGCGCGTCGGTCGCCACCTGTTCGATCAGGTGGTGCAGTTCCAGCTGCTCGACCCACTTTCGGGGCAGCCCGGGAACGCCCACCCGCGCGCCGAGCAGCGCACCGGTCAACGCGCCGGTGAGCGCGCTGCGGCCGGAGTGGTTCACCGCGCGCAACATGGCCTGCTCCGGGTAGTTCTCGAACCCGGACAGCGCGGCGAACGAACGGCCGAGGACGGACAGCGTGCTCTGCCCGTCGCCGATCAGCTCCGGCATCCGCAGGTCCGGCAGACCGTGCTCGCCGAAGAACGGCACCGCCTCGGCGACCAGGTCGCGCACCGGTCCCCATTCCGGGCCGTCGTGCTCTTCGAGAACCTCGCGGGACAGGTTCCACACCGGATAGCTGAACGAGTCCTTCGTGAGCGCCTTCTCGAACACCCACGCCAGGTACGTCGCCGCGGCCACGTCGTCCGGCTGGTGCGTCACGCCGGCCAGATCGCGCACGACCTGGCCGATGCCGCCGCTGAACCCGGTGCCCGGACCGGCCGCGGTCAGCACCGCGGGCAGCGCGCCGAGCAGCGCGGTCGGGCCGGACAACGGCACGGCTTGCGGATCGCCGGTGACCAGCGCGTGGTACGCGTTGAGCTCGGCGTCGTCGATGGCGCGGCGGGCGTGCAGTTCGGGCACCTTGACCAGGAAACCGTCGGCGTTCTGGATCGCCGCGCCCTGCGTGTGCAGCCAGCGGCCCAGCGCGCCGCGGACCACGCTGGGGAATAGCTTTTCGACGTCGCGCGACTCCGGCTGCTCGCGATGCGGGCTGCGGATCACCGCCTCGGTCAGGAAAAGCAGCCGCTGGGTCATCGCGCCGATCCGGCCCGGCTGATCGAAGGCGAGCGGCAGTTCGCGGACGCCGTCCGGACCGTAGGTCGAGACGATCTCGTCCAGCCGCATCCGGTCGACGGCCGACCCGAGCGCCTCGCCGAGCGCGAACCCGACCCACGCGCCGACGACCCGCTGCCAGCCGTACCGGAAGTTCTCCAGGTTCGTCTCGGGGTACTTGCCGAACGTGTCGAGCTTCGGCACGATCCGGCCCTCGTTGTCCCACGACGGCACGAGACCGTTGGCGCGCAAGTCGTTCGGCCGCGAGCGGCTCGGCTCCGGCTGCTCGAACCGGCGCAGCCACGACCGGCCGAGGACGGTCTTGCGGCATTCGTCGGCGGTCAGTTCGAAACCGTGCCGCCGCGCGCGTTCCGCGGCCGCCTTCGGCACGTCGACCGGCTTCTCCAGCCCGATCCGGGCGGCGGTCTCGACGGCGAACTTCTCCAGGTCTTCTTCGATCTCCGGGCAGCGGCCGTTCTCGTCGACCCGCGGCTCGTGGCGGGGGAACCGCTTCGCGATCGTGGTCAGCTCGGCGCCCGCGACGTCCTCGAACGTCGCCGGTCCGCCGTTGATCACCAGGTTCGGCGGGTGCTCGAACTCGGCGAGCGTCGCCAGGTCGACGCGCCACCAGGCGTGCTCGCGGGCGGGCAGGTGCCGGGTCGAGCTGAAGACGCGCAGCTCGTTGCGTTCCTCGGAGAAGTAGAAACGGTCGGTCGCGCCGGTTTTGAGGTCGAACGGCACGAAGACCTCGCAGCGCAGCAGGCCGATCAGCAGCTGTTCGCGCGAGAGCCAGCCGACGCTGGCGAAGGCGAGGAGGGTTTCCAGCGGGTTTTCCGGCTTGGGGTAGCCGCGGCGGATCGGACCGGCCTTGTACTCCGGGTTCTCGCGTTCGTCACCGGTCTGGTGGCCGTCGTTGTCGACCTTCACCCATCCCGCGACCGCGGGCAGCGGCACGCCGAGTTCGCCGAGCCCGGCCTTCGCGTACTCCGGGTCGACGACCTCGCGCCAGCTCTCCTGGCCCGGGTACGCGACCGGGGTGCTGAGCCCACCCGGATGCGGATGCGCCTGGCGCAGTTCGCCGTCCGGCTCGCGCACGAGCACCGACGGCGCGGGGAACAGTTCCTTGTCCGGACGGCCGTCGTCGAGGAACGCGACGGTGTTGTAGGGGATCGACCAGCCTTCGGGGACCCGCAGCACGCGGTTGTGATCGACCCGGAGGCCGCCCGGCCCGGAGACCTCGGGGCCGTGCACGGCGCGCAACCACTTCCCGACCTTGTCTACCGCTTCCGCCGCTTCCACCTACTCGATCCTCTCCAGGCTTCCGTCGGACTCGTGCTCCGCGATCGGCTTGGGCAAGACGTACGCCACCGCTCCGCCAGGAAGGTTCGCCCAGGCCACCGTCACCCCGGTGATCACGTGGAGTGATCTTCGGAGGCGAAAAGTGCTGGTCATGCGCTCCCGTTCGAGTGGCAGGGACGTCGTCGGGAACCGTACCGCCTGGTGGTGGACCAGGTTGCCGGGTTCTTCACCGAATCGCAGGACGACGGTACCTTCCGCCAACCGAGTGAGTCTCTTGTTCCGCAGCAGCGTGAGGGGAGGGTCACCCGGCACGGGCTGGACCGGCCAGTCGGCGACCTCCCTCGCCGTTTCCAGCGGGGTTTCGCGGCCGCCGGTCGCGCGGGCGGGATGCAGCAGGAGCGCGCCGAACAGCTGGTGAGCGGCGTCTTCGAGTCCGGCGAAGGTCTGCTCGCGGCCGTCCGGCGCGACGACTGCCCAACCGGCTCTGACCTGGTAGAGGCTCCATTTTCCGGCTTCCCGGCCGCCGAGACAGCGGACGTCGCGCCAGATGCCGAAGGAGTCGAGCCGGTGGCCGAGGTGGGCCAGCAGTTCGGCGTCGGACAGGACCGGATCCGGATTGGTCTCCCGCTCGGCCGCGACGTCGGCCGCGGTCCGCTGGAGGTCGTCCGCGGTCGGTCGCGGACGGGGCTTCCCGGCGAGGTCGGCTTCCGCCGTGCGGCGCACCAGAGGTTCGACGTACGGGGGGTGAAAGCCCAGGTCGCGGATGTGCTGCAGCAGTTCGGCCTCGGGTGCCGCGCCGTGTTCGCGCAGCTGCTCGGCCACCTCGACCGGCCAGATCCAGGTGCCGTCGGTGCGGTGTCGTTCGCCGACCGCGGCCTCGCGTTCGAGGTACCGCAGCACGAGCGGCAGTTCTTCCTCCGACAGCGGTTCGCCGGTTCCGGCTGTGGCACGCCGGAATTCGACGCCGAGCTGGAGGCCGACGTGCAGCCGCCACCAGTCGGGAAGGTGTTCGTCGTCGCGGGGGAAGGTGGCGAGTTCGGCGAGGTAGGCGCTCGAATCGGGCGGCGTGGTCCACGGGGGCTCGCCGTCGGTGAAATATTCGAAGTCGAACGTGCCTTCCGGGGTGAGCACGTAACGCGCCTGAACCCAGGTGCCCCGGCCCTGCTGATACATCTCGGCGCGCAACGCAGTGAGCCGCTGGACGACCTCGGTGCTCGCGACGGTATTGCGCGCCTGCACCTCGAAATGGTCGCCGAGCTGGGCGAACCCGATACCGGCCGCCGCGTCCGGGTCGGCCCGGTTCGCCCGGATCAGCCGACCGATCTCGACGAGCGCCTGCTGACCGGTACTCGTTGGTTCCACGTGAATCATCCCGTCCGGAGCGGACGGCATCAGGACCCGCGACGGCGGTTCTGCGGAACGGTTCCGCGCGGACGGACGCGGCGCGGGGTCGGCCGCGGAGCAGGCATAGAGGAGGCGTGCTGCGGTTCGGGGGCGTCGGCCAGGTGCTGGACAAGGGCCTGGACGGTCAACGCGAGCTGCGCGGGCGTCGTCCGTTCGAAGGCGTCCGGGGCGAACTCGAGCCGGCCGAGCGTGCCAGCCGGCCCGGCGGTCGCGCGGACGAGCCCGTCGGGCGAGGTCAGGACAGCTGGAGCGGCGTCGAGACGGGCACGGTCGTCGCCGATGGTGCTCACGGTGGCCCCTCGTGTCGGTTGCGCGTGCCGAGATTAACTCGACCGGGTCACAAGTCACCCTAATGCCAAACGGTGAGTTACTACCCCCGTTTGGCTTCAACGGTTTGCGGCAGCGAATCGCCGCGGCGTCGGCGGGCCAGCAGATATCCGGCCCCGCCCAGCAGATAGAGCGCGGTCGCGACGACCATCAGCTCCGGCGAGTACCCGTTGTCCTTGACGAAGGCCGCCGCGATCGAGACCGCCACCACCTGGGTGATGTTGAACAGGGTGTCGTAGAGAGCGAAGACCCGTCCGCGCGCCTCGTCCGCGACATCCAGCTGTACCGAGGAATCGACGGACAGCCTCAACACCTGGCCGGTCCCCATGATCAGGAACGACGCGACCACCGCCAACGGCAGCGACATCGGCAACCCGAGCGCGGCCTGCGTGACCGCTGAGATGAGCAGCGACCCCAGAACCGTCCGAACCCGGCCGACCGACCGGATCAGCCGCGCCGTCACCAGGCCAGCTACGAGAATGCCCGCCCCCGCACACGCGACCAGCTGCCCAAGCCCCGGTAGTCCCGCTCGGAAAATCCCGTCGTCAGTGAAGTAATTGCGCATCAGCAACACGCTGACCAGCAACGAAATCCCGTACGCGGCACGATGTGCGAACAACGCGACGAACCCGGCTGTGACGTTGGGTGCCCGCCAGGCGTGCCTCGCTCCGTCCGCGAGCCCCCGCGCAACCGCCACGACCGGATTAGTCGGCTCGTCGACGACGGTCGGCCCAAGCACTCCCTTCGCGAACCGATGCGCGAGGAAGGCCGACAGCAACGCCCCGACCGCCGCGAACGCCGTGGTCTCCGCCGAGCCGACGTCCCCCGACCCGAACACCGCCCGCAACCCGATCGCGCACCCGCCCCCGACGACCGCGATCGCCGACCCGAGCGTCGCCGCCACCGCGTTCGCGGAAACGACCGCCTTGGGCTCCACGATGTGCGGCAACGCGGCCGACAGCCCAGACCCGATGAACCGGCTGATCCCCTCGGCGAGCAACGCGAGCGAAAACAACCCGATCCCGCCCACACCCGCACCCACCGCGAAGACCGACGCCACGATCGCGGCAGCCCTCACGAGATTGGCGAACACGAGCACCCGCCGCCGATCCCACCGGTCGAGCAACGCCCCCGCGAACGGCCCCACCAGCGAATACGGAAGCAGCAAGGCCGCGAACCCCTCCGCGATGGCCAGCGGATCGGTCGCCCGCTCGGGATTGAACAAAACGGCCCCAGCCAACCCGGCCCGGAAGACGCCGTCCCCCCACTGCGCCGCGAACCGCGTGAACAGCAACCGCCGAAACAACGGATCCCGAACCAACTGCCAACCCAGCCGCCGCTCCCCCACCGTCACCCCGCAACCCTACCGAGACCCCCCGACAAAACCCCCAAAAAAACAAGCCCCCAACACTCCCACGACGCACCAGCCCCGCCAGACACCCAACGAAGCACTACCCACCACCCAGCGAGACGCAGCACAACACGCAACCGAGCCGCGCAACCCCCACGGCCAAAGAAGATGCAGAACAGCCGCCCGCAACACACCCACCCCACACCGGACCCGCAGCCAGCTAAACGCCGCACCGAGCAAGAGGAGGCCGCACCGAGCAAGAGGAGAGAGACAACGAGAGCAGACCCCAGCACAGACACCGCTCCGCGAGGCACCGAACACCCACAAACCAGGACAGCTGAGCAGACCACCCACAACCCGACCCAAAGAGACCGAGCGCACCGCAACCCGAGGCCGAGCGACCGCCCCGCAAAAAGCACCACCACAAACCAGCGAAACGCAAGCACCCGAAGCGCAGAAAGCACACCGCAGACAAGGCCCCCAAGCGCCCGGAGCGCAGAAAGCCCGCACCGCTGGCAAGGACCGCAAGCGCCCGAAGCCCAAAAGCACGCCGCAGGCAAGGGCGCGCAAGGGCCGGAAGTGCAGAAGGCACGCCGCTGGCAAGGACGCGCGCAAGCGCCGGAAGTGCAGAAAGCCCGCACCGCTGGCAAGGACCGCAAGCAACCGAAGCGCAGAAAGGGCGCACCGCTGGCAAGGACCGCAAGCGCCCAAAGCGCAGAAGGCGCACGCCGCAGAAAACAAAGCAATGGCCACCTGCGGGCGAACACCGCAGCAGGGACCGATCACTCTCACGCACACAGAGCGTGCGAGTCACAACAGAACGAAAAGCTCACAACAGAACGAAAGCTCACGACGGCACAGCAAAGCGCAGCCAGCCCGCCCCACACCGCCAAGTGCCTCAACAAACCCGACAGGGATCAACAAACCAGACAAACTTCCAGCAAGCCCCACCACTAACTACCGGGGCTAACCACCGGGGCAACAACCCACCCGCACCCCCACAACCCAACCCACCCACCCCGAAGCCAAAGGGGGCTCCGCCCCCGCCACCCCGAAAACCGCCACCAAAGGCACCGCGGGGGTCCGGGGGGCTCGGCCCCCCGGGTACTCGGCGCCGGTGGCCGGGGGGAAGGTGCGAAGCGCCGAACAGGAAGAGCCGACACCGGCGCACTCGTTTCGCCTCTCGGCGGCTTGGCGCAGTGTGGCTCCGGCCGGACCGGTATTCCACAAAGGCGGTTCTTCAGTGAGCCCGGGGGACACGAGTGCGCCGGCTCACTGTTCTCAACGAGGCGCGTGGTGCTGGTGTTCCCGTGCCGGGAGGATTTCCCGTGGCGGGTGATGGGATCATGGGTGGCGTGCCAGCGGACGCCGAGGTTGAACCGGGAACGCTCCTGGTCGCCGCACCCACGATGTTCGACCCGAACTTCAAGCGGACCGTGGTGTTCGTGATCGATCACCGGGCGGAGGGCACGCTCGGGGTGGTCTTGAACCGGCCGTCCGACGTCCCGGTGAATGACGTCCTGCCGGGGTGGGGCGCGCACGTCGCCGAGCCTCAGTCCGTCTTCGTCGGCGGGCCGGTCGACAAGAAGACCGCGCTTTGTCTCGCCGCGTTGCGGACTGGGGAGACCGCCTCCAGCGTTCCGGGCGTGGTCGCGGTGCGGGGGCCGGTCGCGCTCGTCGATCTGGACAGCGATCCCGAGGTTCTCGTGCCGAAGGTGCGGGGCGTGCGCGTGTTCGCGGGCTACGCCGGATGGGACTCAGGGCAGCTCGCGGGCGAGATCGAGCGCGAGGACTGGGTGATCGTCCCCGCGTTGCCCAGCGACATTCTCGCGCCGCCCAGCCGCGATCTGTGGGGACAGGTACTGCGCCGCCAGGGGGTGCCGCTCGCGTTGCTGGCCACCCATCCCGGCGATTTGCAGCGGAATTAGGCCTCGCTGGACTTCTGCAGGACTCCGCAGCCGCCGGCGCCGCACGCGCAGCCGCTGCAACCGGACGGGACCGGCGCGGGGGCGGGCACTGTCAGCGCGGCTCGGGCACCCATCCGGGCACCGGCGACGACCATCACCAGCAGGCCGAGCAGTCCGACGATCGCGGCGGCCACCAGGCCAGCGGTAGCGGGGATCGCGAGGCCGGCGAGTCCGCAGACCACCGCGGCCGCGCCGCCGGCCAGGGTCGGGATTCCGGCCACCCGGTTGGCGAGCTTGAACGCCTCTTCGCTGCGCATCGAGGCTTCGGTCCGGACTCCGGCCCCGCTTGCCCTGCTCAGCCGTCCGCGCATGCCGAGGAAACCACCCCAGCCGACGACGACACCAAGGACGATCGGGACGAGCGCGATAGCGAACACCTCTTGAGGATAAGCGTGACCTCACGGCCATGTCCCGGATACCCTCGTCGGCTGTGCTAGCGGCCATGTCTTCGTCCACGCGACACCGGGTGCTCGCCGCCGCCGGGATCGTCACGCTGTCCTTGCTCATCCCGGGAACCGCCGACGCCGCGCCGCGTCCGGTCCGGCTGCTCGGCGAGCAGCGGGTGCCGCACAATCTGCAGTTCCAGGGCACGACGGTCGGCGGGTTGTCGTCGATCGACTTCGATCCGCGCACCGGCGGCTACGTCTTCATCAGCGACGACCGCTCCGCGATCAACCCGGCGCGCTTCTACACCGCGAAGTTCGACGTCAGCGCCAACGGTGTGGGTCCGGTCACCTTCACCGGCACACAGCCGCTGCTGCGCCCGGACGGCACGCCGTACCCGCCGCTCGCGAAGAACGACCCGGCCGCTCCGCAGAACGAGCAGACGATCGACCCCGAGGAACTGCGCGTCGACCCGTGGACCGGGCATTACGTCTGGTCGCAGGAAGGCGACCGGCTCGCTGACCAGCACCTGATCCAGCCGTCGATCCGCGAAGCCGCCCGGGACGGCCGCTACGTGCGCGATCTGCCGCTGCCCGCCAACGAGCGGATGACGCCGGACGCTGGTCCGCGCCGCAATTACGTCCTCGAAGGCCTCGCCTACACCGGCTTCGGCACACTGCTGGCCAGCGAGGTCGAGGCCCCGCTGCTGCAGGACGGGCCGCCGCCCACGCCGACGTCGGGCGCGTTGTCGCGGATCACCCTGCAGAGCCGGTTCGGGCACGTGCTCGCGCAGTACGCGTATCCGCAGGAGAAGCTTTTCGCCGCGCCGAAGCCCGCCACCGGGTTCGCCGACACCGGCGTTTCCTCGATGCTCGCGGTGAACCAGGCGGATCCGACGAAATTCCTGATGATGGAGCGGTCCTTCGTCACCGGCGTCGGCAACAAGGTGCGCATCTTCGAGATCGACACCACCGGCGCGACGAACGTCCTCGACACCCCGTCCCTGACCGCCGCCAAGCACGTCAAGCCGGTGAAGAAAAAGCTGCTCGTCGACCTTTCCGACCTTCCGCTGTCCACCGTGGACAACATCGAGGGGATGACCTGGGGCCCGGCGCTGCCGTCCGGTCAGCGCAGTCTCCTGCTCGTGAGCGACAACAACTTCTCCGCGTCCCAGGTGACCCAGGTCGTCGCTTTGGCGGTCCCGTCGGAACGGCTTTGACCAGCGCGTTACGATGAGTGCATGAACACGGCTCGGCTGCTCCTTGGCCTGCCGCGCTGACCTGGTCCGATGACCGGCTCGGCGCGGCGACCCCTCATGCCTTCTGGCTTGGGGGGTCGAGTTGTTTCTGGGAGTGGCTCGACACGGAGGAAGACGGCGATGACTGGGTCTGACGAGGCCACCGGGGCCGCGGCGAAGAGTGCCGCGGACGCTGAGCACGCCCCGCCGTTCCGCTACACCGCGGAGCTGGCCGGGCAGATCGAGCAGCGCTGGCAGGACCACTGGTCCGACCACGGCACCTACCACGCGCCGAACCCGGTCGGTCCGCTCGCCGAAGCGGGCGAGCCGGTGCCCTCGGACAAGCTGTTCGTGCAGGACATGTTCCCGTACCCGTCCGGTTCCGGCCTGCACGTCGGGCACCCGCTGGGCTACATCGGCACCGACGTCTACGCGCGGTATCACCGGATGATCGGCCGGAACGTGCTGCACACGCTGGGCTACGACGCGTTCGGCCTGCCCGCCGAGCAGTACGCGGTGCAGACCGGCACGCATCCGCGCACCACGACCGAGCAGAACATCGCCACGATGCGCCGCCAGCTGAAGCGGCTGGGACTGGGCCACGACGAGCGCCGGTCGATCGAGACGATCGACCCGGACTACTACAAGTGGACACAGTGGATCTTCCTGCAGATCTTCAACTCCTACTACGACGAGGACGCCCGCAAGGCGCGCCCGATCGAGGAGCTGGAGAAGGCGTACGCCGCGGGTGAGCGCGCGACGCCGGACGGCCGCCCGTGGGCCGAGCTGAGCACTGTCGAGCAGCGCAAGATCATCGACGACCACCGGCTGGTCTACATCTCCGAGGCCCCGGTGAACTGGGCTCCCGGCCTGGGCACCGTCGTCGCGAACGAGGAGGTGACCGCGGACGGCCGCAGCGACCGCGGCAACTTCCCGGTGTTCCGCAAGAGCCTGCGCCAGTGGATGATGCGGATCACCGCGTACGCCGACCGCCTGGTCGACGACCTGGAGCTGCTGGACTGGCCGGACAAGGTCAAGTCCATGCAGCGCAACTGGGTCGGCCGCTCGCAGGGCGCGCGCGTCGCGTTCGCCGCCGGAGACGAGAAGATCGAGGTCTTCACCACCCGTCCGGACACCCTGTTCGGCGCCACCTACATGGTGATCGCGCCGGAGCACCCGCTGGTCGAGAAGCTGACCGCGGCGCAGTGGCCGGGCGAGCACCCGGAAAGCTGGACCGGCGGCGCGAAGACGCCCGCCGAGGCCATCGCCGCCTACCGGGCCGCGGCCTCCCGCAAGTCCGATCTGGACCGGCAGGAGAACAAGGAGAAGACCGGCGTCTTCACCGGCACCTACGCGGTGAACCCGGTCAACGGCAAGGAAATCCCGGTCTTCGTCGGCGACTACGTGCTGATGGGCTACGGCACCGGCGCGATCATGGCGGTGCCCGCGCAGGACCAGCGCGACTACGACTTCGCGAAGAAGTTCGAGCTGGAGATCGTCCGCACGGTCGACCCTGGCGAGGGCTTCGAGGGCGAGGCGTTCACCGGCGACGGTCCGGCGATCAACTCCGCCAACGACACCGTTGACCTGAACGGCATGGGCGTCGCCGACGCCAAGAAGACGATCATCGCCTGGCTGGAGGACCGCGGCGCGGGCGAGGGCACCGTGCAGTACAAGCTGCGCGACTGGCTGTTCGCCCGCCAGCGCTACTGGGGCGAGCCGTTCCCGATCGTCTACGACGAGAACAACCTGCCGATCGCGCTGCCCGAGGACCAGCTGCCGGTCGTGCTGCCGGAGGTCGACGACTACTCGCCGAAGACCTTCGACCCGGACGACGCCGATTCCGAGCCGTCGCCGCCGCTGTCGCGCGCGAAGGACTGGGTCGAGGTCACCCTGGACCTGGGCGACGGGCCGAAGAAGTACCGCCGCGACACCAACGTCATGCCGCAGTGGGCTGGTTCCTGCTGGTACCAGCTGCGCTACGTCGACCCGGCGAGCCAGGACGTGTTCTGCGCGCCGGAGAACGAGGCGTACTGGTTGGGCCCGCGTCCGGCCGAGCACGGCGTGGACGACCCGGGCGGCGTCGATCTGTACGTCGGCGGCGTCGAGCACGCGGTGCTGCACCTGCTGTACTCCCGGTTCTGGCACAAGGTGCTGTACGACCTGGGCCACGTGTCCTCGAAGGAGCCGTACCGCCGCCTGTTCAACCAGGGCTACATCGAGGCGTTCGCCTACACCGACAAGCGCGGTGTGTACGTGCCTGCTGAGGACGTCGTCGAGCGCGACGGCAAGTTCTTCTTCGGCGACGAAGAGGTCAAGCAGGAATACGGCAAGATGGGCAAGAGCCTGAAGAACGCCGTGACGCCGGACGAAATGTCGGACACCTACGGCGCGGACACCTTCCGCGTGTACGAGATGTCGATGGGTCCGCTGGACATGTCGCGGCCGTGGGCGACCAAGGACGTCGTCGGCGCGCACCGGTTCCTGCAGCGGCTGTGGCGGCTGCTGGTCGACGAGCAGACCGGCGAGCTGCGGGTCTCGGCGGACGAGGCGACCGAGGCGGACCGGAAGCTGTTGCACCGCACCATCGCCGGGGTCCGCGAGGACTACGCGGAGATGCGGTTCAACACTGCCGGCGCGAAGCTGATCGAGCTGAACAACCACCTGACCAAGGTGTACGGCTCGGCCGCGGGGACCCCGCGCGAGGTGGCCGAGCCGCTGGTGCTGCTGCTGGCTCCGCTGGCCCCGCACGTCGCCGAGGAACTGTGGCACCGGATGGGCCACGTGGACTCGCTGGTGCACGGGCCGTTCCCGGTCGTGAACGAGAAGTACCTGGTCGAGGACTCGGTCGAGTACCCGATCCAGGTCAACGGCAAGGTCCGCTCGCGGATCACCGTGGCCGCGGACGCGAAGAACGACGCGGTGCGGGCGACCGCGCTGGCGGACGAGAAGATCGCCGCGCTGGTCGGCGACAAGACGCCGCGCAAGGTGATCGTGGTGCCGGGCCGGCTGGTCAACATCGTGCTCTGAGCGGCTAGCCGCACACCGGCCCGGGACTTCGCGGTCCCGGGCCGGTTTTGTGTCCGGGACCGCCGCGACCGAAAGACGCCAGCTTCGTCCGTCCTGTCCCGCTTTTATTGGAGGGCAAGGGAAACACACCGGAAGGACGAACATGAACCTCGACGGCAAAGTGGCATTGGTGACCGGCGGCAGCCGCGGAATCGGTGCGGCGACGGCCACGCGGCTCGCCGAGGCTGGGGCGGATGTGGTGCTCACCTACGCGGTGAACGCCGAGCAGGCGGCGGAAGTGGTCGACCGGATCAAGGCGCTCGGGCGGCGCGCGCTCGCCGTCGGTGCGGACAGCGCCGATCCGGCGGCCGTGGAAGCCGCGGTCGAGGCGGCGGTCGCCGAGTTCGGACGGCTGGACGTGCTGGTCAACAACGCGGGCGTCGGTTTCGTCGGGCCGCTGGAGCAGACTGGGATGGACGACGTCGACCGGGTGCTCGCGGTGAACGTGCGCGGCGTGCTGGCCGCGACGAAGGCGGCGGCCAAGCACCTCGGCGAGGGCGGCCGGGTGATCACGATCGGCAGCTGCGTGACCGATCGCGTGCCGGGTCCGGGGATGGTGCTGTACGCGGTCAGCAAGTCCGCGATGGTCGGGCTGACCAAGGCGCTGGCCCGCGAACTGGCTCCGAACGGCGTGACGGTGAACCTGGTGCACCCGGGACCCACCGATACCGACATGAACCCGGCCGACGGCCCGTACGCCGCGGACCAGGCGTCCATGACCGCTGCCGGCCGGTACGGCAAGCCCGCGGAAGTGGCCGACACGGTGGCGTTCCTCGCCTCGCCGGCCAGCGCGTACGTGACCGGCTCGACCATTTCGGTCGACGGCGGCCACGCGGCCTAACCCGAGTAGAGGCCGACGTCGCGGGCGAGGTCGGTGAGCATGGCCTCGAACAGCACGTCGGGTTTGGACACCGGGATCGGGTAGTTGCCGAACACCTCGAGGGTCACGTGGCCGTAGAGCCGCGCCCAGAAGGTGATCATCAGGTAGGTGAGCCCGAGGTCCAGCTTCTCCGGCGGGATCTCCCGTCCGGACTCCTTGAGCACCGTGAGCAGGTCCTGCTGGAACGCGGTGAGGTCGTCGCGGAGTTCGGGCGGGACCACGTCGTTCGGCGGCATGACCAGGTCGTGCTGGGCGAGCACGTGGCCCGCCGCGGCGAGGAAGATCTTGCCGAACGGCTCGTCCAGCCTGCGCAGCGCGCTGCCGGTCGCGGTGCCGGTGGCCCCGGTCGGCGACGCGAACACCAGGGTGAATTCCTTGGTGTGGGTCAGCGCCCAGCTTCGGAAGCCTTTGCAGATCTGGAACAGCTGCAGCAGGCCCTCGTCCTTGAGTTCCGCGATGTCCTCGGCGATTTCGGCGGCGAGGTCGGTGCAGACGTCGAGGCGGAGGTTCTCCAGCAGGTCGTCGCGGGATTCGTAGTAGCGGTAGAGAGCCGGTGCGGTGATCCCCAGCTCCCGGGCGATGGCCCGCAGCGTCACGGCTTCCGGACCCTGGCCTACCAGCAGTTTTCGCGCGGTCCGGCGGATGTCGGATTCGGTAGCCGCTCGCGCGCGACCCCTGCGTGTGGGGCTGCTCATCTGGGCAGTCTAGGTGGTCTGGACACCATTTCAGGCACCTGGCGCGCGAATCGGGGCGCCGCCGACGCCGATCACTCGGGGGGCTACGTGATCGGCGCCGGCGACCCGATGCCCTCTCCGGTGCGCTTCCGGTCGGGGCAACGTCATCGGCTCAAGGCCAGTGACGCTCGAAGAAGAGCGAAGCCCGTCGCAGAAGTGACGCCCGGGGGATACGGATCCCCCGATCGAGTGACGGCCAGTCGCTGTTCCGCCTGATTGTCGCACTGAGCGCCGAGAAAGTTACAAACGCTTTCACTTTCGGGCACAGATGGCGGAAAGGACGGGTCATGGCAGAGTGGCGGCATGAGTGCTGCGGTGCTGGTGGTCGGGTCCGCGAATGCCGATTTGGTGGTGCCGGTCGATCGTCGTCCCGGCGGCGGCGAGACGGTGCTGGGCGGCGACACCGCGTTGTCCCCGGGCGGCAAGGGAGCGAATACCGCGGTCGCGGCGGGAAAACTCGGAGCGGACGTCGCGTTGCTCGGTGCGGTCGGCGACGATCCATACGGTCGAATGCTGCGGGATTCGTTGTCTAATGCGGGTGTCGATACGCAATTCGTTCGGACTGTCGATCGGCCTACCGGAATCGCCTACATCACCGTGACTCCGGACGGGGAAAACTCCATCCTGGTCTCCCCCGGCGCGAACTCCGCGCTGGAACCCGGGGACATCACCGACGAGGCGCTGGACGGCGTCCGCGTGCTCGTCGCCTCGCTGGAAGTGCCGCTGCCGACGATCGAACGCGCGGTGGTGCGGGCGCGCGAGAACGGCGTGCGGGTGCTGCTGAACCTCTCCCCGGCGGCCGAGGTGTCGCCCGAAACGCTGGCCGCGCTGGACGTCCTGCTGGTCAACGAGCACGAGGCGGCTTATCTGCTCGGCTCGGAGGACGCTGACCCGCGAAAACTCCTCGAACTCGGCCCGCGCGCGGCCGTGGTCACGCTCGGTGCCAAGGGCGCGGCGGTGATTGAGGGCGACAAGTCGACAACGGTCGAATCGCCCCAGGTGGAAGCAGTCGACACGACGGGCGCGGGCGATGCGTTCGCTGGTGCGTTGGCGGCGGCTCTCGCCGATGGCGCTGACCTGGTCGAAGCCGCCGAGCGGGCGGTGAAGGTGGCCGCGGTGACCGTGACGCGGCATGGGGCCCAGCCGTCGTATCCGACGGCCGCCGAGCTGGAATGAGCCAGGCCCGCCAGTGCGGCTCGTGCGGCTGGGAGACAGACACTTCGTGGAGGCCGGACCTCACCGGATCGCGCTGGCCAGGGCGCGCGGTGCCGAGACTGTCCTGGCCGAGGTGCGGTCGGTGCGCACGATCGCGACGTCACGTCGAAGAAGGCCGAGCGGATGTTCCTGGAGCGCGTCCCGCTCGCTGACGCCGATCGGACCGACCTGTGGCTGGACGACCCGGCTGACTGGTTCCGGCTCGCGGACTCGGCGGAGGACTGGGGTTTCCGGCAGACTTTGCGGGGCCGGGTGCCGCGCGACCGCGCGGAACTGGCCCGCGCTTGGTGGCACGAGGAGGTGCGTCCGGTGGTCGAACGGGTGCGAAATCGGGAAACGGGTGCGGCGCCCCGGGAGATCGCCGTCCACGTGAGCTATGGTCTAGACCATGTCTGAGAGTGCCGCCGCTCCGGCCGAGTCCGCTGCCGGTTCCTCGCTGACCGGGGTCGCGGTGAGCCCCGGACGCGCGAGCGGACCCGTCGTGCGGGTCGCCGAGCCGCTCGGGGAACCCGCCAGCACGCCCGCGCCGGAGGATCCGGCGGCGGAGGCGGCCCGGATCGAGCCCGCCGCGCAGGCGGTCGCCGCGCGGCTGGAAGCCCACGCCGAGGCCGCGACCGGCGAGGCCGCGACGATCCTGATCACGACCGCCGCGATGGCCGCCGACCCGGCGCTCGCCGCTCAGGCTCAACAGCTGGTGACGGCGCGGAACCTACCCGCGGCCCGCGCCGTCTACCAGGCCGCCGAAGGTTTCGCCGACGCACTGGCGGCCGCCGGCGGGTATATGGCCGAGCGGGTCCGCGACGTTCGTGACGTGCGCGACCGGCTCGTCGCCGAACTGCTCGGCGTCGCCCCTCCCGGGGTGCCCGAGCTGACGTCGCCGAGCGTGCTCGTCGCCCGCGACCTCGCGCCCGCCGACACCGCGGGGCTCGACCCGGCGAAGGTGCTCGCGCTGGTCACCGAGGAGGGCGGCCCGACGAGCCACACCGCGATTCTCGCGCGGGCGCTGGGAATTCCGGCGGTCGTCGCGGTGCGCGGGCTGCTGGCCTCCGACGCCAAGGCGCTGTCGGTCGACGGCGACACCGGCGTGATCGAGACGGTCGACCCGTCCGCGCCGATCGTCACCGCCGCCGCTTCTGGCCCGGCCGAATGGAACGGCGTCGGCGAGCTGTCCGACGGGCACCGGGTGAAGGTGTACGGCAACGTCGGCTCCCCGGCCGACGCGCAGGCCGCCGCGGACGCGGGCGCCGAGGGAGTCGGGCTGTTCCGCACCGAGTTCTGCTACCTCGACGCGCCGGCCGAGCCGTCCGTCGAAGAGCAGCGAAAAGCCTATGCCGCAGTGCTTTCGCCGTTCCGCGGCAAGCCGGTCATCGTGCGCACGCTGGACGCGGGCGCGGACAAACCGCTCGCGTTCCTGTCCCCGGACGACGAGCCCAACCCGGCGCTCGGCGTCCGCGGCCTGCGGATCGCGTTCGACCGGCCGGAGGTGCTCGACCGGCAGCTCGAAGCCATCGCGGGCGCGGCGGAGGATTCCGGCGCGGAAGTTTCGGTGATGGCCCCGATGGTCGGCACCGTCGAGGAAGCCGCCTGGTTCGCCGAGCGCGTGCGCGCCGCCGGGATCGCCCGCGCGGGCGTGATGATCGAGATTCCCGCCGCCGCGGTGCTGGCGCGGGAAATCCTGGACGTGGTCGATTTCGTCTCTGTCGGCACGAACGACCTGGCCCAGTACACCTTCGCCGCCGACCGTCAGCTCGGCGCGGTGGCGAAGCTGAACGACCCGTGGCAGCCCGGATTGCTGCGCCTGCTGAAGCTGATCGGCGACGCGGCGGAAGCGACCGGCAAACCGGCGGGCGTGTGCGGCGAGGCGGCGGCCGACCCGCGGCTCGCGCTGGTGCTGGCCGGGCTCGGCCTGACGAGTCTGTCGATGAACGCCCCGGCGGTCCGCGCGGTCGGCGCGAGCCTGGCGACGGTGTCGCGGGAGCAGGCGCGAGAGATCGCGGCGGCGGCGCTCGCCACCGCCGATCCCGCCTCGGCGCGCAAGGCGGTCGCGGAGGCAGTTTCCGCATAAGGGGACGCCGGACCCGGGTGAGAGATGGGGTAACCGGATCCGGCGCCGGACGCTGGTCAGCCGAAGATGCCCCGCCGAGGGTGGCGGATGACCAGCGAGCCTCCGTGGATGCGGCCGGTCAGCACGTAGCGCGGGGTGCCCGCGCGGCCGTTGCTGCCGGTCTTGTCGTCGAGCGAGCCGAACTTGATCTCGGTGATCGAGTTGTAGTCCACCGCCGCGTGCTGCGGGATGATCAGCTCGACCGAACCCCACTTCGAGTCGAGTTCGATCTGCACCACCGGGGTGGCGACGCGGGCCTCGGTGAAGTCGAGTTTGGTGCTGCCGTACTTGTTGCGCACCACCATCGCGGCCGGCACCTGCCACGGGCCGCTGCGCTGCAGTGACGAGTACTTGGCGTTGAGTTCGAGCCGCCTGCCCAGCCCGTAGTTCGGCCCGTAGCCGGGAGGTTCGGGCATCGGCGCGTATTGCGGTGCCGCTCCGGGGTGCACCAGCCCGGGCAGGTCGGCGAGAACGGCGTTGAGGTCGCCCCTGGTGCGGGCCGCGAGCGCCTGGTCGGTGCGTTCGGTGAACTCGTCGAGGGTGAGCATCCCGTGGCCGATCGCTTTCTGCAGCACCCCGACCACGTGTTCGCGCTCGTCGTCGGACACCCGGATGTCGCGCTCGGTCAACGGCTTGGTCTCGGTCGCGGGCTGCGCGGCGATCGTCTCTTCCTCGGCCATGACATCGATGGTAGAACTCGATTTCCGCTGGCAGATCGGGGAAAAACCCTGAACGGACCCGTACTCCGCGCAACAGTCGCGCTGGTCGCGGCCTGCTGTCTGCTGACCGCCTGCACCAGCGGCCTCCCGGCACCGGCTCCGGTCACCTCCTCGGTACGCCCGACTCCGACCACGCCCCCGCCCACCGGCCTCGACGGCGGCGTCGCCACCGGCGGCATCGGCGTGGAGTTGTTGCTGGCCACGTCGCCGCCGACGGTGTTCGACGCCGATTCGGGCGTGCGCGGAACCCTGCCCGGCGTTCCCGGCGGGCAGCGGGCAGTGTCGGTGCTGCGGGTCGGCCACACGCCGGTCGTGCTGACCGCGCCGATCTGCTCGCAGGCCGCCTGCGATCCCGCCGAGGTGTATGTCTACCTGGGACTTTCGCCCCCGCGGTCGCTCGGCAAAGCGGTGAGCGCCGCACCGGGCGCGGACGGCACCAGCGTGTGGCTGATCCGCCAGGACAGTCCGGACCTCTGCCGGCTGGAGCACGTCGCGCTCACCGGCGTCTCGTTCGGCCGGGGCACGGTGGCGGAGTGCCGCACGCTCGTCCGGGTGGAGACGTCGCACGGGCTGCTGATCACTGTCGGCGGTGGCACCGCGGAGACTGTCGACGTCCTCATCGACCCGGCCACCGGACGTACCGTGCAGCAGTCGCCGCGCATCCTCGCCGCGGCCGGTGATCGGCTGGTTCTCGGCGAACTCACCGACCTGACCGTGCTCGACCTGCGCAGCGGAGCGCGGAAACCGGTGACGTTGCCGGTGTCGCAGCCGAACCCGTACGTGCTGCCCAGCCGGGACGGCACCGTCGCCGTGGTCGACTTCGGCACGCCGTCGTTCGCCGGAACCGGCACGCAGACCCGGGACCTGTGGCTGTTGAATCTGCGCGACGGCACCTGGCAGCAAGCGCCGTCGATGCCTTACTCGACGGAGAATCTGAAGCACTCGGGCCTGGAGTGGACGGAGGCCGGGGACCTGGTCGTGGACGACGGGGTGGTCGCGGCGTGGCATCCGGGCGAACCGGCCTGGCGGCTGGGGAAGGCGAAACTCGCCGCGGCGCAGCAGGCCGCCGGGGTCTCGACCTCGTGAACTCAGTCCTCGTCGAGCCCGTGCTCGATCGCGTACCGCGCCAGCTCGACCCGGTTGTGCAGCTGGAGTTTCCGCAACGTCGACTGCACGTGGTTCTCCACCGTCCGGTGCGAGAGCACCAGCCGTTCCGCGATCTGCCGCGCGGTCAGCCCCTTCGCGACCAGCCGGAGCACGTCGGTCTCCCGGTCGGTGAGCCGCGGCGGTTCCGGCGCGCCGTCGGGGGCGTCGGCCATCCGCCGGTACTCGCCGAGCACCAGGCCCGCCAGCCCGGCGGTGAACACCGGATCGCCGTCGGCCGTGCGGCGCACCGCGTCCACCAGCTCCGCCGCGGACGCCGATTTCAGCAAGTAGCCGGACGCGCCCGCCTTCACCGCTTCCAGCACGTCGCTGTGCTCGCCGCTGGCCGAGAGCACCAGCACCCGCGTGTCCGGTGCCGCCGCGGTGATCTCGCGGGTCGCCTCGACGCCGGAGGTGGTGCCGAGATTCAGGTCCATCAGCACCACGTCCGGCCGCACCGCGCGCGCGATCCGGACCGCCGCCGGGGCGTCGGGCGCGGTCGCGGCCACCTCGAACCCGTTCTCGCTGAGGTCGCGGGCCACGCCGTCGCGCCAGATCGGGTGGTCGTCGACCACCATCACGGAGATCGTCCGTTCCGTCATCGCCCGTCCCTCATCGTGGCTGGCACCCGCACTTCCCACTCCGTGCCCCGGCCGGGTGCGCTGTCCAGCACCGCGGTCCCGCCGAGATCGGCCACCCGGCCGCGAATCGACTTCACTACCCCGAGACGACCCTCGGCCGCCGCGCGTTCCAGCCTGCCGCCCTCGATCCCCGGCCCGTCGTCGCGGATGCTCACCACGACCTCGCCGCCGAGGTCTTCCAGCAGCACCCAGGCGTGCGCGTCCGGACCAGCGTGTTTCTCCACGTTAGCCAGTGCTTCGCGGGTGATCGCGACGAGTTCCTCGGTGACGTGCGCGGGCAGGTCCACCGTTCCCGCTGGCGTCGAGACCTGCACCGACGTGGTCGCCAGCAGTTGCAACGCCGACCGGAGGTCCGCGGTGTCGCCGGACCGGGTCGGTTCGCTGCTCACCAACGCGCGCAACGCGATCTCCTGCTCCCCCGCGAGCCTCGCCAGCTCCGCAGCTTCACCGCCTACTTCGAGACCGCGACGCCGTACGCGCGCGAGTACCTGAAGCACACTGTCGTGAATCGAGCGCGCGAGCCGTTCACGCTCGGCCGTCGCTGCTTCGGTGCGAAGTGCGCGCGCGAGCGCTTCGGCGGAGCTGCGCGCGAGCGTCGCGGCCATGCCGACAAGGAGACCGCTCGCGCACAACAGCACACCGTCACGGATGACGTCGATGTCGACGTTCGCGCGTGCGACACCAGTACCTACTGCCACGACGAGGCCCGCTAATACGCCGCTGCGCGCGCCGAAGCGCGTTGCCGTCGCGATCGGCGCTACCGCCGCCCAGACCGTGGTGATCAACGGCGTCGTCGCGTTGTCGAACTGCGCGTCCGACAGGATCCACGGCGACGTGAGCATGAGAGCTGTGGTGAGTACGAGGTCGAAGATCACCAGCCAGCGCCACCGCCCGTTCTCGCGCATGTACGCCAGACTCGACACGACAGACCACACGGCCATCACTCCGATGACGAGCCACGCGAGCCACGGCCGCTGGAAGCTCGAGTGGTGCGCGATCGCCACTGCCAGCGCGAACAACCAGGTGACGACGCGCAGCACCACGACACCGCGCCACAGCGGTGCCACCGGGTCTCGGATGGATCGAACGCTCACTTCTCGTCTTCTGTGCTGTCTTCGGAGCCGGCGTCCTTGTCGTCCGCACCCTCTTCCGGGTCGTTGTTCGGGTTCGCGGCCTTGCTGTGCAGCGCGTCGACTGTCGCCGGATCAGGATCGTGTTCGTGCAGCAGCGACCGGATCCCGGCGTTGAGCACAGCCAGCAGCGGCACCGCGAGCAGCGCGCCCGCGATACCGGCGGCGACCAGCCCGGTGGCGATCGCCAGCACCACCGCGAGCGGGTGCAGCCGCACCGCGCGGCCGAGCAGCAACGGCTGCAGCACATGGCTTTCCAGCTGCATCACGCCGATCACGATGGCCAGCACGACCACCGCGCCGATGACGCCCTTCGACACGAGCGCGATCAGCACCGCGACGCCGCCGGTGATCAGCGCGCCGATGATCGGGATGAACGCGCCGAGGAACACCAGCGTCGCCAGCGGGATCACCAGCGGCACGCCGACGATCCACAGCCCGATGCCGATGCCGACCGCGTCGACCACGGCCACCGCGGCCGTCGCGCGGATGTAGCTGACCAGCGACGCGAAGCCGCGCCGTCCCGCCACGTCCACCCGCCTGCGCACCCGTCCCGGAACACCGCGCACGAGGAACGACCAGATGCCGTCGCCGCCGGCGAGGAAGAAGATCGTGACGAAGAGCGTCAGCACGAAGCCGGTGAGGATCTCGCCGACGGTGCCCGCGGTGGTCAGCGCGGTGGTGGTGATCGACGCCTGGTTGTTCTGCAGGAAGCCGATGGCCTGGTTGATGAAGTCCTGGATCTGCTCCTGGCGCAGGTGCAGCGGACCGTTGATCAGCCAGTCCTTGATCTGGTTGAGGCTCGTGGTCAGCTGCTGCTGCAGTTCGGGAAGCCCGCTGGAGAACTGGGTGATCACGAACGTCAGCAGCCCGCCGAGCACGGCGAGCCCGGCCACGAGCACGATCGCCGTGGCGAGCCCGCGCGGGAAGCGGACCTGCACGAGCCGCGACACCGCGGGGGCGAGCAGCGCCGAAAGCAGCAGCGCGATCGACACCGGCACCACGACCGAGGCGAGATAGCCCAGCAGCCACACCACCGCGTACAGCGCGGCGATCACGACGATGAACCGCCACGACAGCGCGGCGGAGACGCGCAGGCCGCGCGGGATGAAGCCGGTGACGTCGGCGACTGGTTCGGAAAGGGACGGTTGTTCGCGTTGTCCGCGCCCTGGCTGGCTCACAGGGTCAACCGTATCGGCCCGGCCGGGGAAAACCGGGCGGATCGCCCAGCGGTCGGCGCGAATCACCGCTTCGCCGGTGCCGCGCGAACCGACTCTGGAGTAACCGGCCGTCTTCTCCGGGAATGACCCATCGTGAGACCCGGCCACACTCTGTGTTGTTCACACGATGGTGGCATCAAGCCGTGTCAAGGATGCGCGGGGGACCGGAAATTTGGTTGTCTCGGTTTTGCACCACCGCGGAACTGTGCCGTTCCCGCCGAAAACCGAAATCAATTTTCGCCCTTGAGGAGAAATCACCTGTGACGAACGACGCTGTGCACGAGAGGCGGGGCGCGACGCGCTTCGGCCGTCTCGCGTCGCGTGCGTTGTTCGTCGTCGGCGGCGCGCTCGCGGCCACCGCGGCGGCGTGGGCCGTCTCCTCTTCGGCCGCTTCGGCGGACCCGGTCGACGCGAGCGTCACGCCGGTCACCGACGCGACGGCCGCCGGGATCGGCGACGTCACCGACGGCGCGGCCCGTTTCGCGGGCGACGTCACCAGTGCGGTGCAAGGGCTTTCCTCGTGCGGCCAGGGTGCCACCACGTGGTCTGAACCAGGCACGGCGCGGCCCACCTGTTCGCTCGGCAAGCTCAGCGGTCCGCACCGCGACGACCTCGCCAGCGGCCAGGAGGCCGCCGGAAAGGTCAGCGCCGCGGTCAGCGACCTCGGCCGGCACGCGGTCGTCAAACCGGTGGAGCGCACGCTCGGCTCGCTCGAGCACATCGCGCGCAAGCCGGAGGACGCCCGCCAGGTGATCGCCGACGCGACCACCCCGCCGCCCGCGGCGCAGGATTTCGGCCGGAAGCTGTGGGATCTGCTCGACCCGAGCGCTCCCTCGAACCTGGTCGACCTGCCGAAACTGCCTTCCGCTCCGGCCCCCGGGGCCGAGCAGCTGCCCGCGCCGGGCATTCCCGAGCAGCCCGCCGAGGCGGAGCAAAACCTCGGTGCCGCCGCGATGACCACGTCCGACGCACTGCAGTCGGTCTTCCCGTCGATGGGCGCGCAGTCCGTCGATCCGGTGCAGGGAGTCGAACTGCCGTCGCGGCACCACGGCGACCGCGGTCTGCCCGGTGCCCCGTTCTCCCCGGCGCAGCTTCCCGCCGCGCCGCTTTCCATCCCGAACTCCCCGGCCGGTGGCAGCACCGCGCCCGGAGGACACCTCGACGGACTGAACTTCGGCGTTCCCTCCTGGGTCGCCGCCGCCGTCGACAACGCCGTCGCGGGTTCGACCCGCACCGGCCTCGCGCACACTCCGCGCACTCCGGGCGAGCAGCCCGGCGTCACTCCTGACTGATCCACTTCACCCGCGGGGTCTTTGACGCTCCCAACGGACACCTTTGCGTGCCGTTGCCGTCATCGACAGAAATCCCGCGGGTTTTTCGCGCGCTGCGCAATTTCCGCGCACGCATTCCCCGGTGCATTCCCTGAGAGACAGGGCGCACCGCCACAAACCCGCAAGGGACCCCGATATGAAGGAGAAAAACCCCATGCAGACCTGGGCAAAGCGCGGACTCCAGACCGCGTTGGTCACGGGTGGGTTGCTGATGCTGGGCACCGGCATCGCCTCGGCCGACGAGAACGTGAACCCGGACACCCCGGCCTCCCCGCTTGATCTCAACGTCACCGTCCCGATCGACGAAGCCAACAACGCGATCGGCACCCCGCTCGGGCAGGTCGACCTCCCGGCGCACCACAACGAGATCAGCACCAAGCCCGTCACCTCCGCCGTCAAGGGAGCGCTCGCCTCGGCGAAGACGCCCGGCGGCTCCGCGGGCAGCCTGACCGACAGCCTCCCGAAGGCGGACGCGCCGCGGCAGCTCACGCCGACCCGCGACGCGTTCAAGGGCAACAAGGTCAACGGCGACCTCGTCGTCCCGATCCAGGTCGTCGACAACGCGGTCGGGGTCATCGGTGACGCCCACGTGCAGGGCACCGACCACGACCAGACCTACAACCACAACCAGGACGTCGCGACCGACGGCAAGTACTCCGGCATCGCCGGCAACGTCGTGGCGCTCGACTGGGCGCTGCCGGTGCAGATCGCGGGCAACGGCGTCGGCCTGGCCGGCGGCAGCGGTGCGGTCAAGGGCGGTTCGGCCCACCAGAGCACCAGCGAAACCGGCAACATCGACACCACCGGCGAGGGCTCCGGCCTGTCCGGCAACGTCGTCGGCGGCCAGTTCGCGACCCCGGTCCAGGTGACCGGCAACGCCGCGTCCTGGATCCTCGGCAACGCCTACAGCGACTACAACGCCGACACCACCGCCACCTCCGGCGGTTCGATGAAGTCGAACGGCAAGGGCGCCGCGGGCAGCGGCAACGTGGTCGGCGCTCCGATCGCGCTGCCGGTCAAGTTCAACGGCAACGCCGGCGGCGTGTGGGGCTCGGACGCGGACTCCGTCTCCAGCTCCTCGGCCGACGCCAAGGCGGGCGACACCCGTCCGGGCAGCCTGAAGGGCATCCCGACCTACCTCGAGACCGACGGGGACCAGTCGTTCCTGTCCGGCAACGCCGCCGCCGCGCAGGCCAGCCCGGTCGCGAACGTCGCGTCCGTGGCGGGCTCGTGGATCGGCAACGCCACCACCGGCCAGGACTCGTCCCCCACCCACGAGACCACCGCCACCTCCGGCGGCTTCGTGAAGACCAGCGGCAACGACGCCGCCGGCTCGGCCAACGTGGTCGACCCGGCAGTGGCGCTCCCGGTCGAGGCGTGCGGCGTGGGCGGCACCTACATCGGCCGCGCGGTCGCGAACTGCGACAACACCACCACCGCCACCTCCGGCGACGGCAGCTACACCCGCGGCAACGGCTCCACGCTGACCGGCAACATCGTCAACACCCAGATCGCCGGCGCCCCCGAGGTGCACGGCATCGGCGGCAGCCACATCGGCAACGCCTCGGGCACCTCGACCGAGACCAAGACCGTCACCGCCGGCAACTACGACGGCAGCCAGGGCAACGACTCGTCCGGCTCGGGCAACATCGTGCAGGTCCCGGTGGCCGCGCCGGCCGAGGTGTTCGGCGTGGGCGGCTCGTTCATCGGGCAGGGCTCGGGCGACGGTTCCGAGACCAAGGTCGTGAAGGCAGGCGGAGGCGGCAACACCCAGGACGACAACGGCTTCCTGAGCTCGAACCTCGGCACCGTCCCGGTGTCGACCCCGTTGCAGCTGTTCGGCATCGGCGGCGCGTTCGTCGGCCAGGGCCACGGCAAAGCCAGCAACGACACCACCTCCACCGCGGGCCAGGACGTGCACGCGACCGGCACGAAGGGCGCGGGTGCCGGCAACATCGTCGAGGCCCCGGTCTCGCTGCCGGTCCAGGGCCACGGCGTCGGCGGCGCGGTCGCCGGCATCGGCACCGGCATGGCGGACAACCTGACCGACTCGAAGGCGGGCGGCAACGCCGGCACCGACGGCAAGGACGGCGCGCTCGCCGGCAACATCGTCAAGGCTCCGGTCGCCGGCGCGGGCACGATCTTCGGCGACGGGCTCGCCGGTGGCGCACTCGGCCACGGCACCGCCACCAACGACATCACCTCGACCTCGGGTGGCACCGCCATCACCAACGGTGACGGCGGATCCGTGGCAGGCGACATCGTCGGCGCGGACCCCGCGCCGGTCGCGCAGGTCTTCGGCGACGCGGTCTCCGTCGCGGGCGTGTCCTCGGGCGACGGCATGAACAACACCGTCGTCACCAACGCGGGCAAGGACACCACCTCAGGCATGGAGGGCTCGCTCTCGGGCGACATCCTCGACGTCCCGGCTCCGGCCGTCGCGCAGGTCTTCGGCGACGCGATCGCCGTGGGCGGCGTGGCGCACGCGATCGGCGACAACCAGACCGTCGTCACCGCTGGCGACGACGCCAGCAGCACCGACGGTACGGGCTCGGCGCTGTCCGGCTTCGACTACTACCACCCGGTCAGCGCGCTGGTGCAGGTCTTCGGCGTGCCGCTGGAGGTCATCGGCGTGGCCACCGCCGAGGCCACCAACTCGACCGTGGTTGACCCCGAGCCGGGCATCAACGTGCCGATCGGCGGCGAGATGGGTGCCGACCAGCTCCCCGCGCTGCCCGCCGTGCCGGGTCTGCCGGGCGGTTCCTCGGCCGCGCCGTCGCTGCCTTCGGCTCCGGCCCTGCCGGGCCTGTCCGGTCTGCCCACCGCCACCACGCTGCCCGCCCCGGCCCTGCCGGGCACCCAGCGTGCCGACGTGCCGCAGGTCAGCGGACTGTCCGCGCTGAACCAGCTCAACCAGCTGAAGGGTGCTTCGGCGCTGCCTTCGGTTTCCGGGCTGCAGAACGGCATCCACCTGCCGTCGGCCCCCGCGGTTCCGGCCCTGCCGGGCGTTCCGGCTCTGCCGGGTGCGGGCGCCGAGCGCGCGGACGTGCCGGCGGTGCCGGCCGTTCCCGCTCAGCTGCCGGTGAAGACGTCGCTGCCGACGCTGAACCAGCTGCCGGCGTTCGCCGCCGTGCCCGCCGTTCCGGGTGCCCCGGCGACGCTGCCGACCACGATGCCGACCGCTCCGGCCGTGCCGGCGATCGGTGACGCGACCGGCCCGCTGGGTGCGTTCCAGAAGCTGGCCGCGAAGGTGACCGGCATCTTCAAGAAGTGAACCGCTTCGCCTGAAGCGAGTCGGGGATAACCCCGGACGGGCCCGGAAGCCACGTGCTTCCGGGCCCGTTTTTTGTGCTGGGTCAGGAGAATTCGAGCGACCGCTTCGCCAGCCCGTTCCAGAAACCGTCGATCACCGTGCGGCCCTCGCCCTCGGCAGAGCTGGCCCCGAGCGACACGAACAGCGGCGCGAAGTGCTCGATCCGCGGGTGCGCCATCGCGGCGGCGGGCGCCTTGTGCTGGAAGTCGAGCAACGCGTCGAGGTCGCGGGCACGCAGCACCTCGTCGCCCCAGTGGTCGAATTCCGCGGACCACTGCGGCGGGGTTCCGTTGGTGCCGTTGACCTCCTGCATCGCGCGGAGGTTGTGGGTGAAGAATCCGCTGCCGATGATCAGCACGCCCTCGTCGCGCAGCGGCGCGAGCTTGCGGCCGAGGTCGTAGAGCGCCCGCGGGTCGAGCGAGGGCATGGAAATCTGCAGTACCGGGACGTCGGCGTCGGGGAACATCTCCACGAGCGGGACGTACGCGCCGTGGTCGAGGCCGCGGTCCGGGGCGTCGTGCACCGGGGTTTCGTTCGAATGCAGCAGCGCGCGCACCCGCGCGGCCAGCTCCGGAGCACCCGGCGCGGCGTATTTGACCTGGTAGTAGCGCTCGGGGAAGCCCCAGAAGTCGTAGACGAGCGGGACCGTCGTGGTCGCCCCGAGCGTCAGCGGAGCTTCTTCCCAGTGCGCCGAAACGACCAGGATCGCGCGAGGCTTGGCCAGGTCACCGGACCATTCGGCGAGCTGCCGGGTCCACGTCGCGTCGTCGGCGAGCGGCGGCGCACCGTGGCTCAGGTACAGGACCGGGGTGCGGGTCGCCATGGCTGCCTCCAGATGTTTGAAAGTTCAACTACTACCGTACGCCCCGTTCGCGGTCTTGGCGAATTCATCGTCGGCGGCTGCCTTTGTGCGACAGACTCTCCCCGTGGAATTCTTCTGCTACCACCGCGACCGTCCCGGATCCGCCGCGTTGCGTGCCGAGCTGATCGAGGAACATTGGTCCTATATGGACGGTTTCGCCGCCGAACTGATCGCGCGCGGCCCGACTCTGGACGGGGAAACTCCGACCGGGAGCGTGCACGTCGTCGACCTCCCGGACGCCGCCGCGGCGCGCGAATTCGCTTTCGCGGAACCGAATTACCAGGCCGGTGCCTACCGGGACGTCCTGATTCGCCGCTGGGACAACGCTCTCGGCCGCACCATGTGGGAGTTCCCCGGCGATCCGGAGGCGGCCAACCTGTATTTGGTGCTGGGCTTGGGTTCCGGCCCCGCCGTCGACCTCGAACCGGCCGCCACGGAGGCCTTGATCGCCTACGGCCCGCTGTGGTCAGACGACGGCACTGCCTGGCTCGGCACCGCAGCGCTGGTGCAAGCCGCCGATGCCGACGCGGCTCGCGGGCTCCTTACCGCGGAGCGCTACGCCGCGATCGAGGTGCACGACTGGCAACCAGGCGGCCGTTCCTGATCGTCAGCGGGCCGACCGCCAGACGATTCCGCCGGCCGTGAGCGCGGCAAGTGCGAGAAGCACGGCGAAAATCGTTGATCCGGTAGCGATTCCGAGGGCGTCGCTGAGGTATCCGGTGCCGACGGGCAGCAGCGCCGCCGGGAGGTAGCCGCCGAAGTTGAGCAGAGCGTTGGCCTCGGCGCGCCTCCGCTCGGGCACGTGGGTGCTGATCAGGGTGAGTCCGCCGAGTTGGCCGAGGCCCTGCGCGGCTCCCGCGAGCACGGCGGTCACGACGATGGCCGCGATCCATTGCGCGTGCACGGCGACCAGCAACGCGGCCATGCAGGCGACCCCCGTCGCCGCGCCAATGAGCAGGATGGCGCGAACTTCCAGCCGCTTCGCCGCGAACTGAACCGCGGTCGCCGCACCGAACATGACGAACGCGGTCACCCCGGCGAGCAGGCGATTGCTGGTGCCGAGCACGTTGGCCAGCAACGCCGGCCCGAGGGAAAGCACGAACGACGTCGAGGTGATCCCCGGCGCGAAAACCGCGATTCCGAGCGCGACGTACTTGCGCTGTGCCCGCGGCACCGCGGGGACCCGCACCCAATCGCCCGCCCCGGAATCGACCGGACGCCGCAGCGGTAGCCGAATGACCACGAAGGCCGCGCTGAGCAGGAGCGCAGCCGAAACGGCAAAGATCGTCACCGTCGGCCCCGGCAGGGTTTCCGACAGCGCCCCGGCAAGCAGCGGCCCGAGTCCCGCCCCGAACACCATCGCGGTAGACGCCGCGAGCGTCGAGGTGCGAGCGCGTTCGGGTCCGCCGACGTCGACGACCGCCGCCATCCCCGCCGACACCGTGATGCCGACCGCGATCCCGGCCAGCAATCGAGCGATCGCCAACGCGAGCACCGACGTCGCGACGGCGAACAATCCGCAAGCGACGAGCGCGAGCAAAACACCAGGCAGCACAACAGGTTTGCGCCCGAGTCGATCCGACGCGCGCCCCGCCACCAGCAGCGCGGCCAGCAATCCGGCGATGTAGGCCGCGAAGATCACCGTGAGCGTGCCGGCGGAGAACCCGAGCCGGTGCTGCCACAGCACATACAGCGGGGTGGGCGCGTTCGAAAGCACGAACACCGCGGTGACCGGCCAGGCGGCAAGCCAAGGGCTACCGACCCGCGAGGGGGCGACGACGGTCATGGATCCTCCAGTACTAGATAAGTCGAACTATGGCTCGAACCTAGCAGTAGTTCGACTAAACTCGTACTGAAGTGGTTGAATGAAGGCATGCGCTCGTCCTCAGTGACCGATCCGGATGTCCCGCCCGCCGAACTCCCGTCGCCCCTGCCCGAACCGGCGCGAGAAGACCTGCGGCTGGAGAGCGTCCTGGGTGCGCTGAGCGACCCGCTGCGGCTGACGATCGTGCGGAAACTGCTGCTGGAACGCGAGGCGTACGACCATCCGTGCGGCTGGTTCGGGCTCGACCGTCCGAAGTCGTCGCTGACCCACCACTTCAAGGCGTTGCGCGAGGCGGGCGTGCTGCGGCAGCGGCAATACGGGCTGGAGCGACGCAGCCGGGTGCGCGCGGAGGATCTCAACGCACGCTTCCCCGGACTGCTGGACTTGGTCGCGGACTGGCAGCCGGCTTCTTAGCTACTTTCGGGGAACGGTCGTTCTTGACTGATCGTTCCCCAAAATCCTATAGTCGGGGCGTGGGCAGACGAAGGGCGTTCGACGAGGACGAGGTGGTGCACGCCGCCGTGGAGTTGTTCGGTGGCCGCGCGTACGACGGAGTTTCCGTCGACGACCTCGTCACTCACCTCGGTGTGCACCGCAACAGCCTGTACAAGACGTTCGGCAGCAAGCGCGGCCTCTACCTGGTCGCCCTGCGCCGTCACCTCGCCGACGACGTCCGTCCCTTGGCCGAAGCTCTCGCCGCGGCAACGGATTCCGCGACCGTGCTGCGGCTGCTCACGTCGGCCGACCTCGGTCTGCTGCTGCTCGCGGCGGTCGAACGGGCACCGGCCGACGAGGAAGTAGCAGCCGAGGTGGCCGCAGCGCTGGCCACGCTCGACCAGGCGATCGCCGACGCGCTCGACATCTCCACCGCACTAGCCGCCGCTCTCACGTCCGCCGCGCTGGGCCTCCGCCTGCGCGGCAATCCCGACGGAGCCGGTGTCGCGCTGACCCAACGGCTCGATCCTCTTAACTGACAAGGAAAACAGACATGGCACTGGTCTCCATCGACGGCAACGACCTCGTTGTCGTGATCGAGGGTCTCGACAAGCTCTGGGCCTTCAAGAGCAGCCTGACCATCCCCTTGGCCCACGTCCGCGGCGCGACCGCGGACCCCGGCATCGCCGCCGATCCCAAGGGGATCCGCGCGCCGGGCGCCCACCTGCCCGGCGTGATCACGGCGGGCACGTTCCACCTCGACGGCGAAAAGGTCTTCTGGGACGTCAAGGATCCGTCGAAGGCCGTGGTGGTCGAACTCGCCGACGAGCGCTACGCCCGTCTGGTCATTCAGGTCGAGGACCCCCGCGAAACCGTCGAACTGGTCGAGAACGCCTTGCGGTGAGCCGATGTTCTCCAATCCTCCGGCTTGACCTGGAGCGCGCTCCACGTCCTAGCGTCGAACGCGTTCGTCAGCCTTCGAGGTACCGCCCGGTCCGCCGGGCAGGAGGAGTATCCGCGCATGATCACCCGAACCACGCTCGGCTCGCCCGGTCTCACCGTCAGCGCGATGGGCCTGGGCTGCATGGGGATGAGCGAGAGCTATGGTGCCGCCGACTGGGACGGCGGCGTGGCCACCATCAACCGGGCTCTGGAGCTGGGCGTCACGTTCCTGGACACCGCTGACGCTTACGGCACCGGGCACAACGAGGTGCTGGTGGGCCGGGCGATCCACGGCCGCCGGGATCAGGTGCAGCTGGCCACCAAGTTCGGACTCGACCGCAGCGCCGGAGACCGGGCACGTCGCATCCGCGGCGCCCGGGACTACGTGCTGCGCGCCTGCGACGCCTCGCTGCTGCGGCTGGGCGTCGAGGTGATCGACCTGTACTACGCCCACCGCCCGCCTCAGGATGTGGAGATCGAGGAGACCGTCGGGGCGATGGCCGAGCTGGTCGAGGCGGGCAAGGTCCGTCATCTGGGCCTGTCCGAGGTCGACGGCGAGCTGCTGCGCCGGGCGCACGCGGTGCACCCGATCGCCGCGGTGCAGAGCGAGTACTCGCTGTGGACCCGCGACGTCGAGGCGGTCACCCCGGTGATGGCCGAGCTGGGCGTCGGGCTGGTGCCGTACTCGCCGCTCGGGCGCGGGTTCCTGACCGGTGCACTGGACCGCTCGGCGCTGGGCGAGAAGGATTTCCGGAGCACCAACCCCCGCTTCGCCGGGGAGGCGGGCGAGGCCAACGAGAAGATCGCGCAGACCGTGCGCGAGGTCGCCGACCGGCTGGGTGCCACCCCGGCCCAGGTGGCGCTGGCCTGGGTATACGCGCAGGCCGATCGGCTCGGGGTGGCGGTGGCGACCATTCCCGGCACCCGCAGCCCGGCCCGGTTTGAACAGAACGCGGCGGCGCTGGAGCTCGCTCTGGACACCGAGGCACTGGCGGCGCTGGACCCGCTGAGCGACCAGGTTATGGGCGAGCGCTACACGCCCGCGCACACCGCTGAGATCACTCGGGGTTAGCCGGGCGGGCTCGACGTCGTCGTTGACCTCGCGCTGACCTCGCCGGTCACGACCAGCCGGAGGCGGGCCAGAGCGGTGCCTCGTCCGGCCCCGGCAGCGCGTCAGTCGTGGGCCAGATCGGCGAACCGGCTGTAGTGCAGCTGGTGTGCGACCACGATCGTGCTCGTCGGACCGGCACGGTGCTTCGCCAGGATCAGGTCCGCTTCCCCGGCGCGCGGGTCGTCGCGTTCCCAGGCGTCCGGGCGGTTGATCAGGATGACGATGTCCGCGTCCTGCTCCAGCGAACCGGATTCACGCAGGTCCGACAGCATCGGCTTCTTGTCGGTGCGCTGTTCCGGACCACGGTTCAGCTGGGAGATCGCGATCACCGGCACCTCGATCTCCTTCGCCAGCAGCTTCAGCTGACGGGAGAACTCCGACACTTCCTGCTGCCGCGATTCGACGCGCTTGCCGGACGTCATCAGCTGCAGATAGTCGACGACCACGAGCTTCAGGTCGTGCCGCTGCTTGAGCCGGCGGGCCTTCGCGCGGATCTCCATCATCGTCATGTTCGGCGAGTCGTCGACGAACAGCGGGGCCTCGGACACCTCGCTCATCCGGCGGGCCAGCCGCGTCCAGTCGTCATCGGACATCTTGCCGCCTCGCATGTCGGCGAGGCGGATTTTCGCCTCGGCCGACAGCATGCGCATCACGATCTCCGTGCGGCTCATTTCCAGCGAGAAGATGACGCTGGTCAGGCCGTGCTTGATGGACGCTGAGCGGACGAAGTCCAACCCCAAAGTCGACTTGCCGACACCGGGGCGGGCCGCGACGATGATCATCTGGCCGGGGTGCAGGCCGTTGGTCAGCTCGTCGAAATCGGCGAACCCGGTCGGGATGCCCTGGGACTGCCCGCCGCGCGAGGCGATCGCGTCGATCTCGTCCATGGTCGGCTGGAGCAGATCCTCCAGCGCGACGTAGTCCTCGCTCGTGCGGCGCTCGGTGACGTCGTAGATCGCGGCCTGTGCGCGGTCGACGACCTCGTCGATGTTGGCGCCGTCGGCCGCGGCCGCGCCATAGCCGTACTGCACGATGCGCGTGCCCGCTTCCACGAGCCGGCGCAGCACCGCCTTCTCGGAGACGATCTCGGCGTAATAGCCCGCGTTAGCCGCGGTGGGCACGGTCGCGATGAGGGTGTGCAGGTACGGCGCCCCGCCGACGCGGCCAAGTTCGCCGCGCCGTTCCAGTTCGGCCGCCACGGTGATCGGGTCGGCCGGTTCGCCGCGGCCGTAGAGGTCGAGGATGCAGTCGTACACGGCCTGGTGCGCGGGCCGGTAGAAATCGCCGGGGCCGAGCGCTTCGATGACGTCGGCGACCGCGTCCTTCGACAGCAGCATGCCGCCGAGCACGGACTGCTCCGCCGCGATGTCCTGCGGCGGCTGGCGGTCGAACCCGCCGGGGCCGGGGTCGCTCGGACCCGGATCGGACTCCGCGTACGCCGGACCGCGGTCATCGGTCACCGCCACTGCCCGGACACCTCCCCTCGCCCCGCCGTCGTTCCGGCCGGCCCCGTTGTCTCGCGTGCGCCTGTGCTGTGCCGAACCGCGTCCGCCGCCCGCCTCGCGCGGAGGCCGGTCAAGGCGAACACCTGTTCGAGTATGCCGGAGTCTGCCCGGCTTTCCCAATCGCTCGTCCGGCTCTCTTCGATGATGGACCGGGCGGTTCCCCGCGCCGGTGACCGCCACGCGGGGCCACCGGGAGTACTGGGCGCGAACGCACGCTAGATCCCCCGGAAGGACGAGCGCAATTCCGGGTGTTGACCGTCCTGTGGACAACCTGTGGATGACTGGGGGCAACGAATCACAGGTGCCGGTGAGCCTGTGGACAAAGTGGGGACAGTGCTGATCGGCTTCGATAAACCCGCAGGTCAAGGCATGTGCAGAGACTGTGGAGAACTTCGCGAAAACTCGTCCGGCGTGTCGTGTCGAACTGGTTCTTCGGCGTGTCGCACCGGCGGCGATCCACTGCCCTGTGGATGGTTGCTACGCACGGTAGATCACTGACCCGATGGGATGAACGAAGGAGAATTCCACACCTGGCCCAGCCGGCGACTGCGGACGGTGACCAATCCGGGAAAAGTGCAGGTTAACCGGGTGTAAACGCGAAACCGGGTGAGGTTCACCGGCCGGTCACCTCTCGGTGCCGTGCCGGGAACCCCACCCGGAGTAACGCTCGAGGCCGTCAGCCCAAGGCGCTCTGGGCTTGCCGCAGCCGTTCGGAGAGCGCCTGCGGAGTGCCCGGGGTGAACACGATGAGCGAGTCCTGTCCCGGCCGCTCCTCCATCAACCACCGGCCCTCGCTGGTGTCGATGAAGTTCACCGGCTTGGGGATGCGCCGCCGCCGTCCGCCGTTCGGGCGAGTGGCGACGTACAGCGCGCCGCTGCCGGTGCGCGGCAGCTTGAGGATCCGCTGGATCTCCTTGAGCGGCGAAAGCTGGTCGGTGCGCTGTCCGCTCTGCATGATCGAGCGCTGCGAAACGTCCTCCGACCCGGCGGACCGGCCGCTCTCGTACTCGCTGCGGCTGGTGACGAGCGGCTGCCCGGACGCCGCCCTGCCCGCGGGCAGGAGGTCGAGGAACGTCTGCAGCAGCAGGTCCGGCCGCTGGCGCGACACCGTGACGGTGTTCTCGCCGATGATCCGGAGCAGCCCGAAGCCGCCGCCGTTCCCGCTGCCGCACAGCACCGAGTAGTTGCCGGGGCTGCCGTCTTCGAACGTGCCGTCGAACCAGCCGTAGTACTCCAGCTGCGGATGCGAGATGGATTCGATCAGCGCGAGCAGATCGCGGTCCATGCCGCGCGGTCCCATCAGGCCGGACTCGGTCAACGCCTCGTTGACCTGCTGGTCCAGCTTTCGTTCGGCGTCCGGGTCGTGGAACACCGGGATCTCGGCGATGGCCTGATGGGGCTCACCGCCCCGGCGCCGGATCAGGTTGTACAGCGTCGGGAGGGTGAACTTGGTGGGTCGGTCAAGCGTGATCACGTCGGCTGGCCTCATTCACCGATCACGGGAGGAACGGTCAGCTGGTCGGAGCCGAAGAGTTCGTTGGCGTCCTCTTCCACCAGGTACTTCGTCTGGTGCTCCTCGTCCTCCTGGCCCTTGCCGCCCTTGGCGCCGCCGCCCATGCCGCCCATTCCGGCCGCACCGGCTTTGCCCGCCGCGCCGCCGCGCATGCCGGCTCCGGCTCCCATGCCGCCCGCTCCGGCTCCGCCTGCCATGCCGCCGGCGGCCGCACCGGAACCGGTGCCGCCGGGACCGAAGCCCGCGCCCGCGCCGAACGCACCGGGACCGAAGGCCGCGCCGGCGCCGGAACCCGCGCCGCCACCGCCGCCGCCCGGACCGAACTGGCCCGCACCGCCGCCAGGGCCGAAGGTGCTCGGGTTGAACTTGTTCACGTCGGTCGACGGAGGCGTCCAGCCCGAGGTGGTCGTGCCGTCGCCGCCGCCGGGGTAGTGGCCGGTCGGGTCGGTGACGCCGCCGTGCCCAGGACCGCCCGGACCGCCGGGGAACGTCGTGTGCGGCGGGGTGTTGGGCGGGGTCGGGGTGAACTTGGGCGTGTCCACCTTCGGCGGGGTGAAGCCGCCGCCACCGCCGCCGGGGCCACCGCCGAAGTTGCCGCCCGAACCGCCGGGACCGCCGCCGAAGTCGCCTCCGTTGCCGCCCGGGTTCGAGATGTTGTTGCCCTGCCAGGCGCTGTACTGCGGCAGCCCGCCCGCGTTCTGGCCGCTGGCGTTGAAGTAGTTGGTGTAGGCCTGGACGTTGGCCTTGCCGTCCTCGTTGTACTTGTTGATCTCGTCGTCTTTGTCGCTCATCGGGTTGATCCCGTCGAGGAACCCGGCGTGCGGCGGGTCCTTGGCGATTTCCTGGACCTTGCCCTTGACCGTGGAGAAGCAGTCGACCTGCGTGTTCAGGTACGTGTGGCTCTTGCCGAGGTTGTTGACCGAGTCCTGCAGCCACGTGCCGAGCGGGTGCGCGCCGGCTGCCGCCGCGGTGGCGCCGCCACCTTGCCAGGCGGCGTCCATCTTCTTGTTCAGGCCGTCGATCTCGGTGATCCGGTCGTTGTGCACGGTCTTGAGGCTGCTGGCCGCGGTGACGCCGCCCTGCAGCGACGAGCTGTCGCCGACGTGGATCTTCTCCCAGATCGTGCGCGCGTCGATCGACCGGCCGCCGAGGTCCGCCTCGGCGAGCTTCGCGTCCGGGCCTCCGCTGAACAGGCCGACGAGGCTGCCGACCGCGGCGCCTGCGACGGCGCCGACCGCGGTGCCGACGACCGGTACGACAGAGCCGACCGCGGCACCGGCCACGGCACCGCCCGCCGCGTATTTCAGTTCCTTGCCTACGGTATTGGCGTCATTCCCCATGATGAGCCATTCCTTCCGTGCTGGGCACCAGCTGCCTGGTGGTCATTTCGCAGCCTTGAGGTGTTTGACCACCGCGTTCCCGAACTTCTGCGCGAGACCGCAGGGGTTGCTCTTGTTCGGGCCGACCCCGATCGCGGGCGTGATGGTGATGGCGAGCTGGTCGGTAACCCCGAGCCACAGCTGGCAGTTGCCGCTGGGCCGCAGATCGGCCTTGGAGGTGAAGACGCCCGGATAGCCGTCGACGCTCACCGGCTCGAAGTAGGCCTGCCCCGCCTTCTGGTCGTAGATGTCGCTGATGCCGTTCTTGTTCTGCGGCGCCACCCGGAGGCCGATGGAGTTCAGGCTTTGCTCGGACGACGTCCAGTTGCAGCCGGGAAGGTCTCCGGTCAGCGTCTTCCCCGGGACGGCCAGCCCGAAGTCGGTCGTCTCGGCGTCGGTGAGGACCTTGCACGGGTTGTCGCCCAGCAAGTCCTGAGTGGGCAGCGGGGCGGGGACCTTCGGGCCTGAGCCGCCTCCGGCCGCGCTCGAACTGGCGGGCGCTTGCGAGGGGGCGTCGCCTCCGCCGGTTTTTCCTCCTCCGCCGCAGGCGGTCAGGAGGCCGAGAGCGATGACGGCGGTGGTGGCGATCCGGGTGGTGCGGTGCGGCATGAGCAGCTCAGACCTTCGTCTTGCTTGCGGCGTCGCGTGCTTCCTGCTCGGCGACGGTGATCTTGTTCTTGGCGGCCTTCAACGCGATGATGAAGTTGGTGACGTAGTCGACCATGCGCTGGTGCTGCTGGAGCAGGGTCTGCCCGGACGGGTTCGCGCCCTTGTCGACGAAGTCGTTGCTGGCGAACTCGTCAGCCGGACGCTTGACGTCGGCGATCGTCTGCGCGTGGCTGAGGTCCGTCTTCAGGTTCGTGAGCAGGTCTTCCCACTGCTTGATGACCGAGTCGACCTCGTCCTCGCTGAATTTGTACCCGCCTGCGGATCCGTATCCGCCGACCATGATCGGCGCGGGCGGTGGTACGTCGGACATCCGGTGACCCCCTTTGGCACAGTTCTCGCTCCCCAAGCGGCGAGATCAGCAAGTTGGATGGTAACGCACGCCAGTTGGTTCCCGCTTCGCGTTCAGTTGTTTCGAGAGGCGGTCCGAGCTGCGGGAAGTCCGCCGAAACGAAACCGCCCCCGGGGAAGAATCCCCGGGGGCGGTTCGCGGAAAAAAGGACGCGAGCGTCAGTTCGCGGCCACGGCCTTGACCTCGAGCCGGAGGTCCACCTTCACGTTCGGGTGCAGGCGGGCGTTGACCGAGTGCTTGCCGACCGTCTTGATGTGGTCGCGCAGGTCGAGGACGCGCTTGTCGAGCAGCGGGCCGCCCTGCGCTTTGATCGCGTCGACGATCTCGCCGGCGGTGATCGAGCCGAACAGCTTCTTCGAGCCAGCCGCGGCCTTGCCGGTCAGCTGGATCGCGCCGAGGCCCTCGAGCGTCGCCTTGATCTCCTTGGCGTGGTCGAGGTCGCGGATGCGGCGGGATTCCTGCGCGCGCTGGATCGTGCGCACGTTCTTCTCCGCGCCCTTGCTGGCCACGATGGCGTAGCCGCGCGGCAGCAGGTAGTTGCGGGCGTATCCGTCCTTGACCTCGACGATGTCGCCGGGGCCGCCGAGGTTCGCCACGTCGGTGGTGAGAATGATCTTCGCCATGACTATGACTCCCCTCAGCGCGCGGTGGACGTGTAGGGCAGCAGCGCCATCTCGCGCGAGTTCTTCACCGCGATGGCGATGTCGCGCTGGTGCTGGCTGCAGTTGCCGGTGACGCGACGGGCACGGATCTTGCCGCGGTCGGAGATGTACTTCCGCAGCAGGTTGGTGTCCTTGTAGTCGATCGTCTCCGGGCGGCCCTTCTTCTCGGCCTTGCAGAACACGCAGACCTTCTTCTTGGGCTTGCGAATGGGTGGCTTGGCCACTGTTGTACTCCTGGAATTCTAGAAAGAAATGAGATCAGAACGGGGGTTCGTCGGAGAAGCCTCCGCCGCCACCGCCCGCGGGCGGGGCCGAGCCCCACGGGTCGTCTGCGGGCGCGCTGTTGCCGCCGCCGCCGCGATTTCCGCCGCCGCCGTTGAAGCCGCCGCCGCCTCCGCCGCCGAAGTCACCACCGCCGCCGCCGCCACCGCGGCTGACCTTGTTGACCTTCGCCGTCGCGTAGCGCAGCGAGGGGCCGATCTCGTCGACCTCGAGCTCGACGACGGTGCGCTTCTCGCCTTCCTTGGTCTCGAAAGACCGCTGCTTCAGCCGCCCCTGCACCACCACGCGGGCGCCCCGCGTGAGCGACTCGGCGACGTTTTCCGCCGCCTGCCGCCAGATGTTGCAGCGCAGGAACAGCGCCTCGCCGTCCTTCCACTCGCCGCTCTGGCGGTCGAGCGTGCGCGGGGTGGACGCGACGGTGAAGTTCGCGACCGCCGCACCGGACGGGGTGAAGCGCAGCTCCGGGTCGGACGTGAGGTTCCCGACCACGGTGATGACGGTGTCTCCAGCCACGGATGGCGTCCCTTCGGATCGGGCTCGGATCAGGCCTTGGCGGGCGCGGGCTTGGCCGCGGCCTTGACCTCGCGGCGCATGACCTTGGTGCGCAGCACGGTTTCCTGCAGCGACAGCTGGCGGTCCAGTTCCTTGACGGCGTCGGCCGTCGAGTTCAGGTCCAGCAGCGCGTAGATGCCCTCGGCGTTCTTCTTGATCTCGTACGCCAAGCGACGGCGGCCCCAGACGTCGACCTTCTCGACGCTTCCGCCCGAAGTGCGGATCACGTTGAGGAAGTTGTCCAGCGTGGGCGCGACCGTACGCTCGTCGAGCGTCGGGTCCAGGATGACCATTACCTCGTAATGGCGTGACATAACCACTCACCTCCTATGGGCTCGCGGTCACGGCGGATTCCGTGACAGGAGGGTTTGTCCAGGTAAGCGTACCCGGCGGGTCCGACAGTCCCGTCCGGCGGGTCAGCTGACGCGGCGCAGCACCCAGGTGCGGACCAGCCCGGCGGTGACGCCGGCCAGCACGATCACCGCGAGCAGCATCGGCAGCTGGACGTCGGAGGGCCGGCCCTGGCTCGCCAGCGATTCGGCGTTGCCCGCGTTGCGGATGTCCGGGCCCTGCTGACCCTGCGGGTCCTGTCCGGCCGCGGGCTGCTGCGGCAGCGCGCCGGAACCGGGCAGCGTGCCGTAGCGCGCGCCGGGGGCGATCGCGGTGCCCAGTGCGCCCGGGCTGCCCGGGGTCGCGGTCGGGATGCCGCCGTAGTCGCGCGGCGGCGCGATCCCGGTCGAGCCCGGCTGGTAGTTGCCCAGCGGGTTGCCGCCGCCGTTCTGCGCGGGCGCGTTCCCGTTCGACTGGGTGCCGCCGTTCGACGGGGAGCTCGGGGACGACGGTGCCTGGTAGTTGTTCGCCGTCGTGGTGAGCCCGCACGCGGACGCGACTCCGCTGCGGATCCCGTTCAGCACCTTGGTCTTGGTGTCCGGCAGTACGCCGAGCCCCCACTCGTTCTTCAGTGCGTTCGAGACGACCTGGCCGATCGCGTCACCGCCGATCGTGCCGCCCGCGGCGTTCGGGATCGCGCCGACCTGCAGGTTGCCCTTGTTCGCGATGGCGTTCGCCAGCGAGTCCGGCCAGACGGTGGCCAAGCTCCAGAAGGTCACCTGGTCCTTGGCCGACTGGCGGACGATCTCCTTGACCGCCGAGCCGGGCACCGCGACCGAATCGCCCATGCCGCCGGTGACCGCGCCCTTGCACTGGTTCGCGAGCGTGGTCGCGGCGGACGCGGTGCCGGTGCCCAGGAACGTGCCGCCGGTGAAGAGGGCGGCGAGAGCGGTGACGGTGAGTGCTCGACGGGTTCGCTTCCAGGTGGGGATTTTCCGCACGAGCACTATCCTCCGGGGTCCGTGGGCATGGTTCGTCGCATCAGGAACAACGAATGGACTCCGGTAAAGATACTGGTGAGTTGGCTTAACCTGCAGCGGCCATTCGGCGGAGCACCCAGGTGCGGACCAGGCCCGCGCTGACTCCGGAGAGTGCCAAAACTGCCACCAGAACTGGCCAGTCCAACCCGTTCGTGTGGTTGCCGCCGGTGCCGGGCAAGGCTTCGGCGTTACCGGCGTTCTGGATCGTGCGGTCGCCGCCGGCCGAGCCGTCCGGGTTGGAAACGCCGTATTGCGGCGCGTAACCCGGGATCTGGCTGCCGTAGCGCAGCGAGGGCGACGGGCTGAACAATCCGGCCATCGCCATCGGGATGCCGCTGTAATCGCGCATCGGCGCGTATCCGGTGCTGTAGCCGTACGACAAATTGCTGAAATTCGGCAGGAAAGCCGAGAACGGCGCGGCCCCGCCGCCAGCGCCGCCGAAATCGCCGAGGACCGGGCTGGTGGAGCCCGGCATCTGGGACTGCTGGCCCGGCGAGCCGCCCTGCTGCGGGCTGCCGCCATTGCCGCCGGACGGCGGTTGCTGCGGGTTCGGGCCCGGGTTCTGCTTGCCCGGCTGGCTGCCGCTGAAGCCCTGGCCGACGGCGGCGACGCCCTGCTGCACCGCGTTGGTGCCGCCCGCGACCGCGCTGTTGACCGCGCTCGCGGCAGGCGCGCCGACCACCGGGACCGGCGCGACGACGGTGTTGACCACGTTCACCGTGACCTTGCAGACCGCGCCGAGGAGCGCGTCGATGGTGCCGGTGAGCACGCCCGAGACCTGGCCGACGATGCCGAGGTCCAGCGGGAGGCCGAGCAGCGGGGTGGTCGCCTTGACGTGGTCGCCCGGTTTGGCGGTGATGGTGGAGCCGCATTTCGGCGTCAGGGTGTCCGCGGACGCGGTGCCTGGGGCGGCGAGCGCGGCGGAGCCGGCCAGGACGAAAGCGGCGGCGCCCACTGCGGTGGCCCTCCGTGCCCGGTGCTGCTGCATGGCCGTCGACCCTTTCGCCGCGTCCGTTGTACCTGCCTTGCTGAGGACAACGACGGTAACGAAGACGAGTAACGCCCGCCTCCCCTCCGAGGTCAGGCATTCGGGTGGAAGCGGGCGCTACTGAGAGTCAGTGTCTATGCGGGCGTCAGGCGGGCTTGCGGCGCAGCCACGCGCGCACCAGCGCGGCGGCCACCATCGCGAGCGCCAGCACGGCGATCAGCAGCGGCAGCCGGGCGGGCGGGTTGGCCGCGGGCAGCGCCTCGGCGGTGCCGGACTTCTTCGCGTCGACCGTCGGCACCTGGTCCTGCTGCGGCAGCTGGCCCGGGACGACCTGGGTGACGAGCGGGGCCTGCACGAAAGTCGCCGGGAGCATCGCCGCTCCGGAGAAGATGCCGGACACCGAGTCGAGGCCGGACAGTCCGCCGACCGACGTCACCGGGCCGAGCGTGTCGCCGCCGGGGACGGGCTGGCCCGGACCGCCGGGGCCGGGGCCGGGAGCCGGGGACGGCGGGTTGGGCGTGGGCGGCGTGGGGTTCGGCGGCTTGGGCGTCGGCGTCGGAACAAGCGGCGGTACGCCGCCAACCAGTCCCTGGGTGGCATTGCCGACGCCGTTCGCGACGGCCTGCAGCATCGGGCAAGTGTCCTTCGCCGCTGTGTCACCGACAGCGGGGACCTCGCCGACGCCCAACGTGCGGACGGTGTCGCCGACGGGAAGCGTGAGCAACGTGTTGTTGCCGTCGGTCTGCTTCGCCTTCGAATCGAGGCCGACAGTGAGCCGGTTCGGCGCGTTGAGCGGAGCGCCCGCGTCGAGCGCGAGACCGTTGCCGCTCTTGCCGTTCTGCAGCGTGGATTCGCAGTCGCCGTTCAGAGTGGGGTTCGGGTCCGCGGACGCCGCGGCGGGAAAGGCAAGGGCCGCGGACAGCAGCGGTGCCGCGAGCGCGACTCCCAGTGCGGTCATCCGTCCAGCGCGCTTCCGCATGCCTTCCTCCCCCGACTTGCTCACTCCGAATGGGTCACGGAACGCGCTCACGGTACTCCACGAGCGTCACCAACTGGGGCGGAAGGGGGCGATTCCCCCGGTAGTAGCGTCAGGGCATGCAGATTGGCGCCCATGTCCGCGACGACGATCCCTTGGCCGCCGTCGCCGAGCGAGAAGCCGACGTCGTCCAGTTCTTCCTCTCCGACCCGCAGGGGTGGAAGGCACCGAAACCGCATCCGCACGGCGAGGAGATCAAGGCCTCCCCGGTCGAGGTGTTCATCCACGCGCCGTACCTGATCAACGTCGCGTCCAAGAACAACCGGATCCGCATCCCGTCCCGCAAGAACGTCACCCAGCACGCCGACGGGGCCGCCGCGATCGGCGCGAAGGGCCTGATCGTGCACGGCGGGCACGTCGGCGCTGGCGACGACGTCGAGGAGGGTTTGGTCAACTGGCGCAAGCTTTTCGAGCGCGAAGCGGAAAAAGGCGGCTTCGCGGTGCCGATCCTGATCGAGAACACCGCGGGCGGCGACAACGCGATGACCCGCGAACTCGACGTGATCGCCCGGCTGTGGGACAAGGTCGGCGAGTTCGGCGCGGGCTTCTGCCTCGACACCTGCCACGCCTACGCGGCGGGCTGGGATCTCGCGACCGCGGTGGAGAAGGTCAAGGCCATCACCGGCCGGATCGACCTGGTGCACTGCAACAACTCCCGCGACGAGCACGGTTCCAACCGTGACCGGCACGCGTCGGTGATCGACGGCGACGGCACGATCGAACCGGAGCTGCTCGCCGAGGTCGTGCGCCAGGCGGGCGCGCCGGTGGTCGTCGAGACGCCGGGCGAAGGCCAGGCCGCCGACATCGCGTACCTGCGCAAACAGCTCGCTTGAAGTCCGTGAGGGGAACCCTGGGGGAATCAGAGTCCGTGAGGGTTCCCCTCACGGCTTAGGCGACGGGTTGTTCGGTGCGGGAGCGGCGGAAGGGCGCGAAGGTGACCTTGTCGCGGGCCCGCTCCAGCACGCCGCCCGCCGGGTCGTCGTCGCCGGAGAGCCGGACCAGATCGGTGCGCGGACGGTAGATCTCGCGGATCACCAGCACGCACAGCCCGACGACGGCGAGGTCGCGAATGACCACCCCGCCGAGGAACCAGCCCGCTGGCAGTCCTTTGTGGTCGACGCCGAGGTAATAGAACATCCGCGGCGCCCACACCGCCGCGTCGATGACCATCCAGCCCAGCAACAGCCGCCAGCGCGGGATCGCCAGCACCGCCAGCGGGACCAGCCACAGCGAGTACTGCGGGCTCCACACCTTGTTCGTCAGCAGGAACGCCGCCACGACGAGGAAGGCCAGCTGCCCGAACCTCGGCCGCCGCGGCGCGGTGAGCGCGACATACGCGATTCCCGCGCAGCAGAGCACGAACAGCACCGCGACCACGATGTTCAGCACGGTCGGTGACTGTCCTTTTTGGAGCACACCGTCGAAGCCCGCCCAGCCGGTGGCGTAGGAGATCACGTTGTAGACCGAATCCGGGTCCATCGGGCGCAAGGTGTTGAGCCGGAAGAACTCCCACCAGCCGCGTGGCGCGGCCACGATGAACGGGACGTTCACCACCAGCCAGGCCAGCACGGTGAACGCCGCGGTCCGGCTCCACGCGCGCAGTTTCCCGGCGCGCAGGCACAACAGGAACAGCACCCCGAGCAGCAGCAACGGATACAGCTTCGTGGCGACGCCGAGTCCGAAGAGGACTCCGGCGACCTCCGGGCGTTTTCGCGACCACGCCAGGATCCCGGCGGCGGTGGCCGCGGTGGCGAGTGCGTCGAAGTTCGTAAAGGTGTGGACCAGCACCAGCGGCGAGATGGCGACGAGCACCGCGTCCCACGGCCGGCGTTTCGTCGTCCGCCCGGTCGCCCACACGGTGACCAGCCAGGCGAGCGCGAGCCAGAACGCGGAGATGTTGAAGTAGATCGCCACCGGCAGCGCGCCGGGCAGCCAGCCCGCGTTCGCGACCGAGGTCCAGCCCGCCGCGAGTTTCGCGTTGATCCACTGGAACAGGCCGGTGACCACCGGGTACTCCATGTACCGGGTCTGGTTCTCCGCGGTCTGCGAATCCTCCTTCCACGACGTGACATAGGGGAAGGTGTGCGCGTCGTCGAGCTTTTCCGAGCTGTAGAGCGGGACGATGTCGGAGTAGCACATCGCGACGAACGGACGGCCGGAGCGCCAGTCGAGCTGGTGCACGCCGTTGGAATCGCTGTACTGCTGGATGCACGAGGCCTTGCCGAACCAGCACACCACCAGCGCGAGCACGGCCATCGCGAGCCCGACGCGCTGCGGCGACCAGAACCACTGTCTGCCTACCGCCGCGTGCGCGCCGATCGGGCCGCCGACGGGTCTCGTCGCCGCGGCCACCAGCGGGTCGTGCCGGCTGGGGGCGATCCGCTCCGCCGGGGTGAGCGTGCGGGGAGCCGCATCGGGCTCGTCGGCGGCAGCGGGTTCGGAGACGCGGGACACGTCGGGATGCTATCGGTCCGCGAGTGGGCTGCCGGTCATTTCGGATCCTCGTAAAACCCGGCAAGCACCTCGAACGCGGCGCCGAGGGCCACGGCCTCCTCGTCGAGATCGCTCAACTCGACGTCGATGCGCTGCCAGTACGGCACCGGCAGCAGGTCTCGCAGCTGTCCGGCGACGGTTTCGCGGTAGACCTCCGGCGCGCCGCGGATCGTCCGTCCGAACAGGACGATCCGTTCGAGATCGAGCACCTGCACCAGATCGGCGAGCCCGATGCCGAGCAGCCGGGCGGCGTCGTGCGGGGTGCCCGCGGCGCGGTGCATGACCTCGACGCAGCCGCGGCGGCCGCAGGCGCAGCGCGGTCCGGCGTAGGCGATGGTGGTGTGGCCGAACTCACCCGCGTTGGTGCGCGGACCTCGGTAAACGCGCCCGTCGATCAGCAGCCCGACGCCGATTCCGGTGCCGACGAGCACCACCGCCGTCGCTGCCGCGGTTTCTTCCGGCCAGGCGTGCGCGAAGGCGGCGGAATTGGTGTTTTTGTCCAGCGTGACCGGCAGACCGGTGCGTTCGGAGAGCAGATCGCGCAGCGGGACGTCGTGCCAGCCGGGCATGTTCGTGGCGTCGCGGACGCGGCCCGCGTGGTGGTCGAGCGGTCCCACCGCGCCGACGCCGAGCCCGAGCACGCGCGCTGGATCGACGTCGGCGAGCAGTTTGCGCACGCCCTCGGCGATCGCGGTCACCGCGACGTCCGGGCTGAATCCGATCGGCAGCGGGCCTTCCACGATGTCCTCGACCTCGCCGGTCAGACCGGTGCGCAGCACGAGGTAGCCGTCCCGGTCGAGCTGCGCGCCGAGTGCGCAGCGGGCTTCCGCGCGCAGCCGCAGCATCGTGCGCGGTTTGCCGACCCCGGCCGCGGCCTGGCGTTCGACGTCCAGCAGCCCTTCCGGCAGCAGGTCGGACACGATTTTCGACACGGCCTGCTGGGTCAGCCCGGACCGCTGCGCCAGCTCGACCCGGCTCAGCCCGCCCGCGCGCAGGATGTGCCCGAGCAGCAGCGCGCGGTTGTGGCGTCGCAGCCCGCGCAGGTTGACGCCGGTTTCCGCCATCGGCCGATCATCTCGGACGGGTGGCCTATTACGCAACAGTGTTGTTTAATAGGGGCCATGGCTGATGACGCGCGGGTCGGCATCCTCGGATACGGGATCGGCGGCCGGATCTTCCACGCGCCGCTGGTCGCGGCGACGCCGGGCCTGGTCCCGGCCGTGCTGGTGACCGCGAACCCGGATCGGGCCGCGCAGGCGCGCGCCGAGCACCCCGGCGCCGAAGTGGTCCCGGACGCGGACGCGCTTTTCGCCCGTGCGGGTGACCTCGATCTGATCGTGGTGACCACGCCGAACCGCACGCACGTGCCGCTCGCCCTCCGCGCGATCGAGGCCGGGATTCCGGTGGTCGTGGACAAGCCGTTCGCGCCGACCGCGGCCGAAGCGCAGCAGGTGGTCGACGCGGCGAAGGCCAAGGGCGTCGGGCTCACGGTGTTCCAGAACCGCCGTTGGGACTCGGATTTCCGCACCGTCGGCAAGGTGCTCGACTCCGGTCGTCTCGGTACCGTCTTCCGCTTCGAATCCCGCTACGACCGCTGGGTGCCGAAGATCAAGGACAACTGGCGCGAATTCGGCGATCCGGCGGAAGCCGGCGGTCTGCTCTACGACCTCGGCGCGCACATCGTCGACCAGGCTCTGCAGCTGTTCGGCCCGGTCACCCAGGTTTACGCGGAGGTCGACCGCCGCCGTCCCGGTGTCCAGGTGGACGACGACGTGTTCGTGGCCCTGCACCACGCGAACGGCGTGCGGTCACACTTGTGGTCGTCCGCGCTCGCCGGCACTCGCAACCCGCGCTTCCGCGTGCTCGGCGATCAGGCGACGTTCACCAAATACGGCCTCGACGTCCAGGAGCCGCAGATCAAAGCTGGTCTCCGCCCCGGCGACGACGGCTGGGGCGTGGAGCCGGAAAGCGACGCCGGAAGGCTCGGCGTGAACGACGACACCGAACTGGTGCCGACCGAAACCGGTTGCTACGAAGCGTTTTACGCCCAGGTCCGGGACGCGCTGCGCGGCGAGGCGGACTTCCCGGTCGACCCGGCGAGCGCGGTCGAGGCGTTGCGCGTGATCGAAGCCGCGCACCGCTCAGGCGCCGAAGGCCGCGTGGTCACGCTCGGCGGCTGACGCCGCCCCCGAACGGCCGTGGCCGCGACGGCCTCCCCCCACCGTCGCGGCCACGGCCTTTTCCTTACTCCTGTGGCGGATCCTCGCCTGTCGACGGACCGCCGCTCGGCGGGTTGTGCGGCGACGTCGGCTTGCCGGACGGCCAGTGCGGGAGCCCGCTCGGCCAATGCGGCTGGGTGGGCCCGCCGGTGATCGGCCCGCCGTGGTCGTTGCCGTCGTCGCCCGGGTCCGGCTGGTTGCTGTTGGTCTGCTGCGGCGGCTCGTCGCCCGCGTTCTGGTCCCCCTGCGGCGGCGGGGCTTGAGCGCCGATCAGCGGCACCTGGTCGAACTTCTCGGCGGGCTTGCCCTTGAGGTAGCCGTCGAGGAACTTCTGCCACATCGGACCCGCGATCGTCGAACCGTAGATCGGCGACGTGCCCGAACCGTGCAGCGCCTGGTCGCCGTCCGCGCCGACCCACGCGGCGACCGAGACCGACGGCGTGTAGCCGACCATCCAGGTCTGCGCGTTCGCGTTCGCCGCCCACGCCGGTTCGCCCGGCCGCTTCGTGTGCTGCTGGGTACCGGTCTTGCCCGCGCATTCGTGCCCGGACGGGCACTTCAGGTGCGAGAAGTCGATCACCGGGCCCAGTGCCATGGTCACGTTGCCGGCGATCTGCTTGGCTTTGTCCGCGCTGCTGTCGAACACGGGCTTGCCCGCGCTCGGCTGTGCCTCGTAGGCGACCTCCTTCTGCGAGTTGGTCACTTTCTGCACGAAGTGCCGGTCGCGCTGGATGCCGTTGGCGGCGAACGTCGCATACGCGCTGGCCATGTCCGCGGGCGTGATCTGGGTGTTCCCACCGCCGAGCGCGATGTTGGCGTCCGCGGTGGAGATCAGCGATTTGCCGCCGCTGTCCTTGGTCTTCACGCCCGCTTCCTGGGCGGCCTGCCCGACCGGGCCCGGATGCGTCTCGTTCAGCACCATGTCGTAGAACACCGTGTTCGCCGACCGTTTCATCGCCTCGGCGACCGTGCACTGCCCGGAACAGCTGGAACTGGGACCCGCGTTGCGTACGACCCGGCCGTCGAAGACCCGGTTGTTGCTGCCGTCGAAGGTCGAGTTGATTCCCTTGCCCATCTTGAGGAACGCGGTGAGGTCGAACGCCTTCATCGACGAACCGGGGTTCTGCGGCGTGTTCGCCCAGTCGCGAGCGCCCTGCTTCTTCCCGTTGACCTCAACGGTCGCCGGCCCGCCGTAGTACGCGAGCACCCCGCCGGTCTTCGGATCGACCGCCACCAGCGAATCCAGCAGCCGGTCGTCGGACTGGTCCTTCAGCGCGTCGGTCGCCACCTGGGTCGCGACCTCCTGGGCGTGCTTGTCGATAGTGGTCTGGACCGTGTAGCCGCCCGCGAAGTACTTGTCGTCGTCGATGCCGTGCTGCGCCAGCTCGGCCTTCACCTGGGTGGTGATGAACTTGTAGGGCGCGTTCGCGTCGTCCTTCGATTCCTCGAGCGGGATCACCTGCGGGAACTGTGCCGCTTGCCGCTGCTGCGCGGTGATGTACTTGTTCTCGAGCATCCGGTCGAGCGCGGTGTTCCAGCGGCCCTGCGCCACCTTCGGGTTCTCCGAACGGCCCGGCTGCTGGATCAGCCCGGCGAGCAGCGCGGCCTCGGAGTATTCGAGCTTCGAGACGTCCTTGTGGAAGAAGGCCTGCGACGCCGCGCCGATGCCGTACGCCCCGCGCCCGAAGTAGATGATGTTCAGGTACGCGGTGATGATGTCCTGCTTCTCGTACGTCTGGTTCATCTTGAAGGACTTCGCCAGCTCGGTCCATTTACGGGTGAGCGTCGGGGCGTCGTTGTCGGTGGCCTTCTTGATGTACTGCTGCGAGATCGTGGACCCGCCGCCCGCCTTGCCGGTGAGCTGGTTGAACGCCGCGCGCAGCAGGCCGGTGACGTCGAAGCCGGAGTTGGTCTCGAACGTCGAGTCCTCGGTCGCGATCACCGCGTGTTTCACCACGTCCGGGATCTGCGCCGGGGTGAGGATCTGCCGGTTGCCGCCGGAGGGCACGTCCTTGCCCATCGGGCTGCCGTCGGCGTACAGATAGGTGACGGCCTGGTTCTGGCCCTGCGCGACGCTCTGCGGCGAGGGCACGTCGACCATGAAGTAAGTGATCACGAACGCGATCGCCGGGATCACGATGAAGAGGCCGACGAACGCGTACGAACAGCGCCGGATGATCTTCCAGCGTCTTTTCTTGCGTTGTTCGGGCGTGCGGCCCTTCTTGTCCAGGGCTTCCGGCGGATAGCCGTCGTCCGGATCGAGCGGGCCCTCGTCGCGGTAGTCGGCGTCCCGGTAATCGGCGTTGCGGTAACCCGGATCGCGGTAGTCGTCCTCGACCATCCGGTGGGTCATCAGCTCCGGTTCGCGCTGCGGCGGCGGGACCGGGCGGCGACCGGGCGGCGGCGGACGGCGTCCCGGCGGCGGAGACCCCGCCGGACCAGCGGGACCGGCCGGACCGGCGGCGGGGCGTTGCGGGCCGCGGGCCCACGGCGGCGGCCCGGACTGCGAGGGAGGTGGTTGACGCCGCGGGTCGGGATCCCGGTCGGGCCAGGAGCGGCTGCGGTCGTCATTCACTGCGGATCCTCTTCTCGGACGCGGGCGAGCTGCGGACGCAGAAGGCCCTCTGAGCACCAGACGCGCCAACCCCGGTCGAGGTTCACTCGCCTGGCCGATCCCCTTCTCGGGGGAGGGAGACCGTCGGTGAACCTACCGCACCCATCGAGGGGCGGTACCGGCAAAAAGAGGCTCCTCTCCGATGCGGAGAGGAGCCTCTTGACAGCGCGCGGTCGCGGATCAGCCGGTGCGTCTCGGCGGATCGCCGTTCACCACGGGAGCGCCCCCGCTGCCCGGGTTGCCGGGTTCGGTGCCGCCGCCGAAGATGCCGCTCGGCCGGGTCGGGCTGGTCGTCGTCGAGGACGGCGGGTGCGACGAGGTGGACGGCGGCGCCGACGAGGACTCCGTGGTCGGCGGCGGTGCCTGCTCGCTGGACGTTTCGCGCGGCGGCGGGGCCGCCTTGCTCGACGTGACGACCTGGTCGGCGTCCTTGCCGATCGGGTCGACCTTGTCGAACTTCTCGCCCGGCTTGTCCTTCAGGTAGTTCGTGAGGAAGTCCTGCCAGGCCGGGCCCGCGATCGTCTTGCCGAAGATCGGCTTGCCGTTCTTGTCGTGCAGCGCCTTGTTGCCGTCGCCGCCGATCCAGACCGCGGCCGACACCGACGGCGTGTACCCGACCATCCAGGTCTGGGCGTTGCGATCCTTGTACGAGGCCGGGTCGCTGTCCTTCGGGTCGTACTGCTGGGTACCGGTCTTGCCCGCGCACTCGTGGCCGCTCGGGCACTTCAGGTGCGATTCGGCGATGACCGGGCCGAGCGCGTCGGTGACGTTCCCGGCGATCTGCTTGCTCTTGTCCGCGTTGTCGTCGAACGCGGGTTTTCCCTGCCCGGCGGAGTCGTCGAAAATGACCTCGTCCTGGGAGTTCGTGAGCTTCGAGACGAAGTGCTGGGCGCGCTGGACGCCGCCGGAGGCGAACGACGCGTACCCGGCGGCCATGTCCTCCGGGGTGACCACGGTGGCGCCACCGCCGAGGGCGATGTTGGCGTCGCTCGTGCCGAGCTTGGCCTTGCCCTTCGGGGCGGCCTGCACGCCAGCTTCCTTCGCGGCCTCCGCGACCCTGGCCGGTTTCGTCCAGTTCAGCACCATGTCGTAGAACACGGTGTTCGCCGAGACCTCCATGGCCTTCTTGACCGTGCACTGCGGACCGCAACTGGAGCTTTCGCCCGCGTTGCGGACCACTCGGCCGCCGAGTTCCCGCCGGTCGGTGCCGTCGAAGGTTTCGCCGAGTCCCTTGCCCATTTTGAGCCAGGCGGTGAGGTCGAAGGCCTTCATGGACGAGCCCGGGTTCTGCGGCACATTCGCCCAGTCCGTGGCGAGCGTGTCCTTGCCCGCGTCGTTCTTCACCGTGGTCGGCCCGCCGTAATAGGCGAGCACGCCCCCGGTTCTCGGGTCGACGGCGACCAGCGCTCCTCTGAGGTTCTCGTCGGTCTGGCCCTCCATATTGTCCTGGATGGACTGCTCCGCGAGCTTCTGGGCGTTCGGGTCGATCGTCGTGTAGATCTTCGCGCCGGTGGAGTACAGCTTGTCCTCGTCGTAGCCCTTTGCCTCCAGCTCCTGCACGATGCGCTGCCGGATGTGGTAGTCCAGCGTTCCCGCGTCCTGCTTCTGCTGCGCGTCGCGCGGGATCATCGTGGGGAGCTGCGCGGCCTTGCGGTCGGCGGGCGAGAGCCAGTGGTTGGCCACCATCTGGTCCATCACGTAGCTCCACCGCTTCTGGACGTACGCGGTGTCGCGGTCGCGGCTCGGGCCCTGGATCATCCCGGCGAGCAGCGCCGCCTCGGACGCGTTGAGCTGTCCGACGTCCTTGCCGAAGTACGCCTTCGAAGCGGCGGCGACGCCGTTCGAGCCGCGGCCGAAGAAGACGATGTTCAGGTAGCCGGTGATGATGTCCGATTTGGACGTCTCGTTGTTCAGCTTGAACGACTTCGCCAGCTCGGTCCATTTGCGCGTCAGCGTCGGGGCGTCGTTCTTGGTCGCCTGCTTGATGTACTGCTGCGAAATGGTCGAACCGCCGCCGGTGCCTCCGGTCGCCTGGTTGAAGACCGACCGCAGGATCGCCATCACGTTGAAGCCGGAGTTGGTCTCGAAGGTCGCGTCCTCGGCCGAGTACACGGCGTGCTTGACGACCTCGGGCACCTGGTTGGGCTGCAGCAGTTCGCGGTTGCCGCCCGGCGGGACCACCCGGCCCATCACCGATTTGTCGCCGTAGTAGAAGGTGATCGGCTGGCTCTGCTTCGCGAGCACTTCCTGCGGCGAGGGCACGTCGACCGTGAAGTAGGTGATCACGAACGCGATCGCGGGCACCACGAAGAAGAGGCCGAACATCGCGTACAGCACGCGCCGGATGATCTTCCACCGGCGTTTGCGCCGCTGCTTCGGCGTGAGGTCGGCCTTGCTCTTCTTCTTGCCGTCCTCCTCGCCTTCCGGGTCGTCCTCGAAGTCCGCGTCGTCCGAGTACTGGGCGAGGCGGGTTTCCTCGTCGTACGGGTCGTCGTAGGCGTCGTCGTACCGGTCGTCGTACGGGGCGTAGCCGTTGTGCGCGGCGTGCGTGATCAGGTCCGGTTCGCGGTCGGTCTCCGGATAGGACGGCGGAGGCGGCGGCGGGACCCGGCGGCCTTGGGGCGGCCGTCCGCCCGGCGGCGGCTGCCGGAAGCCCTGGGTGGCGTTCCCGTTCGGACCGCCGTTCGGACCGCCCTGGGGCCCGGGCCGTCCGCCCGGAGGCTGGCGGCGCGGCGGCGGCGCGCCCTGCCCGTCGAGGATCTGCGACGCACGGGTGCCCGAGCCACGGTCCTGCGGGCCGGGGCCTTGCGGCGGACGGCCTTGCGGAGCGCGGGTTTGCGGCATCCGCTGCGGACGGCGCGGCTCGTCGGCGGCGGGCCACTGCGGACCGCCCTCGTCGCCGCTCGGCCATTCCGGACCGCCTTGGGCACGCGGCGGCCGCGGGCCGCCCGCGGGAGGACGGCGGGGCGGCGCGGGGCGCCGGGGGGCGTCATCGGCGGGCCAGGCGGGACCGGGGTCCTCCTGCGGTCGCCGGGCACGGCGAGGTGCATCTGGCTCCTGGCTCGGCCAGGAGCGGTCGCGGTCGTCGTTCACGAATGGGCCTCCGAAGGCAGCACTGTCTGCACTGGCGCCGCCCCGCGTTCTGCAGCGGTTGTGGTACTCGTCACTGCCCGGCAGTCCTTCGCGGCCGGGTCGGCTGGGGTTCTCCCGTGCCGAGTACATAGGACAAAACCAGATGGTTCCAATGGCACGTCCGGCACACCTCTACGTCATAGACGGTGAACTCCCCGAAAACCCCGGACATCCGGGCCAGTTCGGCGGGGGTGCGTGCCGACCCCGAGACGTGCTTGAGCTCGTCGCCGTACACCCACGAAACGAGGTGCAGCGGCGTCCGGCGGCACATCGGACAGGCCCGGTCCTCGGGTCTGCCGTGGAATTTCGCCGCGCGGAGCAGGTACGGGCTCGCGTCGCAGACCTCGTGGTCTCCGACGCGTCCGGAGCGGACGCCGGCCAGCAGCGCACGGCGCTGCAAGGCGTAATCCACAACCTGCCGCTGGTTTCGCACGAGGACAGAGTACGGGCTCTTTCTGTGTCCGCGGTGCCCCCTGCTTTCCCGCACCCAGGGCAACCGTTCGGACACGCCGAAAGTTAGATAACGCTCTGATCACGGATCGTCGGGCGAGTGCTGGCAGCGGGTTACTTCCGCCACTTCGATGTATCGGCGCGATATACTCGGCGAGTAGGTTGGCTGAGCCGGTTCCGTGTGGTCAACGGTGCCGGTCGCGGCGTATTCCCGAGATGGGGTGTGGTGTGCTCGAACTCGCGATCCTCGGATTGCTGCACGAGACGCCCATGCACGGGTACGTGCTGCGCAAACGTTTGCACGAGACGCTCGGGATGTTCCGGACGTTCTCGTACGGCTCGCTGTATCCGACCTTGCGCCGGCTGCTGCGGGCCGGTTATCTCGTCGAGGAGTTCGACGAGGCGGACGACCGGGCCTGGTCCCGGCGCGGCCGCCGCGTCTACAAGCTCACCGCCGAGGGCAAGGAACGCTTCGCCGAACTGCTCGGCGACGCGGGACCGCAGACGTGGGACGACGAGGGATTCGGCGTCCACCTGGCGTTCTTCTCGCGGACACCGGCCGACGTCAGGATGCGAATCCTGGAAGGACGGCGCCGCCGCGTCGAGGAGCGGCGCGAAGGATTGCGGGACGCGCTGGCCAGGGCCGAGGAGAAGATCGACCGCTACACCCGCGAGCTGCACCGGCTGGGGCTGGAGTCGAGCGAGCGGGAGGTGCGCTGGCTCAACGAGCTGATCGCGCACGAACAAGCCGAGCAGCGCGGCCCGGAGCAGCCGGGACGCGGTTGAGCGGCGGCCGCAACGGGGCGGCAGACCTGCAGATGCAAGTGAATGAGATTGAAGGAGAAACCGGCATGGGCGAGAACCGCCGCGTTCGGGTGGCCATCGTGGGCGTCGGCAACTGCGCCTCGTCGCTGGTCCAGGGTGTGCAGTACTACCGCGACGCGGATCCCGGTGCGCGCGTTCCCGGTTTGATGCACGTCCAGTTCGGCGAGTACCACGTGCGGGACATCGAATTCGTCGCCGCGTTCGACGTCGACGCGAAGAAGGTCGGCAGGGACCTCTCGGAGGCGATCTCCGCCAGCGAGAACAACACGATCAAGATCGCCGACGTGCCGCCGCTCGGCGTCACTGTCCAGCGCGGGCACACCTTCGACGGCCTCGGCCGCTTCTACCGCGAGACGATCGAGGAGTCCGACGAGACTCCGGTCGACGTGGTCGCCGCGCTGCGCGACGCGCGGGTCGACGTGCTCGTCTCCTACCTTCCCGTCGGGTCCGAAGAGGCCGACAAGTTCTACGCGCAGGCCGCGATCGACGCGAACGTCGCGTTCGTCAACGCGCTGCCGGTGTTCATCGCCTCCGACCCGGAGTGGGCGAAGAAGTTCGAGGACGCGGGCGTCCCGATCGTCGGTGACGACATCAAGTCCCAGGTCGGCGCCACCATCACGCACCGCGTGCTGGCGAAGCTGTTCGAGGACCGCGGCGTGCAGCTCGACCGCACGATGCAGCTCAACGTGGGCGGGAACATGGACTTCCTGAACATGAAGGAGCTGGAGCGGCTCGAGTCGAAGAAGATCTCGAAGACCCAGTCGGTCACCTCGCAGGTGGACCGCGAGCTCGGCAAGGGCAACGTCCACATCGGACCGTCGGACTACGTGCAGTGGCTCGACGACCGCAAGTGGGCCTACGTCCGCCTCGAGGGCCGCGCGTTCGGCGACGTGCCGCTGAACCTCGAGTACAAGCTCGAGGTGTGGGACTCCCCCAACTCGGCGGGCATCATCATCGACGCGGTGCGCGCGGCGAAGATCGCCAAGGACCGCGGCATCGGCGGCCCGATCCTGTCCGCGTCGTCCTACTTCATGAAGTCGCCGCCGGAGCAGTACGACGACTCGACCGCCCGCGACGCGGTCGACGCCTTCATCCGCGGCGAACTGGAGCGCTGACCCCCGGCTCGCTGTCCGTGAGGGGAACCCTGAGGGAATCAGATTCCGTCAGGGTTCCCCTCACGGCTTTTCAGGGCAGGTCGGCGGTCACCAGCTCGGTTTTCGTCATGGCGTCGCCGAGCGGGTCGGCCAGCTGGGTGCCGTAGCTGGCGGCGAGGTCGCCCGCGCGGTCGACGGTCGTCCGCCAGCCCTGTCCGGCGAGCCATTCGACCGGGTTGCGGCGCGGTTCGGTCGAGAGCACGTCGTTCACGTCCAGGCCGAGCCGGGCTCCGGCGTCCGAGGACCGGATGGTGTCGAGGATGTCGGTACTGCCCAGGTCGGGGATGTGCTCGATGCCGATCCGGCTGCCCGGCGCGCTTCGGGCGTGCACGAGGTCGAACAGCAGTTCCTCGGCCGGCGCGGGCAGGTACGGCAGCAATCCTTCGGCGATCCACACCGTCGGACGGGCGCGGTCGAATCCGGCGCTTTCCAAGGCGGCGGGCCAGTCCTCGCGCAGGTCGGCTCCGATCGCGTGGCGGCGACAGCGCGGTTCCGCGCCGAGACCGTCAAGCACGTCCTGTTTGAACGCGAGCACTCGCGGCTGGTCCACCTCGTAGACGTCGCGGCCGGACAGGTCCAGCCGGTACGCGCGGGCGTCGAGCCCGGCGGCGAGGATCACCACCTGCGGCGCGTCCGTGCCGGTGACCACGTCGTCGAAGAACCGGGACCGCACCGCGAGGTAATCGGCCATCGCCATCCAGAGTGGGTCGTCGACGGGTTCGATCGGCATCGGCCGCGGCGGGTTCGCGGCGCGGACGAACTCCGCCGCGTACGGATCCTCGATCAGCGGATCCGCGGCCCCGGTCGCGATCGCCCGGCCCGCGGCCACCCCGAGCGCGGTCAGTCCGACGCTGCTGACGATGTCCCAATCCTGTTCCGGTGCAGCCATTTCCACCCCTGAAGCCGATCTTGTTGGCAGGCGTTCAGGATGGCACCGCGCGACCGGCTGGATACCGGCTGCGACCGATTTGGGGCTATTTGCCGCTGTGGGCTGCGTCACTCACTGAGCGCGGCGGGCAGCGCGGCCAGATTCGGCAGCACCGTGGCGTCCCGCAGCGCCGCCGGGTCCGGCGGGAAGTGCGGGTTCGGCACCGCGAACACCGTCATGTTCGCCGCGAACGCCGCGCGCAGGCCGTTCGTCGAGTCCTCCACGGCGGCGCAGCGGGAAGCTTCGACGTTCAGCAGCATCGCCGCGCGCAGGTAGACGTCCGGTTCGGGCTTGCCGGCGGCCACTTCCTCGCTCGACACCGCCACCGGGACCAGCGACGTCAAATCGCACGCCGTCAGGAACGAGTGGATCAGCACCGGCGGCGACGAACTGGCGATCGCGACCGGCCAGTGCCGGGAGATCTCCCGGACGACCTGGTCCGCGCCGTCGATCACCGGCGGGCGGTCGGCGTAGCGGGCGGCCATCTCGTCGATCACGAGGCGCGCGATCTCGTCCGGGGTGAGCCGTGCGCCGAGGGTTTCCACCAGGTAGCGCGCCCATTCCGGCGTGCTCATCCCCTGTTGCGCGCGCGTCGCCTCCGGCCGCCAGGTCCCGCCGTGCTCGGCTACCACGGAGCGGCGCACCTCGTCCCACGTCGTCTCGGAGTCCACCAGTACGCCGTCGAGGTCGAAGATCACCGCATCCACCGGACCAGCCTAGGCGTACTGGCCTGGACCACCTTGTGAGCCGAATTACTTCGCCACCCTAACTAATTTTTGTTAGCCTAGCTAAGTGACTTCCTCGACGGGCGATCTGGCGCAGCGGCTGCGGCCGGTGGTGTTCCGGCTGTACTACCTGGTGCGCCGCGAATCCGCGCAGCTGCTGACCCTGACCCAGGGGTCGGTGCTGTCGGAGCTGGTCGGCCGGGGGCCGAGCCGGATGAGCAGGCTCTCCCGGCTCGAGCGCGTGCGGATGCCGTCGATGACCGACGTCGTCCGCAGGCTCGAACGGCTCGGCATGGTGACCCGCCGTCCCGACCCGGAGGACGGGCGCGCCGTGCTCGTGGAGGCCACCCCGGAAGGCGAGCGGTTCTACGCCGAGATGATCGCGGGCCGGGAGGCGGAGCTGCGGGCGCGGCTCGGCCGTCTCGACCCGGCCGAGCGCGCCGCCATCGACGCCGCGCTTCCCGCGCTCACCAAGCTGATCGCCGACTTCCACCGTGACGACCCCGCCGCGGAACTCGCTGTTATGTCTGAAGGAGGAACTGATCCGCGATGAGCGCTGAGCACCACTCGAGCCTGCTGGACGCGGTCAAGGGCCAGCCCAAACAGGTGTGGATCACCGCGTTCGCCGCGGTCATCGCGTTCATGGGCATCGGTCTCGTCGACCCGATCCTGCTGTCTATCGCCAAGGGCCTGAACGCCTCGCCGTCCCAGGTCACGCTGCTGTTCACGTCGTATCTCGGCGTGCAGGTGATCGCGATGCTCTTCACCAGCGCGATGTCCGCGCGGTTCGGGGCCAAGCGGACCGTGCTGGTCGGGCTGACGCTGATCGTCGCCGCGACCGCGCTGTGCGCCGCGGCCGGTTCGATCGAACAGCTCGTCGGCCTGCGCGCGGTGTGGGGGCTCGGCAACGCCTTCTTCATCGCCACCGCGCTTTCGGTGATCGTCGGCGCGGCGACCGGTGGCCAATCCGGTGCGATCCTGCTTTACGAGGCCGCGCTCGGGGTCGGTCTCGCGGTCGGTCCGCTGCTCGGCGCGCTGCTGGGCACGATCTCGTGGCGCGGTCCGTTCCTCGGCACCGCGGTGCTGATGGTCGCCGCGCTGGTGCTGTGCTCGATCTTCCTGAAGAGCGATTCGCGCGAGAAGCGCGAACCGATCAAGCTGCTCGACCCGATCCGCGCGCTCAAGCACCCCGGCCTGCTCCGGACGTCGATCGCCTCGGCGCTCTACACCGCCGCGTTCTTCGCGGTGCTCGCCTGGTCCCCGTTCGTGCTCGGCTGGAACGCCATCGCCGTCGGCCTGATCTTCTGCGGCTGGGGCCTGTGCGTGGCGATCGCCGGCGTGGTGCTCGCGCCGAAGATGGCCGCCCGCTTCGGCGAACGGCACGCCGCCGCGCTGGCGGTGACCGGCTACACCGTGCTGATGCTGGTGCTGGCCATCCCGAGCAAGCCGGTGGTGGTCGTCGGGATCATCGTGTCCGGTCTGGTTTCCGGGCTGCTGAACACGCTGTTCACCGGAACCGCGATGTCGATCAGCGACGCGCCGCGGCCGGTCGCGAGCGCCGGGTACAACTTCTGCCGCTGGTTCGGCGGCGCGGTCGCGGCCACGCTCGTCGGCCACATCGCCGAGTGGATAGGCTGGGAGCAGGGTCCGTTCCTGGTCGCCGCCGTGCTCTGCGTGATCGCCGCCGTCCTGCTGTCGCAGCGGGAGAAGAAGGCCGACCCGCACACCGTGCCGAAGGAGGCCGCGCTCGTCGGCGACGAGGAGTTCTGAGCCTTTCCGCGACACTCGGCGATCGCCCCCGGACTGTCTGTTCGGGGGCGATCGTCGTCTTTGGCGGAATACACCCGCTGTTCACCTTTTAGTCCGGTTCAGGGGGTTTTCGCCGCATACGGTCGCTCCGTTCCCACCTAGAAGCGACCCTGGAGGCCCCGTGTCCCTGGAGCCCGGACGACTGCTGCCCTTGTTCACCGCGCATTCCGGCGGCCGGTCACCGATCACCTGCGAATACCGCTGCGGCAACTCCTGCGCGCACGAGGCCCCGAACCCGACCGGCAACGAATACTTCGGCGACATCGCCAAGGGAGTCTCGCGTCGCGGGGTGTTCAAGGCGGGCGCGGTGATGGCCGCGGCCGCGGGCGGGTTCGCCGCGCTGTCCGGCACCGCCGCCGCGGCCACGCCGACTCAAGCCCCGGTTCCGCTGGCGAAGGGCCGCGCGGTGCCCGGCACGGACTTCACGCCGGTGCCGCCGAACAAACTCGACGTCGTCAGCATCCCCGACGGTTATGCCCAGCACGTGGTGATCCGCTGGGGCGACCCGGTGGTCCCCGGCGCGCCGAAGTTCGACTTCCGCAAGCAGACCGCCGCCGCGCAGGCCAAGCAGTTCGGCTACAACAACGACTTCGTCGGCCTGATCCCGCAGGATCCGCTCGGCCTGCGCAATCTGCTGGTGGTCAACCACGAGTACACCACCGAGGTGCACCTCTTCCCGGCCGATCAGTACGACCCGGCCAATCCCACCGAGGAGCAGGTGAAGATCGCCTGGGCGGCACACGGATTGTCGGTGCTGCAGACGCTTCGCGATCCGATCGGCGGCGCGCTGCGCACTGTCCCGAGCCCGCTGAACCGGCGGATCACGCTCGACACGATCTTCGAGGTGCGCGGTCCGGCGGCCGGTTCGAAGTACCTCAAGACGTCGGCCGACCCGTCCGGAAAGCGCGTGCGCGGCACGCAGAACAACTGCTCCGGCGGCGTCACGCCGTGGGGCACCGTGCTGTCCGGCGAGGAGAACTTCCACCAGTACTTCGCCCACGCGGACAAGGTTTCCGACCCGACGCGGGCCGCGCGGCTCAAGCGGTACGCGATCGGCACCGGCGAGAGCACGCGCAAATGGGAGCGCTTCGACCAGCGCTGGGACGTCTCCCGCGAGCCGAACGAGCCCAACCGGTTCGGCTGGGTCGTGGAAATCGACCCGAACGACCCGCATTCCACGCCGGTGAAGCACACCGCGCTCGGCCGGTTCAAGCACGAGGCGGCGAACGTCAAGATCACCGCGGACGGCCGGGTCGCGGTGTACTCCGGCGACGACGAGCGGTTCGAGTACATCTACAAGTTCGTCTCGAAGGGCAAGTACAAGAAGGGGCGTTCCGCGCTCGCCCGGCGGCACAACTCGGCGCTGCTGGACGACGGGACCCTGTACGTCGCCAAGTTCTCCGGCAACAGCCCCGGCGAGATCGACGGCTCCGGCAAGCTGCCCGCCGACGGCGAGTTCGACGGCTCCGGCGAGTGGATTCCCCTTGCCAGCGGCGACAAGTCCTTTGTGGACGGATTTACCGCGGAGGAGGTCTACGTGTTCACCCGGCAGGCCGCCGACCGGGCCGGGGCGACCAAAATGGACCGTCCGGAGGACATCGAGCCGAACCCGGTCAACGGCCGGATCTACGCCGCGCTGACCAACAACTCCGACCGCGGCGCGGCGGGCAAGGCGGCCCCGGACGAGGCGAACCCGCGCACCCGCAACAAAAACGGGCACGTCCTCGAATGGGACGAGGACCGCGGCGACAGCGCCGCGACCCGGTTCTCCTGGCGGCTGCTGCTCGTCTGCGGCGATCCGGCCACGGCCGACACCTACTTCGGCGGTTTCCCGAAGGACCAGGTCAGCCCGATCTCGTGCCCGGACAACGTGGCTTTCGACCCGCACGGCAACCTGTGGATCTCGACCGACGGCAACACCCTCGGCGCGAACGACGGCCTCTTCTCGGTTCCGGTGACCGGTCCCGAGCGCGGGCACGTGAAACAGTTCCTTTCCGTGCCGGTCGGCGCCGAGACGTGCGGTCCGGTCGTCACCGAGAACCTCGTGCTCGTCGCGGTGCAGCATCCGGGCGAGGACGCGCCGAGTTCGGCGAACCCGACCTCGCACTGGCCGGACGGCGGCAGCTCCCAGCCGAGGCCGGCGATCGTGTCGGTGTGGAAGAAGGGCGCCTTCGGATTGCCCGGCCGGATCGGCCGCAAGTAACTCTTTGGGGTGTTTCTCACCGCCGATCGGCCTTCCTGGGTCTAGCTTCACCGCGTGAGGCGGGCAAGGAAAGTCGCGATCGGACGCACGGCGGGCGCGGCGGCCAGTACAGCGATGCTGGTCGGCGCGCTCGCCGTCGTTTCTCCCGGGTCTGCTCCCGCCGAGGGGGCTCCGGAGTGCGGCGGCATCGCGGCCAACCCGAGCGTGGAGGACGCCGGTTCGCCCGGCGGGCCGCCGAGGGGGTACCTGTTCAGCCCCGCCGCGCCGGTTCCGCGCGGCACTCCGCCGGACCGGGTGCCGAAGCTGGCCACCAGCGCCGCGCACGCGGTCGACGGGCACGTCAACGCCCAGATCCAGACGCCGGACGGCCGCGTCAGCTCGGCCACCCAGCAGGTGAAAGCGGTGCCCGGCGGGCAATACTCGCTGTCGGTGTGGGCGGGTACGGCGCAGTCCGGCCTCGGTTCGCACGCGAGCGCGACCACCGGGCTGCGCTTCGCCGACCGCACCGGTCAGGTGCTGGCGGAGAAACCGCTCGCGGTCACGCACGACGTCGCGTCCGACGGCAAGCTCGCGCAGCAGGAGCTGGCACCGGTCACCGCGCCGGACGACACCGCGGAGGTCTCGTTTTTCGCCAGCACCAACCACAACTGGGTGCTGTGGGACTGCGTGCACGTGGCCCTCGCCGCGTTCGCGGTGAAGATGGAGGTGCGGAATCCGGCGGACGGAACGTGGGGCCCGTCGGCCGCCATCCCGGCCGGCGACGCCGCGCAGTTCCGCGTCTCCGTCTCCAACACCGGTTCGCAGCCGCTCACCGGGTTGCTGGTGAAGGACCCGTGGTGCGCTGGGCTTCCCGGCGCGTTCGACCTCGCCGCCAGCGCGTCGCGCGAACTCACCTGCGATCACCCGAACCTCACCGAGGACGACAACGGGCACGTCAACACCGCGAAGGTCTCGGCCACCGGCCCGGGCGGCCCGCTGGCCGAGCAGAAAGCGACCGCGACGGTCTCGGTCACGCCGCAGCCCGCGGTCGGCAAGATCGGCGACCGCGCGTGGAAAGACGTGAACCGCAACGGCATGCAGGACGACGACGAACCCGGCTACCCGGATCTGCCGGTGACGCTCAAGGACGGCGCGGGCGGCACGGTCGCCACCGCGCGCACGAACGCCGACGGCAGCTACCTGTTCGACCAGCGCAAGGACGGCACCTACCAGGTGTGCTTCGACGTCTCGAAGCTGCCGGACGGCCTCACCGTCACCCAACGCGGCGCGGGTGCGCCGGGCCTGGACTCGGCCGTCGACCCGGCGACCGGCTGTACCTCGCTGTTCACCCTCGGCGGCAAGGACCGCGAGCGGATGGACCTGGACATCGGCCTCGCCCCGCCCGTCCCGCCCACGCCCACCGCCTCCGCCGCGCCTGCCCGCTAAAGGTCCGTGAAGGGCTCCTCGAGGGAATCAGATTCTCTCAAGGAGTCCTTCACGGACATTGACGGCGACCACTGAGCGTCACGTCCGGCCGGATGCGAGACTGTGGCTGCACACCACGTCTGGGGGAGGTCTGGACCAATCATGACCGCTGGCGCTCTGCCGGAAGACTTTTCCCCGTGGTACCGCCGCCCGATGACCTGGACGTGGGCCGCCATCGGGGCGGTCCTCGTGCTGGATACGGTGCTGGCCTGGCACCGCCGGTGGATGAGCGACGACGGTCTGCTCGTGCTCCGCACCGTCCGGCAGATCCTCGCCGGGAACGGGCCGGTGTTCAACGTCGGCGAGCGCGTCGAGGCGAGCACGAGTCCGTTGTGGACCTGGCTTCTCGCCGGGGCCGGCACGATCCCCGGCCCGCCGCTGGAATGGATCGCGGTGCTCACCGGCCTGCTGTGCGCGGTCGGCGGCCTCTTCTTCGGCCTCGACGGCACCCGTCGCCTCTACGCCGGACCGGTCGCTCCCGCCGGGGCGCTGGTCGTGTGCGCGCTCCCGCCGTTCCGGGACTTCGCGACCTCCGGCCTGGAAACCGGCCTGGTGCTGCTGTGGCTCGGGCTGGGCTGGTGGCTTCTGGTGCGCGGCAAAACGCCCGTCGCCACCGCGATCGTGCTCGGACTGGGCCCGCTCGTCCGACCGGATCTGGCGCTGTTCAGCATTATCGGCTTCATCGCACTCGTCCTGCTGAGTCGTCCGCGATGGCTTGCCGCGCTTGGCTGGCTCGGTGCCGGGATCGCGATTCCGTTGGCCTATCAGGTGTTCCGGATGGGCTACTACGGCCTGCTCACGCCGAACACCGCGCTCGCCAAGGAAGCGGCCAACAGCGACTGGCCGCGCGGGTTCGCCTACCTGGTCGATTTGATCAGCCCGTACGTGCTGTGGATTCCGTTGCTGCTCCTTGCGATCGCCGCGATCCTGGCGAGCCGGTCACGGATTCTGCTGCTGACTTCGTTGGCAGGCGCGCTTTTGCTGGCGCTGTACGTCGTGCGCGTCGGCGGCGATTTCATGCACGGCCGGATGTTGCTGCCCGCGTTGTTCGTGCTGCTGCTCCCGGTCATGGCGATCCCGTTGACCCACAAGACAGTCGCGTTCGCCGCCGGGGTCGCCGCGTGGGCGGTAGTCGCGGGCGGCTGGCTGCGCGTGCCCTACGCAAACACGCATCAAGCGGTGAGCGTCACCGACGAACGCGGCTACTGGTCGTGGGCGACCGGCCACGAACACCCGGTGCTGGCGACGGATTACCTCGGCCAGGATGTCATCCGCCACGCCGTCGACGCGGTGGAAGGGACGACGCAGCCAGCGGTGCTCGTCTACAGCTACGGCGACGTGAAGCAGTGGTTCCGCTTCCCGACCGACCGGCCGTACGTGACCATGGCGGCCGACAGCATGGGCGCGATCAGCAACATCGTGTCCCTGGACGTGCGCATCCACGACGGCTACGGCCTGGCGAGCGACCTGGCCGCGCACTCGTCGTCCATCGCGGGCGGCCGCCCCGGGCACTCGAAGTGGCTGGTCGCGGCTTGGGAGATCGCCGAAGCCGGACACGGCGACTTCGCCACCGACGGTCAGATCCGGATGTTCCAGCCCGCCGAGATCGACGCCGCCCGCCAGGCGCTGCGCTGCCCGGACGTCCAGGAGGTGCTCGCCTCGACCCGCGAGCCACTCACCTGGAGTCGGTTTATCGACAATTTCACCGGCGCGCTGCACCGCACGGAGATCCGCTACCCGCGCGACCCGTGGGCCGCGGCCTCCTGCGCCCCAGTGAAGTGATCGACGACTCCCCGGACTGGCGAATCAGCGGCGGACGCCTACCGTGGCCGGTATGACCGACCTCCCGCTCGCCCTGATCACCGGTGCCTCCCGGGGCATCGGCGCGGCCATCGCGCACCAGCTGTCCCCGACGCATCGCCTCCTGCTGGGCGGCCGCGACACCGACGCCCTGGCGAAGGTGGCCGAGGAACTCCCCGGAGCCGAGCCCTGGCCGGTCGACCTCACCGACGCTGCTTCGCTGGAAGCCGCGGCGAGCAAGATCGACCGCCTGGACGTCCTCGTCCACTCCGCCGGGATCGGGAAAATCGGCACAATCGCCGACTCGCCGTCCTCCGTCTGGCGGACGAACCTCGAGGTGAACGTCATCGCGGTGGCGGAGCTGACCCGGCTGCTGCTGCCCGCGCTCCGCGCCGCGAACGGCCACGTCGTCGTGCTCAACTCCGGAGCCGGCTACACCGCCCGCCCGGGCTGGGGCCCTTACGCCGCAAGCAAATTCGCCGCGCGCGCCTTCACCGACTCACTCCGCGCCGAAGAACCGGACCTGCGCGTCACGTCGATCTTCCCCGGCCGCACCGACACCGACATGCAACGCGAGGCCCGCGCCCAAGAAGGCGGCGACTACGAAGCCGACAAATACCTGCGCCCGGATTCCGTGGCGACGGCCGTGCTCACCGCCGTGACCGCCACCCCGGAAGCCCACTTCACCGAAATCCAGGTCCGTCCCCGCTGAGGTCAGGCCCGCAGCCGGGCGGCGGTGTCGGCCACCGTCGCCTGGATCTCGCGGCGGTCGACCCGCGTCGGCTCCGCCTCGGCGACGACCTGCTCGCCCGCGACCCACACGTCCCGCACCCGCCGAGATCCGGCTGCCCACACGAGGTTCGCCAGCAACTGCTCGTCCGGCACGTCCAGGCCGGCCGCGAACGCCGGGTCGTCGAGGTCGACGTGCACCAGATCTGCCCAGCGGCCCGGTTCCAGCACGCCGAGATCGTGCCGGCCGAGCGCCTCGGCACCGCCGCGGGTGGCCATCAGGAACACGTCCTTGGCCGTCACCACAGTCGAATCGTCATTGGCCAACCGGGCCAGCATCGCCGTCAGCTGCAGCTCTTCCCACAGGTCGATGTCATCGTTCGACGCGGGCCCGTCAGTGCCGAGCCCGATCGCGACGCCTGCCGCGCGCAAGTCCTTGATCCGCGCGATCCCCGAGGCCAACTTCGCGTTAGACCCAGGACAATGCGCCATCCCGACCCCGCGCGCGGCGAAGATCGCGATGTCCTCATCCGACAAATGCACCGAATGCGCGGCGAGCGTGCGGCCATTGAACACGCCGAGCGAATCCAGCAGCCGCGGCACCGATCCGTACTCCTTGCGCTGCTCGACATCCTCCGCGGCCGCCTCGGCGACGTGGATCTGCACGAGCGCGCCCCGCGCGGCCGCGGATTCCGCGGTGGCGCGCAGGCCGTCCGGGTTCAGCATGTACGCCGAATGCGGGCCGTAACCCAGCTCGATCCGTTCCCCCGGACCGAACCGCAGCCCGTCGGCGTCGATCCACCGGTCGATCGCGGCCAGCGTCTCGCGCCAGTCCATCCCGGGCAGCTCGATCACCGGCGGCGCGACGAGCACCCGGCCGCCGGTGGTGAGCACCGCGTCCACGAGCTGCTCGCCCTCGAAATACATTTCCGCACTGGTCGTCACGCCGTGCCGGAGCATTTCGACCGACCCGAGCAGCATGCCGGTGCGCACGTCGGTCGGCTTCAGCTTCGCCTCGGTCGGCCAGATGATCTCGCGCAGCCAGCGCAGCAGCGGAAGGTCGCCGCCCATCCCGCGCAGCAGCGTCATCGGGCTGTGCGCGTGCGCGTTCACCAAGCCGGGCAACAGGATCCCGGTCAGCCGGGTCTCCTCGCCGGCGAACTCCGGCGCGCTCGAAGCCGGTCCGACGAACGAAATCCGGCCCTCGTCGTCGACATCCACGACGGCGTCGCGGAGCAGCGAACAGGACAGGTCGGCGGGCAGAACTACCGGGGCATGGAATCGACGCGACATAACGAGATAGTACGGGCGTCCCAGTAGCGGTTAATCCACTACGCCGCTACGCCAAGCCCAAGCTGCGATTTCCACTCGGTTACGCGCGCCGACTTTGCCCTGCACCGAAGCCAAATGCGTCTTGACCGTCGACAGCGACAGGAACAGCTCCGTGCCGATCTCGGTGTTCGTGAGCCCGCGCGCGGCGGCCTTCACCACGTCCATCTCGCGCGCGGTCAGCGGTTCCGACGGTGCCGGAGCCTCACGCTTGGCGGTGGTGCCGCCGTCGAAATGCTTCAGCAGCCGCACGGTGATCTGCGGCGACACCAGCGCGTCGCCGCGATCGGCCGCGCGCACCGCTTCGATCAGCAGTGCGGGCCCGGCGTCCTTGAGCAGGAAGCCGCTCGCGCCGTTGCGCAGCGCGGTGTGCACGTATTCGTCGAGGTCGAAGGTGGTGACCACGACGACCTTCAGCGGGTCGGCGACGTCCGGCCCGGCCAGCTGACGGGTGACCTCCAGCCCGTCCAGCCCCGGCATGCGGATGTCCAGCAGACAGACGTCCGGGCGCAGTTCGCGCGCCTTCGAGACCGCGGAGATCCCGTCCGGCACGTCCGCGACCACCTCGATGTCGTCCTGGGCGTCCAGGATCATGCGGAAACCCATCCGCACCATTTCCTGGTCGTCCGCGATCAGTACCCGGATCACCCGTCTGTCTCCCCGTTCGCCTCGAGCGGCAGCCACGCCTCGACCCGCCAGCCGCCGCTGCGCTCGCGGCCTGCCGAAAGCCTGCCGTGCAGCAGCGCGACGCGTTCGCGCATGCCGACCAGACCGTATCCGCCCGACCCGCCGGCCGGACGATGAGTCTGTCCGCTGCCGTTGTCGGTCACCCGCAAGTGCAGTTCGCCGTTGACGACCTCGGCCAGCGCGAGCGCCTCGGTGGCGTCCGAGGCGTGCTTGCCGACGTTGGTGAGCGACTCCTGGATCAGCCGCAGCGCCGACCGGCCGACCTCGTGCGGCAGGTCCGGCGGAAGGTTGAGCTGCAGTTTCGTCGGCACGCCGTGGTTGCCCGCCTCCACGAGCCGGTGCAAGTCCGCGGCCAGATCGGTGGTCGCCTGCTCGTTGAACTCGCCCGAGCCGGCCTGTGCGTCGCCGCGCATGCTGCGGACCAGACGGCGCATCGCGGCGAGCGCCTCGACGCCCGCGTTCTCGATCCGGCCCATCGCCTCCAGGGCGAGCTCCGGGTTCTTCTCCCCCATCATCCGCGCGGCCTGTGCCTGCACGACGATCCCGGTCACGTGGTGCGCGACCACGTCGTGCAGCTCCCTGGCCAGCGCCATCCGCTCGGACGTCTGCGCGTCGGTGACCGCCGATTTCACCACCTGCGCGCGCTCGGAATCGCGGGAGCGCAGGTAGAGGCCGATCGCGATGGCGATGCCGAGCAGCAGGACCGCGACGGTGGCGAGCATTCCGAGCGTCGCCGGGTCGGTGAGCAGGCGGCCGGTGCGGTACTGGCCGAAGTTCAAGATCGTGCCGACCGCGACCACGCCGGACAGCAGCGCGATCCGCGGCCACGCCCGCGCGAGCGGCACCGCGCGCACGACGTTCACGACCACGCCGAAGGCGGCCACGATCTGGGTCGGCGGGATGCCGCCGAGAAGCTGATAGCTGTGGCTGGGATGCAGGAACGGCGTCGCGAGCGCGGACAGCAGGAGGATCCCGGCCACCACCAGGATCGCGTCGCGCGGACGGCGCGGCGACAGCGCGGTGACCGCGGCGGCGCCGATCGAGCAGGCCAGCAGTGGGAAACCGCGGCTGCCGCTTTCGTAGGTGTAGCCGAATTCGATCAGCACCCCGACGGCGAGCATGCCGATCAACGGCCACTGGCCGCGCACTAATTCGGTGAACCGGTGCATATTGCGCAGGCGTTCCACCGTCGCCGGGTCGCGTTCGCGGCGCGGGCGGCCGACCGCGCCGGTGATCACCGTTCCGACGAGGAACAGGAACCCGAACAGCATGGTCTGCGCGATGCTGCTGGCGCTCAGATCGCGGTAGGAGCCGCGGCCGAATACCGCGGTGAGCGCGCCCATCACCAGCGCGCTGATCACCGCGAAGGCGACCCCGGGGCGGGCCCGGCGAGCGAGGAAATAGACCATCTCGATCCCGGCCACGAACTCGGTGACGGTCAGGTTCGCCAGCACGCTGGAGTAGGTCGGGACGCCGAGATAGCGGATGACGAAGGTGCAGAACATCAGCGTCAGCGCGCCGAATACGCCCGCCACCGCCGCGCGTTTGCGAGCCCAGAACGCGCACGCCGCCATCGCGAAAACGCCCGGGAAGAGTCCGAGGTCGATGAATCGCGGGCCGACGTTGTCGAGTGCCGCGTCGGTCACGAACAGAAGGTCGAACGCCAGCGCGGCGAGCAAAACGAGCACGGACATGTCGAGGCGGCGGGCGAGTTCGGTCGCCCGCGCGGCAAGCGTTTTCGACGGCGGGGAGTGCGGCACACCGTGACGGTAGATGATTCGCGCCCGTGCGCACCTTGGCCACGTGGTTCGTCGCCATCGGCCGATCGGCCGATGGCGGCCCCGCCGTTACCGGCCGTCTGCCCGAAGTGGACCTCCGCTCGAATCCGCGAAGCTGCCTTCCGTCGCAGTCGAAGACGAATGACGGAGACAGGGAGAGAGCTGGCGGATGACGAATCCACAGTGGAGCGCCGGACCGGTGTTGTCGGGGCGCGGGCTGGTCAAGCGCTACGGGCAGCAGCACGCGCTGGCCGGAATCGACATCGACGTCCAGCCGGGGGAAGCGATCGCCATCGTCGGCCCGTCCGGATCCGGCAAAACGTCGCTGCTGCACGTGCTGGCGGGCATCCTGCGCGCCGACAGCGGCGAGATCTGGTTGCAGGGACAGCGGATCGACCAGTTCGGCGAAAAGCGGCGCAGCGAACTGCGGCGCACCGAATTCGGTTTCGTCTTCCAGTCCGGAATGCTCGTGTCCGAGCTGACCGCGGAAGAGAATGTCGCACTTCCTTCGCTGCTGGCCGGCGGAACTCGTGGCGAAGCGATTGCCGCGGCGCGGGAATGGCTCGGCAAACTCGGGTTGGCCGGCAAGGAAGCCCGCCGCCCCGGCGAGCTTTCCGGCGGCGAAGCGCAGCGCGTGGCGATCGCCCGAGCGCTCACCCATCGCCCGAAGGTGATCTTCGCCGACGAGCCGACCGGCGCCCTCGACACCCGCACCGGCCGCGAGACGATGGACGCGCTGCTGGCCGCCGCGCAGGCGTCCGGCGCCGCGGTGCTCGTGGTGACGCACGACCGTGAACTCGCCGAATCGATGCCGCGCACGGTGGCGATCCGCGACGGCCTGATCGCGACGAGGCTCGCGGCATGAACCCGTTCCAGCTCGCCCTGCGGGTGCTGCGCGGCGACCGGCGGACCCGCACCTCGGCGATCCTCACTGCGGTCGGCGTCGCCGTCGCGACCGGGCTCGTCCTGCTGCTGGCGACGTTGCCGTACGCCACTCAGGCGCGCGAGCAGCGGGCGCTGTGGCAGAGCAGCGGCCGCTACGACTCCGGCGAGCAGCAGGCCCTGCTCGTCAACTCCTCCAAGGACTACTTCGACGGCAAACAGGTCGCCCGCGTGGACATCGCGGTCACCGGCCCGGTCGACTCGCTGCGGCTGCCCCCGGGCATCCCGCGGCTGCCCGGCCCCGGCGAGACGATCGTGTCGCCCGCGCTCGGGAAGCTGCTCAACGCCACCCCGGCCGACCAGCTCGGGAATCGGTTCGGCAAGCCGGTCGCGGCCTTCGGCGACGAGGCGCTGCGGTACCCGGAACAGCTCGTCGCGCTCGTCGGGCACAGCACGCAGGAGATGCGGCCGTACGGCCACAAGGACCTGCCCGGCCAGGACGCGTTCCCGGCCTCGTCCTTCCCCAGGGGACAGGGACATCCGGACGGGCTGCTCACGGTCCTGTCCTGGGTCGGCATCATTGTTCTGCTCGTGCCGAGCCTGGTGCTCGTCGCGTCGTCGGCCCGGCTCACCGCCGCCCGCCGCGAACAACGGCTCGCCGCGATCCGCTTGGCCGGTGCGACTCCCGGCCAGGTGACCGCGATGGTCGCCGCCGAAACCGGATTGTCCGCGGGCGTCGGCGCACTGCTCGGCCTGCTGTTGAGCCCGGCGCTGCGCGGGCTGGCCACGTTCGTGCCGTGGGACGGCGGGACCTGGCTGGCGTCGGACTTCGCGCTGCCGGTCGGGCTGACCGTGCTCGCCGTGCTGCTGGTCCCGGTGCTCGTCGTGCTCGCCGGGGTGCTCGGCCTCCGCCGGGTGGTGCGCACGCCGTTGTTCGCGAGCGGCGGGCACACCGTGAAGCCGTTGCGCTGGTGGCGATTGCTCGCCCTGCCGGCGGCCGGATTGTTCTTCTTCTACACCGTTTTCGGCGCGCGGAGCGGCGGCAGCAGCAACCTGGTGCTGTTCGGTCTGTTGCTGGTGGTCGCTTCGGCGATGGTGGTCGGACCGTGGGTGACCTCGGCGGTCGGCGGCACGTTCGTGCGGATCTGGCGGCGGCCGTCGTCGCTGCTGGCCGGACGTCGGCTGCGCAACGACCCGAAGGGCTCTTACCGGGCTTCGGCGGGGATCGTGCTCGCGGTGTTCACCGGGTCGATGGCGCTCACCCTGCTGCCGTCGATCGAATCCCTCGCCGGTGGCGGACGCCAGTACGTGGACTCGGCGCTGTATGTCGACGTCAACGTGGACCGGGCTCCCGAAGCGACCGAGCGGACCAACAGCACGCTCGCGAAGGCCGGACTGTCCGAACGCGTCGTCCCGGTGGCCAGCGTCTACGTGATGCAGGGCGAGGGGAACTACCGGTCGATGCAGCGCGCTTACGTCATGACCTGCGCCGACGCCGCCAAGCTGACCCGGCTCGGGATCACCCAGCAGGACTGCAAGCCCGGGGTCGGCCTGTACACCTCGTACCAGCTGGACACGAGCAATCTGCGGGTCGCGCACTACGGCGGCGACGACAGCCCGGGCGTCCCGCTCGGCGCGGTCGCCACGGGCACCTACCACCCGGACAGGCACAACAACTACGGCGAGTACGTGATCGACCCGTCCGCGGTGCCCGCCGGCATCAAACCGAGCCAGGTCACCCTGGTCGTGCCGACCGCCGAAGCCAACCGCGAAATCGTGCGGACCGCTCTGGTGCCCAACGCGGTCGGGAAGGAGATCGGCAGCCGCGAGCAGTATCTCTACGGACAGCAGGTGCAGCTCAGCGACCTGCGCCGGGTCACCGTGATCGGCCTGGTCGCGGCGGGCATCCTCGCCGGCTGCAGCGCGGCGGTCGCGACCGCGGGTTCGGTGATGGACCGGCGACGGACGTTCGGCGCCTTGATGGCCGCGGGCACACCGGTACGGGTGCTGTCCCGGGCGTTGCGAATGGAGGCCGCGCTGCCCGCGCTGGTGGCCACTATCGGAGCGGGCGTGACCGGTGTGGTGGTCGGGCTCGGGCTGTTCATGGCGACGATGGAACGGGGGTCGGTCGTGTTCAGTCCGTGGATCGCCGCGCCGGTGGTGCTGGGGATCGGGGTCGCCCTGCTCGGCGCGTCGGTCTGCACGCCCGCGCTGAAGCGGGTGCAGGCGGAACCACTGGCCGACGAATAGCTGGCGGCCGCCCCTCGTCGGGGGAGGGGCGGCACCGGGGGTGCGGGAAGCGATGGGCCGTCGCCGGGGATGGGAACCCGGCGACGGCCCATCGTCACGTTCGGCCAGCGATCAACCCCAGATCAGCGCTTCTCGAAGATCAAGTCGTGCGAGACGCGGCCCTCCCGGTCCGCCCGCTGTTCGAACTTCGTCACCGGCCGCCATTCCGGCCGGGGCGCCCAGCCGCCGGGCTCGTCCGCGTACCGGTTCCGCAGCGCGGGCTCCGCCGAGCACACCTCGAGCATCTGCTCCGCGTAGTGCTCCCAGTCCGTCGCCATATGGAACGTCCCGCCGGGCGCGAGCCGCGACGCGATCAACGCCACGAACTCCGGCTGCACGATCCGGCGCTTGTGGTGGCGCTTCTTCGGCCACGGGTCCGGGAAGAACAATCGCACGCCGGACAGCGTGCCGGGCTCGACATGCGACGTCAGCAGGACCACCGCGTCGCCGTGCATGAGCCGCAGGTTCGTCACGCCGAGCTTTTCCGCGCGCAGCATCAACTGCCCGAGGCCGGGGTCGTACACCTCGGCGGCGACGTAGTTCAGCTCCGGCGCGGCGGCGGCCAGCTGCGAGGTCGTCTCGCCCATGCCGGAACCGATCTCCAGCATGACCGGCGCTTCCCGGCCGAACCATGCGGTGAAGTCGACCGGTCCCGCGGGCAGCTCGGACACCGTCCGGCCGAGCCGCGGCCAGTGTTCTTCCCAGGCCCGCTGCTGGCCGACGGTCATCCGGCCGCCGCGTTTGACGTAGCTGACCACGCTGCGCAGCCGTGGCTGGTCCTCGTTTTCCACCCGGACAACATACGGGCGGGTCAGCGGACCGCTTCGAACTCCCCGAGCCGGGAGCGCAGTCCGGCGAGTCCGGCGACCGCCACCGGCTCCGGGGCGCGGGCGGAATGCGCGGGCAGCACGTCGATCCAGCCGTCGTGCCGGTCGGTGTTCAGCACGGTCGTCGGGATGGAATGGCCGGACTTGCCGCGTTCGGACGGCATGAACTCCCAGTACCCGGATTCGCCGTCGGCCGCCCACGGCACGAACTCCCAGCCCATCCGCTTGCCGAGCAGCTGCGCCACCCGGTCCTCGATGCGGAAGCCGAGTTCGCGCGAATCGAGCCGTCCGCTCGCGACCGCGCGCAGCCACCACGGCGCGGGAAGCGTTTCGTCGGTTCCGCTCGCCCGCCGGTACAGCCCGAGCACCGCGTCCTCGGGGGCGCGGTGCACCCACGCCTGACGCAGTTCGGCGGGCCGGGTCGCGGGCAGCGCGAACCGGGGCAGTTCGATCGCCTGGGACCATTCGAGGTCCAGCATCGGCTCGAGCCGGGGGGTTGGTACCGCAGCGTCGCGGGAATGGAATTCCTGATCAACGTCCACCGTCACGGTTCACCTCCGGAGAGCTGAGACGGGGCTCTGCTTGAATATCCGTGGGTTTCCGACAGTATGTCCGCTCCCTGTGAGAGAAGCCACACCGGTTTACGTGAATTTAATCCGTTCGCCCGCCACGCAATCGGGAATGTGCACGTGCAGGTCAGGCGTCCCGCCGATTCGCGGTGGCCACCCCCGCGGCGAACAACACCACGCTGAGCGCCGCGAAATACGCGAGATAACCCCACGGCCCGAAAGGCGGCGACAGTTTCAGCGTCGTCCTGGTGAAATCGCCACCGGCGAACTGCGAAGCGGCGTAGAACGGCATCCACTGGTAGAGATCGCTGCCGATCTTGGGAATCAGCAGCACCAGGCCCTCGACCAGCTGCGTCCACACGAGCACGATCGCCAGGCTCAGCGCGGAACTGCGCAGCAGCAGGCCGACGCCGACGCCGAACAGTCCGGCCAGCGCGAAGGTCGCGACCTGGCCGAACACGATCCGCCAGTCCGCTCCGGAGTGCAGGCCGAGGTCGGCGTCCGGCCGCACGAGATGCGCCAGCCCCCACGAGCCGACGCCGGCGAGCAGGCCGAGCACCGCGCAGACCACGAACACCACGGCGCCCTTGGCGAGCAGCGCCGGCGTCCGCGTCGGCACCGCCTGGAAGGTCAGCCGCAGCGTGCCCCAGCTGAAGTCGGCGGTCGCGGCGAGCACCGCCAGCACCAGCGCGACCGTGCGGCCGGTGCTCGTGGCGAGCTGGGTGTTGCTCACGTCCGCGGTGATTTCCGCCCCGGACAGCCCGAGGAACAACGCGGTGAACGCGATCGGCGCGGCCACCGCGATCAGCGCGCACCACCACGGCGCGCGAGTGCTGAAAAGCTTGATCCGTTCCGCCCGCAGCAGATTCACCGCGCACCTCCACTGGTGAATTCGGCCGCCTGGCCGGTCAATTCGAGGTAGGCGTGCTCGAGCGAACCGGCCAGCGGGCTCAGCTCGTGCAGGGTGGCGCGCGCGCCGTGGGCCAGTTCGCCGATCGCGTCACTGTCCATTTCGGACACCAGGAACGCACCGGAATCCTCGGTGAAAACCGCGCCCTGTCCGGCGAGCGCTTTCCGCAGCGCGTCCGCGTGCGGCGTGCGCACCCGGACGCCGCGCGAACCGGCGCGGGCCACGAAATCGGCCATGGTGCCCTGATAGATGAGCTGGCCGCGGCCGATCACCACGAGATCCTGCGCGGTCTGCTCCATCTCCGGCAGCAGGTGGCTCGACACGAACACCGTGCGGCCTTCCGCGGCGAGCCCGTGCAGCAGCTGACGCACCCAGTGCACGCCTTCGGGGTCGAGTCCGTTCACCGGTTCGTCGAACAGCAGCACACGCGGGTCGCCGAGCAGTGCGCTCGCGATCCCCAGCCGCTGCAGCATGCCGAGCGAGAACGTGCCCGCGCGCTTGCGAGCCACCGCGGACAGCCCGACGAGGTCTAGCACCTCGTCGGCGCGCCGGTCCGGCAGTCCGTTCGTCGCGGCGAGGAATCGCAGGTGCTGGCGGGCGGAACGGCCCGGATGCCGCCACGTCGCGTCGAGCAGCGCGCCGACCGTGCGCAGCGGATCGGACAGCTGCCGGTACGGCTTGCCCTCGATGTGCGCGGTGCCCGCGGTGGGCGCGTCGAGCCCGAGCAGCAGCCGCATCGTGGTGGACTTGCCCGCCCCGTTCGGACCGAGGAACCCGGTGACGCGACCGGCTCGCGCGGTGAATGTCAGGTCTCGCACCGCGACGGTGTCGCCGTAGGACTTGGTGAGTCCAGTCGCTTCGAGCACGCCGTCCCCCTTCTCGTGGACCCGAACTCTACCGAAACGGAAAGATCCGGGCCGCCCCCCGAAAGGCGACCCGGATCTTGTTCCCCTTTTTCCCTTTTTCCCCTTGTTCGGCTCCGCCGGCCCCCGCCTGACTCGCCCGAACGCCCCTGTGGGTCTTTACGCGTCGCGCTTCTTCGCGACGCCGATCGCGATCGCCAGCAGCACCACGGCCACCCCGGCGAAGTAGGCCAGCGAACCCCACTGCGACAGCACCGCGTCCGGCAGGCCGGGGCCTCGCGAGGAAGCCGAACCGCCGAGGAAGCGCTCCGCGACGTTGAACGGCAGCCACTGGTGGATCTTCGGGCCGACGGTCGGGATCAGCTGCACGAGGTTTTCCACCGCCAGCACGTAGATCAGCAGCAGCGAGAGCGCACCGGCGCTGTGCCGGATCAGCGTGCCGACCGCCACCGCGATGACCGCGGCGAAAGCGAACACCACCCCGACGCCCGCGACGTTGATCCAGTCCGCGGAGGTGTGCAGCGCCACCGAATCCGACGGGCGGATCGCGTACCCCAGCGCCCACGCGCCGAAGGCGGCGATCTCGCCGATCACGAGCGACAGCAGCGCGACGACGGTGGCCTTCGCGACGAGCACGCTGCCCCGGTGCGGCACCGCCTGGAACGTGGTGCGGATCGTGCCGAAGCGGTACTCAGTGGTCACTGACAGCGCCGCCAGCACCATGATCACCGCGATGCCGAACTGGTGTCCGGCCTGGGTGTTGGCCACCGAGATCGTTTCCCCGCTCGGCAGCGCGGTGGCCATGAGCCCGGCGAATCCGATGGTGAGGCCCAGCGCGATGAGGGCGCACCACCACGGCGACCGGGTGGTGAAGAGCTTGATGCGTTCGACCGCGAGCAAAGTCATGATTTTTCTCTTCCCAACGAGAGTGTGGTCAGCGGATGGCCGCGGCCTGCTGCGCCTCTGCTTCGAGTCCGGTGTGGTACTCGACGGAGTCGCCGGTGATCTGCATGAAGGCTTGTTCGAGCGAGCCGGTCTGCGGGCTCAGCTCGTGCAGCACCAGGTTCGCCGAAGCGGCGATCTCGCCGATCTTCGCACTGTCCATTCCGGACACAATGAGCGCTTCGCCGGAATCGGTGACCTGTGCGCTGGCGGAGATCAGCTGCTGGCGCAGCGCCGGAAGCTGCGGCGAGCGCACCTTCACGGTGTTCTCCGCGGCCCGCGCCACGAATTCCTCGGTGGTGGACTGCGCGATCAGCTGGCCCTTGCCGATGACCACGAGATCGGTCGCGGTGAGCGCCATCTCCGAAAGCAGGTGGCTCGACACGAACACGGTCCGGCCCTCGGCGGCGAGGCGCTGCATGAACTTCCGGATCCAGAGGATGCCCTCCGGGTCGAGGCCGTTCACCGGCTCGTCGAACAGCAGCACCTCCGGGTCGCCGAGCAGCGCGGCGGCGATCCCCAGCCGCTGCGACATGCCGAGCGAGAACCCGCCCGCCCGTTTGCCCGCGACGCTGGTGAGGCCGACGGTGTCGAGCACCTCGTCCACCCGCGTCGCCGGGATCCGGTTGGACCGGGCCATCCACTGCAGGTGCGCGCGGGCCGAGCGGTTGGGGTGCACCCATTTCGCGTCGAGCAGCGCGCCGACCGTGCGCAGCGGTTCCTTCAGGTCGTGATACAGCTTTCCGCCGATCCGGACCTGGCCCCCGGTGGGGTTGTCCAGGCCCAGGATCATGCGCATCGTGGTGGACTTGCCTGCGCCGTTCGGGCCGAGGAATCCGGTGACTTTCCCCGCTGCCACGCTGAACGACAGGTTGTTCACCGCGAGCGTGCTCCCGTAACGCTTGGTGAGACCTGTTGCCTCGATCATCCCCTGCTCCCTCTACGGCGGTGCTAACGGAATTCATCCTGTCCCAGTGCCGCCGTTTTCGCGTCATCCCGTGGACCGAACCGGCTACCCGACCTGAGTAGTACTCTGGTCGTGTCGTGAGGTGGAGCGCGATGGGGGATGCCCCTGAGCCGACCCTGAACTTTGCCCGATCCGCCAAGGACCCCACCACGAAATTCGTGGCGGGGTCCGGTGTGGACAGTGTCCGAATTAGACGGTTCAGCCGATCCCCGGCCGGGCCAGCCCGGTCTCGTAGGCGAGGACGACCGCCTGCACCCGGTCGCGCAGGTCGAGCTTCGACAGGATCCGCCCGACGTGGGTTTTCACCGTGGCCTCGGAAAGGAACAACGTCTCGGCGATCTCGATGTTCGACATGCCTTTCGCGATCAGCACGAGCACTTCGCGTTCGCGGTCGGTCAGCACGTCGAGTTCGGCCGGATCGCGCATTTCCGCGCCGCCGGAGCCGACGAACCGGTCGAGCAGCCGGCGCGTGACCGAGGGCGACATCACCGCGTCGCCGTCGGCCACCGAACGCAGCGCGGACACCAGGTAGTCCGGCTGGGTGTCCTTGAGCAGGAAGCCGGAAGCACCGCCCTGCAACGCGGCGTAGACGTACTCGTCGAGGTCGAAGGTGGTCATCACGAGCACCCGCGCGGTGCCCGCCGCGACGATCTGTTTCGTCGCCTCGACCCCGTCGAGCACCGGCATCCGCACGTCCATCAGCACGACGTCGGGCCGCAGTTCCGCGGCCATCCGCACGGCTTGCGCGCCGTCGCCCGCCTCCCCGACCACGTCGATGTCGGCCTGCGCGCCCAGCACCATCCGGAACCCGACGCGCATCAGTTCCTGGTCGTCGACGACCACCACTCGGATCACGAGTTCAACCTAACCGGCAGCACCGCTCGCACCTGCCAGCCACCGCCCGCGGCGGGGCCCACCTCCAGTGTTCCGCCGTACACGTTCGCCCGCTCCCGCATCCCGATCAGCCCGTTCCCGCCCGCGACCGACAGCCGCGGCGCCGGTTGCCGAGCCGCCCCCGCCCCGCTGGTTCCGCCCACGCCGACTTGTTCCAGGCTCCGGGCCCGGCCCGCGCCGTCGTCGCGCACGAGGACCTCGACCTGGTCGCCGGTCCGCCGCACTCGCACCGCGGCGCTGGCCCCGGAACCGGCGTGCTTGAGCGTGTTGGTGAGCGATTCCTGGACGATCCGGTAGATCCCGAGCGACACCCCGGCGGGCAGTTCGTCCAGTCCGTCGCCGACGGAGAGGTCCACCGGGACGCCCGCGGCGCGCATCCGCTCGGCGAGGTCGCCCAGCGCGGTCGCGTCCGGCTGCGGAACCCGCGGTTCGTCGTCGCCGCGGTCGTTGCGCAGCACGTCGAGCAGCCGGCGCAGTTCGCCGAGCGCGCCGCGGCCGGTTTCGGAGATCGTCCCCAGCGCGCGTCCGGCCAGCTCCGGATTGGATTTCAGGGCGAGCGCCGCGCCGTCGGCCTGCACGACCATCACGCTCACCGAATGCGCCACCACGTCGTGCAGTTCCCGCGCGATCCGGCCGCGCTCCTCGGCCACCGCGATGCGCGCGGCCTGGTCGCGTTCGGTCTCCAGCAGGTGCAACCGGGCCTCCAGTTCGCGCTGATAGGCGCGGCGGGCGTACATGAACTCGCCGAGCAGCCAGCAGAAGGCGATGGTGAAGGCGCTGAACAGCAACTGGGCCGCCATCGACGGCTCGGGTTTGACGATCGCGGTGACGACCATGGCCACCACGAACGCGCCGCCGTAGAGCAGCCCCTGTTTCCGGCCGACGTAGACCTGGACCGAGTAGAGGCTGATCGCGAGCGCGGCCAGACCGGAGACCCCGAGGTCCAGCGCGCTGTGCGCGTAGGAAATGACGTAAGCGACGTACGCGGCGATCAGCGGCTGTTTGCGGCGGAAGACCAGCGGCGCGACCACGGCGAGGTCGATCGGGACCGCGACGTACCACTCCGGGCCGGGCAGTTCGGGGTCGAGGCCGCCGGCGGCGAACACCAGGATGTCGAACGCCGCGAGAAAGAGCGCGAGCAGCGAGTCCCCCACCATCGGGTGGGCACGCATCCAGAGGCTGAGCCGTCGCACGATTCAACAGTAGGTCGCCGCGCGGGCGGCCGCGTCGGTCGCGGGTAGCACCTTCGGTGCGACCGAAGGATGACCGGCATGCGACGATTCCTGCTCGGGTGAGCGAACGAGCCGGAAGGGGGCCGGGGCGGTGACGGCAGCGGCGGAACGGGGACGGCTCGCCGGCCCACTGTCCGCGTCGGTGGCGGAGCTGTGCCACCGGCTGAGGTCCCAGGTGTCCCCGCGCACGGCCGCCGGGTTCGCCGAGGTGCTGCGCCGGCTTGGCGCACCGCTGCAGGTGGCGGTCGCCGGGCGGATCAAATCGGGCAAGTCGACGCTGGTCAACGCGTTGATCGGACGGCTCGTCGCGCCCACCGACGTCGGCGAGTGCACGCGGCTGGTCACGCGGTTCCAGTACGGCACCGTCGACCGGGTCGAGGTGGTGTTCCTCGACGGCCGCAAGCAGGTGCTTCCGTTCGCCGCGGACGGGTCGATCCCGGCCGAGCTCGGCGTCGACATCTCCGAGGTCTCGCACCTCGAGGCGTACCTGACCAACGCGGTGCTGCAGGACATGACGGTGATCGACACCCCGGGCCTCGGCTCGCTCGACGCGGCGTCGGTGTCGCGGACCGAGCAGCTGCTGGGCGCGGCCGAGCAGGACGAGGGCTCCGACGACCTCGACGACACCTCGCGCAACGCCGTCGCGGGCGCGGAGGCCGTGCTCTACGTGGTGACCCAGGGCGTGCGCGCGGACGATCAGCAGGCGCTGGCCGCGTTCACCGCCGCGACCGCGAGCCGGGAAGCGGGACCGGTCAACGCGATCGCCGTGTTGAACAAGGCGGACACGGTCGTCGCGGATTCTGTCGAAGGCTCCGGCGGGGACGTCTGGAAGGCCGCGCAACTGCTCGCCGAGAAACAGGCCTCGACGTTGAAGCCGCGCGTCGCGGACGTGCTTCCGGTGATCGGCCTGATCGCCGAATCGGCCGAGTCCGGCGGGTTCACCTCGGCGGATGCCGAAGCGCTCGGCCAGCTCGCCGCGCTCGACGACGACATCCTCGAAACGATGCTGATCGCGGCCGACATCTTCACCAGCTGGGAGTGCGACATCCCGACCGGGATCCGGTTGCGGTTGCTCGAAAAGCTCGATCTCTTCGGAATCCGCTGCGCGGTCGACGCGATCCGCGCGGAACCGGAGATCACCGCGGGAGCGTTGCGCCGCAAGCTTCTCGACATCTCCGGACTCGACGCGGTCCGCCGCCGCCTGTCGATCGTCTTCGCCGCGCGCGCGGACGGGATCAAGGCCGCGGCCGCGCTCGCGTCGGTGACCGCGTTGGCGCACACGTCCGGTGATCCGGGCGAACGGCAGCGCGTGCACGACGCGATCGAGGTGCTGCTGGCCCGTCCGGAAGCACATCAACTGCGGTTGCTGGAGGCGTTGACGCTCGTCGCGTCGGGTGCGGTCGAAATGCCGGAAGACCTGGCGGAAGAGGTGCTTCGGGTCGGCAGCAACGCCGACATCGGAGCACAGCTCGGCCTTCCCGGCGCCCCGCGACCGGAGCTGGCGGCGCACGCGCTGGAACGCGCCGGCTGGTGGCGTTCTTTCGCGTCGTTCGGCGCGACTCCGGCGCAAAGCCGCGTGGCCCACGTCGTGCACCGCGCCTATTTCCTGATCTGGCAACAGATTCGCGAACAGTAAACAACTCGCCCGCGACGCGTAGGCTGAATGTCGTGCGGCTGGAGGACACCACCTCGTGGCGGGTGAACTGGGGGAGCGACCACGACGTCGACGTGGCGTTGTTCCTCCGGGACGTACTCGCGCTCTCGATCGCCGACGGTCAGCTGCTGCCTCCGGTGGAGCCCGCCGTGCCGGTGCACGTCCCGCCCGCTCTCGACCGCGCGGCGGTGCAAGTGCAGTGGGAACCGTGGTGGAACGGTCTGCTGACCTTCCTGCGCGAGCGCGGTTCGGCGCGTACCCGCCGGAAAAGCCCTGCTCCCGGCGACGGTTCGGCGATCGACCTCGCGGCACAGCATTTCGCCCCGGCGGCCGCGGAACACTTCGCCATGGCACGCCGTCCGGTCTCGTCCGGCTTCCACCGCCGCCAGATTCTCGCCGGGGAACGCCTGGGGCGGCTCGTCCGCGAAACCGAGGTCGAGCTGGGCCGTCGCGCCCGGCCGTTCCGGCTGTCGGTGCTGGAGATCCCGGTCGCGGGCCGCGTCTGGCTGCGGACGGCGGAGCACCAGCTGCTGGTCTCGTCCCGGCTGGCCTCGGACGTCCCGGCGCTCGACGAGGCCATGCGCTCGCTGATCCACGAACTCGCCTGAACCCGCGCTGGGCACTTTGACCTGGCGTTTTGTACCCAGGTTTTGATAAACCGAGTGCTCGGTCTAATAATGATCGGCATGGAGACAACGGTCGACGAACCGGCGTGGGTGCGCCGCGGGTCCTGGCTGGCCTGCCCGGTCGGCGGGGCGCTGCTGGGCTGGGGCGTGCAGGCGCTCGCCGACTGGATCGCATCGCTGGCCTGGTTCCCCATGCAGGGCCCGTTCCGGTTGCTGCATTCGGTGCCGCAGCCGTGGCGGCTGATCGGCGCGGTCGTCGTCGGCCTGTTGCTCGGGCTGGCGTTCGCCTGGTTCTGGGCGTGGGACCGGTTGATCGTCACGGTGTCCACCACCCGCGTCACCCTCGAACGACGTGAGCGCCGCCGGAGGATCGACACTCCCCTCACCGCCGTCTTCGTGGACGACGGCAAGCTCGTGCTGCTCGGCGAAGAAGACCGGGAAGTGGCCAGGGAGAAGACGGACCTGCCCCGGCGGCAGCTGGCCGAAGCGTTCGCCGCGCATGGCCGTCCGTGGCTCGACGAACCGCCCCCGAAACGATGAGGACCGTCGATCCGGAGAAGCACGCGGCGAAACGGCGCGCGATTCTCGACGCGGCAGCCGGTTGCTTCGCCCGCAACGGCTTCGAAAAGACCTCCACCGCCGACATCTGCCGCGCCGCCGAGATCAGCTCCGGCAGCCTGTTCCACTACTTCCCCAGCAAGCGCGCGGTTTTCGTCGGCATTTTCGAGGCGGACACCGACGACAACGAGGAACTGCTCGCCGCGGCGGCGGAAATGGCCGACCCGTGGGAAGGCGTGCTCGCCGTTGTCGCGCAGATGACGTCGCCGCTCGTGCTGCCCGGCGTCGTGCGGCTGATCCTCGAAGCGGCCGCGCAGGCCGCGCGCGATCCGGAGTTCGCCGAGCTGATCCGCGGCAACGACGACCGCCTGCGCACCGGTCTCGCCGACTTGGTCGACCACGGCGTCCGCACCGGCCGGTTCTCCCCCGTGCTGACCCCGGCCGACGCGGGAAACTGGATCGTCGCGCTGGTCGACGCTTTGCTGTCCCGCGCGAGCCTCGATCCCGACCTGGACGTCGAGCACGAGCAGGCGGTGCTGCGGAAGGTGCTGACGCGGATTCTCGGCCCGTCTGAGTGATCCGCCCCCGCCGCGCGCCGCGGTGCCGCAAACTGGTGAAATCACCCGGACGACCAGGGGAGGGGTCTTGATGGCGTGGTTCGGCCACGAGGAACCCGCCGACGCGGCGGAGGCGCCGACCGGCGAGATCAGCGCGGAAGCCCTCGCGCGGATCATCGCCGAGGCGGACGGAACCGGCGTCGCGGCGGATGCGTCGGATCCCGATGTGGACCTCGTAGCTGCCCCGGGTGACCTCGAACGCGCGCTTTCCGACCGGCAGGCGCTCATCCAGCTCTGTCTGTACGCGCTGGACCGCGCCCGCAGCAGCGGCGTCGTGGAACGGCTCGAACACGGGCTCGCCGCCATCGGCGTCACGGCGTTGCGCGCCGAAGGCGAACGGTTCGACCCGGCGCGGCACGAGGCAGGCGGTGCCGTGCCGACCGACGATCCGGAACTGGAAGGCGTCGTCGCGGAGACCGAGGTCGTCGGGTTCGCCGACCAAGAACGGCTGTTGCGCGCGCCGATCGTCACCGTCTACGCGAAGCGGGCCCAGTGACCGCACCGACGCTTCCCGCTCAGGTCCAGGCCGCTCGCGAACAGTTGCTCGGCGTCGTCCGCGAGGCTGATCCGCAGGCCGCTAAATGGGTCGAGGATCAGCGCAAGGCCCGGTCGGAGAAACCGTCCGTGGTGGTCGTCGGCGAGACGAACCGCGGGAAGAGTTCGCTGGTCAACGCTCTGCTCGCGACCCCGGGACTGTCCCCTGTGGACGCTGACGTGGCCACCGCGACCTACCTCGTTTTCGAGCACGCGCAGCAGTGGGGCGCGCAGGCCTGCTACCCCGGTCAGCTGGCTTCGGTGCCGTTCGACCTGGCGCAGCTGGTCGACTGGGTGTCCGCCTCGCACGAGCTTCCGCCGGGACAGCTTCCGCCGCGCTATGTCGAGGTGTCCGGCCCGGTCCCGCTGCTGGAACGGCTGACCCTGGTCGACACCCCGGGCGTCGGCGGGCTCGATTCGCTGCACGGCGAGCTGGCCAAGGAGGCCGCCGCGGGCGCGACCGCGCTGGTGTTCGTGGTCGACGCCTCGGCCCCGTTCACCTCCACTGAGCTGCAGTTCTTGCGCGAGGTCGCGGACCGCGTCGAGACGGTTGTCTTCGTGCTGGCCAAAACCGACGCCTTCCGCGGCTGGCGCGAGATCCTGGAAGCCGACCGGCAACTGCTCGCCGAACACGCGCCGCGCTTCGCCGACGCGGTGTTCCACCCGGTGTCGGCGCGCGTGTTCGAAACCGCCGCGAAGGCGCCGAACGAGCAGGTCGCGGCCATGCTGCGGGAGAAGTCCGGCATCGCGGCGGTGCAGGTCGCGCTGCAGGAATTGCTGGTCGGCCGGTCGATGATGTTGAAGGAAGCCAACACGCTCCGCGCGCTGTCGAGCGCGCTGGCCGGGATCAAGGCGAAGCTGCAGGCGGAAAGCCGGGCCCTGTCGGCAGGCGAGGCGGAAGCCGAACAACTCCGTGCTCGCCGCGACGATCTCCAGTCCCAGCGCCGCACCTCCACCCGCGGCTGGCAGTTGCGCTTGCGCGGCGAAATCCAGCGCACGCGGGTCGAGGTCGGCCACGAAAGCAGTCGTGAAATGCGCGAGGCACAGACGCATTTCCGCCAACGCATCGACGCGGCGAAGCGTGACGAGCTGGCCGCGCTGCCGCAGGAAGTGGACATCGCGCTGCAGACCGCGTCGCAGCGGGTGTCGATGCAGCTGTCGCAACGGCTGAACCAGGTCACCAACACGGCGCTGTCCGAGCTGTTCTCCGCCGAGGAACTCGACGTGATCCGCGCCCAGTTCGCGCGCGCCGGCGGCCCGCCGGTCGTGCTGCGCCCGCCGGACAAGAAACCGCCGACGGCCGAAGACAAACTGCTGGTGTTCATGGGCATTTCCGGCGGCGTCGGCGCCGGGAAGATCGCCGCTTTGCCACTGGCGGGCGTCGCGATCCTCAACCCGGTTGTGCTTCCCGCGACGATCGTGATCGGCCTCGGCGCGGGCTGGTGGATGGCGCGTACTCGCAAGCACGCCTCGGACAAACAGCACCTGAAGCAATGGCTGGTCGAGGCTATCGCCGACGCCCGTTCGACGCTCGACCAGCTGATCGCCGAACAGCTCATCGAGGCCGAACAGCAGTTGTCGCTCGCCCTAGACGAAGCGTTGAGCCGCCGCATCGAGGCGATCGAGGCGGAGCTGAAGGAGGTGGACCAGACGATCAAGATGAGCGCGCAGGAGCGGGCGAAGAAGATCGCGATCGTCTCGAAACGCCTCAAGGACGTCACCGAGGGCCACACTCGCGCCGAGTCTCTGCTTTCCCGCATTCGCACGGTCCGCGATCGGGCATGACCGGTCGGTGACGTACGGACCTGGCAGCTGCCTAGGTGCGGTGGTGTGCGTGATCGGCTTGTGGACGGGAACCGAACCGGCCTAACGTGAGTCATACCGAGCGAAACCAGCGGCAGACCCGGCGTAATAAGGGGGACCAACCCATGTGGGTCGACGAGAGCGGCGGCACTGACGCGACCGGCCACGAGGCCCTGACCGTCCACGTCGACGGCCAGGAGTACCAGGCCGAGGTCAACTACGACACCGACCACGATGGGGTCTCCGACACCGCGGTCGTCGAGCACGACGACGGCACCGCGCAGGCGTTCGCCGACACCGACCACGACGGGGTCGCCGACCACTACGCGGTGCTCGACTCGACCGGGCACGTCGTGGACCAGGCGGTTTACGACGAGCAGACCGGCAGCTGGGTCGAATCCGGCCACGGCCAGCCCGACGGCACCGACACGCACTCGCAGGACTCCTCGACCACCGGGCACATCCACGCCGATCTGCCGGACGGCAACGTCGACGCCGGGGTCGCCACCATCGACACCGACCACGACGGGCACAACGACACCGCGGTCGTCGAGACGAAGTCCGGCGGCACGATCGCCTTCACCGACACCAACGGCGACGGCCAGGCCGACGTCGCGGTGCAGGTCGGCGCGGACGGTTCCACCCACACCTTCGAGCACACCGGCCAGGGCCAGTGGACCGAGGCCGACGGCGCGAACCACGCGGTGGCGGACCCCGGCAGCGATTCGGCCTGGGGCGGCGAGGGCGCGCAGCTGCTCAGCGGCGTCGCGAAGATCGACAGCGGAACCGGGCAATGGATCAGCCCCAACTGAACCCTCGGTAACTGACGTCACACGAACGGGTCCGGCCGCGCGCCGGGCCCGTTTCGCTGTCTCCGGGGCGCCAAAGCCCGGCACCGTCCGCTCGCGTCCGGCGAACCGGCGCCCGGCAGCGTCCCGGCAAGATCAGGACCGATCAGGACCGATCAGCCCAGCTCCCGGCATCCGGCACGAATGCGACGCGGGCCACGCGGAAAGATTTTCGCCGCTGGCCCGTTCCGGTGAAACTGAATCGATTCCCTTATCGTTCTTGTGAGAGAACCGACAGGTCAGCTCTCGGTTACCTGCCGTCCATCCGGCTACAGTCGGGGAATCCCAAAACCCGCACACCGGTCTTCCGCCGGTGTGCGAAGCCATTCGGTCGCCGGCAACGAAGCCCGCACCAAGAACACTGTCGTTCGCGGTGTGGGCTCTTTTGTCGTCGGAAGTCAGGAGCAGAGATGACCGCAGTCGCCATCCCCGGACTGGACACAGCGCCGACGACGCACAGTGGCGTGCTGTCCTGGGTCCGGGAGGTCGCCGAGCTGACCACCCCGGACCGCGTGGTGTGGGTCGACGGGTCTGACGAGGAAGCCGCCCGGATCAACCAGGAGCTGGTCGACGCCGGCACCTTCGTGAAGCTGGACGCGAAGCCGAACTCCTACTGGGCCACCTCGGACCCCGACGACGTCGCGCGGGTCGAGAACCGCACCTTCATCTGTTCGAAGGAAGAGAAGGACGCGGGCCCGACGAACAACTGGGTGGCCCCGGCCGAGATGAAGGCCACCATGACGGAGCTGTACCGCGGCTGCATGGCGGGCCGCACGATGTACGTCATCCCGTTCTGCATGGGCCCGCTCGGCGACGAAAACCCCAAGCTGGGCATCGAAATCACCGACTTCGCCTACGTCGTGGCGTCGATGCGCGTGATGACCCGCGCCGGCAAGGCCGCGCTGGACAAGTTCATCGCGCCGGACGGCTCCGAGCGCGAGTTCGTGCCCGCGCTGCACTCGGTCGGCAAGCCGCTGGCCCCTGGCGAGAAGGACGTCGCCTGGCCGTGCAGCGAGACCAAGTACATCTCGCACTTCCCGGAGGAGCGGCTGATCTGGAGCTACGGCTCTGGCTACGGCGGCAACTCGTTGCTGGGCAAGAAGTGCTACTCGCTGCGCATCGGCTCGGTCATCGCCCGTGACGAGGGCTGGCTCGCCGAGCACATGCTGATCCTCAAGCTGATCTCGCCCGAGGACAAGGTCCACTACGTCGCGGCGGCGTTCCCGAGCGCCTGCGGCAAGACCAACCTCGCCATGCTGCAGCCGACCATCCCGGGCTGGCGCGCGGAGACCCTCGGCGACGACATCGCGTGGATGCGCTTCGGCGAGGACGGCAGGCTGTACGCGGTGAACCCGGAGTTCGGGTTCTTCGGCGTCGCGCCGGGCACCGACAACCACACGAACCCGAACGCCATGCGCACGATCGAGAAGGGCAACACGGTCTTCACGAACGTGGCGCTCACCGACGACGGCGACGTGTGGTGGGAGGGCATGGAGAACAAGCCCGCGCACGCCACGTCGTGGAAACACCAGGACTGGACGCCCGACTCCGAGGAGAAGGCCGCCCACCCGAACTCGCGCTACTGCGTGCCGATGTCGCAGTGCCCGATCCTCGCGCCGGAGTGGGACGACCCGAAGGGCGTGCCGATCTCGGCGATCCTGTTCGGCGGCCGCCGCAAGACCACGGTGCCGCTGGTGAACCAGGCCCGCGACTGGCAGCACGGCGTGTTCATGGGCGCGACCATGTCGTCGGAGACCACCGCCGCGGCGGTCGGCGCGGTCGGCAACGTGCGCCGCGACCCGATGGCGATGCTGCCGTTCCTCGGCTACCACGCCGGTGACTACTTCAAGCACTGGCTGGACCTCGGCAAGAACGCCGACGCGAACAAGCTGCCGAAGATCTTCTACGTCAACTGGTTCCGCCGCGGCGACGACGGCCGCTTCCTGTGGCCGGGCTTCAGCGAGAACTCGCGCGTGCTCAAGTGGGTGCTCGAGCGCGTCGAGGGCACTGGCAACGCGGTCGAGACCCCGATCGGCTTCGTGCCGAACGCACAGGACCTCGACCTCGACGGCCTGTCCGAGCCGGTCGAGGACATCCAGGCCGCGCTGGAGGTGCGCAACGAGGAGTGGCGCGAGGAGCTGCCGCTCATCGAGGAGTGGTTCGCGAAGATCGGCGAGGTGCCGTCCTCGCTGCGCGACGAGCTGGACGCGCTGGCCCAGCGCCTCGGCTGACGCTTCGCACGAAGAAGGGGACGTTCGCGCCGGACGCGGACGTCCCCTTCAACGCGTGTCGGAAAACGGTAGCGTGGCCGCATGGTCTCTGATGGGGAGAAGCCTTTCCGGTTCGGCGTGAACATGGTGCTGCCGGGCTCGCGCGAGGAGTGGGTCAGCAAGTGCCGCCGGGTCGAGGAACTCGGCTACGACGTGCTGAGCGTGGCCGACCACCTGGGCATCGCGCCGCCGTTTCCCGCGCTCGTGCTGGCCGGTGCGGTCACCGAACGGGTGCGGCTCAACACTTTCGTGCTCAACGCGCCGTTCTACAACCCGGTGCTGCTCGCGCGGGACGTCGCGGGCACGGACCAATTCGTGTCCGGACGGCTCGAACTCGGTCTCGGCGCCGGATATGTGAAAGCGGAGTTCGAAACGGCGGGAATGCCGTTTCCGAGCGCGGGCGCGCGGGTCGATCACCTCGAACTCGTGATCAAGGAACTGCGGCGGCTGTACGCGGATCCGGAATACGCGCCGAAACCCGTGCGGTCCGGTGGTCCCCCGTTGATGATCGGCGGCCGCGGCGACCGGCTGCTTTCGCTCGCCGCCGAGCACGCGGCGACGATTGCCTTCAGTGGCACGGCAAAGGTGCGCGACGGAGCGCCGCCGGTACTGGCACCGGCGGACTCGGTCGAAGAGCGCACCCGGTTTGTCACCGAACGGCTCGCTGGCCGCGACGCGGAATTCAATCTGCTCGTGCAATTAGTCCAGATAACTGATGATCGCGAAGGCGCATTGCGGGAAATCCACGCCCGCCTCAGCGACACGCTCACGCTCGAAGAATTGGCCGAAGTCCCCACGGTGCTGGTCGGCACTGTCGACGAAATCGCTGCGCAGCTGGTCGCGCACCGCGCCCGGTTCGGCTTCAGTTATTTCACGGTCCTCGAACCCAACCTCGAAGTGCTGGCCCCGGTGGTGGATCTGCTGTGTCCGCGATAGTCGACGCGCGCGGGCTCGGCGTGAAGGCCGGTGACCTGTGGCTGTTGGAAGATCTCGATTTCTCCGTCGAACCTGGCGAATGCGCGGTGCTCGTCGGGCCTAACGGAGTCGGCAAATCCACCCTGATGCGGTGTCTGTACGGCATGCAGCAACCGCAGCGGGGCCGGGTGCTGATTGACGGAGCGAAGCCGGACGAACGCAGCATTTCCTTTCGCCGCAAGGTATCCGTGCTCTTCGATGATTCCGACTTCTTCGCCGAACTCACGCCGACGCAGCACCTGGAACTGCTCTCTGGCTCGTTCGGCGAAGACCTCGGCGATTTCGAAGAACTGCTCGCGGACGCGGGGCTCGCCGAACGCGCCCGCGTCACCGCTGGGCATTTCTCGGCCGGACAGCGTCGCCGATTGCTGCTGTTGGGCGTCACCGCGCGACCGCACCGAGTGCTGTTGCTCGACGAGCCCGAACGCGCGCTCGACACCGCGGGCAAGGAGTGGCTGGTCAAGCTGATCGGCCGCTCCACCGCGGCCGGTGCGGCAGTTGTCGTCGCCACGCACCATCAACCGTTGCTGGACACGGCAGACAGCGTGCTCGAACTGTGGTGACCCGGTTGCGCGTGCCCGGCCGCAAGCGGTTCGGCGGCATCTTCAGCGGCGACAGTCCTACGTTCGTGCTGATTTTCGGCGTCGGCTTCTTGTTCACCGCCTTTTTCCGCACCGACGCCTGGCATCGAGTCCTCTTTGGACCATCCGCAGTGGACTACTCGGCGGTGCTCGGCCTGGTCGCGTTGTGTGCCGCGGTGGGCTGGCGAAGCCTGCTGCGGCGCGGTTTCGTCTGGGCCGAACCGGCCGAGCTGACCTGGATGGACTTCGCCCAGGTGGACCGCCGCCGCGTGGTCGCGACTCGGTTGGCCAGCGTGCTCACCGGATTCGTCGTGGTGATCGGATATGTCGCCGCGCTGATGCTGGCGGTCGGCGGAAGCTCGGTCGACTGGTGGCGCGCCGCGGCGGCGCTTGTCGCCGGTGGCGCGATCCTCGCGTTCACCACCGCTCGTCGTACTGCGTTCCTTTTCGAAGCCGCTGGGCCGCTGCTCCTCGCCGTGTCCGGCGTGGTGATCGCTGCGGCTCGCCTCGACGCGATGGCGTTGCAATACGTCGGCGCGGCGCTCGCGTTATGCGGTCTGTTGCTGGCTTTCGGCGGCGAAGCAGTCAGCGGAGCGGGCCGTGCGGTGTTGCTCGACGGCTGGAACGCGCGGGTTCTGCGTGCGATGGCGGTGACGTTCCTCGACCCGATGATGATGCTGCCGGAGTCCGCGCCCGCGGGCTCGTGGTCGCTGCGTCCGCCCACCGCGTTTCGGCTGGCGTGGGTCGGGATCGTCGGCCGTTCCCGGTACGCGAGCGCGGTTTTGTTAGTGGCTTTCGCGGTAGCCGTCGGCCATGTTGCTGTTCCCACGCTGCCGGGACCGGTGCTCATCGGGATCGGCGCGTACGTCGCGCTTACTCCTTTCGGGGCCGGTCTTGGCGTGCTGTGGCGGAATCCGGGTCGCCGAAGGTGGCTGGGTTCGTCGTCGCGGGAGCTGGTGATCGCTCACGGCGTCGCGCTCACGGTGGTCGGACTGGTCTGGTGCGCTCTGCTCTCAGTGGCGCTTTTGGCTTTGGGCACCGCGTTTTCGGCGCTCTCGTGGGTGACCGTCGCCCTGGCGGTGCTTTCGGTGTTGCGCACCGTCACGCGTGAGCCGGTCGACTACAGCAGTGCGGGTTTCGTCGACACCCCCGCCGGTCCGATGCCGGCAAACCTTATGCGGCAACTGTTCCGCGGTCCGGACCTGCTGGCGGTCGGCATCCTCGTGCTGGCACAAGTCGGCTGAACGGCCGCGCCCGGGTTAGGCTCCGTGCCGACGAGAGGAGCCGAACGTGGGCGGTGGACACGCTTCCGGCATCGGCCGCAGGGCGACCTGCGAATTTCCGTCCGGATGGAGCGACGAGCAGATCATCGCGGTGGTCAAGGACGTCGCCAACGATCCGGGCGAACCGCGGCGGCAGCAGTACAACGGCCGCTGGCGCTGCGTCGGCGAACGGTACGGCGTGCGCGTGGTCGTCCTGGTCAACGGCGACGGTCTCGTGCACACCAGCTTCCCGCTGCCGGGCCCCGGCGTGGTCCGGAACCCGGACGCCGCGCGAGACCCGGCGAACCCGACCGTCGACGACCGCGCGGGCAACCGGATCAGCTACTTCGTCGACAGCGTCCTGCGCCTGCTCGCCGACCGGATGCCGATCGAGGATCTGGAGCACTACCGCGATCTGCAGTGGTCCGGCGAATGGGAGGAACTCGCCGACACCATGGCCGCGCATTTCGAGGTCACCGGCATCCAACTCAACCCGGACGAGTACGCGGATTTCGAGAAGCTGCTGAACTCCTTCGAACTGCCCATCCGCGACTGCCGCTACCTCAACGACCGGGAACGGGTACTCGCCGACCTGCGCGGCTGAGGCGTCCCCAGGGAGGGCCGCGGCGTCGTCGAAGACGTTCGTGTCGAGGCCGGTGCGGACGAAGTAGAGGTCGAGCGTCGTCGGGTCCTGGTCGTCGACACTCCGGAAGTCACGACGGTGGATCGGCTGGCCGCCGAAACAGCCCCTCCCCGGAGGTCGCCGCGCTCGTCCGGACCGCGGTCGCGCGCCGAGCCTTGAGTTGTCCACAGTTGTCCACAAGCACCCGGCGCTTGCCCGATCCACAGTTGTCCACAGACGGCGGGCACTTGCCCGATCTGCTCGCCGATCCTGCCCGCGGCGGCCGGACTCAGCGGCTCTGCCTTATCCGCCCCGCCCAGCTGCCCGATCCACCCTCGGAGCCGGGAAACCTCAACTGGCCTGCGAAAACGCCGCCGGATCGCCGTCGCACGCGACGCGCAGCCGGTCCAGTGGCATGCCCACCGCGTCGGCGATCGCCGCGACGGTGAAGAACGCGGGCGTCGGGATCCGGCCGGTCTCGATTTTGCGCAGGGTTTCGACCGAAATGCCCGCTTCCGCGGCCACGTCGACCATGCTGCGGCTGGCCCGGGCGGCGCGCAGCACCAGGCCGAGCCGCTCGCCGCGGGAGCGTTCTTCGTCGGTGAGGGGCACGCGGACCATGCCGCCCAGTTTAGCCACAGAGTTGTCCACTGCCTGTGGATAACTCTGTGCACAAGCTGCCGAACCCCGTGGACAACCGCCGGTCGGCACAAGTTCTTGGGTCATTCGGAGTGGCCCGGTCCCGCCGATAGGGGTAGCGAATGGCCCGCCGGGGCCGCGCGGGAGCGGGTTGTCCCCGAGGTTGTCCACAACCTGGAACGTGTTCGTAGTGCTGATCGAATCGATATCGAAGTCGTATGACGGCGGGATGAGCGCGGTCTAGGGTCAGGCGGTCGCGTGTCACGTGAGTGTTAGGTGAGGTTCGATGTCCACTGCCAAACCGGGCGGTCGGGTGCGCGGGTTCCAGTTCAGTGCCTGGAACCTGCTGTTGCTGATCCCGTTGCTGATCCTGGTCACGCCGCTGTTCAACTTCGACGGGCCGCGGCTGTTCGGCCTTCCGTTCTTCTACTGGTTCCAGCTGGCGTTCGTCGTGCTGGGCGTGCTGTGCACCGGCATCGTCTACCTGGCGACCAAGGACAAGCCGCGCAACCAGGGCCAGGACGAGCTGAGCGTCGACGACTTGGACGAGGGGGACGCCCGATGAGCAACATCCAGTGGGTGGAACTGATCGTCTTCTCGTTCCTGTTCGTCGTCGTCACCGTGCTCGGCTTCGTCGCCTCGCGCTGGAAGGCCGGCGGCAGCCTGGACCACCTCGACGAATGGGGTCTCGGCGGCCGCAAGTTCGGTTCGTGGATCACTTGGTTCCTGCTCGGCGGTGACCTCTACACCGCCTACACCTTCGTCGCCGTGCCCGCGCTCGTGTTCAGCGCCGGCGCGCTCGGCCTGTACGCGCTGCCTTACACGATCGTCGTGTACCCGATCGTGCTGCTGCCGGCGCTGCGCATGTGGTCGGTCAGCCGTTCGCGCGGCTACGTGACTCCGGCCGACTTCGTCCGCGGCCGCTTCGGTTCGCCGACGCTGGCGTTGCTGATCGCGATCACCGGCATCGTCGCGACCATGCCGTACATCGCGTTGCAGCTGGTCGGCCTCGAAGCCGTGCTGCGCACGATGGGCATCAACGGTTCCGGCATCGTCGGGCACCTGCCGCTGCTGATCGCGTTCGTGATCCTGGCGCTCTACACGTATCAGTCCGGCCTGCGCGCGCCGGCGCTGATCGCGTTCGTCAAGGACATCCTGATCTACATCGTGATCATCGTGGCGATCATCTACCTGCCCTCGAAGCTCGGCGGCTGGGACCACATCTTCAACACCGCCAAGGAAACGCTCGCCAAGCCGAACCCGAAGACGGGCAAGCCGTCCGGTTCGATCCTGCTGACCTCGAGCAACCAGCTGCAGTACGCGACGCTGGCGCTCGGTTCGGCGCTGGCGCTGTTCCTGTACCCGCACTCGCTCACGAGCGTGCTCGCCTCGCGCGGGCGCAACGTGATCAAGCGGAACATGGTGGCGCTGCCGGCTTACTCGTTCGTGCTGGGCCTGCTGGCGCTGCTGGGCTACGTCGCGATTTCGGCGGGCGTCAAGCCGCTGACGAACGCGGCCACTGGCAAGCCGGACGGCAACACGATCGTCCCGCTGCTGTTCGACTCGCAGTTCGCGAACTGGTTCGCGGGCATCGCCTTCGCCGCGATCGGCATCGGCGCGCTGGTGCCCGCCGCGATCATGTCGATCGCCGCGGCGAACCTGTGGACGCGCAACATCTACAAGGAGTACATCCGCAAGGACGCGACGCCGAAGCAGGAGGCGAAGCAGGCCAAACTGGCGTCGCTGGTGGTCAAGCTGGGCGCGGTGCTGGTGATCATCCTGATCGACCCGCAGTTCTCGATCGACCTGCAGCTCATCGGCGGCGTGCTGATCCTGCAGACCCTGCCCGCGGTCGCCATCGCGCTGTACACGCGCTGGTTCCACAAGGCGGGTCTCATCGCCGGCTGGATCGTCGGCATGGGCTGGGGCCTGATCATGCTCTACGGGATCCCCAACCCGGCCAACGGAAAACTCCACTTCGGCGGTTCCGCACTGGCCATGGGCAACCTGTCGATCTTCGGCTGGCACCCGTTCAGCGGCACCGCCCTCGCGGTGGTGCAGATCTACCCCGGTTTCGTGGCCCTGATCGCGAACATCGTGGTAGCCGCGGTGGTTTCGGTGATCGCACGGGCCCTGAAGTGGAGCCCGGGCAACGACGAAACCGCGCCCGAGGACTACCACGCCGACGAACACGACAAGGACCTGCGCCCGATCGGCGCGCACTGAGTCCTTTTTAGACAGAAGCCCCCTCGCCGTCCTCCGGCGAGGGGGCTTCTCGCATTTTGCCGACCATCGCCTTCGCGACGAGGTAAAGCACAACCGAGTTCAGCACGTGCCACAGGAAATGCGTGCCCGCTGGGAAGTCCCCGCAGACCACCTCGTCAACGCTCCGAAACGCCAAGGACAACGCGAACACCGCGGCAGCCATGGTGAAGTCCAGCCAGTACGCGTCACGCTTGACCCCCAACGCGACGGCGAACCCCGCGAGCCCGATGAGCGCAGGAAGGTATAGCCCACCGCCGAGCGCCCCTGACGCGACCGTGAGTGCCAGGAACGCGGGCGCGCCGAGCCAGGCCCACTTGGCTTTGGCACGAAAGAAGACCCGGGGAAAGACCGCGGCGTAGAACAGCACGAAGAACAAGATGGCGGTGGAGTCGGCGACCGCGCCCCACCGGGTGGCGACCAGGTGAAATGCGCTGCTGGCAACGAAGATCAACCCGATCAGGACGGCGAGCACCCGCCCGGTGCGCTGCCCGTTCGCATACCACCAGACCATCCCGGCGGCGATGAGGAAGGCGAGGTTGGCCAGGTCGTTGAGCGGCTCTCCCCAGAGTCCGGGCGCGGTGCGCTCGCAGTAACCGTCCACGTACGCGGTCCAGTTCACGGGGGTAAGCAAACTCCTTCCGGGTGCACGGGGTGCATCCGGGGTCAGTCGGCGGGGATCAGCGGGGGCCAGCCGTCTTCGAGAGCGCCGAGAGTCCCGTGCTTCGGTGGAGTCAGACAGGTTGAAGATCGTTTTGTAGAACCTGCCTTGGCCCACCCGACCCCTCCCGTACGCAAACCGCGCGGGTTAGCGTGGAAACCATGACCAACCCCATGAGCCGGTTCCCCGTGACGGAACTCGAAGACCTTCCCGACGATCTCCGCGAGCGCATCGGTGCCATCGCGGAGAAATCCGGCTTCACGCCGAACATCTTCCGCGCGCTCGGCCACCGGCCAGCCGAACTCCGCGCCTTCCTCGACTACCACGACGCCCTCATGGAACGCGAAGGCGGACTCACCAAAGCCGAACGCGAACTGGTCGTCGTAGCCACTTCCGGCGCGAACCACTGCACCTACTGCATCGTCGCGCACGGGGCGATCCTGCGGATCCGCGCGAAGGATCCCGAACTGTCCGACCAGGTCGCGACCAACCCGTGGCAAGTCGAACTCGACGAGCGCGGCCGGGCGATTGTCGACCTCGCCCTGGCGTTGTCCCGCGACTCCGCGTTGTTCGGCGAAGGCGACCTGGCGATGGCGCGCGAGGCGGGCCTGACCGAGGACGAGATCTGGGACGTCGGCGCGATCACCGCGTTGTTCGCGATGTCCAACCGGCTCGCGCATCTGACCGCGCTCAAGCCGAATCCCGAGTTTTACTTGATGGGGCGTCAGAAACGGTAGAACGGCCCTGGCAGGTCGCGGCTCAGCTCGAACCTGGTGCGCAGCCAGCCGCGCAGGCGGTGCACCGGTTTCGTCCACACTCGCGGCGCGGGCCCGAAATACCGCGGGTCCGCGTGCGGGGTGAACGCGTCGCCGGTCAGGATGACCGCGGCGTGGCCCAGCGGGCAGTGGCCGGACACCGAGATCACGCCGCGCGTCAGGTTCTCGACCCAGTCGACCTCGTCGACGCCCAGCAGCGTTCGGCGCTCGCACACTGGGCAATACAGAACGAACATCTATAACTCCCGCCGCCAGGTTTCGCCGGTCACGAGGGGGCCGAACGCGTCGGTCTCTTCTTCGCCGACGAGTTCGAATCCGGCACCGCGGTAGATCCCGCGTGCGGCGGCGAGCAGCGACAGCGTCCACAGCTCCATCGACCGATACCCCTGCGCGCTGGCGAATTCGACGCATTCGCGCACCAGCCGTTTGCCGACGCCGTGTCCGCGCGCGGCCGGTTCCAGCAGGAGTAGCCGGAGTTTCGCGGTGTCTTCCTGGTCGCCAGGGGTGCAGAAAACGCTGCCGACTCGTTCGCCGTCGAGTTCGGCGATCCAGCCGGCTTGGCGGGGGTCGTCGCGGCGTTCGGCGAAGTCGGCGACCACGCGCGCGACCATGGCTTCGAAGCGTTCGTTGAGGCCGTACTCCTCGGCGTACAGCGCGCCGTGCCGGTGCACCACCCAGCCGAGGTCGCCCGGTCGTGGGGCGCGCACGGTGACCGCCGGTTCCGGTGACTGTTCGCCGACGAGAGCGGTGATGGTCCCCATCGCGCCGAGCAGACGGCGCTGGTCGGCGTCCGCGAACTGGTCGAGGAGGCCGCCGATCTGGCTGGCCGACCGGTGGTCGAGATCGGCGAACGCCGCGTGCCCTTCGGCGGTGAGCGTGACGAGCTGGCGGCGCGCGTCGTCCGCGCAGCGTTCGCGGGTGACGAGGCCGCGGGTTTCCAGCCGGCCGAGCAGCCTGCTCGCGTAGCCGCCGTCCAAGGCCAGCCGTTTGCGCAGATCACTGACCTGCAGCCGGTCCTGTTGGGCCAGTTCGAACAGCACCCGCGCTTCACTCAGCGAGTACTCGGCGTCGGCCGGTCCCTCGTCGAGGACGCCGATCACTCCGGTGTAGAGCCGGTTGAAAGCGCGAACCGTGGCGACGCGTTCGGCGAGGACGGAATCCGGCACGGGGACCACCTTGACTCGATCGTTGACTGAGTCAAGCATCTCCCCGCCGCCGGTCCGGGGCAAGGGAATTCCCCCGGTGGTGGACCTGGGGCGAAAATGGTCCAGACATATGGAAACCCCGTGATGCTGCCAGGTCGGGGGTCCGCCAGCATCACGGGGTCGTAGTGGGTATCGACGCGGCTCTCCGCGGCGTTACACCCAGGATTCGCTGTGGTCTAGATCACTCACGTGAGTGACACACCAACAGGTTGGTTGTGCAGGTCAGCGCATGAACGGCTGACGCGCCTGGGCGAGGGCGATGAGCTCCTGCCGGACCGTGGAGGTGGCCGCGGTGTCGATCGCCCGGTTCAGCGCCCGGCGAGTGCGAGCCTCGGCGCGACGGGCACGGAGCTTGGCGGCGATGTTGCTCATGGTCTCTTGCATCCCCTTCAGAGGTCTTCGGTGGCTGTGTCTCTAGTATGCACCTTTTTTCACAAGGAATCCAACGAATCTGCGGTGACATGGGGCACTTGCCGAAGAATCATCGGCAATCTCCTGAAGTTCACCGGACAGATCTCGTGTCGGCAGTCACAAGCCGCTAACGCGCTAACCTTCTCTACGGCTCTCTAGTAAAATTTCTATAAACAGCTAGGCAGCCGCATAGACCGGTAGCGAGGGGAAGATTCGCTCAGTCCCGGCCGAGCAGGTAGTGCCCGAAGTGCGGCACGGTGAAGGCGATCTGCCCGCGTTCGGCGGAGTAGACCAGGCCTTTCTTCATCAGACTGTCGCGCGCCGGCGACAGCGACGAGGGCTTGCGCCCCAGGTAGACGGCCACATCGGCGGTGCCGGCGGCCTCGTCGCGGCCTTGGGTCATCTCCGCCATCGCGAGCAGGTACTCGCGTTCGGCGGGCGTCGCGCGTTCGTAGCGCGACCCGAAGAACCCGACCGCCAGCTCGGACTCCGCCTCGGGCGCGGCGACCTGCACGTCCTTGACCGTGATCGGGTCCGCGGGCGCGGCGTCCCAGGCGGCTTTGCCGTAGGCCTGGATGAAATACGGATAACCGCCGGACGCGTCGAAGAGCGCGTCGAGCGCCTCCGGTTCGATCCCGGCGTCCTCGCGTTCGATCGGAGCCATCACCGCGTAGTCGGCGTCTTCGCGGCTGAGCCGGTCGATGCGCGAGTAGCGGAAGAGCCGCTCGGAGTACGACTTGGACGCCGACAGCACCGCGGGCACGTGCGGCAATCCCGCCCCGACCACGACCAGCGGCGCACCGGATTGCGACAGTTCGTGGCACGCCGCGCACAGCGCCGAGACGTCGTCCGGCTGCAGGTCTTGAATCTCGTCGATCAGCAGCGCGACGCCGGTGCCGACGTCCGCGGCCAGTTCGGCGACGTCGGTGAACAGCTCGACCAGGTCGATCTCGATGTCGCCGGAATCCGCCCGGCCCTGCGCGGCGGGCACGTCGATGCCGGGCTGCCAGCGATCGCGCAGCTTCGCGTCCGGCTTGTTCGCCTTGAGCGCGAACGCCTTCAGTACCCCGAGCACTTCCTCGACCCGGTCCGGCGCGCGATGCCGCACGGCGAGGTCGCGGATCGCCCGATGCAACGCCGCCGACAACGGTCGCCGCAGTTCCGCGTCCGGTCGCGCCTCGATCTTGCCCGCACCCCAGCGGTGCCGGACGGCCATCGACCGCAACTCCCCCAGCAGCACCGTCTTGCCGACGCCGCGCAGGCCGGTCAGCACGAGACTGCGTTCTGGGCGTCCGCGTGCGACGCGTTCGAGCACGACCTCGAACGCCTTCAGCTCCCGTTCCCGGCCTGCCAGCTCCGGCGGCCGCTGCCCGGCGCCGGGCGCGAAGGGATTGCGGATGGGGTCCACTCTGTCACCGTATCGAGGTATCTAGCGTGGGCCCGATATTCCGCCATATACACAGATAAGCCAGCGTGGCGCAGCCACTCCGTTGAGGGCGGCGGAGGGGAGGAAGGTGGAGGTGTCGCTGAAGGATGGCCGGGTCTGCAGCCCCGTCCATCCTTACCCCCAGCGACCCTCTGACGGAGCGTTAGTCCGTCAGGTTCCGCTCCGCGTAGATCTTCATCGCGTCGCGGATGTACTCGGCCGTGCCGGGGCCGTGCTTCTCGTCGTACGAGCCGTACCGCGGGTCGTCGACATACAGCTGTCCGAGACCGGCGAAGTACCCCTTCGAGACGGTCCCCGCAGCGGGTCGCAGCCAGGCGTGCAGCCGTGCGGTGACGGCCTGCGTCTCGTTCGAACCAGCGTCGTAGCCGTCCTTGCGGGCAGCTCCGAACGCCGCCGAGATGTCCAGCTGTTCCTGCTGGAAAGCCTTCTTCTCGTCCTCGGACAGCGATCGCCACCACCGGTCGCCCAGGCGGTAGGCGTCGGCGCCCCAGCGCTGGGTGACCTCTTCCTGGTACTGGGTGTGGTCGAACCCGTCGAACATTTCCTCTGCCATCAGTTGTTCACCTCCCTTCAGTTTCCGGAGCGTGGTCCGCACGGAATCGATCTGCCGCCCGATCCGCCGTTGTTCTTGCTTCAGCAACTCCAGGTGCGTTTCGAGCGCCGCGACGCCGTCGCGTTGGCCGTCGAGCACCTCGGCGATCGCGGGCAGACCCAGTCCCAGGTCGCGCAGCAACAGGATCCGCTGCAACCGGACGAGTGAGTTCTCGTCGTAGTAGCGGTAGCCGTTGCCGCCGATCCGCGTCGGCGGCAGGAGCCCGACGGCGTCGTAATGCCGCAGGGTCCGGCTCGTCGTGCCCGCGAATCGGGCGATGTCCTGGATCGACCATTCCTTCCTGACCACGGCTTCGACGGTAGAGGTTGACGCGGCGTCAAGGTCAAGTCCGGAACCCGATAGAACTGTCTACGGCAATCTAGAACCAGAGCAATATTCAGCTAGGTATCGCTAGCTCGGTTCGGCGGGGAGCGTGGCGGGCAATCCCGGTTGTAGGTTCTTCTACAGGGATTCCAGACCAGAGAGGCGAGACCGTGATATTGCGCCGGGTGGCACGTCCACTGCTCGCGTCGATCTTCGTGTTCGGTGGCATCGGTGCCCTGCGCGACACCCAGGGCCACGCGAAGGCGGCCGAGCCGTTCCTCACCGAGACCTTCGACAAGGTCGAGGGCCTGGTTCCGGACCAGGTCCCGCGCGATCCGGCCACGCTGGTGCGGATCGACGCGGCGGTCAAGATCGGTGCCGGGCTCGCGCTGGCGAGCGGCAAGGCCCCGCGGCTGGCGGCGGTGGCGCTGCTCGGGTCGCTGGTGCCGACGACCCTGGCCGCGCACCGGTTCTGGGCGCTGACCGATCCGGCCGAGAAGCAGGCCCAGCAGATCCAGTTCATCAAGAACGCGTCGCTGGCCGGCGGGCTGCTGCTGGCCGCCAGCGACACGGCGGGCAAGCCGTCGCTGGGCTGGCGGGCCCGGCGCGCGGCGAAGAAGGCGGGCAAGCGCGCCGACAAACTGGCCAAGCGCGCGGAGAAGTCGCTCACCGACTGACCTGCCTCAACGTCCGTGAGGGGAACCCTGAGGGAATCAGATTCCCTCAGGGTTCCCCTCACGGAACGTCGCCTACTTCTCCAGAATCGCGGTGACGCCCTGGCCGCCGGCCGCGCAAATGGAGATCAGGCCGCGCCCGGAACCCTTCTCGTTCAACAGCTTCGCGAGCGTCGCGACGATCCGGCCGCCGGTCGCGGCGAACGGGTGCCCGGCCGCCAGCGAGGAGCCGTTCACGTTGAGCTTCGTCCGGTCGATCGAGCCGAGCGGCGCGTCGAGGCCGAGCTTCTCCTTGGCGAACGCCGGGTCCTCCCACGCCTTGAGCGTGGCGAGCACCTGTGAAGCGAACGCCTCGTGGATCTCGTAGAAGTCGAAGTCCTGCAACGTCAATCCGGCGCGCTCGAGCATCCGCGGCACCGCGTACGCCGGGGCCATCAGCAGACCCTCGTCACCGTGCACGTAATCGACAGCGGCGGTCTGGCTGAACGTCAGGTACGCCAGCACCGGCAGCTTGTGCGCCTTCGCCCACTGCTCGGTCGCGAGCAGGACGGTCGACGCGCCGTCGGTGAGCGGCGTCGAGTTGCCCGCCGTCATGGTTCCGTCCGGGCCGCCGTAGACGGGCTTCAGCTTGGCGAGCTTCTCGACCGACGAGTCCGGGCGGAGGTTCTGGTCGCGGGCGAGCTTGAGGTACGGCGTGACCAGGTCGTCGAAGAATCCGCGGTCGTAGGCGGCGGCGAGGTTGCGGTGGCTGGTCGCGGCGAGTTCGTCCTGCGCTTCGCGGGTGACGTCCCAGACCTGCGCGGTGAGCGCGGCGTGCTCCCCCATCGACAGCCCGGTGCGCGGTTCGGCGTTGCGCGGGATCTCCGGCACGATGTGGCCCGGCCGGAGCTTCGCGACCAGCTTGAGCCGGTCGGCGAGCGTCTTCGCGGCGTTGAGCTGCACGAGGATCTGGCGCAGGTGGGCGTTCACCGCCAACGGGGCGTCACTCGTGGTGTCCACGCCGCCCGCGATCGCCGAATCGATTTCCCCGAGGGCGATCTTGTGGGCGACGTTGATGACTGCCTGCAAGCCGGTGCCGCACGCCATCTGGACGTCCGACGCCGGGGTCGCGGGCGAGAGCTTGCTGCCCAGCACGCTTTCGCGGGCGAGGTTGAAGTCCTTGGAGTGCTTGAGCACCGCGCCGGCGGCGACCTCCCCGATCACCTCGCCCTGCAGCGAAAACCGGCTGACCAGACCGTCCAGCGCGGCGGTGAACATGTCCTGGTTCGAGGCCCGGGAGTACGGGCCGTTCGACCGCGCGAAGGGGATCCGGTTCCCGCCGACGATCGCGACCTTGCGCACCGCCGGGGTTTTCCTGGTCGCCATGCCGTCCACCTCTCTGGAGTCGTGCCTTTCACACTGTAACCTACTAGCGAGTAGGTTAGACTGCGACGTGACGCAGACTGCACGGGAGGCACGTGATGGCGGACAGGTACCAGCAGTTCACGAAAACCCCGCTGGGGAAGTTCGTGGTGCCGAAGCTCGGCCTGCCCAACCCCGCGACGTTGCGCCGGTACCGTCCCGGCCAACCCGCACTCGAGGGTCCCGCACTTCTCGGCGCCGCGCCTGGCGGACGGCTGGAGAAGACCGTCCGGGCGCAGCTCGCCGAGGCGGGCGTCGAGGTGATCAGCGCGCCTGCCGACCGGCACGCGGCGCTGGTTTTCGACGCCACCGGCGTGAAGGATCCGGGACAGCTGCGTGAGGTCTACCGGTTCTTCCACCCGGTGATCCGCAAGGTGGGTCCGTCCGGCCGGGTGGTCGTGCTCGGCACGCCGCCGGAGCTGGCCGAGGGTCGCGAGCGGATCGCGCAGCGCGCGCTGGAGGGTTTCGTCCGCTCGGTCGGCAAGGAGCTCAAACGCGGCGCGACGGCGCAGCTGGTGTACGTGGCCGAAGGAGCCGAGGACGCGGCCGAGTCGACGCTGCGGTTCCTGCTGTCGGCGAAGTCGGCGTTCGTGGACGGCCAGGTCATCCGCGTCGGCACGCACGCGAAGACCGCGCCCGCGCCGGAGAACTGGGACAAGCCGCTGGACGGCAAGGTCGCGCTGGTCACCGGTGCGTCGCGCGGCATCGGCGAGGCGATCGCCGAAACGCTCGCCCGCGACGGCGCGCACGTGGTCGCGCTGGACATCCCGGCACAGGGCGGCGATCTGTCCACTGTGGCCAATCGGATCGGCGGTTCGGCTTTGCAGCTGGACATCACCGCGGCAGACGCACCCGCCAAGCTCGCCGAGTACCTGACTTCCCGCCACGGTGGCGTGGATGTCGTGGTGCACAACGCGGGCATCACCCGCGACAAGACGCTCGGCAACATGACCGAGGGCGGCTGGGATTCGGTGATCGCGGTGAACCTCGCCGCGCAGCTCGCGGTGAACGACAAGCTCCTCGGCGACAAGATCCTGCGCGAAAACGGCCGGGTCATCGGGGTTTCCTCCATTGCCGGCATCGCGGGCAACGTCGGCCAGACGAACTACGCGACGTCGAAGGCGGGCGTGATCGGGATGGTGAACGTCGGCGCGCCGCAGCTCGCGGAGTACGGCGGCACGATCAACGCGGTCGCGCCCGGGTTCATCGAGACCAAGATGACCGCCGCGGTACCGCTGTTCATCCGCGAGGCCGGACGGCGGCTGTCCAGCCTCGGTCAGGGCGGGCTGCCGGTGGACGTCGCGGAAACCATTGCCTGGTATGCCAATCCGGCGTCGGCCGCGGTCAACGGGAACCTGGTCCGCGTGTGCGGCCAGGCGCTGCTGGGGGCGTGAGGCATGGCCGTTCGTGAAGTGACGAGCGCGCCAAGCCTGGCGACGCTGTACCCGAAAGCCCTGCTGCGCCGAGGCGGCGGCTCAACTCTCCCGGCCACGGAGTTGGTGCGCCCCGAGGTCGTCGTCGACCCGGCACACGTCGCGGCCTACAACGAAGTCTGCGGTTTCCGCTTCTCGGACGAACTGCCGGTGACTTATCCGCACATGCTGGTGTTCGGGCTGCAGATGGCGTTGATGACCGAACCGGGTTTTCCGTTCCCACTGCTGGGTTTGGTGCACGTCGAGAACCGGATCACGCAGCACCGTCCGTTGTCGCTCGGCGAGACGTTCCGGGTGAGCGTGCGCGCGGAAAACCTGCGCCCGCACGAAAAAGGCAGCCAGTTCGACATGGTGAGCGAGGTCCACTCCGGCGCGGACACCGTGTGGAGCGAGGTGTCGACTTATCTCCGCCGCACCGGTTCGGGTTCTGCCCCTGCTTCGCGGACCCAGCTGACGCCCCCGAAACCGTCCGCGTTGTGGCATGTCCCGGGCGACATCGGCCGCCGCTACGCCGAGGTTTCCGGCGACCGCAACCCGATCCACCTGCACCCGCTGACCGCGCGCCTGTTCGGCTTCCCGAAGGCGATCGCGCACGGGATGTGGACGAAGGCGCACGCTCTGGCGTCCTTCGAGGGTCGGCTGCCAGACGCGTACAGCGTGGCGGTGCGGTTCAAGCAGCCGGTTCTGCTGCCTGGCCGCGCGGCGTTCACGACTTGGCAGACCGACGATGGGTGGGCCTTCGAGCTGTGGCACGCGCGGAAGCCGAAGCCCCATTTGGACGGGGTGATCTCAGCCCTCTGAGGGCTTCCAGACCTGCCCCTCGACAAGGTCGTTGAACCCCAGCCACACCAGGTTCATCAGCCAGGACGCGAGCACGCCGTCGGAGATCTCCGGGTGGTCCAGTGCCCAGTCGGCCAGCGATTCCGCCGCGCCGACCAGCGCCGCGGCCAAACCCGGCCCGGAGAACTCCGTCTGCTCGCCAAGGCCTTTGCGCGTCCCCGCGGCCACCACGAGCGCCGCGACGAGTTCGATCGCGCGCGTGCGCATCGCGGTGATCTCCGCCGCGAACCCGCCGCCGACGGTCAGCGCCTGGCGGTGCAGCACCGTCCAGGACTCGCGGTACTCGGCGACGAAGCGGTAGAACGAGCGCAGGCCGTGCCACAGCTGCATGTCCGGCGGGAGGTCGGGCTGCACACCGGCTTGGATGGCTTCCAGCAGGCGGGTCGCCTCGCGCTGGATGCTCTTGCCGAAGAGGTCTTCCTTCGAGCCGAGGTAGGTGTAGATCATCGGCTTGGAGACGCCCGCGACCTCGGAGATCTCGTCCATCGACGCCGAGTGGTAGCCGTGCTGGGAGAACACCTGCACCGCGGCGTCCAGGATCTGGCGTTCACGGACCGCCCTCGGGAGCCGTCTCGCTCGCTCGGGTGGGCGCTGATCTTCGTCGGGCACAGTGCTGTTTCCTCCCTCTCGCTGGCACGGACGGTACCCGTCCCCAGGTCGGCGGCGTTGCTTGCCGCGCTACCTACTCACCGGTAGCCTTACGGCGGAAAGTTTCGGAAGGGGTGGAAGATGGCCGACAACCCGGAGGCGACCAGCTCTGACCTGGCCGGCCTGCGCGGGGTCGCGCTGCTGGACGCGCTGGACCGCACCGAAGCCGTCGACGCGAGCGCGCTCGACGTCAACGCGGTCGCGGACGCCATTGACCCCCGTGAGCTGGGCCGTTCCGGCATGAATCGGCTGCTGGCAGCGTTGGTGCGGCTGTCTGAGCAGGTGCCGGCGTTCTCTCTGGACAAAGTCGACCCGACGAAGTTCGCCACGCTGGTTGCGCGGGCGTCGCGGGCGCAGCTGGAGGCCGTGGTCGCCGAACGCGTGCTGCGGGAGCGGGTGCTGGACGAGATCTTCGCGCGCATGGGAGCGCACATCCGTGCGAAGTCGCTGCACGCGGTCGTGCACTGGCGGCTGTCCGGTGGCACTGGTGAAGGCGGCTACGACCGCTACGAGACGGTACTTTCCGACGGCACCTGCACCGTGTCCCGCGAAATGCGCGAGAAACCCCGCGTGACGATTACGCTTTCGCCCGTGGACTTCTTCCGCATCATCACCCACCAGGCAACGCCCGCGGTCCTGTTCGTGACCGGAAAACTGAAGGTCAAGGGCGACCTCGCCTTCGCAGCCGGGTTGGTCAGCCACTTCGACCTCCCCCGACCGGCCTGAGCCGCTCCGTGTCCCGCTGGCGCACGCGCATGCGTGCCGCGCACTCACCCGGTGAGCACGCGGTGAACGGTTTCGCCCGGACCCTTGAGGTCGGCAAACTGACGCCGGAGCAGTTCGTGCAGGTTTTGGAGACACTGCACATGCTCGGCACCGCCGGAGCCGGCATCGACATCGGCTCGCTGACCACGCAGGCCCTGGTCGACGTCGTGGCCGCCGCGACCCGCGAGCAGCTGAAAGGCATCGCCGACCACGACGAACTGCGCGCGGTCTTCCTGGACGAGATCTTCCGCCGGATGTCGGAACACTTCCGCCCGGAACGAGCCCGGCACGTGGACATCGTGGTCTCCTGGCGCTTCCCCGCAGGAGACGATTTCGACCGCTACCAAACGGTCATCGAGGACGGCCTGTGCGTCTCGAGCACCGACCTGGCCCGCACCCCGGACACGACGATCACGGTGGCGGTGGAGGACTTCATCCGCATGGCGACCGGGAACGCCGCGGTGGCGGCGATGTTCGTGACGGGGAAGGTAAAGGTCAAGGGCGAGTACGCGCCGGCGGTGCGGTTGTCGGGGTATTTCGACATTCCTAAGCCGACTGGGGCGGACTAGCCCGCGGCTTCCAAGCTCATCTCCCCGCGCGCCAACGGCATCAGGTAATTCTCCGACAGCCACTGCACCACCGGCACGCACACCGCGTCCCCGAAGCCGAACAGGGCTTGGTTGTTCCGCAGCCCGTCCAGCGCGTACTTCCCCGCCCCCATCAGCCGGGCGTACTCCCGGGGCGTCATCCATCGCACCCGCACCGAACCGCGGCCAGCTTGTACGACGGCCTGTTTAGAAGACCCGCCGCGGGCGGTCCGCAGGCAGCCGGAGACGTCGTCCGGTCGGACTTCCCACACTGGCTTCCCATTCCGGGTCCGGCGGTAAGCTGTGCGGTACACCAGCTTCTTTCCCGCCTTGAGCTGCGTCAGTCGCTCCAACTGGAGCGGCGACAAGGACCCGATGAACCCTGAGGTCCGAAGCGGATTCCACCAACGCTCGTCGGAGGCGGGCAGGCGCTCGACGGCAGCAGACAGGCCGGTGACCAGCAGTGGCGGCGGCGCGGGCAGGGCGGCGCGGTGTGTCCGCAGCGAAGGGTCGAGCGCGAGCCAGGCCGGGCGCAGCGGTGACGGAGCAGGCGAGTCGGAGGGCGGGTTCTGCGCACCGACGATGAACAACCGCGGCCGGGACTGCGGGACGAATCGCCGGGCGTCCAGGGTCAGGACATCGGCGGAGTATCCGAGGCGGTTGAGTTCCCGGATCGCCGCGCGGAGGTCGCCGCCGCCGTGGCTGGTGGCTAGGCCGACCACGTTTTCCAGCGCTACGACGGGCGGGCGGTCTGGGCCCAGTTCGTCGAGGATGCGGGTGAATTCCCAGAAGGTCGACGAGTGCGAGCCCGCCAACCCGCGACGCCAGCCGGCCAGGGAGAGGTCCGTGCAGGGGAAGGACGCCCAGGCCAGGCTGAGGCCCGAGGGCAGGTCAGCGCCGCGCAGGGCGGCGACATCGCCGAGGACGTACTCGTGCGAGCCCTGGTCGTTGAAGTGTGCCTCGTACATGGCTTGCTTCGCCGGCTCGATGTCGTTGGACCACGCGACGTCGAAGCCGGCCGGTTCGAGGCCTAGGCGCACGAGACCGATGCCCGCGAAGAACTCCGCGGCGGTGGGCTGACCCGGTAGAGGCATGGCGCCAACATTAATGGGGCCGGCGTTCCTTCACGGTCTCGATCACGCGCGACGCGGCGACGGCGGTCGCTTCGTGTTCCCAGATTCGCACGGACAGCCAGCCCGCTTCGAGCAGCAGTGCGTCGGTATTCGCGTCCCGGCGGCGGTTGGTTTCGATCTTGGTCCGCCAATAGTCCGCATTGTTCTTCGGCCACGTGCCGTGTTCCGGGCAGCCGTGCCAGAAGCAACCGTCCACGAAAACCGCTACGCGAGCGGGGCCGAACACCAGGTCAGCCTCGCGGCGGACGCCTTTCACCGGACGCCGGTGCACCCGATAGCGGAACCCGGCGGCGTGCAGGATCTTGCGCAGCGCCATTTCGATCCCGGTGTTGCGGGACTTCTGTTTGCTCATGCGGGCGCTCACCGCGGAAGTCGTTTCCAGCCGCTCCACGGGAGTCATTGTGGCAAAGGCTCAGCCTTCGACGATCCGGCCTTCGATCACCGGGTGGTTCGACGGCCGCGGCTCCTCCGCGACGACCTCGCTGTCCACCACCATCACCGGGCCGCGACGCTGGTTGGCGTACCGGACGGCGCGCTTCTCCGCGCGGCGCAGCCAGAAACGCCGCGCCACCGAGCGGGTCGGCGGCAGGAGGAACAGCAGGCCAAGCACGTCGCTGACGAAGCCGGGGACCATGATCAGCACGCCGCCGAGCGCGACGAGCATGCCGTCGGTCAGTTCCTTCTCCGGATTGCGGCCGGACTGCGCGGTCGCCATGAACGCGCGCATCGCCTTGCCGCCCTCGCGGCGCGCCAGCCAGGAGCCCACGAACGCGCCCGCGATCAGCAGAGCGATCGTGCCGAGCACACCGACGACCGAGCCGACCGCCCAGATGGCGGCGACTTCAGCGATGACGTAGAGCAGGAACACGACAGCCATGTCTAGTGAACGAACGAGTGCCGGGATTTGCTCCCGGCCGCAAGAAAGCCCAGGTCAGAGGTTCTTCAGAAAGGCAGACACCTCGCGTGGCGAGCGCAGCAGCACGTGGCGCGCGGTCGGGGCTTCGGTGGCGATCCGGTGCAGCATCAGCGGGCGGCGGGTCGGCCACTTCCAGATCCACTGGACCAGTTCGGCGTCGACCTTCGACACGCATCCGGCGGCCTGCGTCTCCTGGCCCCATTCGCGCAGCTGCCGCCGCACGACGCGGGACAGGCAGACGTAGCGCGAGGCATCCAGCAGCACGATCGTGTCGGCGAACGGCAGGCGCAGGTCGAAGGTCTTGCTGTAGTTGCCGTCGATCACCCAGCTGTGGGTGCTGGCGGCTTCCGCGACCGCGGCGCGGAACTCCTCCGGCGGGGCCGGGACCCAGCCGGGACGCCAGTAGAGCCGGTCCAGATGCGTGACCGGGAGGTCGAGGGCAGCGCCGATTTGCCTGGCCAGGGTGGATTTTCCGGCCCCGGAGCAGCCAGTGACCATGATGCGTCGCCCCATGTCCGGCAGCCTAGGACTAGACCGGGAGGAAACTCGCGGCAATTAGTCCGAGCACGAGGAGATCCGGGCCCCGGACGAGTTGCCGCACCAGACCGGCGGGGATCAGGACGCCCTCGTACAGCACCATCCCCATCGAGCTGAAGTCCAGCGGGCCGCGGGTCACCGAGCGCACCGCGGACAGCGCGGCGAGCAGGACGGCCACTACCGCGCCGACCGAAGCCGGAATGCCCAGCAGCAGGACCACACCCGCCCAAAGCAGGGCGAGCAGGCAGAGAAAAGTGCAGGTCACGGCATGTAGACGCAGGTTCGACGCGTCCAGCCAGCGGCGCAGTCCGGGTACTCGATGCAGCTGCGCGACCGGCGCGGTGAACGGCAGCAGCGCCAGATAGCCGCCGATGCCGAGCAGCCACACTGACGTCACCGCTGGGAAGGTCGCGTGGGTCGCGACTACGGCGAGTGCCAGGAAGACCGGCAGGCCGAGCGTGTAGCGGCGCGCGAGAGTCCCCGTGACGACATACCGGGTGACGATGAAGCGCCCGGCCAGCGCGTTGCGCCACGGCACTGGGCGTCCGGCCGGGAGCAGCGCCCAGACGTCCAGGAAGGCGGCGGACGTCCGGCGCACCATGCGTTCGGCGTAGTGCCGGATCAAGGTGTCGCGAGAAACCGTGTGCGGCAACGAAGAGGACCGGGCCAAGGCGATCGCCGAGAGCCCGGCGACGACCACGTATGTCCACAGTGGAACGATCAGCGGCAGTGCGAGGGTCAGCGGCAGCAGGGATTCGCCGGGGAACGAGCGGCGGCGGCCCAGTACCAAGGCCAGCGCGGCGACGACCACGAAAAGCGCGACCGGACCGACCAGCGAGCTGGGAAAGCCGATGAGCATCCCGGAAACGGCGAAGAAATACGCGGCGACCGCGAATCTGGCGGCCCAGTCCAGCACCAGCCGCCGGGTGAGTGTCGAAGGACGTTGGCCGTCGAAATCGTCCCAGGTCAGCGTGGCCGGATGGGCCCACAGATAGCCGCGGCGCAAGGTCGCGCGCCAGGCCAGCGCGAGGCCGGTGCACAGCACGAGCAGGCTGCCGAGCGCGCCCACCGGGGCACCGCCGATCAACTGGCTCCGCACCAGTTCGGTGTTGTAGAACGGCGATCCCAGCAGGCCGACCGCGATGACCAGCGCCAATACCAGGTCCGGACGTTTCACAGGTCCACCACGTAATCCGCGAGCTCGTCCGCGAGCGGCGGGTGGTGGCTCGCCACGACTACCGCCGCTCCGCGTCCCGTGCTGGTCGTGACCAGAGTGGACAGCCAGGCGCGACCGTCTGCATCCAAGGCGCGCTCCGGTTCGTCCAGCAACAGCACCTCGTGCGGACGCGCGACCGCGGCGTGCAGCAGGAGCCGTCGCCGTTGTCCGGCGGAGAGCTCCGACGCGGGCACGTCGGGAGCCGGTACTGGACCGTCCGCGAGTTCGCCGCCGAAGGAATTGCGCAGTAAGTCGAGATGCTGGCGCGGCGTGAGTTCGTCGAAGAGTGCCGAATCGTCGAAAAGCACCGAAACGCGGCGGCGGAAAGCGGCGGACCGCTCATCGGGCGGTCCGCCGCAGATGGACACGGAACCGGACGTCGGTACCTGGTTCCCGTAGAGACAGCGCAGCAACGTCGACTTGCCCGCTCCGTTGGCACCGCGGACGACCAGGCATTCGCCGGCGTCGACGGCCAGGTCGAGACCGCTGAACAGCTCAGTCTCGCCCGCGGTGACCGCAAGGTCTTGAGTGGTGATGAGCACGAAACCCCCTCGGCTGATCACCCCAAGATAATCACTTCAAGTACGCCTCCGCTTGCAGCGTGAACAATTCCGCGTACCCGGCATCGGCCGCCATCAGCGCTTCGTGCGTTCCGTACTCCGCGACCTTCCCGTGGTCCAGCAGCAGAATGCGCTCGGCCTGGCGGACCGTCGAGAACCGGTGCGAGATGTAGAGCGTCGTCCGCCCGTGCGACAACGTGTCCAGCCGGTTGAACAGGTCGTGTTCGGCCTGCGCGTCCAGTGCCGACGTCGGCTCGTCCAGGATCAGGATCGGGGCCTCGCGCTGGAAGGCCCTGGCCAGCGCGATTTTCTGCCATTCGCCACCGGACAGCGAGACGCCCTGGTCGAACCAGCGGCCGAGCGGGCTGTCGTAGCCCGTCGGCAGCCGGGCGATGCGCTCGTCGGCTCCGGCACGGCGGGCGGACTCCTCGATGTGCTCGCGGTCGGTGAGCCGGTTCAGGTCGCCGAGGCCGATGTTCTCCGCCGCGGTGCCTTGGTAGGTAACGTAATCCTGGAACATCGCGCTGATCTTGGTGCGCAATTCGACCGGGTCGTACTCGCGGATGTCCACGCCGTCCAGCAGGATCCGGCCCGCGGTCGGGTCGTACAGCCGGCACAGCAGCTTGAACAGCGTCGACTTGCCCGCGCCGTTGCGGCCCACCACGGCGACGGTTTCGCCGGGACGGATCTCGAAGCTCACCCCGTGCAGCGCCGGTTCGTCCGCGCCGGGATAGCTGAAGCTCACCGACTCGAACTGGATGTGTCCCTCCACTGTGGACGGAAGCGGCCGCGGTTTCGCCGGTGCGGTGATTTCCGGTTCGGTGTCGAGGAATCGGTACAGTGTGTCCAGGTAGAGATTGTTCTCGTACATCCCGGAAAACGCGGTGAACAGCCCGGTCACCGAGCTTTGCACGGACGTCGCGGCGGCGGTGTACAGCGCCAGGTCGCCCAGCGTCAGCCGCCCGCCCACCGCTTCCAGCGCGATGTACAACGCGATCCCCGAGCCGACCAGCGTGCTCAGCAATCCCCATGACGTCGAGCTGACATTCCGTTTCACCGTCAGCTTTCGCTGTCGTTCGTAGGCCACCACGCCGAGCTTCCGGAACCGGTCCACGAAGTACGGACCGAGACCGAACAGCTTGGTCTCCTTGGCATATGTGTCCGTCGTGACCAAAGAGGACAGATAGTCCATCCGCCGTTTGATCGGCGACATCATGAAGGTGAGCCAGAACGCCCGCGAACCGTACTTCGACTGCGAGATGAACGCCGGGATCGGGGCCAGCAAAGCGACCAGCGCGAGCAGCGGACTGATCGACACCAGCAGGGCGATCATGCTGGCGAAGGTGATCAGCGTCCGGATCAAGCCGAGTGCCGAGGTCATCATCGACAACGGACGCGTCGGCGCCTCCTGCGCGGCCTGGCGCAGCATGTCGTACGACGTCGAACCCTCGAAGTACGCCAGGTGCAGGTCGCTCGCGTGCCGCATGACCTGGTGCCGGATGGTGAGCGTCATCCGTTCCTGCAACAGGGATTGCGCGATCGTGGTGATCGCGCTGCTGAGCGCGGTCGCCGCCAGCACGCCGAACTGGAACAGCGTGATGCGCACGATGTCCGCCGTCGACCCGCGATGCTGGATCGCCGCGACCACCGAGTCGAGCAGGATTTTCGCGAGATACGCGGTGACCGTCGGCAGCAGGCCGGACGCCAGCGTGATCACCGCGAGCACGATCGTCAGCGTCGGGCTGGCCTGCCAGGTCAGCTTCGCGACTTTCGGCAAGCCGCGGACGGTGCCTGCCACCGAAGTGCGCATGCGCGACAGCCGTGCCCGCAGGCCTTTCGGCTGTTCCGGCTGCTCCGGTTCCGGGATGTCGACCGGCCCGGTGAGGCCGCTGTCCGGCACGGATTGCGCCATCCTGCGGCGACCGCGGCGGCCGAGGGCCATCTCGATCCCGCCCCCACCGCCGGGGATCACGCCAGCACCGAACCGTGCAGGAAGACGTCGATGACCTCGTCGGTGGTCGGGGTACCGGGCATCGGGCGGGATTGCGTGAACAGCAGCGCGAGGAACAGCGAAGCGGCCTTGTCCACCGGCAGCCGCAGCCGGGCGGCGTCCGGAACGAACAGTTCCCGCACCGCGCGCTGCATCGCTTCGAGCGACTCGCGCCGACTGTCCCCAGTCACTGACTTGCGGTTGCGCGCCTCTTCCGCCGCCGCGCGCGGACGCCCCTTCATAGTCGCGGCCATCACCGCGCCCATCCGCTGCAGATGCGCGTTCATCGCCTCGGCGGCCTCCGCCAGCCGCTTCTCCAGCGGCAGTTCAGGCGGGATCTCCCCGATCATCTCCAACGCCTCCGCCGGATCGAGCGCGGCTTCCACGCACGCGTCGAACAGTTCGTCCTTGTCCTTGAAGACCCGGAAGATGGTTCCCTCGCCGATCCCGGCGGCCCGGGCGATCTGCGCGGTCGTGACCCCGTGGCCGTGCTCGACGACCAGCGGGAGCACCGCGCGGACGATCATCCGCCGCCGGTCGTCCGGGGCCATCCCCGGTGCTCTTTTCCTCGTTTCCATGCTCGCCACGGTACGGAGTGAGCACTCACTCCGTCAACTGGGTAAAGCGAAGGGGCCGTGCTTCCACGGCCCCCTCGGCTCAGTACGTGATCGCGACCGCCGGATCGGAGAGCAGCGCGCCGACGTCGGCGAGGAACTCCGACCCCTGCTGCCCGTCGACCACCCGGTGGTCGAAGCTCAGCGACAGCTGCATCACCTTGCGCACCTTGATCTCGCCGTCGACCACCCACGCGGTGTCGCGGATCGCCCCGACCGCCAGGATCGCCGACTCGCCCGGGTTGATGATGGGCGTGCCGGTGTCGACGCCGAACACGCCGACGTTGGTGATCGTGAACGTCCCGCCCAGCATCGCCGCCGGCGTGGTCTTGCCCTCGCGCGCGACGTCGGTCAGCTCGGTGAGCGCGACCGCGAGTTCCTTGAGCGACAAGGAATCCGCGTCCCGGATCTTCGGCACCACGAGACCGCGCGGGGTCGCCGCCGCGATGCCGAGGTGCACGTAGTCCTTGTAGACGATCTCCTGCGCGGCCTCGTCCCACACCGCGTTGACGTCCGGCGTGCGCTTCGCCGCGAGGCACACGGCTTTCGCCGCGAACGCGAGCGGAGTGAGCTTGACGCCGCTGAATTCGCGCGACCTCTTGAGCTTCTCGCGCAGCTCCATCATCGGTGTGACGTCGATGGTGAGGAACTCCGTGACGTGCGGAGCGGTGTACGCGCTCTGCACCATCGCGGCCGCGGTCGCCTTGCGGACACCCTTGATCGGCACGCGCCGCTCGCGGGTGGCCGGGTCGTAACCAGCATCCACAGTGGACACTGCGGGTGCGGCGGAACCGTTGGCGGCGCGGTGCACGTCGTCGCGGGTGATCACGCCGCCGTCCGCGCTGCCGGTGAGCGAGTGCAGGTCGACGCCGAGGTCCTTGGCCAGCTTGCGGACCGGCGGCTTGGCCAGCGGGACGTAACCGCCGCGCGGGGTTTCCGCCACCGGCGCGGGAGCCGCCGTAACGGGAGCGGGCACCGGAGCCGGTGCGGCAGCGGGAGCCGGTGCGGAGCCTTTACGCGCCCGCCGAGTAGTCCCGGCCGCCTTGGAGCCGTAGCCGACCAGCGGCTTCATCTCCTCCTCCGCCGGAGCGGCCGCGGCAGCGGGCTCGGCGGAAGCGGCGGGAGCAGGAGCGGCTTTCCCGCCCGGATCCACGTCCATGGTCAGGATCGGCGTCCCGACCTCCACCGTCTGCCCCGGCTCCACGTGCAGTTCGGTGACTACCCCGGCCCACGGGATCGGCAGCTCGACCGCGGCCTTCGCGGTCTCGACCTCGACCACGATCTGATTGACCGTGACCGTGTCGCCCGGCTTGACGCGCCAGGCGAGGATGTCGGCCTCGGTGAGCCCCTCCGCCGTGTCCGACAGGGGGAATTGTTTGTACTCGGGCATTTCTGAAGGAACCCCCTTACCAGGCGAGAGATCGGTCGACAGCGTGCAGGACCCGGTCGAGGTCGGGGAGGTAGTGCTCCTCGAGCTTCGCAGGCGGGTACGGCGTGTCGAATCCGGTCACACGCAGGACGGGGGACTCAAGGGAGTAGAAGCACTCCTGCTGAACGCGCGCGGCGATTTCCGACGTCAGCGAGGATTCCGACGGCGCTTCGCTGACCGCGATGAGCCGTCCGGTCTTGCGCACCGACTCGAACACCGGCCCGAGGTCGAGCGGCGAGAGCGTGCGCAGGTCGATGACCTCCAGCGATTTGCCCTCGGACTCGGCGGCCGTGGCGGCTTCGAGCGCCACCTTCACCGATGGGCCGTACGCGACCACCGTGGCGGACGTGCCCTCTCGCACCACCTGCGACGCGAACACTCGCGACGGTGCCGTCGAGGTGTCGACCTCCATCTTCAGCGCGCCCGAGTGGTAGAGCTTCTTGGGCTCGAAGAAGAGGATCGGGTCGTCCGAGCGGATCGCTTCCTGGATGCCCCAGTAGGCGTCCACGGCGTTCGAAATCGACACCACCTTGAGTCCGGCGATGTGCGAGAACAGCGATTCCGGCGATTCCGAATGGTGCTCCACCGCGCCGATCCCGCCGCCGAACGGCACCCGGATCACGACGGGCATCTTGACCTTGCCCTGCGTGCGGTAGTGCAGTTTCGCCAGCTGCGAGGAGATCTGGTCGAAGCCGGGGAAGATGAAGCCCTCGAACTGGATCTCGCACACCGGCCGGAATCCGCGCACGGCGAGGCCGACCGCGGTGCCGATGATGCCCGATTCGGCCAGCGGCGTGTCCAGCACGCGCTGCTCGCCGAAGTCCTTCTGCAGTCCGTCGGTGATCCGGAAGACGCCGCCGAGCTTGCCGACGTCCTCCCCCATGATCAGGACCTTCGGGTCCTCCTCCATCGCGCGACGGAGACCGAGGTTGAGCGCCTTGCCGATCGTGAGCTTCTGCAGATCAGTCATCAGTGCTCACCTCGACTGTGGATGCTCGAGCCCGCAAGCGACTCTTCGGTGGCGAAACCGTCGAGATAGGACAGATACTCCTCGCGCTGCGCTTCGAGCACCGGCGAAGGTTCGGCGTACACCTGGGAAAACACCCGGTCCGGCGGCGGCTCGGGCATGTTGAACGTGTAGTCGCGCAGTTCGGCGGCGAACTGGTCCGCCTCGGCCTGGACGCTGTCGAAGAACGCCTGGTCGGCGTGCCCGTTGCGGGCCAGGAACGCGCGCACGCGCTCGATCGGGTCCTTGAGCTTCCACTCCTCCAGCTCGTCCGAGAGCCGGTAGCGGGTGGGGTCGTCGGTCGTGGTGTGCGCGTCCATCCGGTAGGTGAACGCCTCGATCAGCACCGGGCCGTTGCCGTGCCGGCATTCCTCCAGCGCCCACCGGGTGACGGCGAGGCAGGCGAGGACGTCGTTGCCGTCCACGCGGATGCCGGGGAAGCCGTAGCCGCGGGCGCGCTGGTAGAGCGGCAGCCGCGACTGGCGTTCGGTCGGCTCGGAAATCGCCCATTGGTTGTTCTGGCAGAAGAAGACCAGCGGCGCGTCGTACACCGCGGCCCAGACGAAACCTTCGTGCACGTCGCCCTGCGAAGTCGCGCCGTCACCGAAGTAGCAGATGGTGGCCTCGCCGCCCTCATCGCCGACCTTGCCCTCGAACTTCTGCCCCATCGCGTAACCGGCCGCGTTGAGCACCTGGTTGCCGATGACGATGGTGTACGGGTGGAACCGGTGTGCCTGGTAGTCCCAGCCGCTGTGGTCGGTGCACCGGAAGATCCCGATCAGGTCGCGCATGTCGACGCCGCGGGTGTAGGCGACGCCGTGCTCGCGGTAGCTCGGGAACGCCATGTCCCGCGGTTGCAGCGCGCGGCCGGACCCGACCTGCGCGGCTTCCTGGCCGAGCAGCGGCACCCAGATGCCCAGCTGCCCCTGCCGCTGCATCGCGTTGGCCTCGCGGTCCGCGCGGCGCACCAGCACCATGTCGCGGTAGAGGTTCTTCAGCGTCTCGTCGTCGACGTCCTCGACGTAGCGGTCGAACCGCTCGGACGGGACCCGCTGGCCCTCGGGGGTGAGCAGCTGAGTCAGCTCAGCGCCACCTTCGCTTGTCGCTCGCAAACCGGCGATCACCTGTTCGGGGGAAGGCTGGGCCGCTACGGCGGCAGGCCCGTCTCCAGGTTCCGGGTGCGTCCACTGTTCGGACGGCATGAGCTGTTCTCCTCGGTGTCGGCGCCTCTGACGGCCGCTTGTGGCGGCCACAGCGACTGCACCGGCGGGGACCGGCGCCTCGGGTCCGAGGCGCCCCGGTCACCGTCGGCGTTGACGGTTCGTGGCCACATCCTGGCACGAGAATTGCTCCGATGGAGAGCGGCAGTTGCTGATTTGTTGCTGAGAAAACCTCGCTGAACAGGGAAAACGTTTGGACGCCCGAGTATGGGAGAGGCGATGGTCGGTCGGCCATCCCGCGTCCTACCTGCCCTCGCGAGCGACGCCGCCGGGTCTAACCGGACTGAGCACTCGAGACGTTCACTCGTTCCGGTGACGTCGGTCACCGTGGCAAGATGGCGCTGTGGAACAAAAATCCGTACGCGAATCCGTGGTCTCGACGTGGATCAACGACGTCACGCCGAGCCTGTCCGGTCTGGTCGCGATCCCCGCGCTGTCCCCGGCGTTCGACGCGGACTGGGCGTCGACCGGGCATCTCGCCGCCGCCGTCCAGCACGTCAAGAGCTATCTCGAAGGGCGCGACCTGCCGGGCGCGCGGATCGAGGTCGTCGAGCTGGAAGGCCGTTCCCCGCTGCTGTTCGTCGACGTGCCGGCCACCCCGGGCACTCGTGACTCCATCGACAAGGGCACCGTCCTGATGTACGGCCACCTCGACAAGCAGCCCCCGGTCGGCGGCTGGTCCGAGGGCCTCGACCCGTGGACCCCGGTCATCCGTGACGGCCGGCTGTACGGCCGCGGTTCGGTGGACGACGGCTACTCCGGGTACGCGGCCAGTGCCGCGGTGGAAGCGGTGCACGCGGCCGGCGGCGAGCACGCGCGAATCGCGCTGCTTCTGGAAACCGGCGAGGAATCCGGCAGCCCCGACCTGCCCGCTTACCTTGAGCACCTGAGCGCGCGGCTCGGCGAAGTCAGCCTCGTCGTCTGCCTCGACGCGGGCGGCATGGACTACGAGCGGCTGTGGCTCACCACCAGCCTGCGCGGCATGGTGCACCTGACGGTCAACGTCCAACTGCTCGCCACCGCGCAGCACTCCGGCCTGGCCAGCGGGGTCGTCGCCAGCTCGTTCCGGGTCCTGCGGCAGCTGCTGGAGCGCATCGAGAACTCGGAAACCGGCGAGATCAAGCTGTCCGAGCTGAACGTCGAGGTGCCGGCCAGCCGTCGCGCCGAGATCGAGGCGGTCGCGGAGGTGGCCCCGGAAGCGCTGCGCGCCGCGTTCCCGTTGGTGAGCGGCGGAAAGACGGTGTCCGAGGACGCGCTTGAGCTGCTGCTGAACAACTACTGGCGGCCGACGCTGTCGATCATCGGCGGCGAGGGACTGCCGCTGCCCGCCGAAGCTGGCAACGTGCTGCGGCAGAGCACCACGCTCACGCTGAGCTTCCGCCTGCCGCCCACCGCGGTCGCGGACGACGCGCTGGCGGCGATCAAACGGACGCTGACCACGGACGTTCCGTACGGCGCGAAGGTCACCATCGCCGAGGACCAGCAGGCGGAGAACGGCTGGAACGCGCCGGAGGAAGCCGCGTGGCTGACCGACGCGCTGCGCCGGGTCGACGACGAGGTGTTCGGCCGTCCGCACCGCGCGGCGGGCATGGGCGGGTCGATCCCGTTCATGGGCCTGCTCGGCGAGAAGTACCCGGAGGCGCAGTTCCTGGTCACCGGCGCGTGCGGGGCGGATTCGAACATCCACGTGCCCGACGAGTGGCTGAACCTGGACTACGCCCAGCAGGTCACCGAAGCGGTCGCGCACCTGCTGGACGCGCACGCCCGCAGCTGAACCTCGGGTGCCTGCGCCGGTCCGCCCGGCGCAGGCACCCGGGTCAGGCGAGCTTGCCCAGGGCGTCGGCGATGCGGGTCTGCTCCGGCGCGAACCGCTGGTACGAGAACGGCGTCTCGTTGTTCCACGGAATCAGCTTGCCCGCCTTCACCGCGGGCAGCTGCTGCCAGGTCGGGACGCCGCCGAGCCCGTCCGGGCCGAGCGACAGCGAACCGCCGCGCGAGTCGTACATGATCACGTCGGCCGAGTACTTGCCGACGTTCTCCCAGCTCACCTGCTCGTAGTAGCCGCCCTGGCTCTCGTCGGGCTTCTCCGGCAGGACGAACTGCATCCCCTTGTCCTGGTAGTGCTTCGAGGTCGCGAACTTCGCCGGGTTGGCCACGTACACCGTGTCCTTCTGCGCGGACAGCAGTACGACCTTGAGCCCGGCCGTCTTCTTGACCGCCTCGGCGAGCTTGGCGTCGGCGGCCTCGTACTTTTCTTTCGCCTGCTGGATTTCCGGCGTCGCGACGTTCGCGCCGAGCGCCTTCGCCAGCGCCTCGAACTTCGCGATCCCCTGCGGCATCGCGATGTCCTGAAGTCCGATGCCGACACTCGGCGCGGCCTTGTCGACCTTGTCCGCCATCGTGTCCGGCACGTACCACATCTGCTGCTTCAGGTAGATCACGCTGACCAGCAGCTGCGGGTTCAGCGAGACGAATTTGTCGAAGTTGAACTCGTTCCACACGTTGCCCAGCGAGGTGACCGACTTCAGGTCGACGCCGCCCGCCTGCGGGTCGGTCTTGCCGTCCGGCAGCCGCGACGGGCCGAAGATGCCCACCGATTTCACGCCGAAGTCCCACAACGCGGCCGCGGCGGTCACCTGTGCGACGATCCGTTGTGGACGCTCGCCGCTGAGCTTGCGGCCGCGGTCGTCGGTGAAGGACCAGGTGTCGCCGCCGCCCGCCGCCGGCTGGTCGTCTTTGTACCCGCAGGCGCTCAGCAGGCCGAGGGTGCCCGCGGCGGCGGTGCCGGCGAGAAAGCCGCGGCGGGACAGCCGCGCCGGTGAGATGGTCATCGGAACTCCGGAGGATCGGGTGAGGTACCGCCTGAGGTTAGCCTTGCCTTAGGGTGAACGCCATGGTCCTGCTTGGGGAGCGCGTCACATCCCGGCGTTGGGGCGTCCGCGCGACAGTCCTGGTCGCGGCGCTCGTGGCACTCGTCGCGGTGGTGGTGCTGTCCATCGCCTTCGGCTCCAACCGGTTGCCGCTCGGCAGCGTCTGGCACGCGTTGTTCTCCTACAGCGGCACCTTCGAGGACGTCGTGATCCGCGATGACCGGCTGCCGCGGACGTTGCTCGGGCTGGCGGTCGGCGTCGGCCTCGGGTTGGCTGGCGCGCTGCTGCAGGCGATCACGCGCAACCCGGTCGCCGATCCCGGTCTGCTTGGCATCAACCACGGCGCGGCGGTCGCGATCGTCCTGGGCGGCGCGGTGTTCTCGGTGTCCTCGCCGCAGCAGCTGGTGTGGTTCGCCTTCTTCGGCGCGCTCGCCGGAACGGTTCTGGTCACGGTGATCGGCGGCTCAGTGAGCCCGCTGCGGCTGGTGCTCGCGGGCGTCGCGGTGCAGGCCGTGTTCGTCGGGATCAACCAGGGCATGCAGATGATCAACACACACAGTCTCGATCAGATGCGGTATTGGCTCGTCGGCTCGCTCGTGAACCGGAATCTCGACAGTCTCGCCGGTCTGCTGCCGTTTTTCCTGGCAGCCTTGGTGATCGCGGGAGTGCTGGCCCGGCCGCTCAACGCAGTCGCACTGGGCGACGACAGCGCACGCGGCCTCGGCGCGAACCCGGCCCTGACCCGCGCGGTCGGCATGGTCGCAGTCGGCTTGCTCTCCGCGACCGCAACTGCGGCGTGCGGACCCATCGCATTCGTCGGGCTGATGATCCCGCACGTCGTACGCGCGCTGGTCGGCCAGGACGAACGGTGGGTGCTGCCGTTGTCCGCGCTGCTCGGGCCGGTGCTGCTGCTCGGCTGCGACGTGCTCGGCCGGCTGCTCGGCGGTAACGGCGAAATCCAGGTGGGCGTGATGACAGACGTGATCGGCGGCATCGCCTTCGTGATCGTGGCGCGGCGGCTGAAGGCGGTGCGGCGATGAGGACGTGGGTGGTCGTCGGATTGCTGACCCTGGTGGCGGCGGTGCTTCTGGTGCTCGCCGTGGGCACCGGCGATTACGAGATGACGCCGGTCGAAGTCCTGCGCACGCTCGCCGGATCCGGCACGAAGGCGCAGTACCTGGTGGTCACCGGCCGCCTGCCGCGCGCGTTGGTGGCGATCTTCGTCGGCATCGCGCTCGCGCTGGCGGGCACGGTTTTCCAGACGGTGACCCGGAATCCGCTCGGCAGCCCGGACATCATCGGCTTCACCACCGGCTCGGCGACCGGCGGGATCATGATGCTCCTGCTCTTCGGCGCGGGCCCCGGACTGGTCTCCGTCGGCGCGGTCGTGGGCGGCCTGGTCACTGCCCTGCTGGTCACCGCGCTGTGCGCCCCGCACGGTTTGCTCAGCTCACGGCTGGTGCTGTTGGGCATCGCGGTGAGCGCGGTGCTGGCCGGGGTGAACGGTTACCTGCTGGTGCAAGCGAAACTCGAAGCCGCGGCACAGGCCGTCGGCTGGCTGACCGGCGACCTCGCGGGCCGCGACTGGAACTACTTCATCCCGTTGTGCCTGGCTGTCCTGGTGCTTTCGCCGTTCATCTTCGTGCACCAGCCCGCGTTGCGAATGCTGGAAATGGGCGATGACGCGGCTGTCGCGGTCGGCGTCGCGGTACCGCGAGTGCGCGCGGTGGTGCTGCTGGCGGCGGTCGCGCTCGCCGCTTCCGCGACCGCCGCGGCCGGACCGATCCCGTTCGTCGCCCTTGCCGCACCGCAACTCGCCCGCCGCCTGACCCGCCGACCGGGCCCGAACCTGGTCGCCTCCGCGGCGATGGGCGCGGTGCTGGTACTGGCCGCGGACTTCGTGGGCCAGCGGGTTCTGGACGCTTCGCTGCTGCCAGTGGGCGTGGTCGCGGCGGCGCTGGGCGGTGGGTACCTGTTGTGGCTGTTGGCGGTTTCCCGTCGCCGGCAGGTCGCGTGACTACGCCGCATGTCCCCCTCGGTCGGCGTTGACTCAGCCGAGGAGAACATGCGGCCGTCCGGGTTATCCAGCCGAAAGCTGCGGTAGTCCCAGCCCAAGGCCACGCAACCTCCGCGCGATATTCCGTGGGGCGTCGATCAGTTTGTACTTGTCACCGGTCCGCTCCACCGCTCGAACCAGACTGGTGGCCAAAAACTGCAGGCAGGCCTCGACTGCGCCTTGATACGGCCGGGGAGCAACCTCCTTCCGAAGCACGTAGTACAGGTTCTCCAGGCTCATGAAGCTGTCCGCCACGGGATCTTCCTCATTGGCTTCTTGGAACAGTGCGTCGATCACCCGAGTGAGCAGCACTGCCCGATGCTCGGCGGTGTCGTAAAGTTCGGCGAGTTCGCTGAGATCCTGCCCGGGTTGCTCGAAGATCTGGCGAAGTTCCACGACTGACGCTGGATGGTCACGATGCCGGGTTAGCAGGTCAATCAGCTCTTCGACGGTCAGCAGCCGGAACCCGTTGCTCTCGGCCCAAGCCTGTACCCGGCCGGTGAATCCGGGTCCTACGACAGCCCCGTATTTGGCGTCGTGCTTCTGCAAATGGTCCTTCAGCGCGTCGAACTTGATCGCGTTGTCGCCGATGACACCGCTGCTGGAGGCTTTGGCGTCAACGATGGCGCGGAACATCTCCGAGGCGGCAAGCTCGGTGCTGACCAGCACATCAGTCTTTCCGCTGCCGCCGATGTGCTCAGCGCGGAAACCGAAGTAGTGGAAGGCTTTGGCCACCGTTCGCTCGAACTCAGTGCTCGCGTCAGCAACTCCTGAGTAGACGCGCAGGTCCCGGATAATTCCGGGAAGCTCGTCCGAATCGTGAGCGTGTTCGGCACTGGTTCCGCCGTCCGGCTCCGTCGGCAGGTCGAGGTTGCTCTCGACGGCTGTTTCGAGGGGAAGTTCTGCTGCTAGCAACTTTCCGATGGCCGTACTGCGGTAGCGGGTCCAATCGATGCGCTTGACCAGTCCAGCGTCGAGCATGATGCTGAGCCTGGTCCTCACCTCGGCACTGTCGATATTGGCGCACTGGTATCGGGATTTCGCAATACCAACCAGCTCTGAGACGGTCGTTGTCTCGTGAATTGACGAAAGCAACTCTCCGACGAACCGGTATCGACTGTGGAAGAATCTGACCAAGTCAACCTCGTTGCCAGGTTCGAGATATGCGTACGCGGCTTTGGTGCGTCCGTACCGGTTCAAAGCGACAGTGTCGATCATCCCCATGTTTCGAAAGGTGTGCATGCTTTGGGTGAACGAGCTCTTCTTTTGGCCAAGCGCCAATATGGCTCGCTGGAATAGCTCGTCGGTGGAAGATTCCTCATCGACCATGTCGACGAAGAACCTGATCGAGTCGATCAGGCCGGACTTCGTGCTCGCATCGGCGCTATCCGGCTTGTTCTGTCCTCGCGGGATATATCCGATCAAGGTTTTACGACCGCGCAGTCCCACTGCGTCCAGCGACAATAGAGAGGAGAGTTCCGGGTCGGGCACAGTGAGGGTTTCAGCTTCGGCCTCGGTCTCTGCATGAACTGCCATCGCCTCGGCGGGGGTGCAGAGGGTCGCTTCGCGGAGGAAGCGTTCGCCGAGTTCGGTCACCTGCCAGTGTCCAATTCTCCAGCGCTCAAGCAAGCCGATGCTTTGCAGCCAGGACACTCTCCGGTTTATCTGGTCCGAGCTCGTCCAATGCAAGCCGAAATCATTCGCGGACTTTCGAAGATCCTCTATTGTTGTCTCGTGGGTGATGATACTAAGAAGTTCGCCGAAGAACTTCACGTTTGCGTGGATATGATGCGCTAGGAAAAGATTGTCTGCGGTTGACAGCCATTGAAGAAGGGGTGGTGTCGGATGCCAGCGACCGTCATTGTCGCGGCAGACGAATGAACCTGTGCTCAGCTGGGAGATCATCAATCGCTCGCAGGGGACCCGGCGATGGCTGGCTCGCGTATAGGTAACCTCTATTTCATCGGACGAGGCGAGTGGTAATTGCTCGAGCACCTTTCTTAAGGTTTCTACCTGCGCGGAACTCTGTCCGGGGAGGACGCCCAGGGTGTTGGATCTGGTCGGCCAATCCTTCAGTTCCGGTAGGGCTTGCTCGTTGTCGTCCATGGCTCCTCGCGCGTGCCGATCGATTGGTACGCGCAAGGAGTCGTCGGCCGGGCGAAAGGTGCTACAGGGCTCGACTACGCCATTCGGGTCAGCTCCACCGAAACATCCAAAGTGGACTGACTAGCCCCGGTGAAGATCCCCTTCAACGGAGCCACATCCGCGTAATCCCGGCCGGTCGCGACCCATACGTGCCGCGGCCCCACCGGGATCGCGTTCGTCGGGTCGTGCGCCCACCAGCCGCCGGTCCACACGTCGACCCAGGCGTGGCTCTCGCCCTCCACCTTCTCGCCGAGCTTGGCCTCCGGCTTGGTGTGCAGGTAGCCCGAGCAATACCGCGCCGGAATGCCGATCGCCCGCAGCATCACCAGCGTGACGTGCGCGAAGTCCTGACACACGCCCTCGCGCGCCCGCCACGAATCGGTCGCCGTGCTGTGTACGCCGGTGGTTCCGGGCTGATACTTCAACTGCTCGTTCACCCACCCGCAGATCGCGAGCACCGCGTCCGCCGGGTCCAGGCCCCTGCGCAACGCACGGGCCTGTTTGGACAGTTCTTGATCGTTCGGCGTATACGGCGTCGGCGTCAAAAACTCCGTGCGCTGATCGCGGACGGTCTCGCTCTGCAAGTCCTTCCACGTCGCCGAGCGCACCGGTTCCGCTTCGTCCGCGGTCTCCACCACGGACGTCGCGAGCACGGTGAACTCGGTGTGCGGCGCGTGCAAGTCGAACGACGTGACGTCGGTGCCCCAGTAATCGGTGTAGCGGTAGGCCCGCGTGGCCGGGGAGGTTTCGATGCGAGTGGCCAAAGTGGTCTGCCGCCGGTCCGAACGCGGGGTGAGCCGGGCTTCGTTGTACGACTGGGTGGCCGGCGTCGCGTACCGGTAGCCGGTCCGGTGCGTCACCCGCAATTGCCAGGTCACAGGGACACCTCCGCACCGCTCCACGCCACCCACGGCGACGTGTGGAAGTACTGCATGGACACCGCTTCCCCGATTTCCTTGATCGCTTCCTGCAATCCGCGCAGCCGTCGCGGCAGGTCGTCCAGCAGTGCCGCCGGGTGGAGGAATTCCAGCTCGCTGCGGGCACGGCCGAGCAGCCGGACGGCCTCGGTCTTTTCGTTGCCCCGCGCGTTGATCCCCGGATCCAGCTGGCGCAAGCAATCCTCCGCCTGGCGCAGCGCATGGAAGACCGAACGCGGGAACAGCGTGTCCCTGAGCAGGAATTGCACGACGCGTGCGGCATCAAGCGCGCCACGGTTGGTGCGCAGGTACGTGTCCTGCGCTCCCGCTGAGCGAAGCACGGTCATCCATCCCGGCGACGAAGCCCGGTCCGAAACCCGCGAAAGCAGCAGCCGCACCACCATGTCCGCACGTTCGACCGATCGGCCGAGCACCAGGAACAACCAGCCGTCGTCACGGCTCATCGTCGAATCGGCGAGCCCGGCGAACATCGCGGCTCGTTCCTCCACAAAGGACAGAAAGGCGTGCGGTCCGGCGCGGCGGGCGTAACGCTGCCGGTCCGGCACGGCGTTCCACGTCGCGTTCAGGCATTCCCACAGCTCGGTCGACACCACCTCGCGCGCGCCGCGAGTGTTCTCCCGCGCGGAGTTGATCGAGCCGACGATGGACGAGGGATTGTCCTTCGCGTAGGCGACCAGCTCGGTCAGCTTCCACACGTCGAGCGCGTCGCCAGCGTCGAACGGGATGCCGAGCACGGCGAGCAGCTGACGGCTGACATGGTCCGGATCCACGCTCGCGTCTTCCAGCAGTTGATGCACCGAGACGTTCAGGATGCGGGAGGTGTCGTCGGCGCGTTCGACGTAACGGCCGATCCAGTACAGCGACTCCGCGTTGCGGGCCAGCATCATGATTCCCTCCCTCAGCTCTGCTGTTGCTGTTGTTGCTGCTGCGACGTGGAAAGCTCCGGACCCTGCTCCGCGGCCACACCGTCCACAACGGACACATCGCCGAGTGCGGGACGGTCCAGTTCCTGTTCCGACGTCGAGGACCGCGACGCGAGCACCCAGGTGTCCTTCGATCCGCCGCCTTGGGACGAGTTCACCACAAGGCTGCCCTCGGGCAGCGCGACCCGGGTGAGCCCGCCGGGCAGCACGAAGATTTCCTTGCCGTCGTTGACCGCGAACGGCCGCAGGTCGACATGCCGCGGCGCGAGCCGATCGTCCACCTTGGACGGAACGGTGGACAGCTGCACCACCGGCTGCGCGATCCAGCCGCGCCGGTTCGCGCGCACCTTGCGGCGCAACGCGTCCAGCTCCTTTTTGGACGCGTCCGGCCCGAAGACGATGCCGTACCCGCCGGAACCCTCGACCGGTTTGATCACCAATTCGTCGGCGTGCTGCATGACGTAGTCGAACTCGTCGGGCAGCCAGCAGCGGAAAGTGTCCACATTGGGCAGAATCGGCTTCTCGTTCAGGTAGTACCGCACCATTTCCGGCACGTAGGTGTAGACGAGCTTGTCGTCGCCGACGCCATTGCCGACCGCGTTCGCCACCACCACGTTGCCCGCGCGGGCGGCGTTGAGGATGCCGGCGACGCCGAGCACGGAATCCGGCCGGTGGTGCACCGGGTCGAGAAATTCGTCGTCGATCCGCCGGTAGATGACGTCGACCTGGCGCTCGCCCTCGGTGGTGCGCAGGTAGACCACGTTGTCGCGGCAGAACATGTCGCGGCCCTCGACCAGCTCCACGCCCATCAGCCGGGCCAGCAGCGAATGCTCGAAGTAGGCCGAGTTGTAAACCCCCGGGGTGAGCACCACGACCATCGGGTCCGCGACGTTCGGCGCGGCCGCCGCTCGCAGCGCGCGAAGCAGATGTGACGCGTAGTCACCGACCGGACGGACCCGATGCCGTGCGAACAGGTCCGGGAACACCCGCGCCATCGTGCGCCGGTTCTCCATCACGTACGACACGCCGGACGGGTTGCGGAGATTGTCCTCCAGGACACGAAAGGTGCCCTCTTCGTCGCGGACGAGGTCCACTCCGGACACATGGATCCGCACCCCGTTCGGCGGTTTGATCCCGTACGCCTCGCGGTGGAAGTGCTCGCACGAGGTGATCAGCCTGCGCGGCAGCACGCCGTCGCGGAGGATCTGCCGGTCGCCGTAGACGTCGGCGAGGAACGCCTCCAGCGCGCGGACCCGCTGTGTCACGCCGCGTTCGAGCCGGGACCATTCGGTCGCCTGGATGACGCGGGGCACGAGGTCGAGCGGAAACGGCCGCTCCTGGCCCGACAGCGAGAACGTGATCCCCTGGTCCACCATCGCCCGATCGAGCGCCTGCGAGCGGTTGGTGAGGTCGCCGGCGTCGAGCGCCGCGATCGAGCCGTACAGCGCTCGGTAGGGGCCGCGGACCATGCCGTCGGGCGCGAACATCTCGTCGTACGCGCCGGCGTGCGGCCGCTCCGGGGCGAGGTAGCCGTCGAACTGCGCGCCGGGCCTGGCCGCGCGGCGGCCTTTCACCGTTCGCGCACGTCGTCCGGCTGGCGGCAGCCGGGGACCGGGGTTGCTGTTCATGGAGGACATCCTGACTTACCGAGCCGGACGGCCGTGACACCCGTCTTCCGGCCTGTCCTGTGCGAAACTTCCCCGTGACGCAGCAGTGCTGTGCATACCCGCTTACGAGTGGCAATATGCCAGCTCTCAGCCCTTGAGAACTACGAGGAGTGACGAAGTGGCCCGAGGACAGCAAATGAAGGCGCTCGCCCTTCTCCCCGCCTTCGCGCTCGTCGGCATGACGATGGCGTGCGGCGCGGGCGGAAACGGTTCCGGCGGCGATTCGGGAGCCAGCCAGGCGCCTGGCGGCAACGACAGCGCGCCGACCGCGCAGAAGGACGCGGCGCTGGCCGCGCTCGTGCCCGCGGACATCAAGGCCGACGGCAAGATCGTGATCGGGCAGGACCAGACCTACCCGCCGAACGAATTCGTCGACAACGGCAAGGCGACCGGCTTCGACGTCGACGTCGCCACCGCGGTCGGCCAGGTGCTCGGCGTGCAGACGGAGTTCCAGAACTCGGCGTTCGACGGCATCATTCCCGGTATTTCGGCGAAGAAGTACGAAATGGGCATCTCGTCGTTCACGATCAACGCCGAGCGGATGCAGACCGTCGACATGATCTCCTACTACAGCGCGGGCACCTCGCTCGCGGTGCTCAAGGGCAATCCGGACAAACTGTCGGTGGACGACCTGTGCGGTAAGAATGTCGCCGTGCAGAAGGGCACCACGCAGGTCGACGATCTCGGCAAGCGCAACACCGCGTGCACCAAGGCGGGCAAGCCGGCCATCAACATCACCCAGTTCCAGGCGCAGACCGACGTGAACCTGGCGCTGACCGCGAAGCGCGTGGAGGCCGAACTGGCAGACTCGCCGGTGATCGACTACGCGGTGAAGCAAACCGGCGGCCAGCTGGAGTCCTCGGGCGCGCCGTACGACACCGCGCCGTACGGGATCGTGCTGCCGAAGGGCAGCGGTGACTTCGGCAAGGCGGTGCAGGGCGCCGTGCAGAAGCTCATCGACAGCGGAACCTACAAGAAGATCCTCGACAAGTGGGGCTTGTCGGGTTCCGGTGCCATCACCAAGTCGGAGATCAACCCGTCCGCTTCCTGACGAAACTGAGGACTTAGGTACTCGTGTCCACTCCCCCCGGCCCCGCCGAATCCTGGCAGGAGGTCGACACCACCCCGATCAAGGCGGTCCCGGTCCGGCATTACGGACGCTGGATCGCCGGCGTGCTCATCGTGTTCGTCGCGTTCATCGTGATCCGCAGCGTGGTCACGAACTCCGCGTTGCAGTGGCCGGTCGTCGGTCAGTACCTCTTCGACAACCGGATCCTCAACGGCCTGCGGAACACGTTGCTGCTCACGGTGATCTCGATGGTCATCGGCATTGTCGGCGGCGTACTGCTCGCGGTGATGCGGCTGTCGCCGAACCTGCTGATGTCGGGCGCGGCGTCGATCTACGTCTGGCTGTTCCGCGGCACGCCGTTGATCACTCAGCTGGTGATCTGGAACTTCCTGGCGCTGGCGTATTCGAAGATCGGGATCGGCATTCCGTTCGGGCCGACCTTCATCAGCTGGGACACGAACACGCTGATCAACCAGTTCGTCGCCTCGTTGCTGGGCCTCGGCCTGAACGAGGCGGCGTACATGGCGGAAATCGTCCGCGGCGGCATCCAGTCTGTCGACAGCGGTCAGCTGGAGGCGTCGTCCGCACTGGGCATGAGCCGGGGCAAGACCTTGCGCCGGATCATCCTGCCGCAGGCGATGCGGGTGATCATCCCGCCCACCGGCAACGAGACTATTTCGATGTTGAAGACCACGTCGCTGGTGGTCGTCATCGGATACTTCGAGCTGTTCGTGTCGGCGCAGACGATTTACTCGCAGAACTACAAGACAGTTCCACTGCTGATCGTCGCGGCGACGTGGTACCTGTTCATGACGTCGGTGCTGACGGTCGTGCAGTATTACATCGAGCGGTACTTCGCCCGCGGCACTTCACGGGCGACCGCGCAGAAGAACAAGTGGGGAGCGCGAATGCTGGGCTACCGCTTCGGTCGCGGCGGCGGCGGAGGTGGGAGGGCGTGACTCCTGTCGTTTCCGCGCAGAAGGTGTGCAAGAGCTTCGGCTCCCTGGACGTGCTCAAGGGCATCGACCTGGAAGTGCACGACCGAGAGGTGCTCTGCCTGATCGGCCCGTCCGGTTCCGGCAAGTCCACCCTGCTGCGCTGTATCAACCACCTGGAGAAAATCGACGCGGGCAGGCTGTATGTCGACGGCGTGCTAGTCGGCTACCGCGAACGTGGTGGCCGGCTGCACGAGCTGCGAGACAAGGAAATCGCGGCTCAGCGCAAGAACATCGGCATGGTTTTCCAGCGGTTCAACCTGTTCCCGCACATGACGGCTCTGGAAAACGTCATGGAGGCCCCGGTCCAGGTCCGCAGGGAGCCGAAGGCGCAGGTCCGGGAACGCGCACTGGAACTGCTGGACCGGGTGGGCCTCGCCGACAAGGCGGGTGCTTACCCAGGACAGCTTTCCGGTGGTCAACAACAGCGCGTCGCCATCGCGCGAGCGCTGGCCATGCAACCGAAACTGATGCTCTTCGACGAGCCAACGTCCGCTTTGGACCCAGAGTTGGTGGGTGACGTCCTGGGCGTCATGCGCCAACTGGCCAAGGACGGCATGACGATGGTCGTGGTAACCCACGAAATGCAGTTCGCCCGCGAGGTGGCCGACAAGGTCTTCTTCATGGACGGCGGCGTTGTCGTGGAGTCTGGTTCACCGGATGAGGTCATCGGTGATCCGAAGCATGAACGGACTAAGGCGTTCTTGTCCCGGGTGCTGAACCCGAACGCCTGAGTTTGTGGGGCCGCCCGGAGATTCTCCGGGCGGCCTTTTACTTTCGCAGCTCATTCTCCAACTGCTGCAGCTTCTTCGCTATCTCCTGCGGCCCAGCCCCGGCCAGGCTGATCCATCCGGACTTGTCCACCCCGAACAGAATCCGCCCCTCCTCCATATCCGCCCACCCCGGCGGGTTCTCATTTCGCCGCCGCTTCCCGCGACTGTCCCGAACCGCGACGTACAGCCGCCCGAAATACGTATGCGGCTTATCGAGCCACTGCAGTACCTGCTTAGCGTCCCGAATACTCGGACTAGTCCGCCCGGACGGCTGACCGCCGCTCTTGACCAAACTCAGGTCCGCGTCAGAACAATTGAGCGAGAGCACCCGTGCGGCCGGAGCCTCCGGCAGCAACGCGATGAACTCACGAACCAACGTATCCGCCGAGCACGGCGCGATGTACAACTTCTGGTTCACCGCAACCACAGTCGCCGCGTCCCGGCCACTCGCCGCCGCGCGCACCGTCCGCTCCCCGTGCTCCGACTTGACCCAGGAGTAGTACTCGACCCCGGGCCGCTGCAGCAGATGCATCGTCGCGACGAACTCGTCGTCGAGGCGGCCACGCTGCATCAGCCCGACATTGTGCAGCTCGCGGTCGGTGTCAGCGGCCAACTGCCGCCGCTCTTCCGGTGAGTACCACAGCGCGCCGCGGACCAGCGTCGGATGGATGTCGCCGAGGTTCAGCCGCTCCAGCAGCACCTCGAAGGTCTGCAGGCTCAGCTCAACGGGCTTGCGCAGCACCGACTTTCCCTCCCCCTAGCCATTCCGCTAAGCCCCAATAACCGGCGGCGTAGGCCGATTGCCGTCGTAACCCCCGAAAATCGAGTCCGGGTCCTCTTCAGCGAGCAGGATCTTGCGCTGGTGCTCTTCGTCCTCGGGCCCTTTGCCGCCCTTGCCGCCGCCACCCATGCCGCCCATCCCGGGCTGACCCTTCGCTCCCGCCGAGCCGGCGCCACCACCCATGCCAGGCCGAGCCGCACCCTCGCCGAGCGCTCCCGCACCGGTGCCACCACCGACACCTCGGGGCCCGGCCCCGCCGGGGCTTCCTGCGCCACCGGATCCGGATCCGGCCCCGGACCCGCCTGGGCCGAACCCGCTGCTACCGCCGCTGTTGGGCCCGAAACCACCGCCGAACCCGGTTACCGGGCCGAAACCGCCGTTCAACCCGCCGGTCCCGGGGTTCCCGCCACCCGGTAATGAGGACGGCGGTTGCCAAGTCTGTGGCGGAGGTATCGTCGAGTCGGCCCAAGCCGCCCTGGTGCTGTCATTCGGCGGCGGCACGGGCGGAGCCACGGCCCCACCGTGCCCAGGGGGCGGAGGTGCCTGCATGCCAGCCGCCCCGGGCGGAGCGGAGTAGGTGCTCGGCCCATTGCTGTAGTTATGCGACGACCCACCGCCGGACGAATGGTGGCCGGCACCCGAGCCAACCCGCCCGCTAGTCCCAGGCGTCGGCTGATCCGGGGTGATGCCTGTCGAGGACACATTCGGATCGTGCGCGGCCGGATAGTCCATCGGCATCGTCTGGGTTCGAGGATCGGTGCTCAGCTGGTACTGGCCGTACGCTTCGACGTTCTTCTTGGTCTTGTCGTCGAACTCCGCGGCGGCGATCTCGTCGTCGCTCGCTCCGAGCGAAACGTAGTCCGTGAGCTTCTGATCGTCAGGCCTGCTTGCCGCGACTGGGACAACAGCGTTCTTCACGTAGTTGAACGCTGCCGACTGCTCCGCGATGGACTTCTGCATCGAGTCCATCTTTTCCGCGGCGAGGTGGGAAGTGGCGATCAACGGCGCGAGCCCGGCCTTGCCGGTTTCGGCTGCCTGCCCTTTCCAGAAGGAGTTGAGCGCTGTCTGGCTTTCGGTGAGCTTGTTAGCTACCTCGTTATGGATGGATTTGAGGTCGCCGCAGCCGCCGCCCATCGCGTCCAGGCCAGTCGTGTCGCCCGGGCTGTGGAGCTGGTTATAGATGTCATGACCGTTGAGCGCCACGTCACCCTGCCTTCAGCCGAGTGATCTCGGCGGCAGCCAGCTTCTCCGCCATCCCGCATGGGTCGGCGACCGCGGGGCTTCCCGACCGCAGCTGGGTGTTGACGGTGTAGGTGAGGTCGTCGCGTACTCCCACCGCCAGCGCGCACGATCCGGTCCCCTCGTCGCCCTTGCTGTAGACGACCGACGGATAACCCAATATCGGCGCGTGCGGTTTGAAAGTGGTCAGCCTGCCTGCTTGGTTCTCCAGGTAGAGGCTGTTGAGGCCACGCTTGTTGCCCGAGAAGAAGCCAGCGCTCACGTTGCCGCCGCTTCCGTCGAACGTCCACTGGCAGGATTTGCCGACGATCGATTGGGCGACCGAGCTGCTTTTGATCTTGCCGCCTGCCTTTTCCACCTCGGACGTCGGGAGGGCGGAGCAGGGATCCGCCTCGAACTGGGCGGTGTTGGTCAGCGGCACGGAAACCTTCGGGGCCAGCATGGCCTCTGCCGGCTGCGAACTGGCTGGAGCCGGTGTCGGTTGCCCTCCGGTCGAGCCGCCTCCGCAAGCCGTCAGCAGTGTCGCGCCCGCGCCGGCGAGTACGAGTTGGCAGACGCTACGAAATCGCATTCAGTCGACCTTTCGGGTTCCGCGCAGTGCGTCGATCGCGGCATGGTCCTGCTTCACGTACGCGGTTCGGATATCTTTCAGAGTTTGGACATAAGCATCCAAGTAATCGACCGTTCCGCGGAGAAATTCGTTGTACGCGGTGGTGGCGCGGTCGGCTGCCTTCGAGTACGCCGTCGTGACGGTGTCCGAACCCGGCTGGCCGAGCTGCGCGAACTGAAGCGCGATGGTCCGGGCCCTCGCGTACTCGTTGTCCAAGCTGTCCTCGAGCTGCTTGATCACCTTGTCCATCGCCTCCGGGTTGAATTCCCAGCCGCCGTTGGACGCGGCCGCCGAGAAGTCCGCTTTGGCCTGACCTGACCCAAGGGCTCCGAAGTTCGGCGGAGGCGGCGGTGGTGGAGGCGGCGGCGCGGCCGCGTTGGCCCCCGGCACAAACCCGGATCCGGGCGGCGGCGCGGTCGGGGCCGTCGAGATGATCTGGTTCTGGACGCCCTGCAGTCCGCTGTTCGTTCCGTCTGGCATGTCGTGCCTCCCCGCACGGGCCGCGGCTTCCTGGGTGCGGCCTACCCTCTGTTCTTGATCAGCTCCGGGAAGTGACCTTAGCAGGCACGAACCGCCCGTGAGGGACGTTCGGGCAAGATCGTCCGGGGCGGGCTCGCACGCTGTGAATCGATCACGTAGTCGTCCGCGCGCGCAAAGTGACCGAACCGCGGGACGAACACGCACTACTCCGCCCAGCCCCTTGCTCATCCGCCGTTGATCCGATTCCCTGAGGGCCGACGATCGTGGGGAGAAGGGGCTCGTGCCGACCGATACGACCTTGCCGCCGCTTGATCCGTTTGCCGGGGTTCCCGACAAGCGGTACGAGGTGAAGGCCGCGGACCTGCTCAAACCTGGCACCAGCGGCATCCTTCGCTGGCGTCGGCAGGCCACCAACGCGCCGATCGTGCAGGTCGAGGACGCCTACATCACCGGGACTCTCGACCTGCGCGCCGCCGACCTCAATTTTCTCTTTCAATTCGAACGCTGCCGGTTCGAGCATCCGCCGGACGTGCGCGAGGCGACACTTCTCGGGCTCGTTTTCCGGAAATGCTGGCTTCCCGGTCTCCGTGCCCGCAATTTGCGCAGCCGGAATGACCTGCGGTTGATTCGCAGTGTCGTGGAAATCGCGGCGGATCAATTCGAATTGGAGACCACCACCGTGCAGCGCGGCGACGATCGCGAGCGCGGGATGCCCAACGCGGCCGTCAACCTCACCGACGCGGTGATCGACGGGTCCGTGGTGCTCACCCGCACCACGATCAGCCATCCGCACGGGAAAGCCATCCAGGGCGACCGGCTGGTGATTACCGGTGCCCTGCTGGCGTATCGGATGGTCGCCAAGGGCGAGGTGCGGCTGCCGGGCATGCGGACCGGCGGTAACGTCAACTTTTCCGGGGCGACGTTCGACAACCCGGATGGCTTCGCGTTCAACGGGAACGGGTTGCACATCGGTGGCAGCCTGCTGTGCGAGGTCGACAACTACGGGCCGGCCAGTGAGCGGAAACGGTTCTCCGCCAACGGGGTTCTCTATCTCCCGAGCGCCACTGTGGACAGTGACATCGTCATGCGCGAGGCGCGGCTCCAGGTCAATCAGCGCGGGCCGATCGTCGTGGACGCCTGGAAATCCGGGGATCCCTACCTCGATCCGCGGCCGGCGTTGGTCGCGGATCGGCTGAAGGTGGACGGCAATCTCGAGCTGTCCGACGGGTTAAGGGCGTTCGGCACGCTTCGGATGGTCAACGCGCGCATCGGCGGGTCACTTAGGCTCGCGAGCGCGGAGATCACCATGGTGCGCGGCCGTGCGACGCCGTACTACGACCGCGCGCTGCACCTCGACGGGTCCACGATCGGCGGCGACATAGAGGCGACGAACCTCCGGGTGCCGATCGGGCAGTTGAGGCTCGCGGACGTCACCGTCGGGGGCAACTTTCTCGCCTGGAACTCGATGTTCCTCCATCCAGGGCGAGACGTGTTTTCCGCCCGCAGAGCCAAAATCTCCGGGAACTTCCAGCTGACCGATGCCACCCTGCAGGGCACGCTGAGGCTGCAAGGCGCGGAAATCGGCGGCAGCGTGAACATGTTCGGCACGCTGCTCACCGAGCCGGGGCAACGGAAATCGAGCAGTTTCTCCCTCGACATCCGGACCGCGCGGATCGGGCGCGACGTCGTCCTCACCGAGGACAAGGACCGTCCGTTCCTGGCCGAGGGCGGCGTGAACCTCGACGGCGCGCAGATCGCGCGGCGGCTCGACATGAACGGCGCGAAGCTGGGATCGCTTGCCCCGCACGACATCGCGCTCGACGCCAGTGACGTCACGGCGGACGAGTTCATCCTGTCTCCCGCCGAGCCGCCGACTGGTTCGGTCCGCCTGCGCCGGGCGCATTGCGGTGCGCTGGCCGACAACGAGGAGATCTGGAAGGCCACCGACGGCCTCGAACTCGAAGACTTCCGTTACGACGCACTGAAACACGGCATCGCGCTCGACGACGACAACGCGCTCGACCACCGGATCGACCTGCTCCGCAAGGCAATGCGCGGCTACCGTCCGGGACCATACGACCAACTAGCCGCCACCCTGCGCGCAGCGGGAAACGAAGAGCACGCCTCAACGGTCGCCCTGAGAAAGCAGCAGTTCCGCTACGAAGCACTCGCCAAGGGCTTCAAGTTCTTCGGCCCCGGCGTCCGGCTATGGAGCTGGCTGCAACGGTCGATGGTCGGCTACGGCTTCCGCCCGGTGCGCGCGCTCGGCTGGCTGCTCACACTGCTGGTGCTCGGCAGCCTGTGGTTCGGCCTCGGCAAGGACGACTGCGTCAACGACCACACCGGCCGCTACATGACCAGCGGACCGCGCTGCCTCGTCAACCAGCAAGACTCCGGGCTGCAGTGGAATCCGGTCATCTACACCGCCGACCTGCTGGTGCCGATCGTCGACTTCGGCAACAAGTCGCGCTGGTACATGCACGGCGCGGACAACTGGGTGGCGGCCGGGTTCACCGCGTCCGGGTGGATCCTCGCGACCACGGTCGCGGCGGGCGTCAGCCGGATGCTGCGCCGGGAGTCCTGATCTGTGTTGTTGGAGCCGGCGCCAAAGACACAGTCCACCGGGGTCAAGGACCGTTCGGTGACCAACCGCGGCAACATCGCGGAAACGCTCGCGCAGATCAAGAGCGCCGTCGAGTAGGGCTCATTCCACGAACCGCGACCAGAACTCCACGACCCGGACGTCCGCCGGTTCCTCCCCCAACGGCTCCCCGCCGAACTCGTGTCGCAGGTAGCTGCGCAGGTCCCAGCCGTAATAGACCACATCGGTCTGATACACCGACAGCACCGGATACCCGGATTCCCCGGGCGTCGCGGGCAGATACCGATGCCCGCACACCGGCACCAGCTGCGGCACCGCCGCCAGATGCCGTCGCGCGACCGCGAGCGCGTTGCACATCGACCGCGGCCGGTCGCCCCATTCGGGCAGCCACAGGTCGTTGTTCTCCACGTCGTACAGGACGCCGTCGACCGGCCAGTCGAGGCGTTTGCGCAGCTGATCCGGGTCGCCGTGGCGCCAATCCGGCCAGCGGTCGCCGACCGGGACGCCCGCGGTGAGGAAAACCCGGTGGTCGTCGGAAAACGTGAAGCCGAACTGGTTCTCGACGTCGCTCAGTTCGGCGGGGGTGAGGCCAGGCCGCAAGGGCTCGCCGAGATTCTGCTGCAGGATGCGGGCCTCCTCCACGGTGAAGGCTTCGGCCGGCTGAACTTGTGCCATGCCCGAAGCGTACGTAGCGCCCCGCCGCGTCCGCGCGTCCTTTTTTGCCTGAATGGGCTCCCTCGCCGGGGTGAGGTTCTTCTCTCCGGCCGTGGTTGACGGAACACCGCGTGACCGGATGTAGTTCACTCCTCCCGTGACTTCCTCTCCGCAAGCCAGGCAAGCCCGCGTGCGCGCGCCCGAGCTGACCGGCGACGTCTGGCTCAACACCGGCGGCCGCCGGCTCACCCTGGCGCAACTGCGCGGACGCGTGGTGCTGCTGGACTTCTGGACCAGCGGCTGCGTCAACTGCCTGCACGTACTGGACGAACTGCGTCCGCTGGAACAGGAATTCGCGGATGTGCTGGTCACGGTGGGGGTGCACTCGCCGAAGTTCAGCCGTGAGGGCGAACGCACGTCCATCGAGGCCGCGGTGCGCCGGTACGAGGTGCACCATCCGGTGGTCAACGACCCGAAGATGGAGCTGTGGTCGCAGTACGCCGTGCGGGCCTGGCCGACGCTGGTCGTCGTGGACCCGGAGGGCTACGTGGTGCACGTCGCGGCCGGTGAGGGGCACGGCGAGGCGTTACGCCGCGTGATCGCCGACCTCGTCGCCAAGCACGACGCGAAGGGCACGCTCCGGCGCGGCGGCAGCCCGTACGTGCCGGTCGAGGAACAGCGCACCGAACTGCGTTTCCCCAGCAAGGCCGTCGTCACCGCGGGCGGCCGGATTCTGGTGGCGGACACCGGACATCACTCGATCGTCGAGTTCGCTTCCGACGGCGAGACAGTCATCCGCCGCTTCGGCAGCGGTGCCCGGGGCACGTTGGACGGGCCGTTCGACGTGGCCGAGTTCGTCGAGCCGTCCGGAATCGCCTTGCTGCCCAACGAGGTCGCCGAGCGCGCCGGGTACCACGCGATCGTCGCGGACACCGCCGGCCACCGGCTGCGCGGCCTCGACCTCAACACCGGCGAGGTGAAAACCGTTGCCGGAACCGGGAAACAGTGGCGCGACGGCACCGACACCGGCAAGGCGCTGGACATCGACCTCACCAGCCCGTGGGACGTCGCGTGGTGGGCCCCCGCGGGCGGCGTCGTCGTCGCGATGGCCGGAAACCACACGCTGAGCGTCTTCGACCCGGTCTCGGGCAGCATCCGCCGGTTCGCCGGCACCACCGTCGAGGGCCTGCGCGACGGTGACGTGCACGAGGCGTTCCTCGCCCAGCCGTCCGGATTCGCCGTGGACGGGCAGAAACTGTGGTTCGTCGACGCGGAAACCTCGGCACTGCGCTGGATCGAACCGGCGGACGAGTCGTTCGCCGTGCACACCGCGGTCGGCACCGACCTGTTCACCTTCGGCCACGCCGACGGCCCGTCCGACCAGGCGCTGCTGCAGCATCCGCTCGGCCTCGCCGTGCTGTCCGACGGCCGGGTCGCGATCGCCGACACCTACAACGGCGCGATCCGCCGCTACGACCCGTTCACCCGCGACGTCACGACGCTCGCGACCGGGTTCGCCGAACCGCAGGGCCTGGTGCGCCACGACGGCGAGCTGTACGTCGTGGAGTCGGCGGGCAACCGGGTTACCCCGCTCGGGGGCAATGGCCAGGCGACCGCGGTCGCGGGCACTCGCCAAGCCGTGCGGCGTCCGCCGACCGTGCTCGCGCCCGGCGAGGTCGAGTTTTCCGTCGTCTTCACCCCGCCGCCGGGCGAGAAGCTCGACGAGCGCTACGGGCCGTCGACGCGGCTGGAGATCACCGCGTCGCCGCCGGAACTGCTCGCCGACGGGGCCGGAATCGGAACTGATCTCGTTCGGCGGATCAAGTTCGCCGAGGGCTCGACCGAAGGTGTGTTGCAGGTAGTGGCGCAGGCCGCGAGCTGCGATGACGGCGGCGAGCACCCGGCGTGCCGGATCACCCGGCAGGACTGGGGCGTCCCGGTGCGTTTCGAGAGCGGAGGAGGGAAGGCGCTGAGCCTGATGATGGCGGGCGAGCCCAAGGCCCCGGCAACCGGTCAGTAGCATGGCTGGCGTGCCGGACACGCCGAAGCTCGAGATCCAGATGCTGCACGACCGCGTCCTCGTGCGGTTGTCGCAGGAGGAAGGCGAGCGCCGCAGCAGCGGCGGCATCGTGATTCCCGCCACCGCGCAAGTCGCGCGCAGGCTGGTTTGGGGTGATGTACTGGGTGTCGGCAACAGCGTGCGGAACGTCAAGCAGGGCGACCGGGTGCTCTTCAATCCGGAGGACCAGCTCGAGGTCGAGATCCAGGGCGAAGGCCACCTGGTGATGCGCGAACGCGACATCCACGCGGTGGCCACGGAGCGGACCGAACACGGCACGGGGCTGTACCTGTAGCTCCCGTACCAGGGGAGGCAGGCGTTGCGTGAAGAAGACCGTTCGTCGGCTTTCGCCGACGACCTGCTGAGCGACGAGCTGCTGAACGACCCCGCCCTGGTCGGCGAACCCGATCTGGCCACGGAGATCTTCGCGGTGGCCGACGCGCCCCCACCGCCGAACACCCGCTTCCGCCGGTTCCGCAAACGCGTCGGCCGCACGTTCATGATCGTCGGCTGTCTGCTCGGACTGTTCGTGCTGGCCTACACGATCGACCTGATGACCAGCGCCGGCGACGTGCCGCGCGGCGTGCAGGTGGCCGGCATCGACGTCGGCGACCTGTCCTACGCCGAGGCCGAAGCCAAGCTCCACACCGAACTCCAGCCCCGGCTGACCCGTCCGGTGGCGATCCACGCCGGTGACGTCACCGGGACCCTCGTGCCCGCGGATTCCGGGCTCGGCCTCGATTGGCCGGGCACGCTCGCCCAGGCCGGGCACCAGCCGTGGAGTCCGGTCACGCGGTTGCTGTCGTTCTTCACCACCCGCGAGGTGGGCGTCGTGACGCGCAGTGACCAGCTCGAGGTGACCGACGCGGTACAGCAGCTTGCCGGGAAACAGCTCAACCATCCGCTGGTCGAGGGCAGCATCGGGTTCACGCCGAAGGAGTCGAACGGCGTCACCGCCTATGCGGTCGAGCCGCGGCAGGGCCAGGAACTGACCGACGTCCCGGCCGCGGTGCAAACCGTGGTGGCGGACTGGCTTTCCCCGCGCGGCGTCACGCTGAAGATGGCCGTGACTCCGGCCCAAACCACCTCCGCCGATGTGCACCGGCTGCTGGACACCGTGGTCGCGCCCGCGGTCGCCGCGCCCGTTGTGCTGCACGGACAGGGAAAGGACAGCACGCTGCAGCCGTCGGCGATCGCGTCGTCGTTCCAGTTCCAGCCGAACGGGGGCGGCGGTCTCGAACTGCGGATCGATCAGGAGAAACTGCGCGCGGCCGTCCAGCCGGACCTGGCGTCCACCGAGGCGAACAGCAAGGACGCGCAGATCAGCCTCGATTCCGGCGCACCGGCCGTCACACCGTCTGAGGACGGGCGAAAGATCAACTGGGCCAACACTTTCAAGTCCCTCACCGACGTGCTCACCAAGCCGACCGGCCGCGATCTGCCGGTCGCCTACGACCAGAAGCACCCGACGCTGACCACCGACGGCGCGAACGCGCTGGGCGTCAAGGAGGTCATCGGCGAGTACACGACCGGCGGGCTCAGCGGCCCGGCCGCGGCGAACGTCGCCACGCTCGCCGGACGCGTCAACGGCGTCCTCGTGAAGCCGGGAGAATCGTTCAGCCTCAACGACTATCGCGGCGGCGGTTACGCGTCCGCGCCGGTCGACGAGGACGGCACCGGCCCGGCGGTGTCCGGCGGCGGCCTGTCGCAGCTTTCGTCCACTTTGTACAACGCGGCTTACCTGGCCGGCCTCGGCGACGGCGGCCACGCGGCGCACGACCACTTCATCAACCGCTACCCGGCGGGCCGCGACGCGGTGGCAGTGGACAGTTCCGGCAACGCCGTGGACCTCAAGCTGGCCAACAACGATCCGACCGGATTCGCGATCCAGGCGAGCGTCAGCGGCGGTTCAGTGACGGTGAAGATCTGGGGTACCAAACACTTCCGCGTCGAAGGCCGCAGCGGCGCGCCGTCGAATCAATTGCCGCCGACGGTGCAGCTCGGCCCCGGTCCGGACGGCCAGTGTCACGCTTCGCCGGGCGCGTCCGGGTTCACCGTCAGCGACACCCGGGTGTTCTACGACTTGGCCAGCGGCGGCGAGGTCCGCGAGGAAAGCCGCAGCACGACGTACTCGCCGCAGCCGATCGTCATTTGCTGAGCCGCGCCGGGGCTTTCGACCGCCACGACTCGGTGAGCAGCTCCCGCAGCTGCTGCGGATCGACCCGGTCGAGGTGCACGAGGATCGAGCCGTGGCCGTCGTAGTGCGGCGTGGTGAAGAAGGCCGGATCGCCTGAGGCGAGCAGCGCGGCCTTCTCATCAAGGCCGACGAACAGCACCAGACCGCCTTCGGCCTCGGTGCGCAGTCGCGCGTAGCCCTTGCCCGCCACCTTCAGCGCGGGTGTCCGGTACCAGGTCGACACCTCGGTCTCGGCCAGCTCCGCCTGCGCCCACGCGGTCACGTCGTCCCAGGTCATCGTCATGCCGACCATCGTCCCCCGCCGACCCGCCTGTGTCTTGGACAAACGAGAGCCCAAAAGCCGTGAGGGGAACCCTGAGGGAATCAGAGTCCCTCAGGGTTCCCCTCACGGACTTCGCTTACGGAGTCGCGGTGATCCGGTCCGCAGGCGGCGGAGCGATGCCCGGGTGCGCACCGAGGTAAGCGATGAACGCGTCCAGATCCACCGGCCCACCAGCCAGGTCGGTGCCCTTGGTGAACTCGGTGAACCCATCCCCGCCAGCGGCGAGGAAGTTGTTCACCGACACCCGGTACTTGGCCGCCGGGTCGACCGCCGTGCCGTTGATCGTGAGGTTCGAAACCCGCGAGCCGACCGGAGCGGCCGCCGAATACGTGTAGTGCAGCGACTTCGAGATCTGCAGGATCTTGGTGCCGCCGGACTGGCCCCACTGCTGTTCCAGCACGTTCTTCAGGTTCGTGCCGGTGAGCGTGATCGTCTGCATGATGTTCGAGAACGGCTGCACGGTGAACGCCTCGCCGTAGGTGACGACGCCGTCGCCTTCCCCTGCCGACGACGACTTGTACGTCAGGTCGGCGCGGATGCCGCCCGGGTTCGTCATCGCGATCACGGCGTTGTTCGACTTGGTCGCTTCGAGCTGGGCGTCGGCGATCACGTCGCCGAGCGGCGATTCGCCGGAAGCCGCACCCGCTGCGGGCAGGTCCGCGGTGATGGTGCCGACCTGCTTGTTCGCGATCGGCGCGGCCTTCGTCTTGGCCTCGTCGACGAGCTTCGTCACGGCCGGGTCCGGCGTGACGTCGCGGGTGACGATCTCGTTGTGCGCCTTGGTCTGCGACCGGACGACGTCGCGCGTGCGGCGGTCGATCTTCAGGTCCACGACCGACAGCAGCCTGCCGAACGACGCGCCTTGGATCACCGGTCGCGGCTGGCCCGCCGGGTCGTTGACGACGCAGTTGTACTGCTGGTGGCTGTGCGCGGTGAAGATCGCGTCGACCTTCGGCGTCACGTTCTTCGCGATGGTCGCGGCGTCGCCGTCCGGCTGGACCTTGCAATCGTTCGGACCGGCGCCGGGCAGCGCCTCGTCGCCCTGGTGCAGCAGCACGACCTGGGCCTTCACGCCGAGCCGGTCGAGGATGTTCGCGGTGCGGTTGATCGCCTCGACCTCGTCGCCGAACTTGAGGCCCTTGATGGCTTCCGGCGTCACCACCGACGGGAGGTCCTTGAGCGTCGCGCCGATGACGCCGACCGGAACGCCGCCGGAGTACTGGATGCTGAACGGCAGCAGCGCGGGCAGTCCGTTGTCGAAGTACACATTGGACTCGAGCAGCGGGAAACGCGCGCCCTCGTAGCTCTTGCGGAACTGGCAGCCGTCGGTCTTGTTGCAGCCGCCGAACTGCATGCGCAGCAGTTCCCGGTAGCCCTCGTCGAACTCGTGGTTGCCCACCACGGACGCCTTCACGCCGATTTCGTTGAGGAAGTCCATAGTCGGTTCGTCGTGGAACAACGCGGAGATGACCGGCGACGCGCCGATGTTGTCGCCCGAGGACAGCACCATCGAATCGCGCACCTGCGATTCGAGTTGCTTGACGTGCGTCGCGAGGTAGGCCGCGCCGCCCGCGTCCACCTTGGTCCCGTCCGGGAGCGTGATCCGGCCGCCCGATCCGGACGGCGGTTCGAGGTTCCCGTGCAGGTCGTTGAACGCGATGATCCGGACGTCCGCGGTCTGTGCGGCCTCGGCGGGCGCGCTCGTGCCGGCCACGGTGGCCAGTGCGGCCGCGGCGGTCGCCGCGAGCCGGGTGAAGAGCTTCATGTTTCCTCCGGTGTTCGCGCCCGCTTGACCCCTGATGCGGACGCCCGGCGAAGCAGTTTGCCCAAATCGGACGGTCCTGACCAGGGCGGAACGGCCGGAGCCGGATGAAAGTTTCGGTAACGTTCGCCCGCGCCGCGCCGATCTGTGCGTTGGGTGCCGAGGGGGACAAAATGGAACTGCAGCTCGTCGTGCTCGTGCTTGGCGTGGTCCTGTTGCTGATCGTCGGCACCGTCTTCGCGGCCTGGCGTTCGGAACGCGCGGATCGGGACGACGAACCGCCTTCGCGCGAGCGCTGACCGATCGGTCGGCGAGCACTCGGCCATCTGGCCGATCTGTGGTCCAGACCCTCGGGCTCTTCGACCGAAGTGTCCGCGCCGGAAGATCAATAGCGTTCTTGGCATGACGAACGCACAGGTCACCGCCCTGCAGTACGGGTTCATCGGGTTCCTCGCCGTATGGGCGACGATCCTGATCCCGCAGCTCGTACTCCAGTTCGCGCGCCATGGCCGGCTGCGGTTGCGCGGCCTGGTGACCACCGCGGCGGTCGTGTTCTACGCGTGCATGGCGCTGGCGGTCGTCTTCCTGCCGCTGCCCGGCCCGAACAGCCGCCGGCTGGAGCAGACCGTGCAGCTGCAGCCGTTCCAGTGGATCGCGGACATCCACACCGAGCTGGTGAAACACGGGCTCTCGGCGGCGGACTGGTTCACCACGCAGACCTTCCAGCAGGCCGCGATGAACGTGCTGTTGTTCGTCCCGCTCGGTTTCTTCGCCCGGGTGCTGTGGCGGCGCGGTCTGGTGGGCGCGTTGGCGATCGGTTTCGCGGCCTCACTGGCCGTCGAGATCACCCAGCTCACGGCGAACTTCGGGACCGCGCCGTTCGTCTACCGCATCTTCGACGTCGACGACCTCATGACCAACACCTTCGGCGCCGGATTCGGCTGGCTGGCCGGGGCGCTGCTGCTCGCTCTCCGGCCGATCTCTTCAACCCTCCGCGTGGAGCCTGCCCGGAGCGAGCGGATCGACCTCGCCAAGACGCGCTAACCGGGCACGTCTCGCGATCGCGGCTTGGCGCGCCGCGCGGCGGTCTTCCAGGATCACGATCAGCGAAGCTATGGCGATGATCAGTGCTACCAGGCCGAGCACTAGCCACAGTTGCATGTGCTCTCCTCATCGACGCCGTTGTGCGAGAGATCACACAGGCTACCGATCCGGGCGCCGCGTTGGCTACCCCGCGTTCGAAGGTCGTGCGGAGAACCAGTCCCGGTCAGCGGTGACCCAGCGGCCGAACCTCAGCCCGGCCTGCGCGAGCGCGGGTTCGAGGGGGAAGCTTTCGCAGGTGAAGGACTGTTTCCAGGTCCGGTCGCCGAGGGAGTAGCGGACGGTGGCGGAGAGCCGGTCGCCATCCCGGCGGACGTCTTCGAGGGCGATGCGCACCTCGCCCAGCCGTCCGCCCGAGCCATCGGAGACCTGGTCGAACCATTCGGGCGGATGCCATTCGGCCAACAGCTGTCCGCCAGGAGCCAGCTGCCGCCGCGCCGCGACGAGCAGCGCCTGCCGGTCCGGCCCGTTGACCAGATGGCTGCCCAGCACGACGACCGGGAACCGCCGGTCCAGCCGAAGCTCGTCGATCCGCGCGCAGACGGTCTCGGCGCCTCGGACGTGCGCGAGCATCTCCGCCGATTCATCCACCGCGACCACCGGATGTCCCAGCGCGAGCAGCGGATGCGTCACCCGCCCGGCCCCGCAGCCGAGTTCGAGCACCGCGGCACCCGCCGGAATCGCACCGTGAATCACCTCCGGCTCAGCAGCGGCGGGCAGCTCCAGATAGAGGTCGACCGGGCAGCCGTCAGGCGTCGCGCTCATGTCGCCCAGCGTGCCGGAAACTGGACCCATGCCCGCGAAACCCACCAAGGCCGAACAGCTCGCCGCGCACGGGGCCACCATTCCGGACGTCCTGGCCCCCAACCTGAACGTGCTGTTCTGCGGCATCAACCCCGGCCTCTACTCCGGCGCGCTCGGCCTGCACTTCGCCCGCCCCGGCAACCGTTTCTGGCCCGCTCTCCACGCCAGCGGTTTCACCCCTCGTCTGCTGGACCCGAGCGAACAGGACCAGCTCCTCGACCTGGGCCTCGGCATCACCAACGTCGTAGCCCGGACCACCGCCCGCGCCGACGAGCTGACTGACGACGAACTCCGCGAAGGCGGCGAAATCCTGACCAAGAAGGTCCGGAAGTACCGCCCGCGCTGGCTGGCAGTGGTGGGGATCACCGCCTACCGCGTCGCGTTCGGCGATCGGCGTGCCGCCGTCGGGCCGCAAGAACGGACAATCGGGACAACCAAGGTCTGGCTTCTGCCCAACCCCAGCGGTTTGAACGCCCACTGGACCCCGAAAACCCTCGCCGAGGAGTTCGGCCGGCTGCGCGCACAGGCGGTCATCGGAGATTCACCCGAGCAGTTAAACCCTCAGTAGAGCTAACCCACCTGGGCGGACCCTCGCTGCGCCGTTAGCCCGCATCTCCAGACCTCTTTTCTACTCAGAGTTTGCTGCGACCACCCGTTACGGCCATGAGGGGGAAACCGCGTCACAAGCTGCTCTCGGCGGAGTCGAACCAGGGACAAGGTGTCGTTCCCGGCCGGTTCCGGCAGGGGGGACCGGCGGGCACGCCGAGGGGGCGTGCCGGTCACCGGGAGCGACCTCGAGGACGGAGGCCCGAGATGCGTGGCATCGAGCCCCACCGAACGCCCATGTCGGCCGGTCAACCAGCCGGCGGTCGAAGCCTGGGAGTCGCAGTGGTCGACCCCATCCCGATTTTCCGCGAGGGCATCGCGGCGATGGTGCACCGCACGCTGGGCCTGCACTGGTCCGGCCAGGCGGCGAGCCACCACGCGGCGATGCAGTTGTGCGAACAGGTCCGCCCGGACGTCGTGATCCTCGACTCCGCGCTCGACCCCAACTGCCATCTCGCGAAGCTGCTCAACGCGGGCGACCCGGCACTCGTGCTGGTCACCCTGGTGCGCGACACCAACCGCACCCAGCAGTACCTCGCCGCGGCCATCGGCGCGGGTGCGCACGCCATCGTGCCGCGTGCGGTCGATTCCCGGCGGCTCGCCGAGGCGGTCCGGCGCGCGCACCACGACCGGCGCTACATCGACCCGGCGCTGTCCGCGCTCACCGCGCGGCCCAAGCGCGAACCGTCGCCGAGAGCCGCTCCGGTCGACGGGCACCTCGTGCAGCCCAAGGGCGCCATGCCGCTTTCCCGGCGCGAGTACCAGGTTCTGCAGCTCGTCGCCGAAGGCCTGGAGAACTCCGGGATCGCGAAACTGCTTTTCCTGTCCGTGGAAACCGTGCGGACCCACGTGAAGAGCATTCTCCGCAAGCTCTCCGCCCGCGACCGCACACACGCGGTCACCATCGCCTTCCGCAGCGGCATCCTCGTCCCCCAGCTCGACGACAGCGCCGGTCCCCCGGCCGTGCAGGAGGCCGTGGCGCGCAGCACCCGGTGAGGTCGATCCCTGGTCGACCCGTCATTCCGAGCGAATTGCCACCCCTGGAAGGGCGGATTCGCTTGCTCTGGTTACTGGTAGGTAATATCCTGATGTTACCGGCGAGTAAGGGAACCAGTGCCCGGCCGGAAAGCCGAACACGACACGGAGTGACGACATGGGCCACTACAAGAGCAACGTCCGAGACCTGGAGTTCAACCTCTTCGAGGTACTCGGCGTGCAGGAACGGCTCGGCAAGGGCGTGCTCGCCGAATCGGACGAGGAGACCGCCCGCGGCGTCTTGTCCGAGCTGAACAAGCTCGCCACCGGCCCGCTCGCCGAGTCCTACGCCGACGCGGACCGCAACCCGCCGGTGTATGACCCCAAGACGTTCAGCGTGACGATCCCCGAGTCGTTCAAGAAGAGCTACAAGGCGCTCGTGGACGGCGAATGGTGGCGTCTCGGCCTCACCAACGACCTGGGCGGCTTCGGCCTGCCCCCGACGGTGCAGTGGGCCGCGGCCGAGCTGATCCTCGGCGCGAACGCCCCGCTGTTCATGTACCTGGCGGGCCCGAACTTCGCCATGATCGTGGACAAGAACGGCACCGAAGAGCAGAAGCACTGGGCTCAGCTGATGATCGACCGCGGCTGGGGAGCGACCATGGTGCTCACCGAGCCGGACGCCGGTTCGGACGTCGGCGCGGGCCGCACGAAGGCGGTCAAACAGGAGGACGGCTCCTGGCACATCGACGGCGTGAAGCGGTTCATCACCTCGGCCGAGAACGACATGGTCGAGAACATCATGCACCTGGTGCTGGCCCGTCCCGAGGGTCCCGGCATCGAGACCAAGCCGGGCACCAAGGGCCTGTCGCTGTTCCTGGTCCCGAAGTTCCACTTCGATTCCAAGACCGGTGACCTCGGAGAGCGCAACGGCGCCTACGTCACCAACATCGAGCACAAGATGGGCATCAAGGTGTCCACCACGTGCGAGCTGACCTTCGGCCAGCACGGCACCCCGGCCAAGGGCTGGCTGCTCGGCGAGGTGCACGACGGCATCGCGCAGATGTTCCAGGTCATCGAGTACGCCCGGATGATGGTCGGCACCAAGGCGATCGCCACGCTGTCCACGGGTTACCTGAACGCGCTGGAGTACGCCAAGGAGCGCGTGCAGGGCGCTGACCTGCCGAACATGCTGAACAAGGCCGCGCCGCGCGTCACGATCACGCACCACCCCGACGTGCGTCGTTCGCTGATGCTGCAGAAGGCGTACGCCGAGGGCCTGCGCGCGATCTACCTGTATACCGCGTCGTTCCAGGACCAGCTGTGGACCGGAGAGGGCGACGAAGCCGCCCTGAAGCTGGCGCACAGCGTCAACGACCTGCTGCTGCCGATCGTCAAGGGCGTCGGTTCCGAGCGCGCCACCGAACAGCTCGTGCAGTCCCTGCAGACGCTCGGCGGTTCCGGCTTCCTGCAGGACTACCCGATCGAGCAGTACATCCGCGACGCGAAGATCGACTCGCTGTACGAGGGCACCACGGCCATCCAGTCGCTGGACTTCTTCTTCCGGAAGATCGTCCGCGACAAGGGCCAGGCGCTCGCGTTCGTGGCAGGCGAGATCACCAAGTTCATCGAGTCCGAGGCGGGCAACGGCCGGCTCAAGAACGAGCGCGCGCTGCTCAAGCAGGCGCTCGAGGACACCCAGGGCATGCTGGGCTCGCTGATCGGCTACCTGACCTCGTCGCAGGAAGACCCGCAGAACATCAACAAGGTCGGCCAGCACACCGTGCGGCTGCTGATGTCGGTCGGCGACCTGCTGGTCGGCTGGAAGCTGCTGCAGGGCGCCGAGGTCGCGCTGGCCAAGCTCGACAACGGCGCGTCGGCCAAGGACAAGCCGTTCTACGAGGGCAAGCTGGCGGTGGCGTCGTTCTTCGCGAAGAGCGTGCTGCCGGAGCTGACCTCGCGCCGCGCCATCGTGGAGGCCGCGGACAACGCGCTGATGGAGATCGACGAAGCCGCGTTCTGATTCGCACTCGCCGGAAAAATGCCCCGCTCCGCACCCGGACCGGGGCATTTTTCGTGCTTCCAGTGGCGGCGGCCCCATCCGGGCGGTAAGCCGGGTTTGGCGCCCCGGGTTCCGGGTTAAACCGGTCGGGCCCGGTCCTATCGGCAGAAGGAGCTACGCCATGGCGGTTTCCGGCATCATCAGCGCGGTCGTGATCGGCCTGATTCTCGGCCTGGTCGGCAAGTTGGTCGCACCCGGCAAACAATCGATTCCGATCTGGCTGACGATCCTGGTGGGCATCGTCGCCGCGTTCGTCGGCACCGCGATCGCGCGCGGGCTCGGCTACGCGGATACCAAGGGCATCGACTGGCTGGAGATCATCACCCAGGTCGTGCTCGCCGCGATCGGCGTGACGCTTGCCGCCAGCCTGTGGGGCAAGCGGCAGGTCAAGAGCTAGCTCAGTCGTTCAGTTCCGGCTCGAGCAGGCTCATCAGGTACATGTCGTGGTACTGGCCGTCAGGCCCGCGATGGCATTCGCGGTGCCTGCCGTCCTCCACGAACCCGACCTTGCGGTAGACGTGCCGCGCGCGCTCGTTCTCGGCGACCACCCAGAGCGCGATCAGGTGCAGCCGCATCACGTTGAATCCATAGCGGCACATGAGTTTTAAAGCCTCAGTGCCGTAACCGCCGTCCCAGTGGTCGGTCTCGCCGATGTAGATGTCCAGCTCGGCGCGGCCGATCTCTGGGCGTGCGTCCCGCAGGTCGACGACGCCGATCAGCTTGCCGGCTTCGATCGCTTCGATGCCGAGCACGACGTTCTCGTAGGTATTCACCGGGCGTTCCTCGCCCCGCTTGCGCAACTGGGCGAGCGAACGCGGGTAATCGCCGGTCATGTACCGCCCGACCTCCGGGTCGTGGATCCACCGGTAGATCGATTCGGCGTCCGAGGGTTCGATCGCGCGCAGCCGCACTAGCTTCCCCGTGAGCATCTGGCCCCTTATTCTCGTTTAAGCCCAAGGAAATCCGTGACGCTTCATGATGCACGAGTTCCGGATCACGCACGCGGTATTTATGACCGCGGGCGTCCGGCCGTAGGTGAGCGCGACGACTGATCCGTCGTCGGTGCGGAAGATGTTCAGCGGGACGCGGAACTCGCGGCCGGCCTTGCGTCCGCGATGCGCTCTCACCCCGAGACGTTCCGTGGACGCGCTGTGCACCTGGCCGGGCGGGTCTGGTGGGATGGGCCCGCAGCGACACGCGAGGGGTGGGAGCGGGCATGTCCGAAGACTGGCCGATGAGGCAGGAACCGCACGCGGCGGTGCTCGTCGCGCGGGGTTTGATCGAGCATCCGGAACATCTGGATCACGTGCTTCTCGACGACGAGGAAGGCTGGTTCGTCAGCGACGGTTCGGAGTTCGGCGACGACCCGGAACTCGACGAGGAGCAGTTCGCCTCGATGTGCCTGCACGATGTCGTCGAGAAGTTGCCGCAGCTGACGGCGCTCGCCAAACTGCCCGCCGGGATGGGCGCGAACTGGGACGCTGACAGCGCGTCCTGGGTGCTGATTTCGCCGCTCGTCCCGAGCGAGGACGAGGAGGCCCGCGCGTACCGGGAGGCCCGCGCCGCCGCTTGGCCGCACGCCGGGTCGCCGATGGACGAGGTGAACCTCAGCCTGGGGCTGATGGAAATCAGCACGGCGGCGGACGCTCCGGCCCGCGGCGTGCGGTACGTGAGCCGGGAAGACGACGGCACGTGGATGTTCGTCGGCTTCGAGGTTCCCGACCCCGACGAGCAGACCGAGGTCGAGGTTGACACGCTGGAGCTCGGGCACGTAGCCGAGCTGTATCCGGATGTGGTCGAGCTGCTGGACGCGGAGCCGGGCGAAGTGTTCTTCCGCGAGGCGCCGGATGCCGAGTGGTTGCAGGTAATCGACGACGGGGAGTGAACATGTCCGAGGAATGGCCGCTGCGACAGGACCCGGAATCCCCGGTGATCATCGCGCACGAGCTGGTGGAGCACCCGGAGAAACTGGCTTTCGTCGTCCTCGACGATGACGACGACTGGTTCATCAGCGACGGCGCCGAGTTCGAAGAGGACATGGAGGTCAACCGCCAGGTGTTCGGCGCGATGGTCCTGCGCGAGGCGGTGGCCCTGCTGCCGCACCTGGTCGCGCTGGCCGGCGTGCCCGCCGGGATGGCCGCGGACTGGGATCCGGAACGCCGTACCTGGCTGCTCAGCTCGGTGTCGGATTCCGATGACCTGGACGAGGATCTCGTCCACCGCGACGCCCGGATCGCCGCCTGGACGCATCCCGGTTCGCCGCTGGAAGAAGTCCAGCTGAGCACCGGACTGACCGAAATCGGCACGACCGCCGCCGCACCCGCGCGGGCGGTCCGGCAGGTCGTCCGCGAGCAGGACGGCACCTGGCTGTTCGTCGGCTTCGAGGTTCCCGAGGCGGAGGACTTCGAGGTGGAAGGCCTGGAACTGGAACACGTCGTGCAGCTGTACCCGGATGTCGTGTCGACCCTGCTCGCCGCGCCGGGCCAGGTGTTCGACCGCGCCGAACCCGGCGCGCCGTGGGAATTGGTGGAGGGCTGACGGTCCTATGTGGACTGTCTGAAATCGCAGACGCTTTCGGGTAGTCGTTGGTTGGGCGGTCCCGGCCGGATCAGTTCTACTGTGCCGACTCGCTCGCACGCCGCGGGCCGCTTCGGGAGGTATGCGTCGATGACGACGAAGTCCGGGGATGGTTTGAGCCGCCGGTTGAACGGCAGGCACATCCGGTTCATCGCCTTGGGCTCGGCGATCGGCACCGGATTGTTCTACGGCTCCTCGGACACGATCGCCAAAGCCGGACCGTCCGTCCTGCTCGCGTATCTCATTGGCGGAGCGGCGATTTTCTTCGTCCTGCGCGCTTTGGGCGAGATGGCCGTCAACGACCCCGCGCCCGGTTCGTTCGGCGAATACGCGCGGAAACACCTGGGTCCGCTGGCAGGATTCCTGACCGGCTGGACCTATGCGTTCGAGATGGTGATCGTCTGCGTCGCCGACGTGACGGCTTTGGCTGTGTATATGGGGTTCTGGTTCCCCGACGTGCCACGGTGGATCTGGGTGGTGCTGACGATCCTGGTGATCGCCGCCGCGAACCTGGTCAGCGTAAGGGTTTACGGTGAATTAGAGTTCTGGTTCACTCTGGTCAAGGTAGTCGCCATCGTCGCGATGATCCTTGGCGGCGCGGCAATCCTGATCTTCGGCCTCGGTGCTGATTCCGGCGGAGTCACCAACCTGTGGTCCCACGGCGGCTGGTTCCCCAACGGCATCGGCGGTTTCATCGCTTCGTTCGCCTTGGTGATGTTCGCCTTCGGCGGCACGGAGATCCTGGGCCTCACCGCCGCCGAATCCGAAGACCCGCGCACCGCCATGCCCAAGGCGGTTAACACGGTCCCCGTCCGGGTCCTGCTTTTCTACGTGGCGACCCTGGCGATCATCATGATGCTGAACCCGTGGAACACGATCAGCACCTCAGGAAGCCCCTTCGTCCAAATCTTCGCCGGTCTGGGTTTGCACTCCGCCGCAACGGTTCTGAACATCGTCGTGGTGACCGCGGCGTTGTCCGCTATTAACAGCGACATCTTCGGTGCCGGCCGGATGATCTACGGCCTGGCCCAGCGCGGCCAAGCCCCCGCGGTAATGGCCCGGGTGACGCGGAACGGTATCCCGTGGATGACCGTCCTGGTGGTCGCTGCCGCCCTGAGCCTGGCTGTTGTCTTGAACTATCTGTTGCCCGACAGTGCTTTCCTGCTGATCGCATCGGTGGGCACGTTCGCGACGGTGTGGGTTTGGTTCATGATCCTGCTTACGCACTACCGCGCCCGTCGCCGTTTGTCTCCGTCGGATCTGGCTAGCCGGGAGTTCCCGGTGCCGTTCTGGCCGGTGGGTCAGGTTTTGACGATGGTGTTCATGGTGTTCATCTTCGTGGTGATGGCGTTCGCCGAGGACACCCGCCTGGCGCTGATCGTAGGAGTGGTGTGGTTGGCGGTGCTGTGCGGGTTGTTCTGGTTCCACCGCAGGGCAACTTCGTCGGCTCCGAAGGAAGACGCGATGACCGAGACGCGGTAGTCCCGGAGCGTTCTGCTTGAATCGAGTCATGCCCCAGGATCCGAAGCCCAGCCTTGATCGACCGGTGCTGGTCGTCCAAGGCGACGAGTGGTATGCCGCCAGGCTGCGCTGTTGGACCACTGCGGACAGCAGGTCAGACGCTTATCGGCTCGAGCTGACGATACGTCCGGAGACCGACCCCGTCGTCGCGACCGGCCCGGACGTATTCGAAGCCCTCGTCCGGATACGCCGCCAAGTGGAGCCTCAGGGCCTGCGCATCGCGGTCCAAGGCTCCCGGCTGGACACGTACCCCAGCGGCATGGCCCGAGACATGGGCGGTGGCTGGAGAATCTACGTTCTGCGCTCGGACCAACGCGCTGTGCGCGCTGATCTGGTGGACACCTTCGACGACGCACCAGCCGATCAGCTGGCGACAGTCGAGGAGCAGGAGGCGTACTGGACCGCCTGGCTCGGCCAGCGGGATGCCTGATCCGTCGAGTGTCCATAGTGGACTGCTGAGCGGGTCATGCTCAATCAGTGGGGCAACGGCGGTTGTGTGCCGACCTCGTCGAGGGTGGGAATAGCGCAACCGAATGGTGCCGGGAGAAAGCCATCAGGGGCGCTTCCCGCTACCGGAAAGCGCCCCTGATGAGCTGCGAAAACAATCAAGAGAGCGGATGACGGGAATCGAACCCGCGTATTCAGCTTGGGAAGCTGATGTTCTACCATTGAACTACATCCGCAGTGCCTAGCCAGCATACACAACCACGGCACCCCCATGTCCAGCGGGGCCACACCTTGACGCCCTCCGGTCAAAGTGACAACACTTGTTGTCGACCCACGGTGCGGAGGTGCGCGATGGACGACCCCGAGATGTTCCGGCAAGGCGGGTTTCGGCTGGCTGCCCGAACCCGAGGCGCCACCGTCGACGAAGCGCAGCTCAAGCGGCTCCGGACCTTCGCCCAGCAGGAAGACGCACTGGCCGACGCTGTCGTCGAGTGGCTGCACCAGGAACCCCGCAATCAAGACCTCGTCGACAAGGCGCTCAACGGGGACCAAGTGCCGCCGGAACTCGCCGCCTTCATCGACCACGTCGAGGCCACCCCGTACTGGGTCGACCAACGACGGCTCGTCAGCGGCGCGAAGGCGGTCACCCGCGCCGGGCTTCTCGGGCTTTTCCCGCTTGGCGACATGTCGCTGATGGGCGGCTACCTCGCCTCCCGAGCGACGAAATCACTGGTCGGCACCGGGGAAATCGAGCATCGGGCACCGCGGCGGCTGGTGGAGACCGCGGCGTGGTGGATCGATGTCACGACTCCGGGGGCGCTCCAAAAGCATGGCACGGGGTATCAGGCCGCGCTGCGGATCCGGCTGGTGCACGCGCACGTCCGGCGTGCGATGAACAATCGGCCCGACTGGGATTACGAGCGGTGGGACCGGCCGGTCAATCAGGTCCAGACCGCGGGCACTCTCCTCCTCTTCTCGCTCGTCTACGTCTTCGGCACGCAACTGCTCGGCCTCCGCTACACCGCCCGCGAGAAGGCCGACATCCTCCATCTCTGGCGCTACGTCGGCTGGCTGATGGGCGTCACCGACGAACTGCTGCCCGCCGACGAGGACGACGCCTGGCGGTTGCTCTGGATGCTGGCCGCCACCGAGTTCATCCCGGACGACGACTCGAAGCGGCTCGCCCGTGCCCTCGTCGATACGCACGCGGCGATCGGTGAGGGGCGCGGGGCCGCCGGCAAAGTCCTCGCGCAGGTGAACGTCGGCGTGCATTCCGCGATCAGCCGGCTCGTGCTCGGGCGGGACAACGCGGACTTTCTCGGGCTGCCGGACAACCCGGTCGCGCAGGCCGCGGTGCTCGCCGCGGCGGGGGTGAACTACGCGGCGGAGACTCTCCGCCAGCTCGTTCCCGGTGCGACTGCGCTGCAGGAAGCGCTCGGCGCGTTCGGGCGCCGGCGGTACCTCAAGCGGATGAACGCGGTGTTCGGGCGGAGGGGTGCCCCGGTGCCGCCTGCCCGCCCGATAGGCTGCATCCGTGCTGCTCAGTGACCGTGACCTCCGCAAAGAGCTCGACGCCGGCCGTCTCGGCATCGACCCCTTCGACCCCGACATGGTCCAGCCGTCCAGCATCGACGTCCGGCTCGACCGTTACTTCCGGGTCTTCGACAACAGCAAGTACACCCACATCGACCCGCAGCTGCAGCAGGACGAGCTGACCTCGCTGGTCGAAAAAGAGGGCGACGAGCCGTTCGTGCTGCACCCCGGCGAGTTCGTGCTCGGGTCCACGTTCGAGCAGGTCGCCCTCGCCGACGACCTCGCCGGGCGGCTCGAGGGCAAGTCCTCGCTCGGCCGCCTCGGGCTGCTCACCCACTCCACCGCGGGCTTCATCGACCCCGGCTTCTCCGGGCACATCACGCTCGAGCTGTCGAACGTCGCGAACCTGCCGATCACGCTGTGGCCCGGCATGAAAATCGGCCAGCTGTGCATTTTCCGGCTGTCCAGCTCGGCGGAATTCCCGTACGGCTCCAGCGAAGCGGGCTCCCGCTACCAGGGGCAGCGCGGGCCGACGCCGAGCCGGGCGTACAAGAACTTCCACCGCGTCGACACCTGGCGCTAAGCCGCGTTGACCGGTTCCGCCCAGTCGATCCGGTGGTCCCACATGAACCGGTTCGGATCTTCGGCGGCCGGTTTGCGCACGGCGCGCGAGATGAAGAAGTCCCGAAGCACGCGACCGAGCGGGCCGGGAGCCTTGCCGTCGCCGTTGCGTTTGCCTTGGGCCACAACGGCTTCCACTCGTTCGCGGCGCAAGGTTTCGAAGACCGTCAACGCGGCCGCCGGGTCGGGCACGTCTCGCAGGCACATCGCGAGCGTCACCGCGTCCTCGATCGCCATCGCCGCGCCCTGGCCGGCCGCCGGTGACGTCGCGTGCGCGGCGTCGCCGATGAGGCCGATCCGGCCGCGGTGCCACACCGGGACCGTCGGGAAGTCGTACGTCGCCCACGGTTCGTAGATGTTTTCGCTGGCCTCGATGATCGCGGCGGCCGGAGTGCGGTCGGGACGGGCCAGGTCGAGCAGTCGCTCGCGCCAGCCGGGGCCGCGCATCGCGGCGAGGTCGGATTCGGTCGGTTCGCTGGCGTGCGGAACGTTCGCGAACCACCAGACCGCACCGTCCGGGGCGAGCACGTGCGCGAAGAACGCCTTGCGGCCGAACACCATGTGCATGACGCCCGGCTCGTCGTCGAGATCGAGACCGCGGGCGAAGCCGCCGGTGTTGAGCAGTGGCACGTACCGCGGCGACGGCGCGGAGGGGTCGAGGATCCGGCGGACTGTCGACCGTAACCCGTCAGCGCCGATCAACAGGTCACCGTGGGTTTTCGTGCCGTCGGCGAAGCTCGCGGTGACGCCGTCCGCCGTCTGTTCGGCGTCGGTCAGCCGCTTGCCGAACTCCGTGGGTACTCCGTGTCTGGCCGCTTCGTCGCGCAGCGCCACATAGAGGTCGGAGCGCAAAACGGTCTGGCTCACCGTGCCGTCCGGCAGCGGCCCGCCGAGCGGGAACTCGCTGAGCCGGCGGCCGTTGCCGAGCCCGAGCGTCATCTGCGGCGTATCGAAGCCCAGGTCTTTGACCAGCGGTTTCAGCCCTAACGGCGTCAGCGCGTCGAGACCGTTCACGGCGAGCGTCAGGAACGCGCCGACCCCCTCCGCGCTTCGGTCGTACGCCTCGTACAGCACCGGTTCGTGGCCCACCTCGTGCAGTGCGATCGCGGTGATCGCCCCCGCGATACCCCCGCCCGCGATCAAGACTCGTGCCATGGTTCACCCCTTCGAATATCTTGGAAAGTAATTCGTTCTATCGAACTAAATAGTCCGCTAGACTCCCCGGGCATGTCAAGCGAACGCGAGGATCTGGTCGCTGAGCTGCTGCTTCGTTCCCGGGTGCTGTCGACCGAGACGGTCATGTTCCACGCCGCCATCGCCGAGCAGAACGGGCTCTCGGCGGTCGAAAGCAAGGTCACCGACTACCTCGCCCGGCTCGGCCCGCTCACGCCGAAGGAGCTGGCCGGGTACGCCGGGCTCGCGCCCGCGTCCGTCACCGCGCTGGTCGACCGGCTGGAGCGCAAGGGCGTCGTCAACCGGATGCCGCATCCGGACGACCGGCGGAAAGTCCTCGTCGGCATCGACCCGGCGGGCGTCGAGCGCGTCGCGCCGCTGTGGGACCACATCGTCGCGGGGATGAAGTCGATCGCGGCCGGTTACTCCGACGAGCAACTCCAAACGGTGATCGGCTTCCTCGATCAGGCAGCGGCGATCACCCACGAGTCAACCGTGCGTCTCACTCATCGCTCAGCGGAGTGAGGTAATCCCACTGCCGGGTAGGAAATCGCCGCGACGTCACCGGATGGTGGAAAACTTGCGCGCATGGTTTCGGCCGGGAAACGTCTGCTCTTAGTCCTCGGCCTGATGGCCACTCTGCTGACGCCCGCCGCGCCCGCGGCGCAGGCCCGGCCAGCGCAGGATCTGCAGGTCACGGCGGTTGCTGAGCCGCATCGGGTGCACGCTGGCGACCAGGTGACGTTCACCGTGAGCGTGACGAACCCGGCCGCGGCCCCGGTGTCCGATGTGGACGTCGTGGACGAGCAGAACCCGCAGTGCGGCAAGAAGATCGGACCCCTGGCTCCGGGTGCCACCACGCGCTATCAATGCACGTTCGCCGCGCCGGAGAAGGGTTTCGTCTCGACGGTCAAGGTGACCGGCGTGGGTTCCGGCGGGGAGCAGCTGTCGGCTTCGGCGGGCAGCAAGGTCGATGTCCTCCGCCCGGCCGTGACGTTGAGCCAGCAGGTCGACAAACCGGCTTACCGAGCTGGCGATCAGGCGACCTTCACGCTCAAGACCGCCAACACCGGCGACGTTCCGCTGCACGACGTGACCATCGGCGACTCAGGGGTCCCCTCGTGCGCCCGCGCCATCGGGTCCCTCGCGCCGGGGCAATCGGTGGTGGGCACCTGCACGGCGACGGTTCCGCTGCCGGACGGAGCCAGCGCGACGGTGAAGGGGATCGACCCGCTCGGCAAGGTCGTCACCGCGACCGCGGCCGCGAAAGTCCCCCTCATCACGCCCGCGCTGTCCGTCTCGAAGGCGGCCGTCCCGCCGGTGGTGCACGGCGGGGACCAGGTCACCTGGAATGTCACCGTGCGCAACACCGGCGACAGTCCGCTCAATCCGGTCGACGTCACTGACGACGCGAATCCGGCGTGCTCGCGGTCCTTCGGGGTACTCACGCCCGGGACGCAACAGACCTACTCCTGCACCGCGAAACCCGCGCAGACCACCACAAACACCGTCACCGCCACGGGTACTGACGGCACTGGCCGACCGGTCACGGCCAAATCCTCGGCGACCGTCACGGTGATCCACCCAGCCTTGGCGGTCACCGCGGCGGCCTCCCCTGCGCAGGTGCGCGAAGGGGACCGTGTCACCTTCACCGTCACGGTGCGCAACCCTGGCGACGTACCGCTCGATGACGTCGCGGTGGCGGACGACAGCGTGCCGGGTTGTGTCCGCAACTTCGGCACCATGGCACCCAACGCGGTCGAGACCTATAAGTGCGAACAGTTAGCGCCGGCGGACGACGTGACCAATACCGTTGTCGCGACTGGCAAAGATCAGCTCAGCACGACACAACGCGTAACTGCAGACGCGCGAGTCGACGTGGTTCACCCTGGGCTGGAGGCCACCGTCGCCGCCGCGCCTTCGCAGGTGCGCGAGGGGGACCGTGTCACGTTCACGGTCACGGTCAGCAACGCTGGAGACGCCGAGCTCCATGATGTCGCAGTGGCAGACGATCGTGTCGCGGAATGCGCGCGAACTCTCGGAACCGTTGCCGCGCAAGGCAAACAGACCTTCACCTGCACCACGGTGGCCGGAACGCAGGGCTTCTCGAACGACCTGACCGTGACCGGTACCGACCCGACCGGCCGCCCAGTCACCGCAAAGGCGAGCGCAACGTTCACCGTGCAGCACCCAACGGTGACCCTGACCGCGGCTGCCCAAGGTGGACCGTTCCGCGAAAACGACGCCGTCGCAGTGCACGTGATCGTCGCGAACACCGGCGACGTGCCGCTCACCGGCCTGGCTGTCACGTCGATGGCCCGCGCCGAAGGCTGTACGCAGCAACACGATGCACTCGCCCCCGGAGCCAACTGGACGTTCGACTGCAGCACGACTGCGCCGAGCACCGACGTGACCGAGGCACTGCAGGTGACCGCGAAACCGCCGGTCGGGGCACCGGTCACGGCGGCGGCCGAGGCGGCGATCGACGTGATCCACCCGCTCGTCACGCTCGCGCAGAGCGTGGCACCGCCCGTTGCGCACCCGGGCGAGCCCGCGACGTTCACCCTGACTGTGACCAACGCCGGCGACACCGCACTCCACGACACCCAGGTCTCCGACCCGGCCGTCCCGGAGTGCGCGAAGCGGCTGGGAACCCTTGCCCCGCAAGCAAAGCAGAGCTACACCTGCACCCATCCCGCGACCGACGACCTCACCAGCGACGCGACGGTGACCGGCACCGATCCGTCCGGCCGCCCGGTGACCGCGAACGCGAGCGCGCACGTCGACGTCATCCACCCCGCCGTCCAGATCACCCAGACCGTCGCGCCGACGCAGGTGCGCGAGGGGGACCAAGTCACCTTCACCGTGGCCGTGCGCAACAGCGGAGACGTCCCGCTGACCAAGGTGTCCATTGTGGACCAAAACACGCCTGACTGCGTCCGCGACTTCCCTGCCCTGGCGGCAGCAGAAGAACAGCACTACACCTGCACCACTAAGGCCGGACATGACGGTTACTCGAACACCACCAAGGTGACCGCCGCAGACCCGATCGGCGGCACGGTAACCGCGAGCGCGGACGCGGCGTTCACCGTGGTGCACCCAGGGTTGGCAGTGACGAAGACCGTCCACGGCGGCCCCTTCCGCGCCGGAGACCCGGTCACCTTCACCATCACGGTCACCAACACCGGCGACGCCCCGCTGACCGCCGTCAAGGTCGCCGACCAGGGCCCGTGTGCGAAAACCCTCGACACCCTCGCCCCGAAAGCGAACAAAACCTACGACTGCACTATCCCCGCCCCAGCCGACGACGCCGTCAGTGCCGCGCACGTGACCGGAACCCCGCCAGTAGGCCCGCCGCTCACCGCGTCCGCCGACGCGCACGTCGACGTCATCCACCCCGCGCTCACCGTGATGACCTCCGCGAACCCGACCGTCGCGCGGGCCGGCGACACCCTCGCCGTGACGGTCGCCGTCACCAACACCGGCGACGTCCCGCTCACCGCGGTGACCAGCAACGACCCCGCTTGCCCGAAGAAGTTCGACCGCCTCGAACCGGGTGCCGCGCAGAGCTACCAGTGCACGGTGAAGGCCAAACCGGACGACTTCACCATCGTCGCCGCCCTGACCGGCACCGACCCGACGAACCGCCCGGTCACCGCGTCCGGCTCGGCGAAGATCGACGTCATCCACCCGGAAATCGCGATCATCAAGGACGCCCAGCCCTACGAGGTGCGCCAAGGCGACAAGGTCACCTTCTCGCTGCTGGTCCGCAACGTCGGCGACGTCCCGCTGACCGCGGTGTCCGTTGTGGACGATCGAACCCCGGCCTGCGCGCACCAGATCCCGAGCCTGGCCCCGGACACCCAAATCGAGTACCAGTGCACGATCACCGCGGGCGCGGCCGGGTTCACGAACACCGCGAAGGTGACCGGCACCGACCCGACCCAGCGAATGGTGAGCGCCTCCGCCCAGGCGTCGTTCAAGGTGAAGAAGCCCGCGCTGACCGTCGCCAAGCACGCCGCCAGCAGCGCGTATCGAGCGGACGACTCGGTGCCGGTCGAGGTCGTGCTGACCAACACCGGCGACCAGCCGCTGCACGACGTCCGGGTGGCCGACCCCGCCTGCGGGCGCACCTTCGCTGAGCTGCCGGTCGGCGGGACCCAGCGCTATCAGTGCGTGGCTCCAGCCAGCTCCGCACCAGTGACCGCGACCGCGGCCGCTCCGTGGGGCCCGCCGGTCACCGCGACCGGGAAGGCGGACTTCGCGGTGCTCCACCCGGCGTTGGCCCTGCGCCGCGATTACCTGCGGCAGCCGATCCGGCCGGGCGACCCGGTGACGTACGTGAGCACCCTCCGCAACACCGGCGACGCGCCCTTGCACGAGGTGACCGTTCGCGACGCGGACCAGGCCTGCTCGTTCACCATCACCCAGCTGGCCCCTGGCGAACAGGCCACCCGCGCCTGCACGCTCTCGGCTCGCGCGGACGTGACCACGACGACCACCGCGACGGCGACTGACCAGACCGGTCGTCCGGTCACGAAGGAGGCCACCACGACGACGAAGGTCGGGCCTTGAGGAGGGCAAAAAGAAAGGCAGCGGAGAACACCTCTCCCTGCCGTATTTAACTTATAACGCACTGGGGGGCTTGCCGCAAGACCCGGGTGGTGCCGCAGAATCTCCAGCCGACCAGGCTGCCGCTCGCGGGCGAGAGAAAGCCGAGAACGACCACAGACGGGGGAAACGAACGAATGCGCAGCTACGTGCTCGGTCTCCAGGAGATCGACCAGGAGCAGGTCGCGATCGTCGGAGGCAAGGGCGCGCATCTGGGAGAACTCGCGCGGATCGGCGGGGTCCGCGTGCCGCCCGGCTTTTGCGTGACGACGGACGCGTTCGAGCGGATCATGGAGGACGCGCCGGAACTGGCGAAGCCTCTGGAGCGGTTGTCGAAGCTGAACCCGGACGACCGGGACGCGATCAGCGAAGGCAGCGCGGAGGTCCGGCAGGCGCTGGAAGCGATCGCCATTCCCGACGATCTGGCGGCGGAGATCACCGGCGCGCTGGTGGACGGACGCGCCTACGCGGTCCGGTCGAGTGCGACCGCTGAGGACCTTCCGGGGGCTTCCTTCGCTGGTCAGCAAGACACTTACCTGAACGTCATCGGCGCGGAGGCGGTTCTGCGGCACATCAGCCGGTGCTGGGCGTCGCTGTTCACCGAACGCGCGGTGACCTACCGGCTGCGCAACGGCTTTGACCACCGGAAAGTCCACATGGCCGTGGTCGTGCAGCAGATGGTTTTCCCGGAGGTGGCCGGGGTCGCCTTCACCGCCGACCCGGTGACGTCCAACCGGAAGATCGCGACCGTGGAGGCCAGCTTCGGCCTCGGCGAGGCGCTGGTTTCCGGTCTGGTCAACGCCGACAGTTACCAGGTGCGCGACGGCGCGATCATCGAGAAGGCGATCGCCGCCAAGCAGCGCGCCATCCTGGCCGTGCCGGGCGGCGGCACCGAAGAGCACCAGATCGCCGCGGACCAGCAGGAACAGGCCGCGCTGACCGACGAACAGGTGCTGCGGCTCGTGGCACTCGGCCGCACGATCGAAGCGCATTTCGGCCGTCCGCAGGACATCGAATGGTGCCTCGCCGGCGACGAGTTCCAGATCGTCCAAAGCCGCCCCGTCACGACGCTGTTCCCGATCCCGGAGGCCGCCGACGAGAAAAACCACGTCTACGTCTCCGTCGGCCACCAGCAGATGATGACCGACGCGATGAAGCCGCTCGGCCTGTCGGTCTGGCAGCTGACGACCCCGCGGCCGATGGCCGAGGCAGGCGGGCGGCTGTTCGCGGACGCCACCGCGCTGCTGTCGGGGTCCAGGAGCCGCACCAGTTTCCTTGAGATGGCGGGGAAATCCGACCCGCTGATGGGGGACGCGCTGGAGACCGTTCTTTCCCGCGACGGCTTCCTCCCGCTGGCCGAGGACGACGGCCTCGGTCAGCAGGTCCCCGGCGCCGCACCGGCCACCATCGAGACCGATCCGGCCGTCGTCACCGAACTGATCCAGCACAGCGAGGCTTCCATCGCCACGCTGCAGCGTGAAATCGCCGCGAAGTCCGGCAGCGAGCTGCTCGACTTCCTTTTCGAGGACCTCGAGGAACTGCGCCGGATCCTCTTCGATCCGCGCAGCCACCAGGTGTTCACGGCGGCGATGCAGGCGTCCTGGTGGCTGAACGACCATCTGCAGGAGTGGCTCGGCGAGAAGAACGTCGCCGACACGCTCACGCAGTCCGTTCCGCACAACATCACCGCGGAGATGGGCCTGGCGCTCCTCGACGTGGCGGATGTGCTCCGGACCCACCCCGAGGTCGTCGCGTTCCTGCAGGACGTCGAGGACAACGGTTTCCTTGACGAGCTGCCCAAGCTGGCCGGCGGGGAGGAATCGCGCGCCGCCATCCAGGGGTACCTCGACAAGTACGGCATGCGCTGCGTCGGCGAGATCGACATTACCCGGCCGCGGTGGAGCGAGCAGCCGGTCGCGTTGGTGCCGATGTTGTTGTCCAACATCAAAAACTTCGAGCCCGGAGCCGGGAAGCGCCGCTTCGAACAAGGGCGGCGGGAAGCGTTGGACAAGGCGCAGGAAGTCCTGGAACGCTTGCGCGCCTTGCCGGACGGCGAGGCGAAGGCCGAAGAAACCGAGCGGATGATCGAGCGCGTCCGGACGTTCACCGGATACCGCGAGTACCCGAAGTACGGCATGGTCAGCCGCTATTTCGTGTACAAGCAAGCTCTGCTCGGCGAGGCGCAGCGACTCGTGCGGGCCGGGGTGCTCGACGCGCCGGAGGACCTCTTTTTCTTGCGGCTGCAGGAATTCCAGGAGGTCGTGCGGACGAACGAGGTCGACCGCGAGCTGATCCAGCAGCGCAAGGAAGCGTTCCGGTCCTACGAATCGCTGACGCCGCCCCGCGTGCTGACGTCGGACGGCGACGCGGTTTCCGGCAGCTACCGCCGCGACGACCTGCCCGAAGGCGCGCTGGTCGGGCTGCCGGTGTCCGCCGGGACCATCGAGGGACGCGCCCGCGTCATCCTGGATCTGGCCGACGCGGACCTCGAACCGGGAGACATCCTCGTCACGGCGTACACGGACCCGAGCTGGTCGCCGCTGTTCGTCGCGATCACCGGCCTGGTGACCGAGGTCGGCGGCCTGATGACGCACGGCGCGGTGATCGCGCGGGAGTACGGCCTGCCCGCGGTCGTCGGGGTCCAAGGCGCTACGCGGCTGCTCAAGGACGGGCAGCGGATCCGGGTCAACGGGACAGACGGGTATATCGAGGTTCTCGACGCTGGGTAGTGGGTCTCCGGCCGCTGCGCCATTTGGAGGTAACCATCGTAATCAGTTCGTGATAGTTTCCGCGGCTGTGTCCTCCATTAGTGTGCGCGTCCGGGTCGTGAGTGTGACTCTCAGTGTTCTCTTCGGGGGGCTCGGAGCAGCGGGCGGAACCTTCGCGCTGCGCTCCGGGCACCTCGACACACTGAGCGTCGCGGTCCCGGAAACGCGGAACGACGGGCTGTCCGCGGGTGCGTTGCGACCGTTCGCGGTAGCGCCGGCGTCCTCCACGTCGGCGACCCCGAGCTCCAGCGCGCCCGCGACCACGACGACACCGTCCACGTCAGCCAAGCCCGCGCCGCCGCCCACCGAAGAGTCCAAAGAGGACACTCCGACGAGCAGCAGTGCGAAGCCGTCGCCCAAGCCGCGCAGCGCGCCGACGCTGACGGGACAGGTCCTCGCGCTGGTCAACGACGAGCGGGACAAGGCGGGCTGCGACCCGGTGACCGAGGAACCGCATCTCGACAAAGCGGCGCAGGGCCACAGCGACGACATGTCCCACCGCGACTACTTTTCCCACGACACCCCGGAAGGCGAGAGCTTCGCCGACCGCATCACCGCCGCCGGATACTCCAAGCCGGGCGCGGAGAACATCGCGAAGGGCGCGACCAGCGCGGACCAGGTGATGCAGATGTGGATGAACTCCAGCGGGCACCGCAAGAACATCCTCAACTGCTCGCTGACGAAACTGGGCGTCGGCGTCGCGACCGACGGCTGGTACTGGACGCAGGACTTCGGCTACTGAGTCGGCCGCGGCGGAAGGCCGTACCGGGCCAGCACCGTCGCGCGCAGCTTCGGATCCGTCCGCGGCACCGGTTCGATGAACACCTCGGCGACGTCCGGGAACCGGTCGCTCAGCTCGTCGGCCAGCCGCACGCACGCGTGTTCCAGGTCGGCCGCCCCGAGTGCGTCGTCGAAGTCCACGCGGGCGCAGACCAGGACGTGGTCGGTGCCCATCAGCATGGTCTGCAAATCCACCAGCGCGTCGATCTCCGGCGCGGCCCCGAGATGGTCGCGGATGCCGCGGACCAGGCGCGGATCCGCCTGACGGCCGACCAGCAGACCGCGGTTCGTGCTGCCGAGCAGGTACGCGACGCACGCCAGCAGCACGCCGATCAGGATCGACGCGATGCCGTCCCAGACGTCCGAGCCGGTCAGCTGGTGCAGCCCGATCCCGGCGAACGCGAGCAGCAGCCCGACCAGCGCCGCCGAATCCTCGAACAGCACCGTCTTCGGGGCCGGGTCGTCGATCATCCGCAGGTAGGCGAAGAACGACCGCTGCTCGGCCTTCGCGTCGCGACGGACCTGACGGACCGCCTGTGCCCACGACACCGATTCGAGCGCGAACGCAATCGCCAGCACGATATAGCCGACGATCGGTTTCGTCTGCTCCGCGCCTTCCCCGAAAACGGTGCTAAATCCTTCGTACAGCGCGAAAACCGCACCGGAAGCGAAGATCGACACCGCGGCGAGCAGCGACCAGAAGTAGCGCTCCTTGCCGTACCCGAACGGATGGCGGCGATCCGCCGGTCGCTCCGACCGTTTCAACGCGGTGAGCAGCAGCACCTCGGTGATGGTGTCGGCGACCGAATGCGCGGCCTCCGACAACATCGCGCCCGACCCGGTGATGATGCCCGCGACGAGTTTCAGCACCGCGATGGCCAGGTTCACCCCGCCGGCCAGCACCACGGTGAGGGTGCTTTCGCCGCCGCCCTCGGATTCGTCGCTCACGCCGGAAAGACTAACTGCACTGCGGGGTTCGCCGCCTGTTGCAAGCGGCCGCCACGAGTACGAGTGCGCCCGCGACCAGTACCGATTGTTCGACCGTCGCGGCGAAGCCTGCGTCCACGGCTGTCAGCAGCCCGACCCAGCCGTACGTGACGGTGGCGCCCGCGGCCAGCGAGATGGCCGGAGGGCGCACGCGGATCGCGTACGCGAGCACTGCCGCTTCCAACGCCAGCATGACGGCAACAGTCGGCCACGGAGACAGGTCCGCCTTCATGACGAGCTGGAACACGGTGCTTGCGATGAGTCCGACCGTGAAGCCGATCCACCCGTTGCCACGCACCGGCTTCGGCGTGGCCGTCAGCCGAAGAGCGGCGAACGCGAGTCCCGCTGCTACGAGGAACGCGCCGATCAGCTGTGCCGGAGCTGCGAGGAAGTGCCCCATTTGGTAGCTCACGAAGAACGTTGCCGCGCAGCCGATGGCTAATACGCCGCTCCATGCCCATAGCCCAGGTCGGCGCAACCACGGCGTACGGCCGAAGAAGGCTTCCGCGATCGCGATGGGCGCTGCGATGCTCCACACCACGTGCAGCGTCACCACGTACACCGTCCACTGCCCGCCGATGCCCAGCCATGGAACGTACGCGGGCTTAAGCAGATCGAGGCCGAGATAGTGCGGGTTGAAGAGGGTCTGGGTCAGCAGGCCTTCTTCTGCGACGCCGTACGCGACCGCCAGCGCGATAATGGTCGGCCAGCCGCGATTCATCCGTCGCGCCACCTCGCGAATCAAAACCGCACCGGCTCCGTACAGCGTCACGAACATCGCGAACATGGCCAGCTGCCGACCGGCTTCCGGCGGGCCCGACAAATATTGGTCGCCGAGCAGGAACTCGGCGAAGAGCGGAGAAAGCCCTGCCAGGACGGCAACCGCGGTCTTCCGGAATGTCATGCCGGGAGACTCGCAGCGCGCGCGTCTTCGGACCCGGGCCGAACATCATGATCCGACCCTGACAAATGTCCCGGTAACAGAACGGCCCCTGGCATCCGAGGATGCCAGGGGCCGTCTTCGGAGAGAACCTCAGTCGTCGCCCTCGGGCAACGGCGTTCCGGTCGGCTTCTCGTCGGTCGGGACGTCCGGCTTGGCCGACAGCTCCGCGTCCGATTCGTCGAGCGACGGCGCGCCCGAGGCGACCAGCGCCGGTTCCGGCTTGCGCTTCACCGCGGTGAGCAGCAGCTGCGCGACGTCCACGACCTCGACCTTCTCGCTCGCCAGACCGTCGCTCTGGCGCGAGGTGACGCCGTCGGTGAGCATCACGCGGCAGAACGGGCAGCCGGTGGCGATCTTCGACGGAGCGGTGCCGAGCGCCTCGTCCACGCGCTCGACGTTGATCCGCTTGCCGATCTTCTCCTCCATCCACATCCGCGCGCCGCCCGCGCCACAGCACATCGACCGGTCGCCGTGGCGCGGCATTTCGCGCAGCTGCGCACCGGACGCGCCGACGAGCTCGCGCGGAGCGTCGTAGACCTTGTTGTGCCGGCCCAGGTAGCAGGGGTCGTGGTAGGTGACGTCCTCGGCGACCGGCGCGACCGGCGTCAGGTGCTTCTCCCGCACCAGGCGGTTCAGCAGCTGCGTGTGGTGCACGACGTCGAACTGGCCGCCCAGCTCTGGGTACTCGTTGGCGAGGGTGTTGAAGCAGTGCGCACAGGTGACTACGACCTTGCGCGCCTTGCGTTCCCGGCCCTCGAACACCGAGTTCAGCACCTCGACGTTCTGCTGCGCCAGCATCTGGAACAGGAACTCGTTGCCCGCGCGGCGAGCCGGGTCACCGGTGCAGGACTCCTCCGAGCCGAGCACGGTGTACTTGACGCCCGCGATGTGCAGCAGTTCGGCCACCGCGCGAGTGGTCTTCTTCGCGCGGTCCTCGAACGCACCGGCGCAGCCGACCCAGAACAGGTACTCCGCGTCGCCCAGGTCGCCGTCGAAGACCGGAACCTCGAAGTCGAGGTCCTCCGTCCACTGCAGACGGTCCTTGGCGTTCTGGCCCCACGGGTTGCCCTTGTTCTCCAGGTTCTTGAACATGCCGTTCAGCTCCGTGGGGAACGACGACTCGATCATCACCTGGTAGCGGCGCATGTTGACGATGTGGTCGACGTGCTCGATGTCGACCGGGCACTGCTCGACGCAGGCACCGCAGGAGGTGCAGGACCACAGCACGTCGGGGTCGATCACGCCGCCGTCGTCGCCGACGAGCGCCTTCTGCGACTCAGCGATCGCGAGGACGTCGATGCCCGCGTACATGTTGTCGCCGGACAACCCGATTTCGTCGCCCGCCATGTCGCGCTTGCCGCCCGCGAGCAGGTACGGGGCCTTCGCGTAGGCGTGGTCGCGAAGCTGCGTGATGAGCAGCTTCGGCGACAGCGGCTTGCCGGTGTTCCACGCCGGGCACTGCGACTGGCAACGGCCGCATTCGGTGCAGGTGGAGAAGTCCAGCCAGCCCTTCCAGCTGAAGTCCTCGATGGCGCCGACACCGAAGGTGTCCTCGTCCGGGTCGGCCTCTTCGAGGTCGAGCACCTTGCCCTTGCTCATCATCGGCACGACCGCGCCGAGCGCGACGTCGCCGTCGGCCTCGCGCTTGAAGTAGATGTTGAAGAACGCGCTGAACCGGTGCCAGGCGATGCCCATCGTCATCGTGCGGGCCACGACGATCAGCCAGACCGTGGCGCTCATCAGCTTGATGAAGGCGAACACCGACACCAGCGCCGCGCTGGAGGGCAGCAGCTCGCTGAGCGGGTTCGACACGAACGCGGCCCAGGTCGGCGTCTCGTGCACGCCCATCGCGGCCTTCGCGGCGCGCACGCCGATGATGCCGATGCCCTCGACGATCACCACGGCCTCGACGAAGTAGGCCCACTTGAAGTTCGAGCCCGCGAAGCGCGACAGCCGGTCGGCCCGGCGCGGGTGGTTCAGCTGCCGGATGATCGCGAGCGCGACGCCGCCGACGACCGTGCCGACGCCGAGCAGCTCCATCAGGAGGCTCCACAGCGACCAGTCCTCGAGGATCGGCCAGCCCCAGGTCGGGACGAACACCTCGCCGTAGGCCTCGAACAGCGCGAGCGACCCGATCAGGAAGCCCCACATGACCAGCCAGTGCCACGGGGCTACCTGGCGGAACTTCGCCATGCGGGTGTGCGCCGCGAACTCCTTGACCAGGGTGATCATGCGGGGCACGAACGGGCCGTTGCGCGTCGCGTCCGGCTGGCCGAGCTTGATCACCCGCACGAAGCGGGCAATGGTCGCGATGAACATTCCCCAGGCGACGATGCCGAGGAGGACGGAGATCCCCCCGAGCGTCAGCTGTACAGCGCCCATCGTCGGGTGCCTTTCGTCCGGTGTGGTGGTGCCGCCGCGCGAGCGCGGCGGTGCCGAGCAGGGTAACGCTTCTTACTGATGGGTAACCGGTGTGGCGGCCCCAAGTCCCACCGATGTGGTGCACGCCTCGCTGGCAAGTGGGACGATCGTTCAGGTAATTTAGTTAGCTATGGGTGCTTACTTGTACCTCGCTTTGGCCATCGCCGCAGAAGTGACCGCCACTGTTTCGCTCAAGCTGTCCGAGGGCTTTTCCAAGGTGACGCCGTCGATCCTGGTGGTCGTCGGGTACGGGCTGGCGTTCTTCGCGCTGTCGCGGGTGCTCAAGCTGGGGCTGCCGATCGGGGTGGCCTACGCGATCTGGGCCGCGGCGGGCGTGGCGCTGGTCGCGCTGGTCGGCGTGCTGTTCCTGAAGGAACCGATCAACCTCGCGGTGATCTCCGGGCTGGTGCTGGTGGTCGGCGGGGTGGTGCTCATCGAGGTCGGGAGCCAGTCGTGAAAATCCAGACCGACGGCCGCAAGGTCCGCGGCGAGAAGCGGCGGACGGAGATCATCGAAGCGGCCCTGCGAGTGATCGAACGCGATGGCGTCGCCGGGGTCACGCACCGCACGGTCGCGGCCGAGGCGGGCGTGCCGACGACGTCCACGACCTATCACTTCTCCTCGCTGGACGACCTGCTCGTGGCGACGCTTATTTCGTGCGCGCGCGACATGGCGACCGAGGTGTACTGGATGATCGACCGCGCCCGGTCCCGGGGCAGCCGCGGTGCCGAAGAGGTGGCCGGCCTGCTCGCCGAGGCGCTGGGTCCTCGCCGAGGCCGCACAATGGCGGAGTACGAGCTGTATCTGCTGGCCGCGCGCAAACCCGAACTGCGCCCGGCCGCGCGACGCTGGCTGGACGTCCTGACGTCGATGGTCCGGCACGACGACGAGGTCGCGTTCCGGGTGTTCCTCGCGGGCATCGACGGCCTGCTGATCCAGGGCCTGATCGACGACGAACCACCGTCCGCGGAGGAGCTGCGACCGGTGGTGGACTACCTGCTCAAACCCGCTTGACCTTGCTGATTACCTTGCCGCCATGAGGGTTGTGGGTGCCTACGAACTGGACGACGACGTCGCGCGGGTCGATCTCGAGGTCGTGTGGGAGTTCCTGTCCACCGAGGCGTACTGGTCCCGCTGGCGGACCCGGGAACAGGTCGAGCAGCAGGTCCGGACCGCTTGGCGGGCAGTCGGGGCGTACGAAACCGAGACCGGCCGCATGGTCGGGTTCGCCCGGGCGTTCTCGGACGGGGTCGCCTCGGCGTACCTGTCCGACGTGTTCGTCGTGGCGTCCGCGCGCGGCACCGGGCTGGGCAAGGAGCTCGTGCGAGAGATGATCGAGAACGGGCCGGGGGCGGATTTTCGCTGGATGCTGCACACGTCGGACGCGCACGAGCTGTACCGGAGGTTCGGGTTCGCGGAGCACACGGACGGCCGGTTCCTGGAACGCGAGGGGGTTCGCTCGTCAGTCCACTGAGGACAATGCGCGGGCGACGACGTCGCGGATCAAGGTGTCGTCCGGTGCGCAGTTCTCCACCAGCAGGTCCAGATCCTCGGGACCGGCCCAGGCATACCGCGGGTGCTTGTCCCCATTCCAGAACTGGCCGGGACAGATCACCGTCTACTTCGATCACGAAGTAGACGCCGGTCCGTTCGACGCCGTCGTTGTCCGGCCAGTGGAAGCTGCCGAGGTCGCGGACAATCCGGCGCAGCCGCCATCCGGTTTCCTCGGCGACCTCGCGCGCCAGTGCCTCGACCGGCGTCTCGCCGTCCTCGATGTGTCCGCCCACGACGTCCCACGTGTTCGGGTAGAGGCGCCGGTCCGGGCCGCGGAACTGGACGAACGCGCGTCCCTCGGCGTTCAGCACGACCGCGCCCACCACGTCGGGCCGCGGTTGCTCAGGTGCAACCGCGACCCCCGGCTCCCCCACCGAAAACCTCAGCCCTTGTTCTCGTAAACCGGCACCAACGTGGCCCGGCCCAACGTGTGCCCGAACAGGTTGAACCCCAAGAACGCCGGCGTAGCGTCCTCCGGAACCTCCAGCGTCTCCACATCCAGCGCGTGCACCACGAAGAAATACCGGTGCGGCCCGTGCCCAGGAGGCGGCGCGGCTCCCAGGAACTGCTTCACCCCGCCATCACCCTTAAGCGTGACCGCCCCCGAAGGCAGCCCCGACCCCGCGGCATCTCCCGCTCCGGCCGCCAGCGACGTCACCGAAGCCGGGATGTTGAACACCGCCCAGTGCCAGAAACCGCTGGCGGTCGGGGCGTCCGGGTCGTACACCGTCACCGCGAAGCTGCGGGTGCCTTCCGGGAAGCCTTCCCACGCCAGCTGCGGCGACCGGTCCTCGCCGCCCGCGCCGAAGATGCCCGACAGGTGGGGCTGGGCCAGGGTCTCTCCGTCGGCGATGTCCGTGCTGCGCAGGGTGAACGAGGGAACCGACGGCAGGTAGTCGTACGGATTGGGCGGCTGGGGCATGGGTTCCTCCTGATCCACGGGGCTCTCCGGCCGCCAGGTTAGGACCCCGGCCCTCCCGTCGCCGCCTCAGGGATGTTTCGGGGGGTTTACCGGATGTCCCCGGGGGTCCGCACCTTCTAACGTCTCTCGGGACAGCCGAGAGTGGTACTGAGGGGAACAGACATGGCACGCCCGCTTCTGGCACTGGCCGGCATCGCGGTGATCGGCGTTGGGGTGGCGATCGGATTCGGCGGGTGGGGGTTCGGGTCCACGGTCTCGCGGGACGCGACGCTGACGCACGAGATCCGCGGGGTGAAGCTGGAGAACGGCTCCGGAGACGTGCGCATCCGCACCGCGTCCGGCGCGGCTCGGGTGCATCAGACGCTGCGCTACCACTTCAGCGGCCAGCCCGGCGACGCCTACCGCGTCGAGGGGGACCAGCTGGTCATCGTCGACTGCGGCCGCAACTGCACCGCCGACCTGGAGCTGATCGTCCCGGCAGGCATTCCGGTCACGGGCAACTCCGACTCCGGCACGCTGGACTTCGCGGGCGTCGGCAGCGTCGACGTCGTCGCCGATTCCGGGCGGGCGCAGATGCAGGACATCCCGGGGCTGGTCAAGCTCCAGCTGGACAGCGGCGCCGCCGAACTGCACAACGTCGGCGAGGTGCGGGTGCACAGCCAGTCCGGCCGGATCGAGGGCGACGGGGTGCGCGGGCCGGTCGACGTCTCGGCGGGCAGCGGGCGGATCGAACTCGCGCTCACCCAGCCCAACGCCGTCAAGGCGCGGGCCGACTCCGGCCGGATCGCGCTGACCGTGCCGCGTAACGGGTCCTACCAGGTCACCGGCAACAGCGAGAGCGGTCACCGCAGCATCGACATTCCGCAGAACTCGGGCCCGGACGCGAAGACGCTCGAGCTGAACACGGACAGCGGCAGCGTCACCGTCAAGGCCGTCTGAAGTGGAGAACAGACACATCATGCGCAAACTCGAAACGCGGCTGCTGGCCGCGGTGCTGGCGGGCGCGGTGGGGGCGTTCGCGATCACCGCGGCGATCGGCCACTCGCCTGAGCCGCAGGCCACGACTCCGGTCGCGGTGGTGGAAGTTCCGGTGCAGCAGGGGGTGGTCCGGAACGCGGAGACCGTCGTGCTTCGTACGGCCGCCGAGGACCGGGCCGCGCAGGTGCGCCGGGCATGAACCTGGCCGCTGCCGTGCTGACCTTGCTTCCGCTGGTCAGCGCACCGACTCCGGCGTTGACCTGGACGCCGTGCGGGACCGAGCAGGAACCGACCGCGCAGTGCAGCCAGATCGAGGTGCCGATCGATCGCGCCCACCCGGGGACGGGAACGGCGCACATCGCGCTGACCCGGCTGCCCGCGGCCGACCAGCGGCACCGGATCGGTTCGCTGCTGGTCAATCCGGGCGGGCCGGGCGGATCCGGGGTCGGCTTCGTGCGCTTCGGCGGACTCGACACCAAGATCATCGGCTCGGCGCGCAAACCGTTGCGGGACCGCTTCGACATCATCGGCTTCGACCCGCGCGGCGTGTGGTTCAGCGATCCGAAGATCAGCTGTGCCCAATCGAAGCTGTACGACCCGAAGATCGGCCTCTTCCCGAGCACGAACCAGCAGTACGCCGCCTTCGTCGCGCACAACCGCGCGGCGGGCGAGGACTGTCTCGCCAAGACCGGCCCGATGCTCGGGCACGTCGACACCCAAAGCGCCGCCGAGGACATCGACGGGATCCGCGGTGCGCTCGGCGAGCAGAAGATCTCCTGGCTCGGCGTCTCGTACGGCACCGAACTGGGCGCGGTGTACGCGTCGAAGCATCCGGACCGCGTGCGGACCATGGTGCTCGACGGCGCGGTCGACCACGCCCGGCCGATATGGCAGGCGATGATCGAGGAAGCCGCCGCGACCGAGGACGCCTTGCTGAGGTTCGCCTCGTGGTGCGACCGCTCGACCGACTGCGCGCTCCACGGCAAGAACGCGCTCGCCCGCTACGACGACCTCGTCACCCATGGCGCGTACGCGAAAGCGTTGGGCCGCAAGGCAACCGGCGAGGAACTGGCCTCCGGCGCGTACGGCCACCTCTATCTTCCGGTCGAGTGGCCGGTCCTGAGCCGCGCGCTGGCGGACCCGGACGCGAGCGCGCTCGCGACTAACTCGTCGTTCGCGAGCGACACCTACGGCGCGTACCGCTCGATCGGCTGCCAGGACTTCCCGTCGCCGTTCACCGGCCCGGCGGACCTGCGCGCGGCGGCCAGGACGATCCGCGCGGTCGCCCCGCACAGCTGGCGCTACAGCGAGTTCTGGGACATCTCCGCGGGCTGCACCGGATGGCCGCTTCCCGCGCTGAACCCGCCGCAGCCGCATCCGGTGCGCGGTGCCCCGCCGATCCTCGTCGTGGGCGGTGCGCACGACCCGGCGACGCCGTTGCCGTGGGCGCACGGGCTCGCCGCGAGCATCGACGGGTCGGTGCTGCTCACGTATCTCGGCGACGGCCACACCGGGCTGCTCAACTCGCAGTGCGTGCAGCGCGCCGAGGCCAGGTATCTGGTGAGTGGCGTCACACCACCGCGGGGCGAATTCTGCGGGTGAACCCGGGAACAAGTTCGGCCGGTTCCCCGTTATCCTGATATCAAGGTTGAGCGCAGTCGGCTCAAGTCTGGTGGACCAGGCCGAGCGCGAGACCGGGATAACCTGCTAGGAAGGTACTCAAGAGTGCCTCGAAACCGCAGGTCACGAACATAGCAGCAGTACTGGACTGAACACGAGAGGAAGCACCATGGCGCGAGCGGTCGGCATCGACCTCGGCACGACCAACTCGGTCGTCGCCGTCCTTGAGGGCGGCGAGCCGACGGTCATCGCCAACTCGGAAGGCTCCCGTACCACCCCGTCCATCGTCGCCTTCGCCAAGAACGGCGAAGTGCTGACGGGCCAGCCGGCGAAGAACCAGGCCGTCACGAACGTCGACCGCACGATCCGGTCCGTGAAGCGGCACATCGGCACCGACTGGAAGACCGAGATCGACGGCAAGGGCTACACGCCGCAGGAGATCAGCGCCCGCGTGCTGATGAAGCTCAAGCGCGACGCGGAGGCGTACCTGGGCGAGGAGATCACCGACGCGGTGATCACCGTCCCGGCGTACTTCGAGGACGCGCAGCGCCAGGCCACCAAGGAGGCCGGTCAGATCGCCGGCCTGAACGTGCTCCGGATCGTGAACGAGCCGACCGCGGCCGCGCTGGCCTACGGCCTGGACAAGGGCGAGAAGGAACAGACCATCCTGGTCTTCGACCTCGGCGGCGGCACGTTCGACGTCTCGCTGCTGGAGATCGGCGAAGGCGTGGTCGAGGTCCGCGCGACCTCCGGTGACAACCACCTCGGCGGTGACGACTGGGACGAGCGCATCGTCACCTGGCTGGTCGACAAGTTCAAGGCCACCAACGGCATTGACCTGACCAAGGACAAGATGGCGCTGCAGCGCATCCGCGAGGCGGCCGAGAAGGCGAAGATCGAGCTGTCCAGCTCCAACTCCGCCAGCATCAACCTGCCCTACATCACGGTGGACGGCGACAAGAACCCGCTGTTCCTCGACGAGACGCTGTCGCGCGCCGAGTTCCAGAAGATCACCTCGGACCTGCTCGAGCGCACCCGCCAGCCGTTCAACAACGTGATCCGGGACGCGGGCATCGCGGTCGGCGACATCGACCACGTGGTCCTCGTCGGCGGTTCCACCCGCATGCCGGCCGTGTCCGAGCTGGTCAAGGAGCTGACCGGCGGCCGCGAGCCGAACAAGGGCGTGAACCCGGACGAGGTCGTCGCGGTTGGTGCGGCGCTGCAGGCCGGTGTGCTCAAGGGCGAGGTCAAGGACGTCCTGCTGCTCGACGTGACCCCGCTGTCGCTGGGCATCGAGACCAAGGGCGGCGTCTTCACCAAGCTGATCGAGCGCAACACCACGATCCCGACCAAGCGGTCCGAGATCTTCTCGACGGCGGACGACAACCAGCCGTCGGTGCAGATCCAGGTGTTCCAGGGCGAGCGTGAAATCGCCGCGGCGAACAAGAAGCTCGGCATGTTCGAGCTGACCGGTCTTCCGCCCGCCCCGCGCGGCGTGCCGCAGATCGAGGTCACCTTCGACATCGACGCCAACGGCATCGTGCACGTGACCGCGAAGGACCTCGGCACGAACAAGGAACAGTCGATGACGATCACCGGTGGCTCCGCGCTGCCGAAGGACGACATCGAGCGCATGGTCAAGGACGCCGAGGCGCACGCCGAAGAGGACAAGAAGCGCCGCGACGAGGCCGAGACCCGCAACCAGGCCGAGACGCTGGTCTACCAGACCGAGAAGTTCGTCAAGGACAACGAGGACAAGCTGCCCGAGGAACTCAAGGGCAAGGTGAAGTCCGCGATCGACGAGGCGAACGAGGCGCTCAAAGGCACCGACTCGGCCAAGATCCGCGAGTCCATCGAGAAGCTGAACACCGCTTCGCAGGAGCTGGGCAGCGCGCTGTACGCGAACGCCGGCGCCGAAGGCGCCCCGGGCGCTGAGGGCGCGGCCGGTGCCGCGGGTGCCGCGGGTGCCGCTCCGAAGTCGAAGGCGGACGACGTGGTCGACGCCGAGATCGTGGAAGAGGACGAGAAGAAGTGACCCCCCGCCACTCCGAGACCGAGGGTCCTGGCCCCGAGGAACCGGTAGTCGTGCGGGATCGGCGACGGGTGGACCCGCAGACCGGCGAGGTCCGCCCGCCCGCCGCGGAGGAGACTCCGGCCGGTGAGGAGCCCGCGCAGCACGCGGGCCCCTCGCTGGGCGATTCCGTGGACGAAGCGGTTTCGGCTGCCTCGGATGTCGAAAAGCAACTGTCCGAGCGCACTGCCGACCTGCAGCGTCTGCAGGCGGAGTACGCGAACTACCGCAAGCGAGTCGACCGCGACCGCGAAGCCGTGGTGCAGGGCGCGAAGGCGTCCGTGGTCGGCGATCTGCTGCCGCTGCTGGACGATCTTCAGCGCGCGGAGCAGCACGGCGACCTCACCGGCGCGTTCAAGGCGGTGGCCGACAAGCTGGTCAGCAGCCTGGAGCGGGCCGGTCTGGAATCGTTCGGAGCCGAGGGCGAGGAATTCGACCCGAGCGTCCACGAGGCCGTGCAGCACAACACGTCCCCGGACGTGAAGGGCCCGACCGTCACCCTGGTCATGCGCCGCGGTTTCCGCTTCGGCGACCGGGTGCTGCGGGCGGCGCTGGTCGGCGTGACCGACCACGAGCCCGGCGAGGCCCCGGCGCAGCAGCCGGTGGACCCTCCGGTCGGCGGCGAACTGCCGCTCGACGGTTCGGTCGATGAGTCCGGCCAGCAGTAACAATCGGTTTGCAGCGAAAGGAGGAGACACCCGATGAGTGCTCGGGAGTGGATCGGCAAGGACTTCTACAAAGAGCTGGGTGTCTCCTCCGACGCGACCGCGGACGAGATCAAGAAGGCCTACCGCAAGCTGGCCAAGGAAAACCACCCGGACGCCAACGCGGGCAACACCGCGGCCGAGAACAAGTTCAAGGCCGTGTCCGAGGCGTACGGCGTGCTGTCCGATCCGGCCAAGCGCAAGGAGTATGACGAGGCGCGCACGCTCTTCGGCTCCGGTGGCGCGGGCGGGTTCGGCGGCTTCCCCGGCGGTGGCGGCGCGGGCGGCTTCGACATGAGCGACCTGTTCAACCAGGCCGGAGCGCAGAGCCAGCAGGGTGGGTTCGGCGGGCTCGGCGACATCCTCGGCGGCATTTTCGGCCGAGGTCGCGGCGGGGCCGCCGGAGCGACGGCGAACCGGCCGCAGCGCGGCGCGGACGTCGAAACCGATGTGCGGATTGACTTCCTCGAGTCGGTCAAGGGCGCGACGCTGCCGTTGCGGCTGTCGAGCCCGGCCACCTGCAGCACCTGCGGTGGCAACGGCGCTAAGCCGGGCACCTCGCCGCGGGTCTGCCCGACCTGCAGCGGATCCGGGCTGGTCAGTCGGAGCCAGGGCGCGTTCGCGTTCTCCGAGCCGTGCCAGGATTGCCGCGGTCGCGGCAAGATCATCGACGAGCCGTGCCCCGAGTGCGCCGGCGAGGGCATCAGCACCCGCACCCGCACGCTCACCGTGCGCATCCCGCCGGGGGTGAAGGACGACCAGCGGATCCGGCTGGCCGGCCAGGGCGAACCCGGTCGGGGCGGCGCGCAGGCGGGCGATCTGTACGTGCGCGTGCACGTGGCCCCGCACAAACTGTTCGGGCGCAAGGACCTCAACCTCACGCTCACCGTGCCGGTGGACTTCACCGAACTCGCGCTGGGCACCACCGTCACGGTGCCGACGCTCGAAGGCAAGGTGTCGCTGAAGGTGCCCGCGGGCACCGCGAGCGGCCGGGTGTTGCGAGTGCGCGGAAAGGGCATTCAGAAGCGGGACGGCGCGCAGGGCGATCTGCTGGTCACCCTGGAGGTTGCGGTTCCGGAGAAACTCGACGACAAGGCGCGGTCCGCACTCGAGACCTACGCCGAGGCGATGAAGGGCCACGATCCGCGGCCCGAGATCACCGAGTTGCTCGAAGGCAGGTGAGGTCGATGTTCGGCGGCAATCCGGGACTCCCGCACGGCGCGGACGAGGACACCCCGGTGTTCGTGATTTCGGTGGCGGCCCAGCTTTCCGGGCTGCACGCGCAGACGCTGCGCTCCTACGACCGGCACGGCCTGGTCTCGCCAGGCCGCACCGCCGGCGGCGGACGGCGCTACTCGATGCGCGACATCGCCCTGCTGCGCGAGGTTCAGCGCCTCTCGCAGGAGGACGGGGTCAACCTGTCCGGCATCAAGCGCATCATCGAGCTGGAGAACCAGGTCGACGCGCTGCAGTCCCGGGTGCACGAGCTGACCGAAGAACTCGCCGTCGCCTACGCGGCCGCCGAACAGGCCGCCGCGGCGGTGCACGCTTCCTACCGCAAGGATCTGGTGCCGCTGCGGCAGAACACCGCGCTGGTGGTCTGGAAACCCAAGCGCCGCTGAGCTCTTCGCCAGCAGCCCTCCCGTGTTACGACGCGGGAGGGCTTTTTACTGTCCGGTGCGGACTTCCGTGCTGAGGGTCCGCAGATCGGCGAACGCCTCGTCCAGATAGTCGTCCAGGCTCCGCGACGGATCGCTGATCCAGGTTTGCGTGGCGTGCTGGAACGTCGCCCACCCGGCATGGGCGGCCAACCGCGCCAGCCTGTCCTCGACACCCCGCTGCCGCAACGCTTCCGCGAGCGCTTCGGCGAGTGTCGCGGCCTTGGCCAGGTTGCGTTCGCGCAGCGTCGGAGTCGCCGCGATCAGGTCGCGCCGGGGTTCGGCGAACGGCAGATTGCGCTCCATGATCCGCCCGGTGTTCTTGAAGGCGCGCAGCAGGATCTCCAGCGGCGCAAGGCCTTCCGGGGCTTCGGCGACCGACCGGGTGAGATCCTCGCGCAGGTCGGCTTCGCCGTCGAAGAGCACCTCGCGCTTGTCCGGGAAGTGCCGGAAGAAGGTGCGCTCGGTGACGCCTGCCCGGGCGGCGATCTCCGCCGTGGTCGTCTTGTCGAACCCGTTTTCCCGGTACAGCTCCAGCGCCGCCTGCTTGAGGCGGCTGCGCGCTTCTGCTCCGCTCCGTGGCACGTCCTGAGCCTACCCGGAGTTTGCGCCAGTGACTGACACCACATTTCGTCAGTCACTGGCGCTACGCGTAGAGTCAGTGACTGACACTAAGGAGCCTTTCATGCACTTCTTCGTCACCGGCGGATCCGGACAGACCGGCCCCGCCGTCGTCGCCGAGCTGGTCAGGGCCGGGCACACGGTCACCGGGTTGGCTCGTTCGGACACCGCGGCCGCGCGGCTGGAGTCGCTCGGCGCGACGCCGCATCGCGGTTCGCTCGACGATCTCGACAGCCTGCGCCGAGGTGCCGAAGCCGCCGACGGCGTGCTGCACATGGCCCAAGGCGGCGGTTACGCCGATCCGGACGGCCTCATCCGCCGCGACTGCGAGGCGATCGACGCGCTGGGCCAGGCACTGGTCGGCACCGGCAAACCGTTCGTCAGCACGTCCGGCACGCTGGTGCTGAAGGCCGACCAGGTCAGCACGGAACTCGACCCGGCCGACCCTGGCTCCGTCGCTTACTTCCGCATCCCCGGCGAGCAGACCTGCCTCGGATTTGCCGACCAGGGCGTCCGCGCCAGCGTCGTACGGCTCGCGCCGACCGTGCACGGACCGCGCGACCACGGCTTCATCCCAGCGCTCATCGCGGGCGCGCGCCGGGCAGGGGTTTCGGCGTTCATCGGCGACGGCACGAACCGCTGGCCCGCGGTCCATCGCGAGGACGCGGCGGTGCTTTTCCGGCTGGCACTGGAGAAAGCGCCTGCCGGAAGCGTGTTTCACGGGGTCGGAGAAACGGTCGCGATCAAGAGCGTCGCGGAGAAAATCGCGCAACTGCTGGACCTTCCCATCGCGTCGCTGACCCTGGAAGAAGCCGCCGAGCACCTCGGGAACCCTTTCCTGGCAAGGTTCTTCTCCCTCGACGTGCCCGCCTCCAGCGCGCACACGCAGGACCTGCTGGGCTGGACGCCGCACCACGCGACGTTGTTGGAAGACCTGGAGACCGGCGACTACTTCACCCCGGAGGCCAGCGACCGCGCCGAGGCGGTGTGGCGCTAGTTCCGCGGACGCACCAAACCGGATTCGTACGCGACGATCACCAGCTGCGCGCGATCCCGAGCGTCGAGTTTCGCCAGCAGCCGCCCGACGTAGGTCTTCACTGTCGCCATCGACAGCTGCATCCGTTCAGTAATTTCCACATTGGACAGTCCACTCGCGACGAGCGTAAGCACCTCGCGCTCTCGCGGGGCCAAGGCAGCGACGTCCGCACGCGGCGGGGTGTCCGGGATCCGCGCGAACTGCGCGACCAGGCGTCGGGTGATGGACGGGCCGAGTAGCGCGTCTCCGGAAGCCACCACGCGCACCGCAGCGCACAGGTCGGCCGGGCGGGTGTCCTTGAGCAGGAACCCGGTCGCTCCGGCGCGCAGTGCGGCGAACACGTGCTCGTCGAGGTCGAACATGGTCAGCACCAGCACCCGCACGTCCGGGGCGCGCTCGCCGATCAGCCGGGTCGCCTCGATCCCGTCCATCACCGGCATCCGCACGTCCATCAACACCACGTCCGGCTTCTCGGCCACGGCCAGCTCGACCGCCTCGGCCCCGGTCGCGGCTTCGCCGAGCACGGTGAAGTCCGGTTCGCTGTCGAGCAGCAGCCGGAAACTCCCGCGCAGCAAGGCTTGATCGTCCGCGACGACGACGCGGATCTGGTCAGGCATCGGCGCACCGGAGAGTGGCGGCGACGCGGAACCCGCCGTCCGGACCGGGCCCGGCGACCAGTTCGCCGCCGTAGAGGGCGACGCGTTCGCGCATTCCGGTCAGCCCGTGGCCGAGTCGCAGCTCGCCGATCGGCGCCGCGCCGTCGTCGGTGACCTGGATCCGGATCTCTTCAACGGCGACCGCGACCACCACCCGGCAGCGGGCTGGTGCGGCGTGTTTCACCACGTTCGTCACCGCTTCCTGCACGATTCGGTACGCAGCCAGCGCGACCGGTTCGGGAACCTGCGCGGTGCCCAGGACGGACAGCTCGACGTCGACCCCGGTCTGTCGCGCGCGTTCGGCGAGCTGTGGCAACGCCGCAAGCGGGTCGGCCGGGGTTTCGTCGCCGTCGTCGCGCAGCACGTGCAGCAACCGCCGCATCTCGCCGAGCGCCGCGCGGCTGGTCGCTTCGATCACCCGCAACGCGTCGCGCGCTTCCTCCGGGCGGCTGTCCGCGACATGGTTGGCGACGCCCGCTTTCACCGCGATCAAGCCCATCCCGTGCGTGACGACGTCGTGCAGTTCGCGCGCGATCCGGACGCGTTCGTCGACCAGGATCCGATGTTCGCGCTGCCGTTCCTGCCGCGCTGTTTGCTCGCGACGCGACCGCACCGCTTCGGCAAGCCCCCAGGTGAGCAACGCCAGCGGGACGCCGAACGCGTACCACCACTGCCCAACCACCGCGGTTGCCGCCGACATCGCCGCGACCCCAGCCGCAGCAGGCAACGCACGAGGCGGCCGCACGAGATACAGCACCGCGGCCGCGCCGACGAACGGATCCCACAGCAGCCCGAAAGCCGCCGCGGAAGCGGAGACGACCACAATTCCGATCAACACCGGTACCGGAGCCCGCCGACGCAGCAGCACCGCGGCGGCGATCAGCGTCGCGATCGCCGCGGACACGGGCAGCCGCCACGACTCTTCGTCGATCAGCAGATTCCCGGCAAGCCCGACGTCCGTGACGAGGAGACCTGCCGCCAGCGCGACATCGCTCACTCGCAGAGGGGACATAACCCCACGTTAGCCAGTGCGGGGAGCGCGCACATCGTGCTGTGGTGGGTCATCCCCTGGTTTAGTTCCGGGGCGCGGAACTGTCCGCCCCGGACCGATGTGCGCAGGGTGTCCGGCCGGGCACGGTGAGCGGCATGTCGACCTTTCCCGGCCCTCGCCTCGGCGGAGCGGCGCTCGTCCTCGGTCCGGTGCTCGTGCTCGCCGGCGTGCTGCTGCGCCTGCCGTACTCGTTCTTCTTTCCGCACCAGCTCGCCGCGAGCGCGCAGCATCCGGCACAAATGACCGCTGCCGCCACCTGTTTCCTCGCCGGTCAGGTGGTTCTTCTCTTCGCAGTGTCCACAGTGGTCAGCCAGATCGCGGTGGCGAAGCCGCGCTGGGCGGCGTGGTCTGGCGCACTGGTGCTGATCGGTCTGGTCGAGCGGGTCTTCCATGCCGGATTCGACCAGGCCGCAACGGATCTCGCCCGGCACCGCGGAGCCGACTACGCGACCGCGTTCGTCGCGGAGGCCTACGGCGACCTGCACCTGTTCAGCTTCTTGTCGTTCACGATCATGTTCGGCTGGCCGCTGCTCGGCTTCGCGGCTTATCGCGCCGGAGTGCTCGGCCCGGTACGCGCAGTAGCTCTCGCCGCCGCGACCGTCATGCCGCTCGGTGTCCTCAAAGGAACGACGATGTGGTCGATCGCCGCTGCCGCCGGGCTGTGCGTGGCGCTCATATCGTCCGGCATCCGGTTGCTGGCACAAGCCCAGCGCACGGATCGACGCACCGTTGGCCTCGCCTGCCTCGGTGCGATCGCAGTCGGGGCGCTCGGCTACTTGAGCACGCTGGGCTGACTACTTCAGGTGCTCCTCGAAGAACGCCATGACTCGCCGCCAGGCATCCGAATCCGACGGTTCGTGATAACCCATGCCCGTGACCTTCGCGAGCGCGGTCAACGGCGCGGGCCGGTAGTGGTTCGCGAAGCCGTGCCCGGCGTCCGGGTATTCCTTGACGTCATGCGGAATTCCTCGTTCGGTGAGCGCGGCTTCGAGCTTGGCCGCGGCACCGCGCAGGGAGATGTCCTTGCGGCCGAAGCTGCCGACGATCGGGCAAGCACCGTCCAAAACGGACAGATCCTTCGGCAGCGCGCCGTAGTACGGCGCGGAAGCGTCGAAGTCCCGCGAGGCGGCTACCAAGGCGAACCCGCCGCCCATGCAGAAACCGACGACACCGACCTTGCCGGTCGCGTCGTCCCGTCCGGCGACGAGCACCCGCGCGGCCTCGATGTCGGCGAACGCCCGGCCCTCGCGGGCGAGCATTTCCTGGAAAGTCCGCTTCACGCACCGGATCATGCCGCCGCGCGAGTACAGATCAGGGCTCAGCGCGAGATAACCCGCCGCCGCGTACCGGTCGGTGATCTCGCGCGCGTCCTGGTTCAGCCCGAACACGTCGTGGATCAGCACCACCGCCGGGAACGGCCCGTCCCCGGCGGGCACTGCGAGATAGCCGTCGATTTCCCCGTCTGCCACCGGAATCCGGATGTCCATGGCCCCGACGATAGCCACGCGAGCTGAGAGTCGCCTCAGTCCGCGGTGAACGGGTCGTACTGGATCTGGTCCAGCGCACTGCCCGCGACCAGCATCCGGGACACCGTCGCGCGGATCATCTCCGGCGAACCGGACACCAGGATGTCGTGGTCCGGCCACGCGCCGTACCGCGTGACCGCCTCGGCGAGGGTGCCGTGCTCGCAACCGGGCAGGTGGTCGCCTCGTTCGACGACCGGGGTGATGGTGAGCCACGGGTTGGTCGCGGCGAGCGCGCGCAGTTCTTCGAGGTCGTAGAGGTCTTCGCGGGTCGGTCCGCCGTAGAACAGCCGGGTCTTCGGGTTCTCGCCCCACAGCGCGAGGTGGTCGAGGATCGCCCGCAGCGGCGCGACTCCGGTGCCGCCCGCGACCATGAGCACGCCGCGCGACTGTTCGCGGTTGACGGTCATCCGGCCCAGCGGCGGACCGAGCCGCCAGACGTCGCCCGCCTGCGTGTGGCTCACGATCGCCCGGGACACCCAGCCGCCGTCGACCGCGCGCACGTGGAACTCGATGCCGCCGTCCTCGCGCGGCGCGTTCGCCGGCGACAGATACCGCCACAACCGCGGCCGCTGCGGCACCTCGACGCTCATGTACTGGCCCGGCGAATACGGCACCGGCTGGTCCGGGATCACCCGCACCAGCGCGAGATCCCAGGTGAGCCGCCGGTGCTCGACCACGGTGGCCGACCACGACGCCGGGTTCTCGTCCGCCGCCGCGGCCTCCTGCATCGCGCGCGCGACGATGGTGAACGCCTCCGCCCACGCGCGCTCGACCTCCGGCGTCCACTCCGGGCCGAGGTGGTTTTTCAACGCGGCCAGCAGCGCGGTGCCGACGGCCTCGTAATGCTTCGGGGCGACGCCGAACTTGCGGTGGTCGCGGCCGAGCTGGCGCAGGAACGGGAGCAGGTCGTCCGGTCGGTCCACCATCTGCACGACGCGGGCCAGCGCGCGGATGATCCGCCCGCCCTGCACTTCCATGTTGATCGGGAAGAAATCGCGCGTGGCGGGCGCGAGGGTGAACAGCATCCCGTAGAAGAACTGGGAGATCTCCGGGGCGTACGGCTCCGATTTGGCCCAGGTGTCGCGGATGAGCTGCACCATCGCGACGACGGCCGCGGGCGCCTGCCGGGGCGCGGCCGAGGTCCGCGGGAGCGGGCTGATCGAATCGGCTGTCATCGGGCTGTCGTCGTTCATGGATCGGAACCGGAGACCAGGGGGTTGGGAGGGAACGGTCACGAGAGCGGGGCGGCCGAGGTTGTCGGATTCGGCTCGCGCCGCCGCGCGGGGGAATTCGCCACTCCTGCTCCTCGTTGTCCACGACGTGCTCGCCGCGTCGGCATCGCGGGGCGTCTGGTCCGCAGAGTAGCCGCACTGAGGCGGATTGCCCGCATCGTTGCTCCGGTCGGGTTACCGGCCGGTCGGGACGTGGGGCAGCTCACCGATTAGATAGTTGTCCTACGCAACCTTCGGCAGCTAAACTTGTAGAATACAAGCAAGTGGGCACCGGCCCGGGAGGAACGATGAGCCCAGCTGATGATGTGCGGCTCGAACTGCTGCGGGAGCTGAAGGCGTCCGCCCAGCTCCAGCACCTGTGGATCATGCAGGCGTGGCAGAGCGAGCCCGGGCTGCACCCGGCCTCGGCGATGCTGCTGTCCGACCTCGCCAAACACGGCGAGGCCCGTCCGTCCGAGGTCGCCAAGCGCAGGCTCGTCGACCTGTCGGTGATCAGCAGGCAGATCGCCCAGTTGCAGACCGCCGGGCTGATCCAGCGCCGCCCCGCCCCCGAAGACGGGCGCGCCTCGCTGATCAGCGTGACCGAAGCGGGTCTCGCCCAGCTCGAACTGTGGCGCGGGAAGTACCTCGAGTTCTTCGAGACAGCTCTTGGCGGCTGGGACGAGGACCGGATCTCCGGTCTCACCTCCCAGCTCGCCGAATTGAACGAAGGTCTGCGCGCGACGCTCGGCCCGTCCGGGTACTGCGCCGGCGCACCCCACGCGGGAAAGTGAAGTAGCGAACAGTGGAAAACACCGCATCCGGGCAGCCGATGACGCACCGGGAAATCCTCAAGGCCTTCACCGGCCTGCTGCTGGCCCTGCTGGTGGCGTTGCTGTCGTCGACCATCGTGTCCAACGCCCTGCCGACGATCCTCGCCGACCTGCACGGTTCGCAGAGCGAGTACACCTGGGTCGTCACCGCGACGCTGCTGACGTCGACGGCGACCACCCCGATCTGGGGCAAGCTCTCCGACCTGTTCAGCAAGAAACTGCTGTACCAAATCGCGATCGTCGTCTTCACCGTCGGTTCGGCGCTGGGCGGGATCGCGCAGTCGATGCCCGAACTGATCGCCTACCGCGCGCTGCAGGGCATCGGGCTCGGCGGGCTGCAGGCGCTGATCCAGGTCGTCATCGCGGCGATGATCGCGCCGCGCGACCGGGGCCGCTACACCGGTTACACCGGCGCGGTGTTCGCCGTCGCGACCGTTTCCGGCCCGTTGATCGGCGGGCTGATCGTGGACTCGCCGCTCGGCTGGCGCTGGTGTTTCTGGGTGTGCGTGCCGCTGGCCGTCCTCGCGTTCATCGTGCTCGGCCGGACGCTGAAGCTCCCGGTGCTCAAGCGCAAGGTGCGGATCGACTGGCTGGGCGCGACCCTGCTGGTCGGCGGCGTCGCGCTGCTGCTGATCTGGGTTTCGCTGGCGGGCGGCAGCTTCGGATGGGTTTCGTGGTCGAGCGCCGCGTACGTCGGCGGTGCGATTGTCGCGCTGGCGCTGGCGGTTCTCGTCGAATCCCGGGTCGCGGAGCCGGTGGTTCCGCTGCGGCTCTTCCGCAACCGCACCTTCACGCTGTCCGTGCTCGCCTCGCTGGCGGTCGGCACCGCGATGTTCGGCGGTTCGGTGTTCCTCGGGCAGTACTACCAAATCGCGCGCGGATTCTCGCCGACGCACGCCGGTCTGATGACGCTGCCGATGGTGCTCGGTCTCGCGGTCGCTTCGACCGGAGCCGGCCAGATCATCTCCCGCACCGGGCGCACCAAGCCGTTCATGGTCGCCGGCGGGGTTTTGCTGCTGGCCGGGCTGTTCCTGCTCTCGACGGTGGACCACGCGACGAACCTGACGCTGATGGGCGTCTACCTCGCGCTGATCGGCCTCGGGCTGGGCTTCCTGATGCAGAACCTGGTTTTGGTAGTCCAAAACACGGTGGCGATGAAGGACATCGGGTCGTCGTCCTCGGTCGTCACGTTCTTCCGGTCGCTCGGCGGCGCGGCGGGCGTGTCCGCGCTCGGCGCGGTGCTGGCCGCCCGGGTGGCCACGAACATCGCGAACTCCCTGTCTCAGATGGGTATCCACACTGGCGGCGCGGTTTCCGGCGGTGGCGGTACGTTCGCCATCTCGTCGCTCCCGCCGGCGTTGCAGCCGGTGGTGCGCGGGGCCTTCGGCGACGCGACCGGCACGGTGTTCTTCGTCGCGGGCTGCATCGCGGTAGTCACCTTCCTCGCCGTGCTGTTCATCAAGGAGGTGCCGCTGCGCCGGACGCTCGACGCGGACGCGCCTGCGCCGACTGCGGCTGCTGTGTCGGTCGAGGCGGTCTCTGTGGTCGAAGCTCCGGTCGAGATGACCTCCGTGTTGCGTGGCCGGGTTCTCGACGCGGGTGGTCGTCCGGTGTCCGGTGTCGTGCTTACGCTCACCGACATGGCGGGGCGTCAGGTCGACGTTGGGCGTACGGGACGTACTGGCGCGTACGAGCTGTCGGCGAACACTGTGGGCGAGCACGTCCTTCTCGCGACGGCAGGCTCAACGCGGCCCGCGGTATCGACCGTGCGGCTTAACGGCAACGCGCGTTGGCACGACTTGCTGTTGGACAGCCAGGGCGCCATCTCGGGCCGTGTACGCGTGGCTGGTCGGCACGCCGCCGTCGCAGGCGCGGTGCTGACCCTCACCGACCGCCTGGGCATTGTCACCGCGACGCACATCGCGGGCGGCGACGGCGCGTACCGCTTCACGGGAATCGAACCGGGCGCGTACACGCTCACGGTGTCTGCACACGGATACACGCCGCACGCGGAACCGATGACGGTCGGCGATGGTGCGGCCGCACAGCATGATGTCGAGCTGAGCGAAGCTGCGGAGCGAGAGTTCGTTAGGCACCAAGGAACACTCAGCGTCGACTAAAGAGGCTCGTGAGTGTTTTTCCCGGTTCTGCCCGGGACAGACACTCACGAGCTTTCTACTGGGAGTGGCATTTGCCGTCAAACGATGCGCCCTCCCGGCCCTGCCTCGTCCCCCTTCCCCGGAGGTAGCGTCGAATATGTGACGCGAAGCAGGGTCGCGATGTTGCTGGCTATGGGGATCGACAACTTCGGTTCCGGACTTTTCCTTCCGCTCGCACTGGTTTACGTGACGCGGGTGATCGGAATCCCGCTCGTCGAAGCGGGCACGGCAGTCACTTTGGGCACCACGGCAGGGCTTCTCATGCCGCCGCTGGCCGGTCGGCTGGTGGACCGCGCCGGGCCGAGAGCCGGAGTTCTTGCGGCGCAACTGTTGCAGGCTGCCGGAACCGGCGCGTACTTGTTCGCGCACGGCATCGGCGGCGTTGTGGTGGCCGCCATACTTCTTGGTGCCGGGCAACAATTGTTCTACAGCTGCCTGTTCGCGCTCATCTCCGAAGTCGCCGGAGACGTGCCGAAGGACCGGCCGTTCGCCGAAGTCGGAATGGTGCGCGCGGGCGGATTCGGGCTTGGCGGGTTGATGTCGTCGGCGTTGCTGACCTGGTTCGGCGACAGCGGCTACAACGTCGCGCTCGTTGTGGACGTGCTGACGTTCCTGGCCGCGGCGGGCCTCGTCGCGATGTTCATCCCGCCCGGACGCCGGTTCGCGCCCGTGGCCCGCGTGAGAAGCGGGGTGCTGCGCAACCGCCCGTACCTGACGTTGATCCTCTTGAGCGGCCTGTTCGGGCTGTCGCTCGACTTCTTCCTCATCGGCACCCCGGTCTTCGTGCTCGACCGGCTGCACGCGCCGACCTGGCTGCCGGGCGCGATCCTGTTCCTGCTGACCGTCCTGACCAGTGCCGGTGGCACGGTCGCGCTGCGGCTCACCCGGGGTCTCAGCCGAATCAGCGCGATGCGGGCCGGGTCCGCGCTGTTCGCGGCGTGGTGCCTGACGAGCGTCGGCGTGCTGCTGGTGCCGCGTAGCTGGCAGGTGCCCTATCTGCTGGCCGCCACGCTCGTGTTCGCCGCCGGTGACCTGGTGTTCGGCCCGCGCTCCGGCGCGCTCGCCGAGGCCGCCGCGCCGCCCGAAGCCAAGGGCCGTTACCTCGCCGCGTTCCAATACGCGTTCACTGTGGCTCAGGTACTGGCTCCTGCGATCGTGTCGTTGTTTTCCGTGGCGGCATGGTTACCCTGGGTTCTGGTCGGGGGTTGCGCTTGCCTCGCGGCGCTCGGGCTCGGCAGGCTGGGACCGAGGCTGCCCGCGGCCGCGGTGGCACCAATTCAGAGTTGAGCGGAACAGACTCAACTTTGCTGACGTTATACCTGTCGATGGGCCTTGGTCGGGCCTGTCACCAGGTATTTCCACGAACGCATGAGGTGAGGGATGGACGCTTTCAACCCGACCACGAAGACCCAGCAGGCGATCTCGTCCGCGGCGCAGGCGGCCACCGTGGCCGGCAACCCGCACGTGTCGGCCGCCCATTTGCTGGGCGCCCTGCTGGCGCAGGGTGACGGGACCACCGCGCCGCTGCTGACCGCGGTCGGGGCGGACCCGGAGACCGTGCACAAGGAGCTCGAGCCGATCATCAACGGGCTGCCGTCGGCGACCGGCGCGACCGTGTCGACGCCGCAGTTCGACACGCCCGCGGTCAAGTCGCTCACGCAGGCGCAGAAGCTCGCCACCGAACTGGGTGACGAGTACGTGTCGACCGAGCATCTGCTCGTCGGGCTCGCCACTGAAGGCGCCCAGGTCGCGGACCTGCTCAAGCGGCACGGTGCCACGCCGGACGCGCTGCGCGAGGCGTTCGCGAAGGTGCGCGGGTCGGCCCGGATCACCAGCGCGGATCCCGAAAGCACGTTCAAGGCGCTGGAGAAATACGGCGTCGACCTGACCGAGCGCGCCCGCGCGGGCGAACTCGACCCGGTCATCGGGCGGGACACCGAGATCCGCCGCGTGGTGCAGGTGCTTTCCCGGCGTACCAAGAACAACCCGGTGCTGATCGGCGAACCGGGCGTCGGCAAGACGGCGATCGTCGAGGGGCTCGCCCAGCGGATCGTCGCGGGCGACGTGCCGGAATCGTTGCGCGGCAAGCGAGTTGTCGCACTCGACCTCGGGTCGATGGTGGCCGGCGCGAAGTTCCGCGGCGAGTTCGAAGAGCGGTTGAAGGCAGTCCTGAAGGAGATCACCGACTCCGCGGGCGAGGTCATCACGTTCATCGACGAGCTGCACACCATCGTCGGCGCGGGCGCGACCGGCGAGGGCGCGATGGACGCGGGCAACATGATCAAGCCGATGCTCGCCCGCGGCGAGTTGCGGATGGTCGGCGCGACCACGCTCGACGAGTACCGCCAGCACATCGAGAAGGACCCGGCGCTGGAGCGCCGTTTCCAGCAGGTTCTGGTCGGCGAGCCGTCGCCGGAGGACACCATCGCGATCCTGCGCGGGCTGAAGGAGCGGTACGAGGTGCACCACGGGGTCCGGATCACGGACGCCGCGCTGGTCGCCGCCGCGACGCTGTCGGACCGCTACATCACCGCGCGGTTCCTGCCGGACAAGGCGATCGACCTCGTTGACGAGGCCGCGTCGAAGATCCGCATGGAGATCGACTCGCGTCCGGTGGAGATCGACGAGGTCGAGCGGGCCGTGCGGCGCATGGAGATCGAGGAGATGGCGCTGTCCAAAGAGGACGACGCGGCTTCTCTCGAACGGCTGACCGCTCTTCGTGCCGAACTGGCCGAGAAGCGCGAGGAACTCACCGCGCTGACCGCCCGTTGGCAGAACGAGAAGGGCTCGATCGAGACCGTCCGTGAGCTGAAGGAGCAACTGGAGCAACTGCGCGGCGAATCGGAACGCGCCGAGCGCGACGGCGACCTGGGCAAAGCCGCCGAGCTGCGTTATGGCCGGATTCCGGTGCTGGAGAAGGAGTTCGAGGCCGCGATGGCCGCGAACGAGGCCAGCAAGCAGAACGTCATGCTGAAGGAAGAGGTGGGCGCGGACGACGTCGCCGACGTGGTCAGCGCGTGGACCGGCATCCCCGCCGGGCGTCTGCTGGAAGGCGAGACGGGCAAGCTGCTCCGGATGGAGGAGGAGCTGAACCGCCGCGTCATCGGCCAGGACCAGGCAGTCCAGGTCGTCTCCGACGCGGTGCGCCGGGCACGGGCAGGAGTTGCCGACCCGGACCGGCCGACCGGCTCGTTCCTGTTCCTCGGCCCGACCGGTGTCGGCAAGACCGAGCTGGCGAAGGCGCTGGCGGAGTTCCTGTTCGACGACGAGCGCGCGATGCAGCGCATCGACATGAGCGAGTACTCCGAGAAGCACTCGGTGGCCCGCCTGGTCGGTGCTCCCCCGGGTTACGTCGGCTACGACCAGGGCGGCCAGTTGACCGAGGCCGTCCGGCGCCGCCCGTACACGGTGGTGCTGCTGGACGAGGTCGAAAAGGCGCACCCGGACGTGTTCGACGTGCTCCTGCAGGTCCTCGACGACGGCAGGCTGACCGACGGCCAGGGCCGGACGGTGGACTTCCGCAACACCATCCTGATCCTGACGTCGAACCTCGGCTCGCAAGCGATCGCCGACCCGTCGCTCGACGAACGCCAACGCCGCGACGCGGTGATGGAGGTCGTACAACGGCAGTTCAAGCCGGAGTTCCTGAACCGGTTGGACGACATCGTGGTGTTCCACGCGCTCGGCACCGAGCAGCTGACGTCCATTGTGGACATCCAGGTCGCGCGGCTCGCGAAGCGCCTCGCTCAGCGGCGGTTGCACCTGGAGGTCACCGACGGTGCCCGGGAATGGCTGGCTTTGAACGGCTTCGACCCGATCTACGGGGCGCGTCCGTTGCGGCGGTTGGTGCAGTCGGCGATCGGGGACCAGCTGGCGAAGCAGCTGCTGTCCGGAGAGGTCCGGGACGGGGACACCGTGCGGGTGGACCTGCCGGAGCTGGAGACCGGTGACACGCTGAAGGTGTCGAGGGTCTGATAGCGGTTGGTGAAGGCCTCCTTGCGGAGTTTCCGCGGGGAGGCCTTCACTGCATCTTGCCGAGGTCGGCGGTCCAGACTCGGACTACGAAGTCGTCTTGTCGCGCTTCCACGGCGTGGCCATCCCGTACCGGGCGAAGGTCGTCCCACGGCACCAAGCCCGGAGTTTCGTCGTTGAGAAACTCCTCGGCGATGGCGGCCAAGGGGACGTCGCGCTCGACCCGCGCCCCGAAGGGCAATTCATCGCTCGGCCGCGAGGTGGTCGAGCATCTCAGCTGCCCGGCTTGCCGGTCGTGCCAGACATAGAACGTCACGGGCCCCTCGTAATCCAGCGAAAGGATCCGCCCGCGCAGGATCGAGGCGCACTCCTCGAACGCGGCAACGATCGCTTCAGCCGATACCGGACCGGGTTCCTCGTCCGGCATCGAGAGCGACCAGGTGTTCTCCCGGTCCTCGAGGTTTCTCGCGGCCGGGTCGACGAGCAACGGCTCGTCCGCGACCTCGCGGATCCATCTCAGCAGCACCGCGTCACCCTGGCAGAACACCGGTCAAACAAAAAACCGCCCGATCGCTGAAGCGCGACCGGGCGGTTCCCGTGTCTCAGGAGGTGGCGTCTTCGCCGCGCTCCGATTCCACCGGCCGAGGCGGCGGAACCTCGCCCCTGCCCGGCGGGGTCCGCGGCGCGGGCGGCGAAGGCTGCCGCTCCGTCATCCGCGTGTCCGCCGGAGAAGGAGCCGTCGTCTCCACCGACCGGGTGTCGACCGGTCGTGTCGCCTGGGTGTCCGCCGGTGACGGAGCGCTGGTCGGCGGCGCGACCGGAGTGCCCGCGGAAGGCGTCCAAGTGCGGTTCGAGTCGTAATCCTCGTCGAACGGATCCACGATGTCGGCGATCTCGCCCAGGTCCCGCAGCAACCGCTCAAGCCGCGACGGTCCGGCCCCCGGCACCACGCTCGCCAGCACCCACTCGTTCTCCAGCCAAGCCACGCCGACGTCGCCGCCCAGCTGGTCGGCCGCGTCGACCAGGTCCTGGGTGATGACCTGGCGCGCGCCCTCCGAGTCGTCCGCGAAGGCGTAGCGCTGGCCGATCGGGCCGAGCATCTCCGGCATGTTCTCGCGCTGGAACGGCACGCTCGACAGCCACATCTCGACCGGCACCCGGTGCGTCTTGTTGCAGCGCACGGCCACGACCACCGCGGGCACCTGGCCCTGGGACTCGATGTCGAAGATGAACACCGGACGGCGGCCGTCGGAGGTGAAGGTGGAGCCCGCGACGACGTTCACCGCCGCGTCCGCGCCGAAGTAGCCGATCGCGCCCCCCGACCACTGCCGGGGCAGCCGTTCGTCCTCTTCCACGAACTGCCACCCGCGCAACTGGGCCCAGCGCTGCCGCTCACGGTTGCGCGAGCCTTCCCTGGCCCGGTCCGCGAAGAGCAGGCCGAGCCCCGCCACCAGCGCGACGGCGGCGATGACGAACCAGATCCACGCCGAGATACCCACGCCGGTCAGGGTATCGCTGCCGAGCCCTCCTACCCGGGCGGCGGCACCGTGTCGGCGCGCCCCGTTTGGCCGGAACCGTCCAGGTCGCGTCGACATATCGGCTAATCGCCTGGCTCGGGTGTCCATTGCGGACGGGTTCCCGCTGACCGGACGGCCCGCTGCGCCTATCCAGCGATCGCGGCGGACATCTCGGACAAGCTCCTTGCCGGACCGCTCCACCGGCGAGTAGAGGTCGTTCGACACCTCTTTCCCGCCGCCGCCGACAGCAGGAAGGACACCGCATGTCCCTCTCGAGAAGATCGGTACTCACCGGGGCCGCGGCGGCGCTCGGAACGCTCGCGCTCCCCGGGGCCGCGGCGGCGAGCACCGCGCGCGACTGGTCCCGCGCCGTCATCGACTCCACCATGAAGCGCTACACCCCGGCGTCCATCGGCGGCTGGAGCTACCCGCTCGGCCTCTACTTCTACGGCCAGTACCTCTTCTACCGGCGCACCAGGCAACGCCAACACCTCGACTACATCGTCGCCTGGTACGACCGGTTCATCACCGACGACGGCATCTCCAACAGCTTCAGCAGCCTCGACTCGATGCGCGCCTGTCAGATGCTTCCGTTGCTGTACAACGAAACCGGCAACGCCAAGTACCGCAAAGCCGCCGACCAGCTGCGCAAACGCTTCGAGACCTACCCGCGCACGAGCGACGGCGGCATGTGGCACGCGGTCAGCCGTCAGCACCAGCTGTGGGGCGACGGGGTGTACATGGCGCAGCCGTTCCTCGCGTTGTACGGCAAGGTTTTCAATGATCCGGCGTACTGCTACGAGGAAGCCGCCAAGAACCTCTCCGTCTACTTCGGACACCTCAAGGAGCCCGCGAAGGGCCTGATCTACCACGCCTACGACGAAAGCGGCACCCAGCCGTGGGCGACCGGCCCCGGCAAGCACTCCAGCTTCCACTGGGCCCGCGCGATCGGCTGGTTCGGGATGGCGGCGATCGACATCCTCGAGGTGCTGCCCGCCGACCATCCGCGACGGGCGGAGCTGGTCGGGATCGTCCAGTTCCTCGCGGAGGGGTATCGCCGGTTCCAGGATCCGCGGAGCGGCCGGTGGTATCAGGTGGTCGATCACGGCGGGGACGCCGGGAACTGGCTGGAGACGTCCGCGTCGTCGATGTATGCGTTTACCGTTTCCCGGGGGGTTGAGCGGGGGTATCTGCCTGGTTCTTATGCCTCGGTCGCGCAGCGCGGGTATGCGGGAGTGTTGCAGAAGGTGTCTGTTGGGGCGGATGGGCTGACGAATCTTGCCGATATTTGCGAGGGGACGAATGTTGGGGATCTGGAGTTTTACTTTGGGCGGAAGCGGTTGACGAATGACTTCCATGGGTTGGGGGCGTTTTTGATCATGAATGAGCAGTTTGTTCGGTAGCACTGCTCGTCGCCTGGCGGCGACATTGCGCCTCGATCGTGCGCGGGGCACCCCGAAGCTGATTGTGCTGGGAGGCTTCGTATCGGGGTGCGGGGTGGGGGCTGGCTGCTTGGTTTCGTTGGGTGCGCTGGTGCCGGTTATAAGTCCGTGAGGGGAACCCTGGGGGAATCTGCGTCCGTCAGGGTTCCCCTCACGGACTTATGACTCGCCGGTTGGGTTGGCGGGTTTGGCTAGGGGGCCTGGCGACCAGATTCCGGAGTGCGTCACCGACTGCTGATGCAGTGCTGCTGAAGCCGGAAGCGCGTTCGAGACCTCGGGGGTCACCTCGTACAACGTGCCCCAGTCCCGGTCGACGTCGCCTTCCAAATACGTCGGCAGCGCCTGCATCTGGGTGGCCACGTTCATCCACACGAACGACCCGCCGCCCGCCGGTGAGGACCAGTACTTGCCGACTGTGCGCAGATCGTCGCCCGCGCTGATCCGGTATTTCGGCACCTCGGCGATTCCGTTGTGGATCGACGACGGGCGCAGGCACGGGTGCTGCGCGGCGGCGGCCCATTCCAGGAACACCGGGTCCTGCCCGACGACCTCGGTCATTTTCGCGATCTTCGGTGCCCGCGGTGCGCTGAACGCGACCCAGCCGTCGCTGCCGAGGCCGCGGCCCTTCGCCACGATTCGCACCTGGTCGGCGCCCTCGGGGACGCTGACCCGCGCGTCGCGCCAGTTGGTGTCCTTCTTCTTCGCGTCGAGTTGCTCGCGGCTGAGCACCTGGAACCCGGCGGGGGTGTTCTTGCCGAATTCGGCGGTCAGCGAGTTCGGGTCGTCGGCCTTGCCCGCGAGGGCGACCACGATCGGCACCGAGCCGTCGCGGGCCCGTTCCGGGATCGAGTACCACTGGGTGCGCAGGTCGCCCGCACCGTCGCCGGACTTGTGGTAGCTGCCCCAGATCGGTGCGTTGCCCTTGCCGAACTGGTACGGCGGGTTCCAGCTGTCGGCGTTCTCGGTCGGCAGTCCGCCGTTGGTGACGAAGCCCTTCTGGATGCTGGTCAGCCAGTCCTTCGGGGTGGTCCCGCGATCGGCGCCGGCGGGCACTGCCCAGCCGGGTGCGGCGTTCTGCGGCTGTTGCGGCTCGGCTTCCAGCAGTCCGGCCTTCGGGTCGCGCTCGACCTTGATGTAGTCGGACAGTCCGCAGCTTTGCCCGGCCAGCTGGCGGATGTTGTCGGCCCCCATGTTGTAGGTGTCCCAGCGCTTTTGGATGCCCTTCGCGATGCTGCCGATCTCGAACAGCACCAGAATCGCGCACACCGTCGACAGCGGCGCGAGCCCGAGCCGCAGCGCCCGGCCGCGGTTTTCCAGGTCGGACTTCGCCACCGGCGCGGGCGGGACGAACGGTTCGTGCTCGTTGTGCTTCATGTGCTCGATCGCCGCGATCGCCAGCGCGACCGCCGCCGCCACGAGCGCCATCGTGCTCAGCTTGATGCCGAATACCTGCGGAGGCAGGTCGAACCACGGCACGCCCCAGGCCGAGACGTACCACCAGGCGTTCGGCCCGGTGGAGGCCAGCGCGACGATCACCATCAGCCCGGCGAAGAACGCCGCGCGGTTGCGGCGCGACAGCAACACGGTCGTACTCGTCGACAACGCGGTGAGCGCGGCGAGCGGACCGCCGACCGCGACCAGCATGCCGAAGTGGTGCGTGTGCTTGGTCGGAGCCACTGCCAAGACCACAAAGGACAGTGCGCTGATGCCGAGCAGCCGACGGCTCGGACCGAGCGCGGCGCCGCGGATGTTCCCGCGCCGCAGCAGCACGACCGCGCAGGTCGCCAGGCACAGGAAGATCAACAGCACCGGGAACCGGCGCGTCATGGAGCCGTCCGGGCCGTTGCTGAACAGCATCGAGTACCGGTCGAGCTCGTCGTACCAGGAACCGGTCGGCCCGAGCGAGGACCGCAGCCGCACCGATTCCAGTGCGCCGCGCAGGGTCTGGTCGCAGAAGATCAGTGCGAGGATCACCAGCCCGGCGGCGGCGATCGGCGCGAGCACCGGCACCCAGCCGAACTGGCGGGCGTGCCGCAGCACGATCTTCGCCAGCGGCTTCAGCCCGACCACGAACGGCAGCACGGCCATCAGCCCGTGCGGGTTGACCGAGACACACAGCGCCGCGACGGTCAGCCCGATCGCCGCCGGGCCCAGCCGCCGGGTCGCCACCGCGCGTTCGACACAGCAGATCGAGATCAGCGACAGCAGCGCGACCAGGTTTTCCGGGCGCAGGCCGTTGTCGTAGGGCAGCCAGAAGGCGAGGAAGACCGCGCCCGCCGCCCAACCGGCCGCACTGCTGATCCGCACCTGCCTGCCGAGCCGCGGCAGCACGCCGCGGCTGATCAGCATCCAGCAGGCGACACCCATCAACAGCGACGGCAGCCGCATCCACGGCGTGAGCGAACTGACCTTGGCCATCGCCGCGTAGACATCGACGAACCACGCCATCGGCGCGTCCGGCGCGGCGAACCATCGGTAGTACTCGCCGATGTAGCCGGCGTCGCCGCGGACGCGCGCCATGGTCGTGAAGTAGCCGTCGTCGGCGGTCATCGCGCCGATCAGCCACCAGACGACGAGCGTGCCGAGCACGGCTATGTCGAGGAATTTCAGCTTCCACCAGCCGCGCGCGGCCAGCCGGGGCGCGCGTCGGCCGGAGAGCCGGTCCAGGCGGTACAGCGCGAGCACCGCGCCGATGAAGCAGAGCACCGACAGCACGATGGCGGCCAGCTTGATGCCGGTCGCGGTGCTGGCCCAGCGGTTGTCGACCTGCGCGGAGACCGAGAGGCCGTGCGTGTCGTCTGAGTTGGTGAGGTCCGAGTAGAAACCGGTGACCTGCGGTCGGTGGTCGTCGGTGACGTCGGCGATCCGGTCCCCGCCGACGGACGCCGTGGTGCGCTTCGCGTCGGTGTGCACGGTGATCGTGCAATCGCCCTCGCCGACCGGGGCCGAGCCGAGCTGCTGGCCCTGTGAGGAGAGCGTGAGCTGGCCGTTTCCGACCTGCAGGGCCATCCCGGTGACGACGCCGATGCCGGAGTTCGGCGGGTTGGTGCTGAACAGCACGGCGCTGCCGTCGGTGCGCGCGTCGAGCGCCCGCGCGGTCGTGCACGGGACCTTCGCGTCGAGCGAGATCGGCGCCTGCGCGGTCAGCGGGGCGGTCACGGCTCTGGTGCCCTGGGCGGTCGGCCAGTCGAGGGTGGTTTGTTCGAGCGTGACGGGCAGGAACGGGACCGCGATCGCGAGGATCGCGCCGGCGATTCCGAAAACCGCAGCGAGCAACCGCGCCCGACGCCCGGCTTGGCTCTTGCCGATAGCTGTCGGAGACGCCGATTCGGCGGCAACGGATTCGAGGTCGACCACGCCCCGCAGGCTATCCAAGCGGATGCGGGCCTCCCGCTGGGGACTCTCCCGGGGGCGGCCCCACCTGGTCGAGACGGGATTCCCGCCGAAAATAACCACGGTGGGTAAAGGAAACCCGGCCTTGCTTACGGCGAACGGGTGACATCGAGCAGGTCAGGGCCACGAGTCCGCGGGCCGGTTTCACGATCCGGAAACGGTCCGGACTCGGTTGCCGAAAGCGGACTCGGCGAGTCGATGAACTCAGCCGGGCGAGAAAGTGAACGGCGGCCCGGAAACTGTCCATCCGTTGTCGATGACCGGATTTCCCAGCACCTCGGCGCCCACGTGCTGGCTCCGGGTAACCGGAACACCCAGGGTAGAAGAGGTGCTCGCCCGCGCCGCCGCGATGTCCGCGGCCGACAGTTCCCCGTGGAACCGGTCCGTGCGCTCGGCGGTCGACTGGCTTGTCGCGGCCAGCGTGTGAACCGGGCCGAGGTCGCCGGACACACTGTGCCGCTCGGTCGACTCCAGCCGCGTCACGTCGAGCTTGCCGGTGAACTGGCCGAGCACGCTTTCGTCCGAGTTCGCGACCACCGAGCCCGCCGGGCCGAGGTCGACGGCGTCCGCGGAGGTGCGTTCGACGCGGGTGCCGCTCATCAGATCGCCGGAGAACCGGCCGGCCAGCCCGGTCTCGGCGCCGGTCTTGCTGCTGGAGAGCGCGTCGACGCCGTGGGGCAGCTGGACGCCGTGCCGCATCGACTGGTCCAGACCGGCTACGTGCGCCCCGTCGAAGGGCCGCGTGTGGTGCACGCCGAGGTCGTTGCCGGTGAGCGCGCGGCCCGGCTCGCCGAGACGCAGGTCGTGGGTCTGGGACTGGCCCGCGGCGTTCGGGTCGAGCGTCTGGTGCAGGTTCGACGCGGCGGACACCGGCAGGTCGTGCGTGGCGATCGTCTCGTCACGGGTGCCTTGAAGGTCACTGGAGGAACTGTGCTGGTGAAGGTCGAGCGGCAGTTCCCCGCGCGGGGTGTCCGCCAGCGCCGCAGCCGGGCCGGCGAGCAACAGAGCGAGGGGCGCCGCACCGGCGGCCATCCGGGGCAGATATCCGGGCGTCCGCTTGGTGTGCTTGCCCATGCGCCGGACCATACTGCGCCACCAGGGCGAACGCAGCTGAAAAACGGGTAGCTTCACCCACATGACCACCACATCTGTCATCACCGGAGCCACCGCGGGCATCGGTGCGGAATTCGCGCGCCGGCTCGCCGCCGAGAAACACGACCTCGTCCTGGTCGCGAGGGATGAGGAACGGCTGAACGCGCTGGCCGAGCAGCTGCGCGCGCGGCACGGCGTCGAGGTCGCCGTGCTGTCCGCCGATCTGTCCGAAGTGGACGGCCGCGAGCGGGTCGCGGAACTGCTCGAAACCCAGCCGGTCGACCTGCTGGTCAACAACGCCGGTTTCGGGCTGAGCGGCGAGTTCTGGGAGATCCCGGCCGAGGATCTGCAGCGCCAGCTCGACGTGAACGTGACCGCCGTGCTGCAGCTGACCCGGGCGGCGCTGCCGGGCATGGTCGAGCGCGAGCAAGGTGCGGTAATTAATGTCAGCAGTGTCGCTGGGTTCTTTTCTGGGCGCGGCTCGACGTATACCGCCAGCAAGAACTGGGTCACGTCGTTCACCGAGGGCATCGCGATGTCGCTGCCGAAGGGCGTGCGGATGATGGCGCTGTGCCCCGGCTTCACCTACACCGAGTTCCACGAGCGCGCCGGTCTGCGGCGGGAGGGGCCGAAAGCCCTCTGGCTCGACGTGGCCCAGGTCGTCGACGAGGCCCTCGCTGACCTGCGCCGCGGCAAGGTGATTTCGGTGCCGAGCCTGCAGTACAAGGCTCTGGTCGGGATCGGCGGACTGCTGCCGAGGCCGGTGCTGCGCAAGCTCGCCGGCGGGTTCGGCAACCGTCGCCGCACCTGAGGGGTAGGGCCAGCCCCACCCCGTCCCGGAGAGCTTGCCCCAGGGTGTTTTCCCCCGTAGGCCGATAGCGTTTTCCCCATGGCGACTGGGGAAGCGGTGCGGCTCGAATCCGTCCGCAAGGAATACGGCCGGGTCACGGCACTGGACGGGGTGAGCCTGTCGTTCCCGCGCGGCGGCTTCACCGCGGTGATGGGCCCGTCGGGCTCGGGCAAGAGCACGTTCCTGCACTGCGCGGCCGGACTCGACCGGCCGACCAGCGGTTCGGTGCTGCTCGACGATCAGGAACTGGGCAAACTCTCCGAAACCCAGCTGACGAAGCTGCGCCGGGACAAGATCGGGTTCGTCTTCCAGGCGTTCAACCTGCTGCCCGCGCTGACTGTCGAGCAGAACGTCGTGCTGCCGCTGCGGCTGGCCGGGCGCCGCGCGGACCGCGGCCGCGTCGCCGAGATGCTCGGGCACGTCGGGCTGAGCGACCGGCGCAAGCACCTGCCGGGTCAGCTTTCCGGCGGCCAGCAGCAGCGGGTGGCGATCGCTCGCGCGCTGGTCAGCCGTCCGGCGGTGCTGTTCGCCGACGAGCCGACCGGCGCGCTCGACACCCGTACCGCGGGCGAAATCCTTGGCCTGCTGTCGGAATCGGTGCGCGGCGGGCTGACCGTCGTGATGGTGACGCACGATCCTGTCGCGGCCTCCTATGCCGACCGGGTTGTCTTCCTCGCCGACGGTCGCGTGGCCGGCGAGCTGCACCGGCCGACCGCGACGGCGGTCGCGGAACGCATGACCCACCTCGGCGCCTGGGCCGACCGGATGCCGGTGGGTGGCTTCTGATGTTCAGTCTTGCCTTGCGCACCTTGCGTTTCCGCACTGGCGGGTTCGTCGCCGCGTTCGTGGCCGCGTTCCTCGGCGCGGTGATCGTGTCCGCCTGCGCCGGTCTGATGGAGACCGGGATCCGCTCCGCGACGCCGCCGCACCGGCTGGCCTGGGCGTCGGCTGTCGTTGCCGGACAACAGGATTTCGAGCTGCAGAAGCGTTCCGACAAGCCTAAGACGCAGTCGGTCGCGCTTTCGGAGCGGGTCCGGCTGGACAGCGCGCTCGCGGAGAAGATCCGTGCGACGCCCGGAGTGTCCACTGTGGTCGGTGAGGTGAATTTCCCGGTATCGCTGGGGAAGCAGCCGCTGACTGCACACGGATGGGAGTCGGCTCGGCTTCCCGGCCCCGCGCCGCGGGCCGACGAAGTGGTGCTGCCCGCCGCTAGCGGAGTGTCGGCCGGAACGACCGTCGACCTCGCCGTGCAGGGGGCGATTCGCCACTACCGCGTCGCTCGGACCAGCGACCGGGCGGACGTCTTCTTCGCCGACGCGGTCGCCGACCAGTTCTCCGGGCACCCCGGCGAGGTCGACTATTTCGGTGTCGTCACTGACAATCCGGCGGCTTTGCGGCTCGGTTCAGGTGTTTCCGTGCTGACTGGGGATGAGCGCGGACTCGCCGAATTCCCGGAGGCGCAGGCGAGCGGCGGTCGGTTGATCCCGCTCTCCGGCGTCGCGGGCGGACTGTCCATTTCGGTCGCGGTGTTCGTCATCGCGAGCACGCTGATGCTGTCGGTACGGCAGCGGCAGCGGGAATTGGCTCTGCTGCGCGCGATCGGCACGACGCCGCGGCAGTTGCGTCGCATGGTTCTCGGCGAGGCACTGGTCATCGGCGTGCTCGCCACCGGAGTCGCGGCCGCGCTGGGTCCGGTTTTCGGCCGGTGGCTGTTCGGGCAATTCACGTCGGGCGGGTTCATCTCGCCCGCCGTGCAGTTCCATCAGGGCTGGATCCCGATGCTCATCGCGGCGGGTGCGACGCTGCTCGCCGTCGGGATTTCCGCGCTGGTAGCCGGATTCCGGGTCGGCCGCATCCGGCCGACCGAAGCGCTCGCGGAGGCGTCCGTCCCGCGCCGCTGGCTGACTCCGCTGCGGCTGATCGTGGCCATCCTGTGCTTCGGCGGCGGTACCGCGCTGGGCATCGTCACGCTCGCGGTGATGACGGGACCCATCGCGGCGAGCACCGCGGGTCCGGCGGTGATGCTGTGGGCGATCGGCGTCGCGATGATCAGCCCGGGCGTCACGAAGCTGACCGCGATCCTGTTGCAGGGCCCGATGCGCCTGTTCAGCGGCGTCACCGGCTGGCTGGCGATCGCGAACACGCGCAACGCGGCCACCCGGGTGGCCGGCGCGGTCACGCCGATCATGCTCGCCGTCGGCATCGCGACCGCCAACATCTACCTGCAGACCACGACCACCGCCGCTTCCGCGCAGGCCTTCGCCGAAGACCTCCGCGCCGACGCGGTCGTCGCGGGCCCCACCGGAATTTCTCCCGAGGCTCTCGACCGCGTCCGGCACGCGGACGGCGTCGCGGCGGTCTCGTCGTACGTCACCAGCCGCGCGTTCATCACCGCGCCGTTCGACGAGAACCAGACCAAGAAGGGCTACCCGGCGCTCGGTCTCACCGACGCGACGACCAACGCGGCCACGGTCGTGCAAGGCGATCTCGCCGACCTCAAAGGCGACACGGTCGCGTTGCCCGACGCCGCCGAAGTCTCCCGATCCGTCGGCGATTCCGTCACGCTCCGTCTCGGCGACGGGACCGACCGGACCCTTCGCGTCGTCGCGATCGTGCGTCAGCGAGACGGTGCCGAACAGCTTCTCCTGCCCGCCGACCTGCTCGCCGCGCACACCGCCGCCGGTCTCCCCCGGCAGGTGCTCGTCCGCGCCGCCCCCGGCGTCGACCAGGCCCGGCTGACCCAGAGCCTGACCGCCGCGACCGCCGGTCTCCCGGTGTCCGTCGGCGACCGGAGCACGCTGGCCGCCGCGAGCGCCAAGAGCGACGAGACCGGCGCGTGGGTGAACTACCTGCTGGTCGGCATGATCGTCGGCTACACGGTGATCTCCGTGGTGAATACCTTGGTCATGGCCACTTCGGGCCGGCGGCGGGAATTCGGCCTGCAGCGGCTCGGCGGTTTCACCCGCGGCCAGGTGCTGCGGATGGCCGCGGGCGAAGGCGGCCTGATCGCGGCGATCGGAATCCTGCTGGGCACCGTGGTGTCGGCGGGCGCGATCGTGCCGTTCTGCCTCGTGGCGACCGGACGGGTGCTGCCGGACGGGCCGCTGTCGATCTACCTGGTGATCATCGCGACCGCGATCGCGCTCGCCTTGGTCGCCGCTGTCCTGCCGGCTTGGGTGGCGACCCGGACGCGTCCGGTGACAGCCGTCGCGACCGGGGAGTGACGCGCGGAAGTTGTCGGTGGCGTGTGTAAGACTCTCGGCCGTGGCGTACCCCGGGTTGGATCAAACTGCGAAGCTCGAACTGGCCAGGCTGGTCGGCGAACTGGCCGTCGTGCACGGCAAGGTCACCTTGGCCTCGGGCAAGGAAGCCGACTACTACGTCGACCTCCGGCGGGCGACGCTGCAGCACGCGGCCGCCCCGCTGATCGGCAAGCTCCTGCGGCAGCTCACCGCTGACTGGGACTACGTCGCGGTGGGCGGGCTCACCCTCGGCGCGGACCCGGTGGCGCTGGCGATGCTGCACTCCGCCGCGGCCGAGGGCGTCGTGCTCGACGCGTTCGTGGTCCGCAAGGCGATCAAGGAACACGGGATGCAGCGCCGGATCGAGGGCGTGGAGGTGCGCGGGCAGCGGGTGCTGGCCGTCGAGGACACCTCCACCACCGGCGGCAGCGTGCTCACCGCGGTCGAGGCGCTGCGCGAAGGCGGGGCCACCGTGGTCGGCGTCGCGACGGTCGTCGACCGCGACACCGGCGCGCGGGAGGCCATCGAGAAGGCCGGCCTCGAGTACCGGTACCTGCTGGGCAAGGACGACCTCGGGCTCAACTGAGGCTTCAACCGAGCGAGAGTGAGCACTGTCACTCACAATGCGTGCGTGACGAATGCCCGCTCCGCGGTGTCCCCCTGACGGAAGGGGGTGCCGTGACCACGACCAGTGTCCCGCTCGACGACGCCACCCTCGTCGGCCGTGCGCGAGACGGCGACGTGCGCGCGTACGAACAGCTCGTGCTGCGTTATCAGGGCCCGATGTTTCGGCTCGCCCTGAAAATGCTGCGCCACCGCGGCGACGCCGAGGACGTTGTGCAAGAAGCGTTCCTCGGCGCGTGGCGGAAGCTGGCGCAGTTGAACGACGACAAGGCGTTCGTCGGCTGGCTGTACCGCGGAACGACCAACCGCTGCCTCAACGTGATCCGGGCGCGCCGCCCGCAGGCCGACGTCGACCTCGACCTGGCCGAATCGCCGCGCCGCGACACTCAGCCCGAGCACGCGGCGCAGGTCAGCGGCCAGCTCGCGGCGCTCGACGACGCGCTTCAGACACTGACGCCGCAGCAGCGCGCGTGCTGGCTGTTGCGCGAGGTGCACGGACGGTCGTACGACGAGATCAGCGAGATCGTCGGCGCGAACCCCACCGCGGTCCGGGGCCGGATCGCCCGGGCCCGTGCGCAGCTGGCGGAGGTGATGAAGCCATGGAGGTGAACCAGGACTACGGATTGCCGTGCGGCCGGGAACTGGAGACGGTCTGGGAGAACCTGGACGAGGTCGACGAGCACCAGCACGACTGCGTCCACTGCCGTACCGCGCGGGAAAGCCTGCTGGCCCTGCGCGCGGCGACGCGGGAGCTGATCGAGGAGCCCGACCCGACCCCGCCGGACCTGGTAGGACGGATCATGTCGGCCGTCCGCGCCGAGGTGCGTCGCGGTCAGATGCTGGACCTGCCAGCGGCGGAACCGGGTGCCGTCGAAGTGAGCGAGCAAGCCGTCGCGGTCGTGCTCCGCTACGCCGCCGACTCGGCTGGCAATGTCCGCGCTCGCCGCGTACGGGTGCGAAAGGTCGGCGTCGATCCCTCTGGCGCGGCGCAGGTCGAGGTCGAACTCACCCTCACGACGCGCCTGGGGAACACCAGCGGCGCTGACACGTTGGCCCGCGTACGAGAACTGGTGTCGGCCGCCGCGACCTCGCGAGTGGGTATTTCGTTGGTAAGCCTGGATCTACTGGTGGAAGACGTGTACGAGGACGGGGAATGACCGCCGAATACGTGATCGCCGCTCCGGTGATCGCGAGTGTCGCCGCCCGGGCGGCCGCCGAAACCGCCGGAGTCGTGCGCTTGGAACCCGGCCTGCGCGGTTTGGCGACCGCCTGGACCCGCGCCGCCCGGCAGCGGTGGAAGGGCCTGGAACCGGCTCCGGCGGACGGCGTCCGGGTCCGCGTCCACGAGGACCGCCTGACCGTCGAGGTCGACGTCATCATCTCGGGGGCGGACCAAGCCGCCGCCGTGGGCCGCGCTGTGCAGCTGGCGGTGTCCCGGGAAGTCATAGCCCAGACCGGTCGTTCAGTGGACGCCGTCCGAGTGTCCATTTTGGACATCGAAGTGGGGCGGCAGTGACCGATCCGCGTTCGCTGGCCGGGAGACTCGCCGACGCCCTGTCCGCTGTCGAGGGCCTTCGTCCCGCGACGAGCGTGGCCGCGGAGATCAGCTGGCTGCCGACCGATCCCGCTGGTGGTTCGGTGGATCTGACCTCGGAGTCAGTGGAGGTGCGGGTGGTGGCGCTGCGATTGCCGCTGCCGCCCTTGCTGTCGGCCGCCGAGACGCGGGTGCGCGAGCTGCTCGAGGGCACGGAGTGGGCGGAAGCGCGGATCCGCTTGGTGGTGACGGACATCGACGGGGCGGCGTTCACTGGCTGAACGCTGCCTGCCTGGCCCGGTATCGTGGTCTTCGAGCCAGGGGGGCGCGTGATTCGGATCCAGGTCACCAACAAGGACGAGAAGCCCCGCAGCTGGAATGTCGAGCCCTATGGCGACGAGGTCATTCTCAGCGTTGATGACGTGCTCTCGATCGAGTTCGCGCACCCCGCTGACGTGACCTTCGAGGTAACCCTTTATCCGGACTCCGAGGTCGTCTGGACGACGGCGGACGGCACGAGCCTGCTTCCCGACGACCTCAAGCTCAACTCGGTCACCCTCTGGCCGGGCTCCGGTGGCACCGGCTAACCGTTCCCTGAGCTTCCCGCGGCCCCGTCCTTCTTCCGCGTTTGTCAACCGCGTTTTCGCCCGCTTTCTCCGCCGATTCGCGCTCTCTCGGAGTGCCCGGAACGGAGTCATTTTCCCTACGTCGGGTCGCTCGTGGTGGGGGTTGGGCCAGCTCTCCTACCCGGAGTGATCCCTCCGTTACCTGCCGGGTGAACTCGTTGCTCCGGTGGGTCGAACATCACACGAGGTCCCCCGATTTCCCGCTCCCTGGGCAGGTAATCGGAGTAGCGTCGCTGGTAGGTGCACTGGAAGGGGGCGAAGGTGGACACGACGGTCGCGCACGTGCTGGCCGATGTCACCGTGGCGGTGCACATCCTCGCCCTGCTCTTCATCGGTTTCGGCGGATTCCTTGCCTGGCGGTGGCCGAAAGTGATTTTCGGGCACATTTTCTTCGCGGTGTGGGGCGTGCTGGTCAATGTCACGCCGATTCCGTGCCCGCTCACCGCACTGGAGGATTTCTTCCGGCATCAGCAGGGTCTCGGAGACCTGCCCGGCGGGTTCAACGCGTATTACCTCTACGGGACGGTGCTCCCGCGCTCGCTGCTGCCGGTGGTGGTCGTCGTGGCGCTGGCGGTGCTGGTCATCTCGTATCTCGGGGCGTATCTGCGCTGGCGACACCGCCACGACGACAGTCCGGCGCACGGCGTCAGCCTCGGCTGAGCGAGAATCGTCCTTCGTGACGACGGAACAACCCGAAGCGGGCCCCACCGAGTGGGTGAACCGCGAGGAGGTCGGCGTCGGTCCGTGGCCGGGCACCTGGCCAACCGACCCGCGCTACGACCCCGAACTCCTGACCAACGGCGACCGCCGCAACGTGGTCGACGCCTACCGCTACTGGCGCCGCGAAGCGATCGTGTCCGATGTGGACACCCGACGGCACCCGTTCCACGTCGCGATCGAGAACTTCCAGCACGACCACAACATCGGCACGGTCGTCCGTACCGCGAACGCCTTCGCCGCCGCGGAGGTGCACATCGTCGGCCGCCGCCGCTGGAACCGCCGAGGCGCGATGGTGACGGACCGCTATCAGCACCTCCGCCACCACGAGGACGTCGCGAGTCTGCTGGAATTCGCCACCGCCGAGGCTTTGACGGTGGTGGCCGTCGACAACACTCCCGGCGCCGAGCCGGTGGAAACCGCCGAGCTGCCGCGCAAGTGCCTGCTGCTGTTCGGACAGGAAGGCCCCGGCCTGTCCGAAGCCGCCCAGACGGACTCAGCGAAAGTGGTATCCATCGCCCAGTTCGGCACGACGAGATCCATCAACGCGGGCGTCGCGGCGGGGATCGTGATGCACGCGTGGGTTCGGCAGCACGCGGACCTTTCCAAAGCCTGGTGACTCCCGCCTCGCGGACGGGTTAGCCGTGAGTGTTCATGCCGGTTCGAGCCGGGATAAGCACGCATGAGAACCCAGGCTTGGCTCTGGCCTCGCGGTTAGCCTGAACTCGCGCCAAGCAGTCCGGGCGCATGCTGGCGGAGCGCTCCATTCCGGCTGCCGGGCTTGAGTGGTCGGCGCGGCAATGGTTGGCAACGGGCGGTGGCTGGCAACGGGCGGTGGCTGGTCAGACGGTTCGGCGGAGGCGCGGATCTCCCCGGGTTGTTCGGCGGTCGGCAAATGTCGCGGAGAGGCGCGTTGTCCGCAGCGCAGGCAGAATCGGCCTATGACAGCCGATCCGCCCGAGCCCGCCGATCCTGCGCGCGACGATGCGACTGACGCTGCCGCAAGCGCGGCCAACCCCGCGAACGGCGCGGCAGTCCCTGCCAGCCGCACAACAGATCCTGCAGAGCGAGCTGCGGCGGAGCAAACTGCGGCGGCCGAGCGTGCTGCTGCGGGAGCCGAACGCGCTGCGGCGGGCGAGCGTACTGCGGCGGCCGAGCGTGCGGCGGCAGCTGAGCGAACGGCGGCAACCGAGCGAACTGCAGCGGCCGAGCGAGCCGCAGCAGCCGAACATGCCGTCTGTGCCAGGCACCTCCGCCGGCTGTGGGCTCTCCCCGGCACCACCCTCGGCCGCAGTGGTTGGCCGCCTACCTTGGGGCAGCGGTTCCACTGGCACTGGAACTACTGGTGGCAGGCCCATCTCCTGGACAGCCTCGTCGACGCGCAGCTGCGTGAACCAACCGACGACCGGGCGCGGCTGATCGGGCGGTTCGTCACGACGGTGCACCGGCGCAACTTCGGGTCCTGGGTCAACGACTACTACGACGACATCGCCTGGCTAGGGCTCGCGTTGCAACGAGTACGCCGACTCGAACTATCCACAGTGGACAAATCTGCAGTGGACGAAGCGATCGAGGCCATCGACAAACGGCTGCACGAAGGCTGGACAGAAGACCTTGGCGGGGGAATCTGGTGGCGGCGGGGCGACTCCTTCAAGAATACCCCGGCAAACGGCCCGGCTGCTATCTTTCACGCTCGTGTGGGTGATCAAGACCGCGCCCGCGCGATGACGCGATGGCTCACCGACACGTTGGTAGACCCCGAAACCGGCCTCGTCTGGGATGGGATACGGGCGGACACCGGCGAACTAGTCAAGCATATTTTCTCGTACTGCCAAGGGGTTTACCTCGGCGCATGCCTTGAGCAGGAATGTTGGGACGAAGCGGTGCGCACCATCCGAGCGGTGGAAAAGCACGTAGCGCCCGGCGGCATCCTCCCCGGTTCGGAGGGTGGCGACGGCGGGCTCTTCTCCGCGATTTTGGCTCGCTACCTAGCACTCGCGGCGAAGAAGCTGCCGCGAACAGAAGCAGAGACGGCAAAGCAGCTAGTCCAGAAGTCGGCGGAAGCCTGCTGGAACGGTGCAGCACAAGAGAAAACCGGACCGTTGTTCAGCGCCGAGTGGGCTAGGCCAGCGCCGAACCCGCCAGGAAAGGCAGAAAAGGACTTGTCTGTCCAAATTGGAGGATGGATGTTGCTGGAAGCGGCGGCGACCCTCTGAACCTCAGCAGCCGCACGAAGCGCGGTGCAGGAAACGCGGCGCGAGACGGACGGACTCCGGCCGGCGTTCCGGCTCCCGGCAGCGCGCCAGCAGCAACTGCACCGCCCGGCGGCCGATTTCCGAGATCGGTTGCGCCATCGTCGTCACGCCGGGGGAAACCGTGCGCGCCCAGTCCATATCGCCGTAACCGACGACTGCCAGCTCCGACCCGATCCGGATTCCGCGCCGGTGCGCTTCCCACTGCACGCCGATCAGCATCGCTTCGCCAGCGACGACCAGAGCAGTCGGCGAAGGCCAGCCGTCCAGGAGTTTGGCCGCGGCCCGAGCCGCGCCGCCGGCGGTGGATAGGCCGGAGGCGACCAGTTCTGGGTGGTAGCGCAGGCCCGCACGGCCTAGGCCAAGCCGGTAACCCAGCGCACGTTCTTCGGTGACGGTGGTCCCCTCGGTCCCGGTGATCAGCGCGATCCGCCGGTGCCGTCGCGCGGCCAGGTGCTCGACCAGCGCGGACATGGCCTGGAAGTTCTCCGAACCGACCTGGTCGACGTCGTTGCGCCCGGCGATCCGGTCGACCAGCACGGTGGGCACGCCGGTCCGCACGAGCCCGTTCACGACAGCCTCGTCGCCGGGGGCTGGCACCAGCAGCACGCCGTCGACCCGATCCGCCTGCAGTGCGCGCAGCACTTCGGCTTCCTCGCGCGGACAGTCGCTGGTGTCGGCCAGCAGCAGGTCGCAACCCGCCCGCGCGGCAGCGCCGCGGATGGCACGCAGCAGCTGGTCGTGGTACGGGCTGGCGTGCCTCCCCAATGCCACCCCGAACCGATGGGTGACCGGCAGGTCCCAGTGGGAGACCTCCGGCGCCAGAACGGTCATTTTCCCGGCCCTCGTCGTCGGTACCTACCCAACAGTAGCCACTGTTGGGCCACCTAAGAGAGGGTCCGAGACGATCGGGTCCCGAGAATCACTGAGGTGAGTGAACGAAGCACGTGCTTGGTTACGCCGGGCAGTCAAGACCGGGGGCTACGCGCACCCGCAGGAAGCCCGGTGCCGCAACGTCGGCGGCAACCGCACAGTTTCGGCGGGCCGTCCGGGATCCGCCAGTCGAGCCAGCAGCAGCTGCACCGCGCGGCGGCCGATCTCGTCGATCGGCTGGGCCATGGTCGTCAGCGGCGGGTCCACGAGATCGGCCCATTCGACGTCGTCGTAAACCACCACGGGCAGGTCCTGGCCGATCCGCAGACCTCGTCGCCGCGCCTCGTGCAGGACGCCGACCATCATGCTGTCGTTCGCGACCACCAGTGCGGTCGGCGGGTCCGGCAGCGCCAGCAGGGTGCTCAACGCCAGGCCGCCACCGTCGCGTGAGGACTGTCCGCACGCGACCAAATCAGGCGACCAGCTCAACCCGGACCGGCCGAGGCCGAGCCGGTAGCCCAGGACGCGTTCGTCGCTTGTCGTGAGGCCAGGCGCGCCGGAGATCATCCCGATCCGGCGATGGCCCAGCGACGCCAGATGCGCGGTCAGCGCCGAGGTCGCCTGGATGTTCTCCGCGCCGACCTGGTCGATGTCGGTCCGGGTGGTGAGCCGGTCCATCAGCACGGTCGGCACGTCGAGCGACACCAGTTCGCCGAGCACCGACCCGTCGCCGGGCGCGGGGGTGATCAGCAGGCCGTCGACCCGCCGCGACCGCAGCGCGCGCACCACGTCCCGTTCGGTGCCCGCGGTGTCGTGCGTGTCCGCCAGCAGCACGGTGTATCCGTTTGCCGACGCCTCTCGCTCGATCGCGTGCATCAGCGCCGCGAAGTACGGGTTCGCGACCAGCGAGATCGCCATCCCAATGGACCGCGTACCCCCGGTGACCAGCGAACGCGCGATCGCGTCGCCGGTGTACCCGGTGGTCTCGATCGCCCGCAGCACCGCGGCTTTCGTCTCCTCGGCCACCGCCCGCGTGCCGTTGACGACGTGGGACACCGTCGTGATCGACACGCCCGCCATTTCGGCGATGTCGCGCTGGGTCGGGCGGGCGGAGCGGGGTCGCGGCATGTCTGTCCTCACCAAGAGAGCTCAACCAGAAGCGTCGGCAAGCGTTTGCGCAAACGCTTGCGTCAGCCCCCGAGTCTGTCTACCTTCCCGTCCATCGGCAAGCTCGCACCTCGATTCGGAGGGCATCTCCATGAGACACCGGAGTCTCACCGCACTCGCTTTGGCGGCCGCTGTCGCGGTCTCCACCGCCGGGTGCACCGTCGAACGCCACTGGGGCGGCAGCTCCAAAACCGGCGGGAGCGGCAAGGCCAAGGTCGGCCTCGTCACGAAGACCGACACCAACCCGTACTTCGTCGAACTGCGCAATGCCGCAGCTGCCGCGGCCAAGGCCAACGGCGCTGACTTCAGCGCGCTCGCCGGGCAGTTCGACGGCGACAACGACGGTCAGGTACGCGCCATCGAGAACCTGATGCAGCAGGGCGTCAACACCATCCTGATCACCCCGAGTTCTTCGACCGGCGTGCTCAAGGCCATCAAGGACGCCCGCGACGCCGGCATCCTGGTGATCGCCCTCGACACCGCCACCGAACCGCCGGACGCGGTCGACGCCACCTTCGCCACCGACAACTTCGCGGCAGGCGAGCAGCAGGGCGCGTACGTCAAGGCGGCGCTGAAGGGCACCGGCCCGAAGCTCCTGATGGTCGACGGCACCGCGGGAAGTTCGGTCGACACCCAGCGGCACGGCGGGTTCCTCAAGGGCATCGGGCTCAAGGACGGCGCGCCGGAGATCAAGGGGCACACCGCCGCCAACGGCGACCAGAGCCTCGCCCAGCAGGGCATGGAGAACCTCCTGCAGCGCACCACCGACATCAACGCGGTGTACACGATGAACGAGCCGATGGGCCGCGGTGCGTACGCGGCGCTGAAGGCACGTGGGCTCAACGGCCAGCTCACCGTCGGCTCGATCGACGGCGGTTGCGAAGGCGTGCAGAACGTCAAGGCCGGCCAGTTCGCCGTCACCGTGATGCAGTTCCCGCGGAAGATGGCCGAGCAGGGCGTACTCGCGGCGGTCGACTACGCGAAGACCGGGAAGAAGCCGAGCGGGTTCGTGAACACTGGCTCGACCGCGATCACCGACCACCCGATGCCGGGTGTGCCGAGCAAAGACACCGCCTGGGGTCTGCAGAACTGCTGGGGAGGCGGGAAATGACGAGCGCGACGGTCAACAACCGCGAGCGCGAGACGCTCGGCGAGTTCTTCCTGCGTGCCCCGGCGGTCGGCCCGGCGCTGGCGCTGGTCGTGGCGATCGTGGTGTTTTCCTTTGCCACGGACACCTTTTTCGACCTCGACAATCTGTCCACAGTGGTCCAGCAGTCACTGGTGGTCGGCACGCTCGCGCTCGGCCAGACGCTGATCATCCTGATCGCGGGTATCGACCTCTCCAACGCGTCGTCGATGGTCGTGGCGACGCTGGTGATGGCGAAACTGGCGGCGGTCACGAACGTTTTCTTCGCGCTGCTGGCCGGGGTCGTGCTGACCGTCGTCGTCGGCCTGTTCATCGGCACCCTGGCGACGCGGATCAAGTTGCCCGCCTTCATCATCACGCTCGGCACGTTCACCGGCCTGACCGCGGTGGCGAAGCTGATCGCGGGCGGCCAGGCGGTCCCGGTGTCCGACGGGCTGCTCACCTGGCTCGGCACGAAGCGGTACCTCTTCGGCGGCATCCCGATCACCTACGGCATGACGCTCGCGCTGCTCATGTTCCTCGCCGTCTGGTACGCGCTCACGAAAACCGCGTGGGGCAAGCACGTTTACGCCGTCGGCAACGCGCCGGAGTCCGCGCGGCTGTCCGGGATCAAGGTCAACCGCACCGTGCTGTCGGTCTACCTGGTCGCCGGTCTGTGCTTCGGCATCGCCGCGTGGCAGGCGCTGGGCCGCACGCCGAACGCCGACCCGAACCAGTTCCAGCTCGGCAACCTCGACTCGATCACCGCGGTGGTGCTGGGCGGCACAAGCCTGTTCGGCGGTCGCGGTTCGGTGCTGGGCACGCTGTTCGGCGCGCTGGTCGTCGCCGTGCTGCGCTCGGGGCTGACGCAGATGGGCGTGGACGGCAACTACCAGGACCTGGCGACCGGCGCGTTGCTGATCGCCGCGGTGGTCGTGGACCGGATCGCACGGAGGCAGCAGCAGTCATGACCACTACGCAGCAGCAGCCGACCCTTTCCGCGCGCGGCCTGGTGAAGCGCTACGGCCGGGTCACCGCCATCGACGGCGCCGATTTCGACCTCTACCCCGGCGAAGTGCTCGCCGTGGTCGGCGACAACGGGGCCGGAAAGTCCAGTCTCATCAAGGCGTTGTCCGGCGCGGTGGTGCCGGACGCCGGGGAGATCAAAGTGGACGGCAAGACGGTCCACTTCAAGTCCCCTTTGGACGCCCGGCACTACGGAATCGAGACGGTGTACCAGGATCTGGCGGTCGCGCCGGCGCTGGACATCGCGTCGAACATGTTCCTCGGCCGGGAAAAGCGGCTGAAGGGCCCGTTCGGCATCGGGTTGCGCAAGCTCGACACCGCGACCATGCGCACCGAGGCGCAGCGGATCCTGGACGACCTCGGGATCAAGGTCAAATCCATTTCGCAGCTGGTGGAAACGCTTTCCGGCGGGCAGCGGCAAGGCGTCGCGGTGGCGCGCGCGGCGGCGTTCGGCACCAAAGCGGTGATCATGGACGAGCCGACGGCCGCGTTGGGCGTCGCGGAATCCGCGAAGGTGCTGGAGCTGATCGGCCGGATCCGCGACCGCGGCCTGCCGGTGGTGCTGATCAGCCACAACATGCCGCACGTCTTCGAAATCGCCGACCGGATCCACGTGCACCGGCTTGGCAAGCGGGTCGCGGTCGTGTCGCCGAAGACGCACAGCATGAACCAGGTCGTCGGCCTGCTCACGGGTGCGTTGAAGCTTGACGACAACGGCGAGGTCGTCGAGGTCGCGTCCACCACGCACGCCGGGTTGACCTGACGTGCGAGTGCTGCTGGCGGGTTTGTGCACCGTCGATGTCGTACAACGGGTCGCGGAATTTCCCGAGCCGAGCGAGAAAGTGCAGTCGCTGCAGGTGGATGTCGCGGCCGGTGGGCCCGCGACGAACGCCGCGGTGACCGTCGCGGCGCTCGGTGCGGAAGCGACCCTCGTGACGGCTCTCGGTACCCACCCGCTGGCCGCGCTCGCCCGCGCGGACCTCGAAGCCTGCGGCGTGGACCTGGTCGACCTCGCCCCAGCGCGTGCCCAGGCACCGCCGGTCAGCGCGGTCGTGGTGCGGGACGGCGACGGCGAACGCACCGTCGTCTCCCGCAACGCCGCCGACGAACCGCTGGAACTGCCTGACCTCGCCCCGATTTTCGAGCGCGTAGCCGCCGTCCTCGTCGACGGGCACCACCCCGAGCTAGCGCTTGCTGTCGCCCAGGAAGCCCGCGTCCGCGAGATACCGGTAATCCTCGACGCGGGCAGCTGGAAACCGGTACTGGACCAGTTGCTGCCACTGGTCCACGTGGCAGCCTGTTCCGCGCGGTTCCGTGCTCCCGCACCGAGTTTGGCCGAACGCGGAGTGTCAGTGACGATCACGACGGCGGGCCCGGAGCCGGTCGCCTGGAGCACTACGGAAGACTCTGGACAGGTCCCCGTGCCGCTCGTCGAAGCGCGGGACACCCTGGGGGCCGGAGACGTGTGGCACGGTGCGCTCGCGTACGCGGTGGCGGCACGGGACAACGCGGTCCCTGACTGGATCGGCTACGCGAACGCGGTGGCCGCGGAACGTGTCCGGCACGTGGGTCCGCGCTCGTGGACCGGGCCGGTCGGGGAACTGGCGAAGAGCAGAGGAGAAGGAGTGCGATGACGGCGTTCGAGGACCTCCTGGCGCGGGCCGAAAAGCTGGCCAAACCGCGGGAGCGGCACGTGCTCGGCATCATCGGCGCGCCCGCCTCCGGCAAGACCACGCTGGCCTGGGCGATCGCGAACGCGCTCGGCTCGCGGGCCGCGGTCGTCGGGATGGACGGCTTCCACCTGGCCCAGGTCGAACTGCAGCGGCTCGGCCGCACCGACCGCAAGGGCGCGCCGGACACCTTCGACGCGGCTGGCTACGTGCAGCTGATCCGCCGGCTCGCCGAAGGCCGCGAGACGGTGTACGCGCCGGAGTTCCGTCGCGAGATCGAGGAGCCGATCGCCGGCGCGGTCCCGGTCGCGCCCGAGGTGCAGCTGGTCATCACCGAGGGCAACTACCTGCTGCTTCCGGACGACCCGTGGAGCGGCGTGCGGCAGTACCTCACCGAGGCGTGGTTCCTCGCCCCGGACGAGCCGGAGCGGATCGAGCGGCTGGTCTCCCGGCACCGGCGCTACGGCCGTTCGCTGGTCGAGGCCCGGCAGCGCGCGCTCGGCTCCGACCAGCGCAACGCGGACCTGATCGCGAACACCCGCGACCGGGCCGACCTGGTGCTCGAGAACCTGCCGCTGACGAATTTCGCCCTCTGAACAGGTGATGTTCGACGATCCGGCGACGACGGATCCCTACGCCGGCGCGGTCACCTGGGATCGCGCCGGTGACGCCCGGATCGCCGTGTTGTACCCGCCGTACGTCCCGCTCGTGCGCACGCACCTGAACGGGCTGCGGGCGCTGGTCGACCGTCGGCTGACCGAGCCAGCGGAACCCGCCGCGGACCCGAGGCTGGCGCTGCTGGTCGAGCGGATGCAGGAGACCACCAGCGAACCGCAGCTCGAACCGCAGGTGCTCGCCGACGTCCGGACCCGGCTGGACTGGGCGTTGTCGGTGCTGCCGGAGCACGGCGGCGTCCTCGAACTGCACACGCCGATGCACCAATGGTGGTGGGGCCGCGCGCTGCTCGACGTGTGCACGGCGATCACCGCGCTGCTGGGGGCGTGGCTGCGCGGCGAGGCGGTTGACGGGCAGCACTGTCCGGACGACGCGACGTGGTGGATGTGGATGGCACAGATGCGCTGGCTCGACGCCCAGTTCGTCGAGCCGCTCAAACCTCGTTCATAAGGAGTGACCTGTGGGGGTTTTGGTCGTCACCGGCGGAAGCCGGGGCATCGGCGCGGCGATCTGCGAACTGGCCGCGACCCGCGGTTACGACGTGGTGGTGAACTACTCCGGTGACCCGGCCCCGGCCGAGGAGGTCGCCGAGCGGGTGCGTTCCCACGGTGCGCAAGCGCTTGCGCACCGCGCCGACGTGTCCGACGAACAGCAGGTCAGCGACCTTTTTTCGGCGGCGGCCGAGCTGGGCCCGCTGGTCGGCCTGGTGAACAACGCGGGCATCACCGGCAACACTCCGGGCAGGCTCGACGAGCAGAGCGTCGAGATCGTGCGCCGCGTGCTGGACATCAACGTCACCGGTGTTTTCCTGTGCTGCCGCGAGGCGGTGCGGCAGCTGTCGACGCGCTACGGCGGGTCTGGCGGAGCGATCGTGAACGTCTCGTCCACGGCGTCGCGGAACGGGTCAGCGGGTGAATGGGTGCATTACGCGGCGTCCAAAGCGGCGGTCAACACGCTCAGCCTCGGCCTCGCGCGGGAAGTCGCCGACGAGGGAATCCGGGTCAACGCGGTGTCCCCCGGCCTGGTCGAGACCGGATTGCACGCCGCCGCGGGGATGCCGGACCGGCTCGACCGGCTGAGCGCGGGCATCCCGCTCGGACGCGCGGGCCAGCCGGAAGAGATCGCGACGGCCGTGTTGTGGCTGCTGTCCCCGGAGGCGTCCTTCACGGTGGGCTCGGTGCTCGAGGTCGGCGGCGGTCGCTGATCGATCTCGGACAGTGAGACGCCCGGAGACGGGCAGATCACGATTGACCCCGGAACTCGGTGAACTCGCCCGTGGCGGTCGTACCGGTGTGCGAGTCTGGAACGAGGGGTTGAAAGGACGGCCGCGAAAGTCATGCCCAAGCTCACGTCTGTGCACCATCTGGCGCTCACCGTGACCGATGTGGACCGAAGTGTTCCCTGGTACGTCCGGGTGCTCGACCTCGAGGAAAGCCATCGGCGCGAAGACCCGGAAACCGGGGTGCGCAAAGTAGTTCTGCGTTCGGCGGGAGACGGTTTCTCCGTGGTGCTGGTCCAGCATCCGGATACCGAGAGACCCGCGTTCGACGAAAGACGCACTGGTCTGGACCACGTCGCGTTCTCGGTGTCGTCCCGCGCCGAGGTCGCCGAATGGGAGGACCGCCTGCGGGAGTACGGCGTGTCCTACTTGCCCGCGACGGAATCGCAGACCTTCGAAGGTTCGGCGGTGATCGTGTTCCGCGATCCGGACGGCATCCAGCTGGAAGTCTGGTCCGACCCGGCCTGAGCGCTCAGGCGTGCGCGTCGTCGGGTTCGTCGACCGGACGCCGCATTTCCTGGCGGTAGCGCAGCACGCCGTAGGCGGTGCCGAACACGAAGAACGCGATGCTCACCCACAGTGCGACGGTCTTGACCCACGGGATGGCGTCGAGCAGACCCGCGCCGTAGTAGCCGAGCAGCACCAGCGTCGGCACCCACAACAGCCCGCCGACAGTGGTGGCGAGCAGGAACCGGCGCGAATCCATCCGCGCGGCGCCGGCGATGAGCGGGGCCAGCGTGCGGATCCACGGGATCCACCTGGCCGCGACGATCGCGAAGAATCCCTTGCGGTCCAGGAAAGCTTGCGCGCGTTCGAGGTTGTGCCGGTTGAGCATCCGCCCGCCGCGCCGGGCGATCAGCGTGGTCCCCGCGCCGCGGCCGATGTAGTAGCCGATCTGGTTGCCGACCACGGCGGTGAGCAACGCGGCCGCGGACAGCAGCCACGCGTTGAGGTCCGATCCGTGCTGGGCGAGCACCACGCCCGCGCCGAACAGCAGCGAATCGCCGGGCAGGAAGAGCCCGATGATGAGCGCGCATTCGATGAGCACGAACGACAGCACGATGACCCAGACGAGCACCGGGCCGGCGGTGTCCAGCCAGCTCAGGCCGATTCCCGCGGCGTGCGCGGGCTGGGCGGCGTCGAGGTTCACGCGAAGAGCCTACGTGGCTGGGCCCGGCTGCAGTACGCAACCATCGAATCCTCCGCATTCGGTGACTTTGGGTATTCCTGGGGTAACCAGACTGTTCACCCTTTTCGCCCAGGACAACGAACAGGCCGCCCGGAACAGTTCCCGGGCGGCCTGTCGCGGTTTTCTCTAGAACTGCGGCAGGGACTCGCCCTGCACCGCCTCGATGTCCAGCTCCACCTTGACCGTCGTGCCGATCGCCGCCACGCCCGCCCGCACCATCGCGCTGTAGTTGATCGCGAAATCGTTGCGGTGCAATTGCGTTTCGGCGTGGAACGCGGCACGCACGCCGCCCCACGGGTCCGGGCCGTGCCCGGTGTAGCGCAGGTCGAGCGTGACGTCGCGGCGTTCGCCGTGCAGCGTGAGCACGCCGCGCAGCGCCCAGTTGTCCGTGCCGAGCTGGGAAAGCCCGGTGCTTTCGAACGTGATCAGCGGATACGCGTCGACGTCGAGGAATTCGGCCGAACGCAGGTGGTCGTCCCGCATCTTGATGCCGCTTTCGATGCTGCCCGCCTTGATCTCGGCGTGCACCGTCGACCGCTCCACCGGCCGGGCGACCTCGATCCGCCCGGCCACGTCCGGGAACCGCACCTTGATGCTCGCGATGCCCATGTGCCGCGCGGTGGCGACCACCGACGAGTGCATCGGGTCGATCGTCCACGGACCCTCCGGCGGCAGCTCGACCGCGCCGGAAACCGGCACGAGCGCGATGTCGCCGAGCAGCCCGGCCCCGTCGGAGCCGATCTGCACGGTGCGGGCCAGCGGCGTGTACCCCGGCGCGGTGATCACGGCGGTGTAGACGCCCGGGGGCAGCGGATCGGTGACCACTGCCCCCTTCGCGTCCGTGACCTGCCGCGCGACCTGGCGACCGTTGAGGTCGGTGACCGTGAGCACCGCGTTCTCGACCGGCCATCCGCCGTTCGAGCGCAGCTGTGCGCGCAGGCCCCCGCTCATGACCGGTCGACCAGCTCGTCGAGCGCCTGGTCGTAGCTCAGCCGCACGTCGTGCTGCGCCTCGCCATCGTTCAGCGTCACCTGGCTGGTGGCGGGCGGGTAACCGCTCGCCACGACCGTGTACGAGCCGATCGGCAGGTCGCTGACCACGTACCGGCCCTCGCTGTCGGTGCGGGCCACCGCCGCGACGTTGCCGTTCGCGTCGAGCACGGTGATCCGCGCGTCCGGCACGATCCGGTCGCCCTCGGTGCGCGCGACGCCCTGGAGCAGCACCGCGCCGGCGAGTTCGACGTCGTGGCGAAGCACGCCGCTGTCCGGCACCGTCAGCGTGACCGCGACCGGGCGGTAGTGCGGGCCGCTCGCGACCAGCGTGTACTGCCCGGCGCCGACGCCGCTGAAGGTGTAGACGCCGTCCTCGGCGGTGATGAACGCGCCGTTGACCTCGCCGCGCGAGTCGGTCAGCGTGACCGTCGCGTTGGCCAGCGGGGTCGCGGTGCCGATCGAACGGACCACGCCGGTCAGCTCGCCGGATCCGGTGAGCGTCACGTCCAGGTTCGCCGGGTGGCCGCCGACCACCACGCTGGATGCCTGCGGCTGGTGTCCCGGAGCGGACACGATCAGCACGTACGTTCCCGGACCCTGGGTCGGGATCGAGTAGCTGCCGTCGCCGTTGCCGGTCGCCCGCGCCACCTGACGGCCCTGCTGGTCGATCAGGGTCAGCGCGGCCGCGCTCACGTGGCTGCCGTCCTGGCGGCGCACGTGGCCGGTGACCGGGACCCCGCCGGTGGTCATGCCCAGTTCCGCGTCGGCCAGCGAGTTGGTGATCGGCATCGGCCGGGCGTCAGCCACCGCCTGCGCGTCGCCGTGGCCGTTGGTCAGGGCGTGCTTGCCGCCCGCTCCCACGAGCACCGGCTCCTTCGGGGCCTCCTCGAACAGCGAACCCGTCTTCAGCTCCGCGGTCTCTTCCGCGGCCGGGACCGGCTCGTCCAGGCCTTCCAGCAGCGCCTCGCCGCCTTCGACCGCGGCCGCCGCCGGGTTCATGCCCGCCAGCGGGATCTCCTTCATGAACAGCAGCACCAGCGTGGCCAGCAGCGCGACGCCGCCTGCCACCCAGAACACCGTGGTGATGGACTCGGTGAAGCCGATCAGGATCGGCGTGCGCACCGCTTCCGGCAGGTTCTGGATGACGCTCGTGTTGCTCGACAGGTCGCCGATCTGGCCGCCCGCGCCCGGAGGCATGTGGCCGCCGAACGCCTTGGTGATGTTGCCTGGCAGCACGTTGAACAGAATCGTCAGGAAGACCGCGACCCCAGCGGTACCGCCGATCTGGCGGAAGAACGTGGCCGACGCGGTCGACACGCCCATGTCCTTGCGCGGGCCCGCGTTCTGCACCGCGATGATCAGCGTCTGCATGCACTGGCCGAGGCCGAGGCCGATGATGAGCGCGGCCACCAGCGGGTGCCAGATCGGGGTGTCGTACTTGACCATGGCGAAAAAGAACGCGCCCGCGGCGATCAGGATCGTGCCGACGACCGGGAAGATCTTGTAGCGCCCGGTCTTCGAGGTGATCTTGCCGGAGATGATCGAGCTGGACATGATGCCGACCATCAGCGGCAGCATCAGCAGACCCGATTCGGTCGGCGTGTAGCCCTGCACGACCTGCAGGTACTGCGGGATCATCGTGATCGCGCCGAACATCGCCACGCCGACGATCACGCCGCCGATGATGGCCACGGTGAAGGTCGAGTTCTTGAACAGCCGCAACGGGATCAGCGCGGCGTCCTTCATCAGTTTCTCGACGACGATGAACAGCACGACGCCGACGCCGCCGATGATGTACATCCAGATCGACTTCTGGTCGCCCCAGCCCCACTTCTGGCCCTGTTCGGCGACGATCAGGAACGGGACCACGGCGATGACCATGGTGAGCGCGCCCCACCAGTCGATCTTGTGGTCGTGGCGGTTGTGCGGGACGTTCAGGACCTTCGCGACGACGAACATCGCGACGATGCCGATCGGCACGTTGATCAGGAAGACCCAGCGCCAGCCGTGCAGGCCGCCGAGGCTGTCGAAGCCGGCGAAGAAGCCGCCGAGCACCGGGCCGAGCACGGTCGAAGTGCCGAACACGGCGAGGAAGTACCCCTGGTAGCGAGCGCGTTCCCGCGGCGGGACCACGTCGCCGATGATGGTCATGGCCAGCGACATCAGACCGCCGGCGCCGAGACCCTGCACCGCGCGGAACGCGGCCAGTTCGTACATCGACGTCGAGAACGACGCCGCCGCCGAACCGACGACGAAGATCGCGATCGCGGCGAGGTAGAACGGCTTGCGGCCGTAGATGTCGGAAAGCTTGCCGTAGATCGGCGTGGCGATCGTCGACGTGATCAGGTAGGCCGTGGTCGCCCACGCCTGCAGGTCGAAGCCGTGCAGGTCGTTGGCGATCCGGACGATGGAAGTGCCCACGATCGTCTGGTCGAGCGCGGCGAGGAACATGCCGCACATCAGGCCGCTGATGATCGTGACGATTTGGCGGTGAGTCAGCCGCGGACCGCTCTCGCCGTCTTCGGCGGGCGCTCCCCCTCGCGACTGAGGTTGCTTTTCAACGGTGGTCATGCGTTCGAGGCCCCCTTGGCCTGTCCCGCCGCCGTGATTTCGGACAGCGACGGATTGTTCTTTTCGATACCTGTGTTGAGCCGCGTGAGAAGCTTGTTGAGCGTCTCGCGCTCCTCCTGGCTCCAGTCGTCGAGCACGTCGGCCAGCCACCGGGCGCGGTGCTTGCGGTTTTCGTCGAAGACGCGCAGGCCTTCGGCGGTCGGGGCGAGCAAGCAGGCGCGGCCGTCCTCGGGGTCGGCCTGCCGTTCGACGAGTCCGTGCTGCACGAGCGAGCTGGACTGCCTGCTGATCGTGGAGATCTCGGAGTGCAGGAACTCGGCCAGCTTGCTGGTGCGTTGCGGGCCTTCGTGGACGAGGCAGAAAAGGATCGCGTACGCGGCCCTTTCGATCCCGTCCGGCCCGTGTTTGGCGACCTGTGACTTCGCCTTGGTGATCAAGCGCATGAACCGGACCAGCTCGTGTCCGAGCTGGTCGGCAAGGTCGAGGTCGGCCTCGGGCCTGACGGCGGAGTTCTCAGGTGCCATGTGGGTCTTCCTTGGGGTGGAGCAAACCATTGGTTGGCGACTGCAACTAGTTGCCTCAAGCAAGAGTGTGCCCGTACGGCGTATTTCGCAAGCGGCCGGCCCGTGGTTGTGTCACATGACACTTTAGTTGCCGCATGCAAGCAGATTTCAACCGGAGGGGTATCGTCCGGTTTCTCCCGGTATGCGGACGCCGCTGGTCGCTCGGGGTTTCGGGGCGGGAACAGATCCTTCTCGCCGGGCCTTGTAGGGGTATGACTGACGACACAGCGCTCTACGACCTCATCGCGGCGAGCAAGCAGGGGGTCTTGGCGACCCTGAAGCGGGACGGTCGTCCCCAGCTGTCGACGGTGACGCATCACTTCGACCGCGACGCCCGCCAGTTGCAGGTGTCGATCACGGACACGCGGGCGAAGACGAAGAACATGCGGCGGGATCCGCGGGTGAGCTACCACGTGGCGTCGTCGAACGGGTGGTCGTACGCCGTGGCCGAGGGGCGGGCGGTGCTGTCGCCGGTGGCCTCGTCGCCGGACGACGAGGCGGTGGAGGCGTTGATCGCGCTGTATCGCAAGGTCGCGGGCGAGCATCCCGACTGGGCGGAATACCGGGCGGCGATGGTGGCGGATCAGCGGCTGGTGCTGACGGTGGAGATCGAGCGGGTTTACGGGCTGGTCCGCTGAGGTTTTCTCCACGGCGGGGGTTTTGCTTGGGCTGCTTCGGTGTTCGGAACTGGCCCTGTGCCGGGTCGGCGGCGCGCGGGCCTCGCGCTGGTTCTGGCGGCGAGGGGGCTCGCGTCGGTTCGGCAGGGCTGTCTTCTCGTCGTTTTTCCGGTGCCCCGCCGCGAGTGCCGCCGTGCCCAGGCCTCAGTCCTTCTGGCGTCCCGCCGCGAGCGCGGCCTTGGCCGGAGTCCCGGCCTCGATCCGATCCGCGATTTCCTCGATCTGCTCCAGCAGGCTGTCGGTCACCTCTTCGCCCAGTGCCGCGCGCATGTAGAGGCCCTCGCCGACCAGCATCACCAGCTCGGCCGCCACTGGGTCTTCGACGTGCTCCAGCATCAGCTCGCGGGTGCGCTCGGTGCAGCGGCGCGACACCTCCGCCGCGATCGGGTCGTTGAGCACCAGCCGGAGCGCGGCCATCGTCGTGCGGTGCAGCGCCAGGTCACGCGTGACGTCGGTGATCGACGAGCGCAGGTAGTGCCGGACCACGCCTTCCGGTGCGTTGCGCGCGCGTTCTAGGTCCTCGTCGGTCAGCCGCTCCAGGCGTTCGAGCAGGCCGTCGCGCAGGGCGTCCTTCGAACCGAAGTGGTAGAGCAGGCCGCCTTTGGACACCCCGGCGTGCGCCGCGACGGCGTCGAGAGTGATCTCGGCCGGGCCGCGGTCGGCGAGGATGACCTCGTACGAGCCGAGGATGCGTTCACGTGCTGAAGGTTTAGCCATCGCCTTGACTATACCGTCCAGACGGTTTACCTTCTACCTCAGGAACGAAACTGTACCGTCTGGACGGTATAAGAAAGGAAGAGTGCGCCATGGTGCGGCGCGGAGGCCAGTGGTGGGCTTTGGCAGTCTTGGTGCTGCCGGTCCTCTTGATCAGCGTGGATGCGACAGTTCTGGGTTTTGCCCTGCCCTACCTCAGCGAGGATCTCGGGCCCACGGGCGCGGAACAGCTGTGGATCGTCGACGTCTACTCGTTCGTCCTGGCCGGATTGCTGGTCTTCATGGGGACGCTGGGCGACCGGATCGGCAGGCGGAAACTGCTGCTCATCGGCGGGGTGGCGTTCGGCGCGGCCTCGGTGCTGGCGGCGTTCGCCACGTCGCCGCTGATGCTGATCGTCGCGCGAGCGCTGCTGGGCGTCGGCGGTGCGACGCTGATGCCGTCCACGCTGTCGCTGATCCGCAGCATCTTCACCGAGGACCGTACGCGGCGCACCGCGGTCGCGATCTGGAGCGCGGCGTTCTCCGGCGGCATGGCGGTCGGCCCGGTCGTCGGCGGCTGGCTGCTCGAGCACTTCTGGTGGGGTTCGGTCTTCCTGATCAACGTGCCGGTGATGGTGCTGCTGCTCGTCGCGGGCCCGTTGCTGCTGCCGGAGTTCCGCGACCCGAACCCGGGCCGGTTCGACCCGTGGTCGGCGCTGCTGTCGCTGGGCACGATGCTGCCGGTCGTGTACGGCGTGAAGATCGCCGCGACGTCGGGGATCACCTGGTCGGCCGGTGCCGCGATGGTGGTCGGGCTCGCGCTGGGCGTGGCGTTCGTGCGCCGGCAGCGGCGGCTTGACCAGCCGATGCTGGACCTCGGACTGTTCGCCAACCGCAAGTTCGCCGGTTCGGTGATCACGAACCTGCTCGGCGTGTTCGCCCTGGTCGGGCTGCTGTTCCTGCTGCCGCAGTACCTGCAGCTGGTGCTCGGGCTGACCCCGCTGATCGCCGCCTTGTGGATGCTGCCCGCGACGGTCGCGGGTGTCGTCGGCGCCTTGGCGGCCGCCTGGCTCGCCCGCCGGGTCCGGGTGCCGGTCCTGGTCAGCCTCGGCCTGCTGCTCGGCGCGGCCGGCTTCCTGGTGCTGACGACCATCGGAGCCGACGCCGGACTGGCCGCGGTCGTGGTGGCGTTCGTTCTGGTCGGCGGCGGGGTGGCGTTGTCCGAAACCCTGACGAACGACCTCGTGATCTCCGCCGCCCCGGTCAACCGCGCCGGTGCCGCGTCGGCGATCTCGGAAACGGGCTACGAACTGGGCGGCGCACTGGGCACCGCCCTGCTGGGCAGCCTCGCCACGGCGGTCTACCAGTCAGGCCTGCCCGCCACCGCACCCGCAACGGCCCACGACACCCTGGGCGGCGCGGTAGCCACCGCGCACGGCCTGCCCGCCGCCGAAGGTGCGGAGCTGCTGAGCACCGCCCGAGAGTCCTTCGTGACGGCGTTGCACACGAGCGCGTGGGTCGGTGCCGCGATCCTCGTGTACACGGCACTGCAGGCGTACTTCCTGTTGGGCCGCAGGCGAAACCGCCCGCAGGAAACTCAGCCGGAGGAGCCCGCGATGTCCGCGTGATTCGGTCCCGTCAGGCAGGCGGACGATCTCCGCCTGCCTGACGGGCGGCGCAGTTCCGTTTGCGGGGCAAGGGAAATCCTCGCGACCGGACGGCTGTCCGCCGGTTTGGCCAGTGCGGGTGCCGTCTGCCCGCGGTGTGTGGGAGTGCTGCTGAGGTGGGTGGGTTCGGTTCATGCCGGGTCGGCCCAGCGAAGCGCCCGCCGCTTGGCCAGTGCGGATGTCCCGAGGCGTGCGGAAAGGGCCGCTGGGACGGGGTGGGTTCGGCTCCTGCCGGGTCGGCCGAGCAAGGTGCCCGCTGCTCTGCCGGTGTGGGTGCCGTCTTGCCCGCGGTGGGTGGGTGTGGCTGCTGAGGTGGGTGGGTTCGGCTCCTGCCGGGGCGGTCGAGCGAGGTGCCCGCCGCTCGGCCGGTGTGGTGGCCATCTGTCCCGAGGTGTGCGGGAATGGTCGCTGGTTGCTCGGCGAAGCGCTCGCCGTCCGAGATTGGTCCGGCGCGGATGCTGTTTCGGCCGAGGTGCGGGGGTGGCTGCTGGGGCGAGCAGGTTCGGCTCCCGCCTGGTCGGCTTAGCGAAGCGCCCGCCGCTTGGCCAGTGCGGATGTCCCGAGGCGTGCGGAAATGGCCGCCGGTTCGCTCGGCGAGGCGGTCGCCGCCCGAAGCTCGTTCAGCGCTTTGCTGGGCAACGGCGTTGCTTGATGCCAGGCGGCTGTCCGCCGCCGTTCGGCCGGTACGGGTGCGGTGCCGAGGCGTCCGGGAGTGGCCGCTTGGGGCGGGGTGGATCCGGCTGTCTGTCCGGTCGGGCCAGCGAGGTGCTCGCGGTCCGAGGTTTGGCCGTGCGGGTGCCGTCCGATTCGCGGCATGCCGGGGGCAGCTGCTGGGTCGAAGTGGGCTCGCCTTGGCCAGCCCAGTGAGGGGGGCTCGAAGCTCCGCCACCGCGTCGTCTCCATAGGCGGTCCCGGGCCGCTCGGAATAACCCCTGGAAAGCCAGCGCCCCCAGCTGGCGGAATACCGTCCGGTCTAAGGGGATCCCGCCGGTTCAGCCCAGCGAAGCGCTCGCCGCTCGAAGTTCGTCCAGTGCGGCCACCAGATACTCCGCCGGATCAGCGTCATCCCCGCGATCGCTCTCCGACCACTCGAAATAGCCCCGCTTAAACGCCAGCACCCCCAGCTCGCTCGCGAGCGCCGCCGTCGCCTCGGGCAGGCCTCGGGCGGTCAGGGCGGCGGTCATCGCGGCAGCGAGGCCGACGCTCTTCAGCGCATCCCGCTCCTGCAGCTCCGTGCTGGCCGCGACGGCGGCCTTCAGCCGAGGGGCGAGTTCCCGGTTCATCGGGCCCATCGCGGTCGCGGCGCGGCGCAGGCCTCCCGCGACTGCTTCCAGTGGGGTGGCGTCGGCGGGGGCGTCGGCGATTCCCTCCGCGAGCAGTCTGCTCAGCGTTTCCTGCCCGGCCACCAGCAGCTCTCGCTTGTCCGGGAAATGCCGGAAGAACGTGCTCTTGGTGACTCCGGCGCGCTCAGCGATCTGCGCGACCGTCGTGGCGTCGTAGCCCTGTTCGGCGAACAGGTCGACGGCCGCTACGACCAGCCGTTCGCGCGCTCCGGGTTCCCATCGGGCCATGAAGTCATCCTAGGCGATGAGACCTTTGTCCCGTCACTCTGGTAGCGTGTGACGGGACAAGAGTCCCATCACTGTAGGGAGAGATCCATGCGCGTGTTCGTTACCGGCGCGACCGGTTTGGTCGGCTCCGCTGTCGTCGCCGAACTGCTGAACAGCGGCCATTCCGTTCTCGCGCTCGCTCGGTCCGCCGCCTCCGTCGCGGCGGCCGGGAAAGCCGGTGCCGAGCCGGTGCGGGGCGCGCTGGCTGATCTGGACGTCATTCGCGAGACCGCGGGCAAAGCCGACGGGGTGATCCACCTCGCCTTCGCCAATGCGTTCAGCAGCGCCGAAGCCCTCGCGAACGCGGTCGCCGAGGAAACGGCGGCGCTCAAGGTGCAGGCTGAGGCGCTCGTCGGAAGCGACCGGCCGTTGGTCGCGGTTTCGGGGACTCCGTATGTGCCGGGCCGCGCGTCGACTGAGGCTGATCCGGTTTCGACCGACGGGCCGGTCGGCGGGCGGGGGCGCACGGTCGCCGAGGTTTTGGGGTTCGCGGATCGCGGGGTCCGGACGTCCGCGGTGCGCCTGCCGCGCACGGTGCACAACAACGGCGAAGGCGGGTTCGCCGGGCTGTTGACCAACATCGCCCGGCAAACGGGAGTGTCCGGTTATCCAGGCGACGGCACGCAGCGCTGGCCGGCGGTGCACGCGCTCGACGCGGCGGTTCTCTTCCGGCTCGCTTTGGAAAAGGCGGAACCCGGTACGGCCTGGCACGCTGTCGCCGACGAAGCCGTTCAGGTCGCTGACATCGCGGCAGTGATCGGACGGCGGCTGGGGCTCCCCGTCGAATCGGTGCCGGAGGACACGTACGGCCCGCTCGGTCCGATATTCGCGACTGATCAGCCTTCCTCCAGCGCACACACCCAGCAAGCGCTCGGCTGGGCGCCGAAACACCCGGGTCTGCTGTCAGACCTGGAGAACATCCGGAACTGAGTTTTGCGCTTCCGGCAAAGAACCTTGTCGTCCGGCGCGGTCAGGAGAATCGTGAACGGCGGAGGTGGTAACGAAAATGGCTCCGTCCGGGGAATCCGAAGCACCACACGACGCGCAGTTCTGGGAAGACCTCTACCGCAGCCGGGAGCAGGTGTTCAGCGGCGAGCCCAACGGCGTGCTCGTCACCGAGGTCGAGGGGCTTGCGCCGGGGCAGGCGTTGGACGTCGGGTGCGGCGAAGGCGGCGACGCGCGGTGGCTGGCCGCGCGCGGCTGGCAGGTGACGGCGCTCGACATCTCGCGCACCGCGTTGCAGCGGGCGGCCGCCGCCAACGCCGGGATCGCTTGGGTGCGTTCGGATCTGGCCGCGAGTCCGGTTCCGGCGAGGGCGTTCGACCTGGTCAGCGTTCAGTACTTCCCGCTCCGCCACGACGACGGGGTGTTGCGGAAGCTGCTCGACGCGGTCGCGCCCGGCGGGACTTTTCTCTTCGGCAGTCACGATCCGCGCGACCTGGGACCGGAGCACTCTGGCTACTGCCAACCCGACGACATCGTGCGGGCTCTCGGCGAGGAGTGGACCGTCCTGGTCAACGAGAGCCGGCCGCGGGTGTCCCCTGCCCCGCCGGGCACGGCGCACACCCGCGACGTCGTGCTGCGCGCCCAGCGGACCAGCTAATATCGGAATTAATATTCCGCACTGCGAACATCCCGGTTTACCATGCGGGGATGAGCAACGACGCCCTCCTCCAGCGGCTTCGGGACGACCTCGGCCCGGCCGCGGTGCTCACCGACGCTGACGTCACCGACGCCTACGCGCGCGACATGATGCCGCTCGCTCCCTCGGGAAAACCGTTGGCGGTAGTGCTTCCGGCGGATACCGCGGGAGTGCAGGCGACTGTCCGTGCCTGTGCTGAAGCGAGAGTCCCCATCGTGCCGCGCGGGGCGGGCAGCGGGCTTTCCGGCGCGGCCAACGCGATCGACGGCTGTGTCGTGCTTTCGCTGATGAAACTGAACGAGATCGTCGAGGTCGACGCGGGCAACCGGCTCGCCGTCGTGCAGCCGGGTGTCGTCAACCTCGACTTCCGGTCCGCCGTCGAAAAGCACGGCCTGTTCTATCCGCCTGACCCGTCCAGCTACGACTGGTGCACCATCGGCGGAAACCTCTCCACCAACGCCGGTGGCCTGTGCTGCGTGAAATACGGCGTGACCACCGATTCGGTGCTCGGCCTCGAAGTCGTGCTCGCCGACGGATCGCTGCTGAAAACCGGCCGCCGCACGGTGAAGGGCGTCGCCGGGTACGACCTCACCAAGTTGTTCATCGGCAGCGAGGGCACGCTCGGCGTCATCACCCAGGCGACCGTCTCGCTGCGGCCGCTTCCGCAGGCCCCGGCCACTTTTGTCGCCGGGTTCAACACCACCGAGGCGGCCGGCGAAGCGGTCGCGCGGGCGGTGCGCGAGGGGCTGGTGCCGTCGCTGCTGGAGATCATGGACGCGGCGTCGATCAAGGCTTCCGAGACCTACCTCAACACCGACCTCGGCGCGGGCTCGGACTGTCAGGCGCTGCTGCTCGGCCAGTCCGATGCCGGAGGCGAGGCCGCCCGGCGCGAGCTGGCTTTGCTCGAACAGATCTGCACCGATTGCGGTGCCGATCTCGTCTACGCCACGGACGACCTCGAAGAGGGCAAGATGCTGCTGCAGGCCCGCCGCGTCGTGCTGACCGCGCTGGAGACCTACGGCGTCTGGCTCACCGACGACGTCAGCGTGCCCCGCACCCGGATCGCCGAACTGATCCGCGGCTGCGAACGGATCAGCGAGAAGGTCGGGCTCAAGATCGCCGTCGTCGGCCACGCCGGGGACGGGAACATGCACCCGACCATCGTGTACGCGCCCGATTCCGAGGACGAGTTCGCGCGCGCCCAGCAGGCGTTCGACGAGATCCTCGAGGTCGGCCTGTCGCTCGGCGGCACGGTGACCGGCGAGCACGGCGTCGGCAAGATCAAGCGCGAATGGCTCGCCCGCGAGATCGGCCCGGTCGGGATTCGCGTGCACCGGCAGATCAAACAGGCCCTCGACCCGGAGAACCTCTTCAACCCGGGTTCGATGTTCTCGATGACCGACTGACCCCGGTACGACGAAGCGGCGTCCGGAAAAGTCCGGACGCCGCTTCGGCTGAAAAACGGAAAGTCAGTCGCGCACGCGCGGGATCTGCTGCGTGACGTCGGCCGAATCGTCGGCCAGGCGGGCCTTCTTCTCGCGGCGGCTCTTCAGGTACTCGATGGCGATCGGCACCACCGACACCAGCACGATGAGGACGAAGATCGCGTCGACGTTGTCCCGGATGAAGCCGATGTTGCCCAGCAGCGACCCCAGCACGGTGATGCCCGCGGCCCAGAGGATGCCGCCGATGACCGTGTAGGTGAAGTAGCGCTTCGGGTCCATCCGGCCGATGCCGGCGATCCAGGTGATGAACGTCCGCACGAACGGCACGAACCGGGCCAGCACGACTGCCTTCGGCCCGTGCTTCTCCAGGAAGCCGTGCGTCTTGTCGACGTACTCCTGCTTGAAGAACTTCGAGTCCGGCCTGCTGAACAGCTTCGGCCCGGCGAAGTAGCCGAGGTAGTACCCCACGACGTTGCCCAGCAGCGCGGCGACCGTGACCAGCACGCACACCAGCCACAGCGGTGCCTTCAGCGTGCCGTTCGCGATGAACAGGCCCGCGGTGAACAGCAGCGAGTCGCCGGGCAGCACCGGGAAGACGCTGCTCTCGATGAAGATGATCAAGCACAGCACGGCGATCACGGGCGCCGTCAGCCCGTTCAGCAGATGCTGCGGGTCCAGCCACGACGGCAGCAGGGACATGGTGGTCACTGTGTTCTGGGCGAGAATCACACCGAAAACGGTACAGGGTGACTCACGGTGGCCTCATCGGGCAAGGAATCGCAGGTCATCGGTGTGGGATCGGGGTTAAGAACTCGGCCCGGGAGTGCCTGCCGGAGTGGCCGTCCGGGCAGACCGGGGCTCAGATCAGCGTCAGCAGGCCGATGACGGACCCGGCGGCCAGTCCCAGCAGCACGGCCAGCAACAGGACCCAGTGCGCGGGCAGGGGGCCGCTCTGCGCCGCCTGGACGGGACGGCGGACCGTCGCGTCGTCGGCCCCGACCGGCGGGATCGAGCCGGTCGTGCCGGGCGAGGTGTGGTCGTCGAGGGCGGCGCGTTCGCGGGCGAGCGAGTCGGCGCCCGCACCGGACAACAGTCCGTAGTTGGGCGGAAGCTCGGTGGTCGGGCCGGTCTGCGCCGGAGCGCCGGTCTGGGCCGAGGCCCCGAACGAGCCGGTTCCGGAAGCCGGAGCGGCCCCGAACGAGCCGGTGCCAGCGGCGGGAGAGGCCCCGAAGGAGCCGGTTCCGGAGACGCCCGGTCCGGAAATCCCGGGCCCGCCGGCCGCGCTGAACGAGCCCGTGCCGGAAGCGCCGGGCTGGACCGCGCCCTGCGAGCCGGTCCCGGAGCCGGCGTCCGCCTGCTCTTCGACCGGGTTCGCCACGACGTGCGGAGCGAAGACGGCTTGTGCACGCAGCGCGTCGGCCAGTAACCGTTCCGGGTCTTTCGGCTCGCTCATCCGCTCCGTCCGCCTGTCGAAGTGCTAGCTCGTCACGTACTCAAGGTAGCCCGGCCCGCCTCGGCCACCCACTCGCCCCGGTGCAGTACCCGGGACGGGCGCAGGTCGTCGTCCAGGATCACGGCGTCCGCGGTGAGGCCGGGGCGCAGTGCGCCGGTGCGGTCGGCGATGCCGAGCAATTCGGCCGGTCGCGCCGACGTCGCCCGGACGGCGTCCAGTACGTCGAGTTTCGCACCCTTCACCAGGTTGCGGAAGGCGTTGTCCATGGTCAGCGTGCTTCCGGCGAGAGAACCGTTGTCCAGGGTGGCGACGCCGTCGTGGACGTCGACCTCCAGCCTGCCGAGGGTGTAGCGGCCGTCGGCGGCGTCGGTGGCCGACATGGCGTCGGTGATCAGCACCGTCCGGCCGCGGCCCGCGTGCTGCGCGGCCAGCCGCACGACCGTCGGGTGCAGGTGGACCAGGTCGCAGATCAATTCGACCGTCACGCGCTCGTCGTCGAGCAGCACGCCGACCGGGCCCGGCTCGCGGTGGTGCAGCGGGCGCATGCCGTTGAACAGGTGGGTGGCGACCGTCGCACCGGCGTCGATGGCCGGAACCAGCTGGTCAGCGACCCCGTCGGTGTGGCCGATCGCGGCGATCACGCCCGATTCGGCGAGCTGCCGGACCGCCTTGACGCCGCCGTTCAGCTCCGGCGCGAGCGTGACCATCCGGATGGAGCCGTGGCCGGCGCGCAGCAGCTTCTCGACGGTGCCGGTGTCCGGTTCACGCAGGGTGTCCGGATCGTGCGCGCCGCAGCGGGCGCGCGAGATGAACGGGCCCTCCAGGTGGATGCCCGCGAGGTCGCCCTCCTGCACGAGTTCGCGCAGCGCGGCGATCTGCTCGGTGAGCAGGTCGACCGGGTCGGAGACCAGGCTCGCGAGCATGGTCGTGGTGCCGTGCCGCCGGTGCGCGCGGACGGCGGTGCGGATCTCGTCCGGGTCGAGCGTCGAGAACGAGGCACCGCCGCCGCCGTGGCAATGGGTGTCGATGAAACCGGGTACGACCAGCGCCCCGGCGACGTCCACCGTCGCGGCGTCCGGGCTGCTCGGGGGCGTTCCGGTGCCTACCGCGGCGATCTGTCCGCCGGACACGGCGAGCCAGCCGTCGTCGAGTACGCGGTCCGGGGCCACGACGCGGCCGCCCGTGATGACGAAGTCTCCGGGGTGCTTCACGCGGTCCAGCATATATTGGTCTGGACCAGAGAGGGCCGACCAGCGCGAGATTGGTCCGCCCAGGTCACTGGGGCGGCTGCATTGCCTTCTGCAACGCCTCTAGCGCACGGCTGGCGGTTGACTTCACGGTGCCTTTCGAAATGCCCGCGGCTTCCGAAATCTCCGCTTCGCTCAGCCCTCCGTAGTAGCGCAGCACGAGCACCTCGCGCTGGCGCGGGGGAAGCTTCGACAGCGCGTTGACCACGGCCTGATGCTCGCTGGAGAGCATCGCGAGACTTTCCGCGGACCTGGCGTTCACCGCGTGCGGGGGCACGTACTCGCGCGCGGTCTTGCGCCGCCGCAGCACGCTGCGCGAGCCGTTGACCACCGCGGTGCGCAGGTAGCCGACCGCCGCCGCGGCGTCGCGCAGCCTGCCCCAGTTGCGGTGCAGCCCGGTGAAAGCCTCCTGCACGACGTCCTCGGCCGTGGCCGGTTCGTCGACCAGCAGGATGGCGAGCCGTACGAGCCGCATCCGGTGCTGCCGGTAGAGGTCTTCCAGGTTCAACGGGGCGGCCGGCGGCTGCGCCGGGACCGGTCCGTCCATGGTCCGCAGGTGGCCGAGGGTCGCCTCGACGCTGCGTTCCGCGTTCCCCTCCAGCATGTATCCCCGCCTGTCCTCGACGTGTCCGCTCAGCAGGCCCGTTGGTGCGCGATAGACACAGCGTGCACACAGGTTCCGCCCGCGCCTAGCCTATCGGGTTGGCCTTTCGCTGCCACCGCTCGCATGGTGCGTCCGCCCGGCGGTCACCGGTAGCGTCTGCGGCGTCACTGTCGTGCTCACCCCGGGAGTAAGCGCATGGCCTGGTACCTCGTCGAAATCCGTTACGTCCAGGAGAAGCTGGCCGACGTCCGGCCGCGGCACCGGGACTACCTGAAAGAGCACGTCGCGGCGGGCCGGGTCGCGGTGGCCGGGCCGCTCGCCGACAACTCCGGCGGCCTGGTGCTGTGGCAGGCCGAGGACGAGGCGGCGCTGGCCGAGCTGATCGACAACGACCCGTACGCGCTCGAGGGCGTGGTGGCCGAGCGCACCGTCCGCGAGTTCAAGCCGGTGCTCGGCGATTGGGTCCCTGAGCAGGGCTAAAGCTCCAGGACGGCGGGCCCGCGGTCGACGCAGATCCGCACGCGCCCGCCGTCTTCGGCCGCTACCTCACAGGTGCCGCAGAAGCCCTGGCGACACGAGTACGGCACGTCGGGCAGCACCTCGCGGACGACGTCGAGCGTGGAGCGGTCGGCAGGCACGTCGAGGGTCAGCCCGCTGCGGCGCAGGACCACGCGGAACGGTTCGCCGTCCACGATCGGCGGCGGCGAGAACCGTTCGAAGTAGACCGCGGCGGTACTTGTGCGGGCCAGGTCGACGCGGACGCCGGTGATCATCGGCACCGGGCCGCAGCAGTACACCGAGGCATCGGCGGGCATCTCCTCCAGCAGCTCCGCGCCGGACGCCGGGATGCCGAACTCCTTGTCCGGCCGGATCCGCACCCGCTCGGCGGGGAGTTCGTCGAGGAACGGCATCGACTCCCGGTCGCGGCCGGTGTAGACCAGTCGCCAGTCCGCGCCGCTCGCCTCCGCGCGATGCACCATCGGCAGGATCGGCGTGATCCCGATTCCGCCCGCGATGAAGTGATACGCGGGCGCGGTGACGAATGGGAAAGCGTTACGCGGCCCGCGCACCGTGACGCGAGTTCCGGCGGTGAGCGCGTGCACCTCGGCGGACGCGGAACCGATGCGCCGCACGGCAATCCGGTAGTGCGACAGGTCGGAAGGCGAGCCGCACAGCGAGTACTGCCGCACCATTCCCGAAGGCAGTATCAGGTCGATATGCGCGCCTGGCCGCCACTCGGGCAGCGGCGTCGAATCGGGTCGTACGAGGCGCAGGCTCACCACGCCGTCGGCCTCGGTGCGCACGGCTTCGACGACCAACGGCAGCCGACGGTCGACCTCCCGTACCGGCGGACGCCGTCGGCCGGAAATCTCCGCCAGCCGCCGGTAAGCCGCGCCGACCGCGACCAAAGTGGACATCAGCCGGTCGCGCCTGCCGCTGCCGTCGAGCCGGGGCGGGAACTGCGGTGCGGTCATCGCGGAGCGTCGGCGGCCTTGGCCGCGGGCGAACTCGCCAAGTACGCCACCGCCTGCTCGGTGTCGCCGGTTTCGGTGGGGTGATAGGACTTCCGGAAATACGGCCGGATCTCGCGCAGCAGTTCGCGCGGTCCCGGCAGCAACCCGAGGCGGGCGGCGCGGCGGTAGGCCCGCCAGTTCGCACGGCCGGGGCGCGTCGGGTCGTTCTTCATCAGGAATCGCGTACCCCGAAGGAAAACCCACGCCAGTACCGGCGTCACCACGATCATCGAACGCACTCGCCGACCGTAGCGGCCGTCGAGATGGCAGAACAGGTCGTAGGCCACCGACCGGTGCTCGACCTCCTCGGCGCCGTGCCAGCGAAGGAGATCCAGCATCGTCTCGTCGGCGCCGGCCGCGTCGAGGTCCTTCGCGTCGAGGATCCACTGGCCGAGAAACGCGGTGTAGTGCTCGATCGCCGCGACCAGCGCGAGCCGTTCGATCAGCCACTCCCGGCTCGCTCCGGGCCGGTCGCCGAGCAGCCGCCGGAACATCCACTCCATCTGCGCGATGTAGGGCCGTACGGAAACCCCGGCAGATTCCAGGTGTTCGGCCGCGCCGTCGTGCGCCTGCGCGTGCATCGCTTCCTGGCCGATGAACCCGAGCACGTCCTCCTTGAGCCGCTCGTCGCGGATCAGCGGGACGGCCTGCTTGAACACCTCGACGAACCAGCGTTCGCCTTCGGGCAGCGCCAGATGCAGCACGTTGATGCTGTGCGTGGCTTGCGGCTGCCCGGGAATCCAGTGCATCGGCAGCTTCGACCAGTCGAACTCCACGTCGCGCGCGTGGAGCACGATCTGTTCGTGGTCGGCACTCATGACCGGCCGCTCAGTTCGTAGTCGCTCGGCTCGACGCGGCGGGTCTCCAGCCAGTAGCGCCAGGTGAAGCCCGGCCAGATCGTCCGGTTGACGCCCTTCGCGTCGAGGTACCAGCTCTTGCAGCCGCCCTGGGTCCACACGCCCTTGACGAGCTTGTCCTGGATCTGTTCCTGGAACTCGTCCTGCACCGACGGCCGCACGTCCAGCGCCGCCGCGCCGCGGGAATCGGCCAGCCGGATCGCGTCGACCACGTAGCGGGACTGCGATTCGATCATGAACACCACGGAGTTGTGGCCGAGCGCGGTGTTCGGGCCGAGCAGGAAGAAGAGGTTCGGGAACCCGGACACGGTGATGCCCTTGTGTGTCTGGATCCCTTCGGTGGCCCAGGTTTTCGCCAGATCGCGGCCGCCGATGCCGGTGATGTCGAGGTATTCCAGCGCGTCGGTCACCTTGAAGCCGGTGCCGTAGATGATCGCGTCGACCTCGTGCTCGACCCCGGCGGTGTCGACGATGCTGTGCGCGCGCACCTCGGCGATACCGTCGGTGACGACGTCGACGTTCGGCCGGTCCAGTGCCGGGAAATAGTCATTCGACAGCAGGACGCGTTTGCAGCCCATCGTGTAGTCGGGCGTGACTTTCCGGCGCAGCGCTGGGTTTTTGATGCCCTTCGCGATGTGCCTGCGCGCGAGAATCTCGGCGGCCTGCATGAGTTTCGGATGCCCGTTGAACCCGATCGCACGGGATTCGAGCATCCAGTACAACGCGTTGCGGTACAGCCGTTGCGTGCCCGGCACGCGCTTGAACAACTGCCTGGCCCAGCCCGGCATCGCGTGGTCGGGCTTCGGCATGATCCACGGCGGCGTGCGCTGGAACAGCGTCAGTTCGCCGACCTCGGGCGCGATCTTCGGCACGAACTGCACCGCGCTCGCGCCGGTGCCGACCACCGCGACCCGCTTGCCCGCCAGGTCGAACTCGTGGTTCCACTGTGCCGAATGCCAGGTCTGGCCCTTGAACTTGGAGATCCCCGGCAGTTTCGGGATCTGCGGGATGTGCAGCCCGCCAACGCCGGCGACGAGGAACTGCGCGGAAAACTCGGTGCCGCCCTTGGTCTCCACCGTCCAGCGGCGTTCGCCCTCGTCCCAGTTCGCGCCGGTGATCTCGACGCCGAACCGGATCTTCTCGCGAAGCCGGTACTTGTCGGCCACGCCCTTGAGATAGTCGAAGATCTCCGGCTGCGGCGAGAACGACCGGCTCCAGTCCGGGTTCTGCGCGTAGGAGAACGAGTACATGTGCGACTGCACGTCGCACGCGCAGCCCGGGTACGAGTTGTCCCGCCAGGTTCCGCCGACCTCGTCGGCCTTCTCCAGGATCACGTAATCCCGGATGCCCGCTTTTTCGAGCTGGATCGCCTGGCCGAGCCCGGAAAACCCGGTGCCCACGATCACGACCTTGAACCGCTCGGTCATCTTGTCGGCCTCCGCTGCGCTGGGGGTCTGGCAGCGTTGATGTTACCTCAGGTAACAGTTACTTAAAAGTACTTCCTACTCGTCAGTACCACTCGGCAGCCGGTAGACCACCAGCGTCTGCTCCGGCCGCTCGGCCACGTGGAACGCGGCGTGCGTCGCGGTGACCACGCCAAGCCGGGGGTGTCGAAAGCGCTTGTGACCTGCGTGGCTGAACTGGATTTCGTAGTGCGGCCACCACTCGCGCACCTCGGGACTCGCCTCGGTCAGTTCGGCCACGAGCCGGGTCACGCGCGGGTGCTCGGGATGCCGCCCGGTGATCGCCCGCAGCCGGGCCAGGATGTTGCGCGCCTCCTGCTCCCAGTCGACCAGGACCTCGCGGGCGGCGGGCTCGGTGAACATCCAGCGGACGACGTTGGCGCCCGGCTCGATGTTCCGGAACAGCTCCGCGGCGGCGTCGTTGTACGCGAGCAGGTCGTAACAGATTCCGGTGACGTACGCGGGGTTGTCGCCCAGCATCGCCGGGACGCCCGCGACCTCGGGCGCAGCCTCTTCGGGCGCGTCCTCGGGGGTCTTTCCGCCGTCGGCGAGGCGGCGCAGGTGGTCCTGTTCGGCGCTGGTCAGCCGCAGTGCGCGGGCGAGAGCGTCGAGCACCTGGTCGGACGGGCGGACGTCGCGGCCCTGCTCGAGATAGGTGAGCCAGGTGGCACTGATCCCGGCCAGCAGGGCCAGCTCCTCGCGGCGCAATCCGGGCGTGCGGCGGCGTCCGGTGACCGGCAGGCCCGCGTCGGCCGGGGCGATCCGCTCGCGGCGGCTGCGCAGGAAGGTGCCCAGTTCGACGCTCACCCTAGAACCTCCAGTACCAGAATAACGCGATTCTGGATACCAGCTTAACGCCGCGCGAGGCTTGTCCCATGCGAGCTTGGACTGTTGCTTCACAAGACGACGACCTGCGCCTCTCCGAGGTCCCGGAACCCGTTCTCCAGGGCGGCGGCGTGATCGTGGAGGTGCTCGCCGCGCACCTCCCGGCTTACACGAAAGCGGTCGTGACGGGCGGTCGCGGCGGCCTGCTGACCCCGCTGATCCTCGGCCCCTCGTGCATCGGCCGCGTGACTGACGTCGCGCCGGACGTCTTCCATGTCGCGCCGGGTGACCTCGTGCTGGACACGGCGCTGCTCAACGCGGGCGACGGCGACGAGATCCTGGTCGGCTGGGTCGGCCTTGGCGGTTCCGGCGGCAACGAGCGCACGAACCGCCTGCGCGAGGTGTGGCGGGATGGCACCTTCGCGGAGAAAGCATTGTGCGCCAAGGAAACGATGGTCAAACTGCCCGGTGCGGAGAATTACCCGGACCCGGCGCGGCTGGCGTTTTTGCCCTGGCTCTGCGTTGCCGCTGCGGGACTGCGCTCGGCGGGTCCGCTGGCCGGACGCGACGTCGCGGTGATCGGCGCGACCGGTCAGATGGGCGGCGCGGCGGTGCTGCTGGCGCTGGCCGAAGGCGCGGCGACGGTGACCGCGGTGGGCCGCAACAAGGTGGCGCTCGACCGGCTGGCCGAACTCGGCCCGCGCGTGCGCACCCACCAGCTGACCGGTGATCGCGCGGCGGACGCGGCGGCGATCGGACCGGTCGACATCGCCCTCGACACTCTCGGCGCCACGCCCACGGCGGACGCGACGATGGCCGCCTACGACAGCCTGCGCGTGCGCGGCACCCTGGTGCTCGTCGGCGGCGTACGCCAGGACCTCACCATTCCGTACGGCGACTTCATGCACCGCAGGCTCACCCTGCGCGGTTCCTGGATGAGCGACGACGAGACGGTGACGAGGGTGTGGAACATGGTCCGCTCGGGCGTACTGGACCTCTCCGCGGTGGAGTTGTTGAAGGCGAGCCTCGACGACCCGGAAACCGCGCTTGACCTGGCGGAACATACTTCAGGACTGAGCTTCGTGGTGCTCGTTCCTTAGTAGGTGCCGCCGAGTTTCGAGTGGTCCCAGCTCGCGATCTTCGTCGGACGCAGGATCAGCCCGACCCGCTTCGGCGCCTGCCGTTCGATGAAGGTCCGCAGCTCGTCGGGCACCGGCGCGCCCGGCTCGGCCCCGGAGTAGCGCATCATCAGCGCGATCCCCATCGCCGTGACCTGGTCGGTGTCCTCGACGAACTCGACGTCGGCCTCGAAGGAAAGCCCGCGCAGCTGGTCGTACGCATCGCCGCTTTCGATCAGCACGGTCGCTTCGGGCAGCCGTCGCAGGTTCTTCGCCTTCTGAGAGGTGCCATACGTCCACGTCGCGACCCCGCCCTCGTGCGGGTAGTACCAGAGGGCGGTGAGGTGCGGCCTGCCGTTCGGGCCGACCGAGGCCACGTTGATGACCTTCTGCTCGGCCAGGTAGGCCTGCGCCTCGTCCGGAGTCATCCGGATCTGGTCGCGACGGGACATGGCGCTCCTCAGCTGCGCTTCGTGGCCGCGCGCCCGCCGTGGCCGTTGACCGACGACTCGAACGCACCGCGCTCCTCGACGTCCTTCAGCGCGGCCCGGTCCGCTGCCGGCACGCGGGTCCGCGCGCCCAGTTCGACGATCGGGGGCAGGAACGAGCGCAGCAGCTTCAGGCCGCCGACCCAGCGTGGCACGTGGATCGTCCTGGCGCGGCGCAGAATCCCGGCCTCCAGGTCGTCGAGCGCGACGTCCAGCGGGTAGGTCTTGCCGAGCAGGCCCGGCATCCCGGAACGCAGTTTGCCGAAGACCGGGTGCGCGTCGGCGCTTTCGACCAGGTCGGTGCGGATCCAGGTCGGGTGCGCGACGCCGACCTTCACGCCGAGGTGCGCGACCTCCGCGCGGAGGCTGTTGCAGAACGCCTCGACGCCCGCCTTCGCGGCGGCGTAGTTCGCCATGCCGGGCGCGTGCGTGATCGCGGCGAGCGAGGAGATGCCGAGCAGGTAGCCGCGGCGTTCGATGACGTGCGGGAGCGTGACGCGGAACGTGCGCCAGACGCCGAGCAGATCGACCTCGATCACCCGCTCGAACGCGGCGCGGTCCACCGAGCGCACGAATCCGGCGGTCGCGATGCCCGCGTTGGCGATGACGATGTCGATGCCGCCGAAGTGCTCGACCACGCCCTCGGTGACGCGCTCGAGGTCGTCCCAGCTGGTCACGTCGGCTTCCCAGGACTTCGCGCTCGGCCCGATCCGCTTGGCGACCGCCTCCTGCTCGGCGGCTTCGAGCCCGACGAGCGCGACCTTCGCCCCGCGCGCGGCGAGCCGCTCGGCCAGGCCGGCTCCGATCCCGCGAGCGGCTCCGGTGATGAGCACGACCTTGCCGTCGACCTGCTTCTGAGCCACGGTGCCCTCCTGAGCCGGTTTTGCCTGTCCGGAGGGCACCGTACAACAACCTACCCGCAGTAAGCTACTGTTCGGTAAGTATCAGTTCGACGCTTCGCCCAAAGCGGTGAGTTCGGCGTCGGTCAGGGTCAGCTCGACTGAAGCCAGCAGGTCAACGAGCTGCTCCGGGGTGCGCGCGCTGGCGATCGGCGCGGCGACGGTCGGCTGCTGACGGAGCCACGCGAGCGCGACGCTGGCGACCGACGCGTGATGCGCGGCAGCCACTTCGTCCAGCGCGGCGAGCACTCGTTCGCCCCGGGCGTCGAGGTATTTCAGCGCGCGCGGGGCTCGCGGCGAGTCGCCCGGCTCGTCCTTCGAGCGGTACTTGCCGGTGAGGAATCCCATGGCCAGCCCGAAATACGGGAGCGTCACCAGATTCTCGCGGGCGACGAGCGGGGCCAGCTCACGCTCGTAATCGCGCTCGACCAGGTTGTAATGCGGTTGCAGGGCAACGTATCGGGCGAGGTTGTTCTGGTCCGAAATGGACAGTGCGGCTGCGAGCCGGTCCGGTTCGTAGTTGGACGCCGCGATGTAGCGGACCTTGCCGTCGCGCACGAGCTGGTCGAACGCGGCGAGGGTTTCTTCCAGTGGGGTGTCGAGATCGTCCTTGTGCGCGTAGTACAGGTCGATGTGGTCGGTTCGCAGGCGGCGCAACGATTCCTCGACCGCTTCGGCGATGTTCTTCGCGGCGAGGCCGGGCCGCTGCTCCCCCGCGCCGACCTTGGTGGCGATCACGACGTCGTCGCGGCGGCCGCGCTTGGCGAGCCAGTCGCCGATGATCGTTTCGGAACCGCCCCCGCCGCCATAGGTGTTGGCTGTGTCGAGGAAGTTGCCGCCGGCCGCGGTGTACGCGTCGAGAACAGCGAATGACGTGGGTTCGTCCGCTGTGTGGCCGAAGACGTTGCAGCCGAGGTTGAGGCCGTGGATGTCCAGTTCCGTGGAGCCGAGCTTGGTCATGCTTTCGAACCTAATCCGGCCGGGACGGGAGGAAAACCGGGTTCTCGCGCGTTGGGCGGGACATGGCTATCGAACTGGGCAAGCTAGGCGTATGGCGGATGTCGACCGCGGTGGACGGCGAGTTCGCCGCCGAGGTGGAGAAACTGGGCTACGGCACGATCTGGCTCGGCGGTTCCCCCGGCGGCGACCTGGCGATCGTCGACGAACTGCTGGCCGCGACCGAGCGGATCAAGGTCGCCACCGGAATCGTCAACATCTGGGCCGACGCGCCCGAGGACGTCGCGCGGGCGTTCCACCGCATCGAGGGCAAGTACCCCGGACGGTTCCTGCTCGGCGTCGGCGCGGGCCACCGCGAGCACACGCAGGAGTACAAGAAGCCGTACGCGGCGCTGGTCGAGTACCTGGACGCGCTCGACGCGGCCGGGGTGCCCAAGGAGTCGCGCGCGCTGGCCGCGCTCGGCCCGAAGGTGCTCGAACTCGCTCGCGACCGCACCGCCGCCGCGCACCCGTATCTGACCACTCCGGAGCACACCCGGGCCGCACGGGAAATCCTCGGGTCCGCCGCCGTGCTCGCACCCGAGCAGAAGGTCGTCTTCGACACCGATCCGGAGCGAGCGCGGGAGACCGGTCGCAAGACCGTGCAGTTCTATCTCGGCCTGTCCAACTACACCGCGAACCTGCGTAAGTACGGGTTCTCCGAGGAGGACATCGCCGGGCAGGGCAGCGACCGCCTGATCGACGCGCTCGCCGTCCACGGCGACGGGAAAGCGCTGGCCAAGGGCCTGCAGGCGCACCTCGACGCGGGGGCGGAGCACATCAGCGTGCAGTCGCTGGACGACGATCCGTTCCCTGCCTACCGGGCAATCGCGGCGGAGCTGCTCTGAATCGCTCCAGTCGGTTTCGTCTCGTGTGAGGTAGGACCGGTCGGCGCGGCCGGTCCACCTCGTACGATGCCGCTGTAGAAGCCAGTCGTCTCGAGGAGGAACCGATGCCCATCGCCACCCCCGAGGTGTACGCGGAGATGCTCGACCGGGCGAAGGCGAACGAGTTCGCCTACCCGGCCATCAACGTGACCTCGTCGGAAACCGTGAACGCCGCGATCCGCGGGTTCGCCGAGGCGGAGAGCGACGGGATCATCCAGTTCTCCACCGGCGGCGCGGAGTTCGCGTCCGGGCAGAAGGTGAAGGACATGGTTGTCGGCGCGACCGCGCTGGCCGAGTTCGCTCAGGTGGTCGCGGCGAAGTACGACGTCAACGTCGCGCTGCACACCGACCACTGCCCGAAGGACAAGCTGGACGGCTTCGTCCGCCCGCTGATCGAGATCTCCGCCGAACGCGTCCGCGCCGGCGGGCTGCCGCTGTTCCAGTCCCACATGTGGGACGGTTCGGCGATCGACCTGGACGAGAACCTGGAGATCGCGCAGGAACTGCTCGCCAAGGCCGCGGCGGCGAACATCATCCTCGAGGTCGAGATCGGCGTCGTCGGCGGCGAGGAAGACGGCGTCGAGGCGGAGATCAACGAAAAGCTGTACACCGCCGAGGGCGACTTCCTGAAGACGATCGACGCGCTCGGCGCCGGCGAGAAGGGCCGCTACCTGCTGGCCGCGACGTTCGGCAACGTGCACGGCGTGTACAAGCCGGGCAACGTGAAGCTCCGCCCGGACGTCCTCAAGGGCGGCCAGGAAGCAGCGGCGAAGAAGCTCGGCCTGGACGCCGGCTCGAAGCCCTTCGAACTGGTCTTCCACGGCGGCTCGGGCTCCCTGCCGGAGGAAATCCGCGAGGCGGTGTCCTACGGCGTGGTGAAGATGAACGTGGACACCGACACGCAGTACGCGTTCACCCGCCCGATCGCGGACCACTTCTTCAAGAACTACGACGGTGTGCTGAAGATCGACGGCGAGGTCGGGAACAAGAAGGTCTACGACCCGCGCAGCTACCTGAAGGCCGCCGAAGCGGGCATGGCGACCCGGGTGGTCGAGGCTTCGCAGGCGCTGGGCTCGGCCGGCCAGAAGCTGGGCTGACGGGGTTTTCTGGTGAGGAGGCCGTCTCGATCTTTTGGTCGGGGCGGCCTCCCTGCTTTTAGCCCACGAGACCGCTCTTCGCCGCATTCCTGAAACGGCCACTGGGGTGATTTTCGGGTACTTTGGCGGGCTTTTGCGCTGCACCCAGGTCATAGTGTGATCGGAGGGTCACAATGTGTGGGGGTGCGATGAGTGGGTTTGAGGTCGTGATCGATGCGATCGAGAAGTCGTCTGAGGCCGCGAAGCGGTCCGCAGACGGTGCACGGTCTGTTGATCTGGCGGGCACTCTGGTTGGTGTCGCACAAGGGTTGCCCGGCGGGACGGCCATCGAGGCGGCGCGGATGCTCGGCGACATGTGGGGGCGAGAGCTGCTTGCCTGGACGAAAAACATGGACGAGTACGCCGACCAGCTTACGGCGGCGGCCCGCCGCTACCGGACGGACGACCAGGCAGCAGCACATGATCTGCGGGTTGTCCCGGTGCACGGCGGGCCGAGGCCGGTCTGATGGTCGTGTGGGCGGATGTGCGGCGCTGGAACGCCGCGGCGATCGGCGGAGTTTCTGATGCGCTTAACCAGCGCTGCAACCAGTTGCTCGCGCTGAACGATGATGTGGAGAACGCGGCGAAGTTCGATGGCTGGACGGGTGATGCCGCAGGTGCTGCGTCAGCCAGGGACAACTCGCTGATCTCGACTCTGGAACGGCGGGTAGCCGAGGCGTCCGCAGTCCGTCGAGGCGCGCACGAGGCGCAAATCGCGGTCGAGCGCATTGCGGCCGTGGTGGCTGAGACCGATGAGCTGGCCCGGACGAACTCGTGGGTGATCGGAGGCGACGGCGCGGTGGTCGCACCGCCGACATCCGGTCCGCCCCCGCCCCCGGACGTGGCAGCACAGCGCGAGAAAATCCGGGTTGAACTCGTGGACCGGGTCGAACAGGTCCTCCGCAGAGCGAACGACGTGGATGCTGACCTAGCCGCGATCCTGACCCGGACGCTGCGCGGGGAGATAACCGAGCGGGATGCAGGCACACTCGCTCAGGCTGCCGCAGCGGGTGCCGCGCAAAGCGGGCTCTCGATCATCGGTCCGCCCGAAGGCGGAACTCCGGGCGACAACAAGGCCTGGTGGGACACCCTCTCCGACACCGCGAAGGCTACGATCCTGCGGGATTCGCCCGATCTGGTCCGCAACCTGGACGGCGTCCCGATCGTGGATCGGGACGCGGCCAACCGGGCGGTGCTCCAGCGGGAGATCGGCAAGCTCCAGGCAGAAGCGACGGAGATCTCCAGAGCCAATCCGAACGACCCGCGTTCCCCGCATCAGACCGATTGGCCAGGCAAGGAAAAGCTCGACGAGATCGCGGGCAAGCTCAACGGCCTGCGTGCGATCGAGGAACGGCTCACCAACATCGGCCCGGGCGGGAGGCAGACTTTCTTGATTGGCTTGGACGCGAGCGGGGACGGCAAGGCAATTGTCTCGGTAGGCAACCCGGACACGGCGAAGAACGTCGCCACCTACGTTCCCGGTACCGGCGCGGAACTTGGCAAGATCAAAGGCGAGATGGACCGTTCCGACCGCATGTTCGACTCCGCGGCGAAGGCCGGGTCGGCGTCCACCGCGGTGGTTTCCTGGGTCGGTTACGACGCACCGGATGATGTGGCGCCCAACGCGATGAGCGGTGACTACGCGGACGACGCGAAGAAAGACCTCGACCGCTTTCAGGACGGGCTCCGGGCGACCCACCAGGGTGCGCCGTCGCACAACACGATGATCGGCCACAGCTACGGAACCACCGTCATCGGCCATGCCGCACGCGACGAGCACCTCAATGTCGACGACATCGTTTTCGTCGCCAGTCCTGGCGTCGGCGTCAACCAGGCCAGCGAACTCGGGATTCCGGCAGAGCACGTTCACTCCACGGTGGATTCGCACGATCCGATCCAGCTCGCGCCTGTGCACGGCATCGAGCCGCAGAACTTCAGCGACGCCAACACGTTCAGCTCGGGACCAAGCGATCCGAAGCAGAGCACCGAAGGGCCGTGGTACGCATTCGGTTACAACGCAGCCGCTCACTCGATGTATTGGGATCCCGGAAACAAGGCGCTCAACAACATGGGGCGCGTTATCGCCGGCCAACCAACCTTCTAACCGTGAAAAGCCGCCGGAAACCCACCGCCGTGATCTACCTGGCGGCGCTCGCCGTCCTGACGTGGTCTGTGAGCGCGTGCGGTACGGGAGGAGACGGAATGCAACCAACGATCACCATCGAACAGGCCAACCAGCAGGTTGAGGAGTACTCGAAGAAGGCACGCGAAGCGCTGCCCGCGGAGGCTCGGTACTCGTTGTTCGCATCGGAACAGCGGGGCGACTGCGACGACCCTAGCGACAACGGTCCCAAGAACAGGGTTCTCGCCAGTCGGACCTACCAGGTCGAAGGGCTGGCGAAGGACAAGATCCCCACGTATTTCGACGCCCTTCGCACCTGGTGGCAGAACCACAACTTCCGGGTGCTCGACAACAATCCGCCGAACGAGTACCTCTGGGTCGAGAACAACGCGGACAGTTTTCGTATGGCGCTTGAAGCTAACCCGCAAGGTGGCTTGTTCCTCACCAGCACTTCACCTTGCGTATGGCCGAACGGAACGCCGATCCCTGAAGCACAGGGGCTCGCCGAACCAATGACCGAAACCGGCGTCGCTCAGGGGGACCCGCGGCCGCCCGAGCCTGCTGCTGGAGCGGAGCCCGGACAACCACGTAAGGCCCGCCAGCGGCCGCGACCAGCAGCCGACGATGAGGAGGATTTCTCACAGACTGACTGGACTGACGACAGCGCGTACTGACTCGTCTGACCAAATGTTTCCGTTTGCTCGGGAAGGTTGCTCGGCCGCGCGCAATCGTTTTGATCAGTTCGGAGAATGGACTGCCCTGGTTGACGGCTTCGCGCCGCATCGGTTGGCTGGACCGTGACGAGGGAGGAACTCCATGGCCTACACCGGAGTAGTGACCATCGGCGGCCCAGCTGACGTGCGGGAGACCAGCGGCTTGACCATCTCGAAAGTCTCAGTCGGCACGATCGACAACAACGCTTACCTGCTGCGCTGCCGCGCCACCGGCGAACAGTTGCTCATCGACGCGGCCGCCGACTCGCAAACCCTCCTCACCCTGGCCGGCGACGACGGTCTCGCGTCGATCGTGACGACGCACCAGCATTGGGACCATTGGATCGCGCTCGCGGAAGTCGCGGAGGCAACCGGTGCCCGTACTTATGCTGGCCGCGACGACATCGACAGGATCAAGGCACGCATCGGACGGCGACACCATCCGAGTCGGCGAGGTCGAGCTGACGGCGCGGCACCTCGTCGGCCATTCGCCCGGCAGCATCGCGCTCGTTTACCGCGACCCGGAAGGGTTTCCGCACGTCTTCACCGGTGATTCGCTGTTTCCGGGCGGAATCGGTAATACGGAGAAGGACCCGGCCCGGTTTGCGTCGTTGCTCAAGGACGTGGAGGAGAAGATCTTCGGGGAGTTGCCGGACGAGACGTGGTTCTACCCGGGGCATGGCGGCGATTCCACGCTGGGCGCGGAACGTCCGAAGCTTCCCGAGTGGCGCGAACGCGGCTGGTGAACGGTCCGATCACCAATCCGTCACCGAAAGCACCGCCGGGAACTCGTCGGTGAAGTCATCCGTCCGACGTCGAGGCAGATCAATCACGACCCCCTCCGCCGTCCGCGTCCACGACAACGGCCGGGAATGTCCTCCCAGAAGTCGGACCTGCGACCGGTCACCGATCGGAACATCCCCCGGCACAAGAAGCCGCGCGCCGGGCCATTGGAGCGGGATCAGGTGGAACGCTCCGCGCGTGCGGGTGTAGCAGAGGTCGCCGTCCATTGCCCGGGTCCAGGGCGTCGAACCGTAGATCGCGCGGCCGTTCAGGCGCAGCCAGCGGCCCATGTCCAGCAGGCGCGAACTCATCCAGTCCGCGATCGTGCCGTCCTCGCGTGGGCCGATGTTGAGCAGCAGGTTTCCGTTCTTGCTCACCACTTCGGCCAGAAGGCGGATCAGCTGCACGGATGATTTGATCTTCGCGGGATCCTCGTTTTCGTTGTACCCCCAGGATTTTCCGATGTTCAGGCAGGCTTCCCACGGATCGGGCCGGAGGACGTACTTCTTGTTATCCCCTTCCACGGTAGCGAAATCCGCGTGCGAAGCCTCGAAGCGGTCGTTTGCCAGGACGCTCTTCGGGTGCGGGCGGTCGGCGGCATTGCGGTAGTAATAGGACAGGATTTCGTCGCTGCGCCAGTCCCAGTTCTTCGGCCGGAAGATCGGGCCGCCGCCGAATTCGTGGTAGCCCTGGCCGTCTGCCCACAGCAGGTCGGGGTCGTACTGGTCGATGAGGGTTTTCAGGTGTGCGTGCTCGTATTGTGTCACGTAGTCGGTGACTGGGCGGTAGCCGGTGTAGTCGATTTCCGCGCCGGTGTAAGGGTTTCTGGGGGCGGTGCCGAGCGCGGGGTTGTAGAACTCGCCCAGCGAGTAGTAGAGGCCGCGTTTGAGGCGGGTGTGTGCGGCAGCCGAGAAGAGTTCGCCGACCAGGTCGCGGCCTGGGCCGAGGCGGACGGAATTGCGGTCGGAGACGGTGTTGCGGAACAGCTGAAAACCGTCGTGGTGTTTGGAGGTCAGGACGAAGTACCGGGCTCCGGCTTGTTCGAACAGGCGCACCCAGGAGTGCGGGTTGTAGCGGCGGGCGGTGAAGCGTGGGATGAACTGGTCGTACGCGAAATCCGCGCCGTAGGTTTTCAGGTGGTGGTCACGGGTTCCGGTGCCGCGCGCGGGATCCGTGACGTTCATGGCGTACAGGTACCACTCCGCGGCGTGTTTGGCGTCGCCCCAGGCTGCGGCTGAGTAGGCACCCCAGTGGATGAAGATGCCGAATTTGGCGGAGGGGTACCACGGGGTGGCGGCGGGGGCGGCGGATGCCGGGGTCGCGGTGAGTCCGAGCAGTCCGGCGGCACCCGCTGCGGCGAGCACGCTGCGGCGGCTGATTCTTGGCTGGTCCATGACGCATCCACTCCCGTTGCGGCGGCGGTCATCGGATGTATCGGTCCTTCAGAGGTACCAGCTCCGGGAAGGTCGGGGCAAGGATCCTGTCTGGCCAAGACAAGTTTTCACAAGCATGAATGCTGCGGGATGGCGGTTGACGCGAATCCGGGCCTTTCTTACTCTCAAGGGAAATACATCAGATCTATTCTGATCTTGGAGGCCGCAGGCATGGGCGCAGCGTGGGAAACCAGCCGGCGGACGGCGTTGCGTGGTGGGGTCGCCCTCGCGGCTCTCGCGGCCACCACTGGCACAGCCTTCGCGAAACCCGCCGGGCGACGGTTGCCGTTCCTGCTCGACATGGTCCAGAACAACCCCGGGGAGCCGCTGTTTTCCAGTCGCTTCAACGATTCTGCGACGCTGAAGAGCTACGGCTACGACGGTCAGGTGATCAACGAGTTCACGCCGCCGCAGACCGCGATCACCTTCGACACGTTCGACGAGCGCATTTTCCCAGAGAACTCACCGGGTCGCGCCTGGGTCGAAGCTACTGCGAAGAAGATCGACGCACATATCGCGCGGGCGCACGCGGCAGGTATCGCGGCGTATTTCTTCACCGACATCATCGTCCTGCCGAAACGCCTGGTCGAGCTATATGGCGACCAAGTCCTCGACAGTCAAGGCAGAATCAGCTTCGACCGTCCGCTCACTCAGCAAATCCACCGCCTGATGCTGCGCGAGATCTGCGCCCGTTTCCCCGGTCTGGACGGAATCGTCGTGCGCACCGGCGAGACGTACGTGCAGAACGTGCCGTTCCACACCGGAAACAACCCGATCACCAACGGTGCCGCGAGCCATCTGACGCTGCTCGGCATCCTGCGTGACGAGATGTGCCTGCGCGGCAAGCGAGTCTTCTACCGCACCTGGTCCACCGGCAGCGACAAACTGACCAGCGACCCGGACTTCTACCGCCAGGTGACCGACCAGGTCGAAACGCACGAAAACCTGGTCTTCTCGATCAAGCACACCGCGAAAGACTTCTGGCGGACCATCCCGTTCAACCGCACCATCGGCGTCGGGAAGCACCGGCAGATCATCGAGGTGGAATGCCAGCGCGAGTACGAGGGAAAGGGCGCGTTCCCGAACTACGTGATCGACGGCGTGGTCAACGGTTTCGAAGAATTCCGCACCCAACCGCGGACCGGCCCGATCGGGCTCGCGGAGGTGGCCGACAACCCCATCATCGCCGGAATCTGGACCTGGTCTCGCGGCGGCGGCTGGCGCGGACCGTATCTCCACAACGAATTGTGGTGCGACCTCAACACCTGGGTGATCGCCCGCTGGACCCGCGACACCGGCCTCGGCGAGGAAGGCGCGTTCGCCGAATACGCGACGACGCGGCTCGGCTTGCGTGGCGAACAAGTCCGCCGTTTCCGCCGCCTCGCGCTGCTGTCGGCAGCCGCCGTGCTGCGCGGGCATTACAGCGTGGTGCACCCGATGGGCAGGCTGATGTGGACCCGCGACCAGTTCCTCGGCGGCTCCGACAAGGACCTGACCAGTGATTATGCGGCAATAGTCGCACAAGGCCGGGTGGAACCGGTGCTCGCCGAGAAATCCCAAGCGGCCCGGATGTGGGACGAAATCGTCGCGCTGTCCGACACGCTCCCGCTGCGCAACCACGCCGACCGGACGTACCTGCGAGTGTCCGCGCGCTACGGCCAATCCTGGCACCGCGTAGTGCGTCACGGCTGGGAAGTGATGCTGCGCGGCTATGTAGGCGACCAGAATGGCGGATACGACAAAGCCGCCATGCGCTACCACCTGGCCCGCTACGACGCGGAATGGCAACGCTGGCAACGACTTGCCGAGACCGAACCGTCCTGCGCCACGCTGTATCAGCCGTACAGCTTCGGTCCGAAGGGGCCGGACGGGCTGTACAACGCCGACCCGGACCACGGCATCAAACCGGCCACCGAGCACTACCGCCGTCTTCTGTCCAGTTAGGACGGTACGACGCCCCACCAGAGAAAGTCCCGTGCCCGGGTGGCGGCGACCAGCCGCTGCCTGCTGAGCAACTCCCGCTGTTCCTCTTGCTCGGCAGGGTCTTCCGGCGAAGGACGCGGCAATTGGACGACCAGCACCGCGCGAAAGTCGAGCCCCTTCGCCCGGTGCACGGTCCCGACGTGCAGCCGGTCCTCGGCCTCCCCGACGTAACGTTCGAGCGCCCGCGTGGTGATCCCGGCGGATTCCAGGAAGCGCCGGCACAGCTCGGCATCCGCGTTGCTGAAGGTGATCAGCGCGGTCTCGCCGCGCGGAATGGCCAGGTCCCGGACGGCGGCAGTCAGCGCGTCCGGAAGCTCGGCCTGCGTGCCGGTCCACGACTTCACGACGCCGCCTTCGTTGACCGAATCCGCGTCGCGCAGCGCGACCCCCGCCGCACCGTCCAAATCGTCCACCGCGTTGATCCGCCGAGCGAAGTCGAGAATGCCCGTGCGGTTGCGGTAGTTGACCCGAAGCACTTCGCCGCGGCCTTGGATCGGGATCCCCGCGTCGGACAGCCGCCAACCACCGGGGTAGACCTGCTGCTGTCCGTCGCCCACGAGCAGCAGCTGATTCGGCCCGTCACCAGCGATCGTGCGCAACAGCCGCAGACCGGTGAGAGTCATGTCCTGCGCTTCGTCAACCACGACGGACGCATACGGCTCTTCGAGAGGCTGCCGTTCGAGTTCAGTGCTCGCCCGGGACAGCAGGTCGTGGAAGTCGGACAGCCCGTTCGCGGCCAGATTTTGCGAGTACGTCTCGTACAGCTGCCAGACCTTCGCTCGTTGCCCCCGATCGAGCCGGAGCCCGCGCCGGGCACGGTGGATGGACTGGTACCTCTCCAACGTCGCGATGCCCTGGCCCTTGATGATGCGCTGGACCTCGGTCTCCCAGTAGTCGTAGTTCGGCCCCAGCCGCTCAAGGGGTTCGCGATGCTGCGTCCAAGCGCGCGCGAACGCGTCCTTGGTGAGCCTCGGATTGGTGTTCAACTGGATACCGCGCCCGGCGAGGAACGCCCGGGCCCAGGCGTGCAGGCTGACGAACTGCGCCCGGCCCGCCAGCTCCGGGGCCAGCCGCCGGAACGTGGTCTCGTTGACCGGCGGCAGGGTGCGCACGAACGTCGTGAACAGCAGCGGACCGGTGCTCCGGCGGCCGACGTGCCGCATGCGGTGCAGAGCGACCACCGTCTTCCCGGTCCCGGCCGGACCGCTGATCCGCGCCGGGCCGGAATAGTTGCGCGACGCCAGTGCGGCCTGGTCGGGATGCAGGAACGTCATCCACGTCTCGAACGGCCGCTCCACCGCCGCGAGCAGCTGGTCGTCCGCGACGCTCTCCGCCGAGAGCAGCTCGGACGTCTCGGCCGCCTTTTCCGGAGCCGCGACCGTCAGCCACTTGTAGCCACGCAACCGGGCGGCGAGCCCCGAAGCGATCCTGGCGGCTTGCCGAGCGGTCAGATGCACCGTGTCGCGCCGGAAAAGCTGGTCCAGTCTGGCCGCGGGCAACGACCAGAACGGCCCGGCGGCCCCCGGCGATGACCCCGAGCCGCCGATCACGACCAGGGTCACCGCGCTCCGGGCGATGCGCTGCCCGCCCGGGCCGGGCAGTCCGGCGAACCGTTCTTCCGCGTCCCGGGCCACCTCTCGCATCGTCGTTTCGTCCGGCGGCGGATCGGTGACAACAACTGCGAACACCCCGGCGCGCCCGATCAGGAAGGCATCGGCGGTTCCCGGGTCCCCGGTGCGCACCGCCAGGTGCCAGCCTTCGGCGGTCCGCTCCAGCAACCCGGCCAACGTGTTGCGCCGTAAGGGATCCCGGAACCGCGCCGCGATCAGCTTCGTGGCCTGTTGCTGGACCTGCCGCCGGGCATGCGCGCTGAGCCCCACCGAACCCCCGCGTTACGCCGCGACCGTGCGCCGCGAAGCCCGCCATTCCTTCGCCGGGCCGGCCCCGGCCCACAACGCGAACACCGCCACCACGGCGACCAAAGCCGTCCAATACGCCACCGGCGGCGCCGATTCCGTGTGCGCGTCACCGAGCAGCCAAGGACGCAACTGAGACTGCACCCAGAACGCGCCATACCCGAGCACCGTCACCAACACCGAGCCCGCCAGCGCAGGCCGGGGCAGCAGGAAGGCCAGATCCACCGCCAGGCCGACAGCCAGCAGATAGAACGGCACCGTCGACACCGGGAAGCCCAGCGCCAGCAGCAGCGGCCACATCACGCACCGGTACGCGACATACGCGCCGGCCACGGTCAGCCCGGCCCAGCGCTGTCCGACGGTCTTGCGGGCCAGCACCAGGATCAGCGCCGAAACCCCGATTCCCCACAGCGGATAAACCCACTCCGGGATCGGCATCGTGAAGTGCACCACCGCGGCCCGGTCGACCGGGTGGCCGATCTGGTTGGCGGCGAAGGAAAGCAGCGTCGGCTCCGCCTCGGGCGCGCCGCGTTCCCAGGCCCGCAGGCCGAGGATGCCGTACTCCTGCTGTCCGTTCGGGAAGAAGGTGTTCTCCAGGAAGAACGCCCACAGCGCGAGCAGCACCCCGGTGCGGAAGCGGCCCGGCGGGGCCAGCCGCAGCCAGCCGAGCAGGACGCCGGCCTGCATGATGCCGGTGCCGAGGTACAGCATCAGGTGCGACGGGCTCCACGCGGTCAGGTCGAGGCCGTTCACGCGGTGGTTGATCACGTCGAGCGGCGCGGCGACCAGGAACACGATCAGCCCGGCCTGCATGAGCCGCAGCGAGCGCCGGTCGCAGCCGAGGCCGGTGTAGCTGTGGATCGCCACCAGCACGATGATGATCACCGTGCCGACGGTGTTGATCAGGTGCGGCGGGGCGAGGTCGTCGCGCAGCCACTTGAAGTGCCACGACATGTCCCACGACGACCCGACCAGCTTGAACGCGAACGCGGTCAGCCACATGCCGTAACAGAACCGCAGCACCCACGCCGGAGTCGGCTGCCCCGGTGCGCCGCGGTGCCAGTGCGTCGCGAAGAAAAGCCTCGTCTTGCCCACTGGTCCGCGCGGGACCGCGGGGCCGGCGACGTCTTCAACCGCCTTCGTCATAGGCGCCATCATCCACTGCCGCAAGACCCCGCGGCGGGAGAAGGGGCAAAAACCGGGGTTCACCCCTACGGGTGGCGGACTTGCCCCCGCCCGGCCCGGCACGGCAGGGTGTCGGCCCATGATGCCGAAACGAGCCGTCGCCGCCGTGCTGATCGCAGCCCTCGTGCTGGCCGGCGGAGGCGTGCTGACCAGCCTGTTCCTCTGACCCGAGGACATCGTGGGCACAATGGCGGCATGACGCACAACCTGCTGGGCCCCGAGCCCACGCTGCTGCCCGAGCACACCGACGCGCAGGCCGCGCTCGACTCCGGGACGGACCCGTCCGCCGTGGCCGCCGAACACCCCGACTACAGCGAGGCCTGGGCCACGCTCGCCGAACGCGCGCTCGCCGACGGCGAGACCGTCGCCGCGTACGCCTACGCCCGCACCGGCTACCACCGCGGCCTCGACCAGCTGCGCCGGGCCGGCTGGAAGGGCTTCGGCCCGGTGCCGTGGGCGCACCGGCCGAACCAGGGTTTCCTGCGCGCGCTCGCCGTGCTCGGCACCGCCGCGGGCCGCATCGGCGAATCCGAGGAGTACGAACGCTGCAAGACGTTCCTCGCCGACTCCGACCCGGCCGCGGCCGAGGCGACCGGTTTGAAGTGACCGGTCCGAAGTGACGTGGGCCGCCGGTCGCGCCCCGGAAAACCAGGGCGCGACCGGTCCGTTGCCCACCTTCGGGTGACAGCTAGAGGTGTTCGCATTTGGTGACACCTACAAAGGCGGCCATGCGAGGCACGGCCATGCTCACCCCCCGGATCCGCACCCTCGGCACCGCACTGCGCGAGGCCAGGGTCGACGCCCGTTTCGGACTGCGCGAACTCGCCCGGCGAGTCGGCACCAACCCTGCGCTGGTGTCGAACTGGGAGCTGGGACAACGGGTTCCCGCGCTGGAGGACGTCGCGGGCATCCTCGGCGCGCTCGGCGTCGTGGGTGCGGAGAAACAGCGGATCCTGCAACTGGCGCGCGGCACCGCCGAACCGGGCTGGGTCGCCCGAGGCAAACAGTCCGACCCGGACCACCTCGGCGGGCTGCTCGCCTGCGAACGCGCCGCGACGTCGGTCGTCGAATGGCAGCCGCTGCTCCTGCCGGGGCTGCTGCAGATCCCGGATTACGCGCGGGCGTTGTTCCTCGCCGACGGATTGCCGCTGAAGGACGCGGAACGCCAGGCGGAGCTCCGGATGATGCGCCGTCCGCTGGTGGTCGGCCCCGGCGCGATCCCGTGCGAGGTGCTGCTGGGCGAGGCGGCGTTGCGCAATCCGGTCGGCGGGCCTTCGACGATGGCCCGGCAGCTCCGGTTTCTCGCCGACCTGATGGCGACGTCGGCGAAGCTGTCGGTCCGCGTCGTGCCCGGCAGCAGCGGCGGGCATTCGGGACTGGCCGGGCGGTTTTGCGTGTACTACGTGGAGGTCGGCGATCCGATCGTCTACTTCGAGCACCAGCACTCGGGGGCCTTCCTCCTCGACGAGGGGAACGACACCTACTGCGAAGTCGCGGACCGGATCCGCGATTTCTCCCTGGACTCCCGCCAATCGGCGGCGTTCGTGCAGCACACCGCACAGCACTTCCGGGAGCTCGCGCAGGGGAAAACCACCGAGGGGCCTAGGAATACGTTCGGTTAGCCGTCCGGTCGGTCGCGATCCGCAGTTCGCTGTGGAGCAGATTTCCCGACACCGAGAATCCGTGCCGCAGATAGGCCGGGATCGCGCGGTCCGAGGAATGCACGGTCACCCGCTCCAACCCGAATTCCGCGGCCAGCCGCAGCGTCGCCTCGATCAGGAGACCGCCGACGCCACTGTCGCGTGCTTCCGGCACGACGTACACGCATTGCACGTCGCCGCAGATCCGCGAAAAGTCATGCGGCGTCGGCACTCTGGGAGTGAGGGCGAGGAAGGCCATCCCGAGAACTTGCTCGTCCCGTACCGCGACCAGACAGCGATGCGTTTCGGCGTGCGCGCGAGCCCAGGCGGCGAACTCGCGGACGAATTCGGCCCGGTCGCGTTCCGGCAGGCCGTCCTGGTCCGCGACCCACCGCCAGCGCAACGCGGCGACGGCGGCGAATTCGTCGACGCGGGCTGGGCGGATCCCGGTGACCGGCACAGGTGTCATTTCCGAAGTTCCGGAGGTCGCGGGAGGCTTGCTTGCATAGTTGCGTGAAGAACTCGCGGGCAGCCACGAGCTCGCAGGAAGCTCCGCTGCGGCGAGTTGAGCTGAGCCGTCCTGGTGCTGATGGCTCGCGAAGGATGACCCGGCCGGCCGGGGGAGGGTGCCGGCCGGGTCCGAGGCCGTCAGGCGACCGCCGCGAGTTCCCGGGTTGGGGCTACCGAGCCGACGACCCGGTTGCGGCCGCTGTTCTTCGCCGCATACACCGCGGCGTCGGCCGCGGCCATCACTTCCTCGATACTTGCCCCGTCTAGCGGGAACGCCGCCACCCCGATCGACGCGGTGCGGTTTTCGATCGCGACCGATACGCCTTCGTTCGTCTGCGTCGGGATCACCAGCTCGCTGATGCGCTGCCGGATCCGTTGCGCCGTCACGATCGCGTCTTCCTTCGACGTCGACGGCAGCAGCGCGACGAACTCCTCGCCGCCGAACCGGCCGACGAGGTCGTGGGCCCGCGTCTCCTGTTTCACCACCGCGGCAACGGCTTTGAGCACGTCGTCGCCCGCGAGGTGGCCGTAAGTGTCGTTGATCCGCTTGAAGTGGTCGAGGTCGATCATCAGCGCGCCGAAGCTGCCGTTCTCGCGCTCGGCACGGGAAATCTCGCGCTGCGCGCCGTCCTGCCAGGTCGTGGCGTTGAGCAGCTGCGTCTTCTGGTCCGTGGTCGCGAGTTCCTCGAGCCGCTTGATCAGCATCGAGCGCTGCAGCACGTACAGCGGCAGGATCACCAGCACCGACAGCAGCGGTTCCTGGCTCAGCACCATCACCAGCAGCCCGCCGACGCACAGGGTCGCCAGTTCCAGCAGGTTGTCGTCCATCGTGCCGAGGCAGGACTCGGCGGTCGCCTTCGCCGGGTCGGTCAGGTACAGACCAAGGCCGGTCAGTGCGGTGTTGACCAGGAAATAGCCGAGCGCGCCCGCCACCACGGTGGTGACGCTGTGGCCGTTCGCGAGATGTCCGGCCAGCGCGGCGCCGAAGCCGGAGAGGATCATCGTGGTCGCGTTGGCCGCGACGCGGTGCGCCTCACCGGGGCGCGTGCCGTTCCAGCTGCGGAACGCCAGGTAGACGTAGATGATCACGCCCAGCGCGGCCACCAGCTGCGGCGGCACCAGCAGCGCCGCCGGGAGCAGCCATACCGAGGTCACGGTGATGTGCGGGCCCTGGCTCAACATCCGGCGCTGCCGTTCGATCTGCCGCGTGACCTCGGTCTGCGCGATCGCCAGCCCTGCGAGCATGCCGAGGATGCCGATCTGGCTGAGGCTGACCGGGAACACCAGCGTGCTCACCACGGTGAGCACCACCGTGACGGCCATGCTCGTCAGCGTGACCGCGACCCATTGCCGCGGCCGAGTCCAGAGCGACCACCGGGAGACCGCATCGCGCAGCCCCAGACCAGAAAATTCCCCCAATGTGACCATTCTTCCCCCCGGGTCTTGCGCGGATCTCCAGTGACACTCGCCTTACTCACAGTTTCAGACCGTTTGCCGCCTGTCCACAAGGGCCTTAGGTGTGTACATTTTTCCCGAACACGCCGGATGAAGGGTGACCAGCGATGCGCAGCAAGGAACAGTGACCGCGTAGCAGCACCGCAAGGTCGCGCAGGTCAGAGCCTCACGCGCGGGGCATGTCGGGGTAATCAGGCATGTTCGGCGCGTGTGGCTTCCTTCGCAGACCCCTCTTTGGCCTGCCCGGAAACGGTCCGCTGCCACGCGATCGCGAGGGGAATCGTGATGAGCAGCCCGGCCAATCCGAAGATTCCGACCGTCGTCTGCGCGCTCACGTGGTCCGCGATGACCCCGCCGATCAACGGCGTCACGCCCATTGTGGTGGTCAATCCGGTGTTCGAAAGCCCCATCGTCTGAGCCCGGCTCTCGTCCGGAACCGCGACCGTCAGCGAGGCCGTCGCCTGCAGCAGCGCGATCGTGCCGAAGCCGCCGGAGATCACGAACAGGATCACCGAAACGATCGGGCCCGGCTGCAGGAAACACAGCAGCAGCGGGATCGCGGCGAGCGCGGTCATCGGGCCGATCAGCTTCGGCCGGATCCCGGCGGGAACCCAGCGCGTGTAGATGAAGGTGAAGATCACGCTGCCCACCGGGTCGGCGGCGAGCAGGAAGCCGATCATTTCGGACCCGCCGCCCGAGGAGGCGACGTAGGGCGCGGCAATGCCCTCGTACACCGGCATCAGGCCGGCGAGCCACGTGAAGACCATCAGGGACCGCAGCGCACTGGTCGCGAAGGCGACCTTGCCGCCCGCGCTCAGCGAGGAGAGGAACGGCTTGCGCTTTTCCCCGCTGGCCGCTGCGGGGCGGGATTTCAGTCCGAAGCGGAGGAAGAGCGCGGAGAGCAGGAACGTGCCCGCGTCGAGCACCAGGGCGAGGCGGGCGTCCATCGTGAGCAGCAGCGCGCCACCGCCGGCGAAACCGAGCAGCTGCGCGGATTGGACCGTCATGCTCCGGATGCCCATGCCGACCACGAAGCGGTCGCCTTCGAGCACCTGCGGCAGCAAGGCCAGCTGAGACGCCTTGAACGGCGGATTCAGCAGGGAAACACAGCCGACGAGCACGCATAGTGCCCAGAACGGCAGTCCGGGAATGGCAACGCACAGAATCAGCGCCGCGCGCGTGAGGTCGACGGTCACCATGACCGCCCGGCGCGGGAAGCGGTCGGCGAGTCCGGTGAGGAAGATGCCGCCCAGCAGCGACGGGAAGAACGTGAGTGCGTACGTCAGGCCGGTCAGCGTCGCGGAACCGGTGTTGGCGTAGACGAGGACGGACAACGCGACGCGGGCGAGCTGGTCACCGGCGATCGACAGCAGTTCGCCGAACCACATCGCGCGGAACTCGGCGACTCCGAACACCTCGCGGAACGTGACCCGGTGTGGTGCTGTCGTCATGCGTGTTCTCCCCGCTGCTGTGTGCGGACTGTGCCGCACTAGTGACCAACGGGTGACCCTAGATCCTCCTGGTCACGGGCCGGTCACACGAAGTGAGTTGTCAAGCTCAGTGTCTCGTGACTGTTGGTGATTCTCTAGGTTCTTTAGCCGGTATCCGACAGGTCACGGTCAGTTCGCCACGTGTCCAGACGATAGCGCTCCGCACTCTCCTCCGGGGCCGCTTCGATCTTTGTGGTTTGTGCCACATCCGTTCGGGTGAATCGTCCGCAGTGTGGAACGGCCGCCGTCCGGCCACCCAGCCGCGTAGCTTCGCCCGGGTGACCGCTCTCCCGACGTTCACGCTCGCCATCGTGGGCGCCGGACCTCGCGGGGTCGGCGTCCTCGAACGGCTGTCCGCGAACGCTGCCGAACTGCTCGGCGACCGGCAAGCCGAAGTCCATCTCATCGACCCGTTCCCGCCCGGCCCCGGCCGGGTGTGGCGGTACGAGCAGTCGCCGCTGCTGCGGATGAACTCGATGCCCGAGGACGTCACCGTCTTCACCGACGACACCGTCCGGATCGACGGCCCGGTGCGGCCGGGCCCGTCGCTGATCGAGTGGGTGCGGCAGGTGCGCGCGGGCACCCTGGCGTATCCGGTGCCGGACGACGTCCGCGCCGAGTTCGAGTCCCTGGCCTCCACGGACTTCCCGACCCGGCGGTTGCAGAGCCGGTACCTGGAGTGGTTCTACCGCAAGGTGGTCGCTGAATTGCCGTCCGGCATCACGGTTATCGAGCACCTCGCCACGGCCGAGAGCATCGACAGCGACGAGACCGTGCGGCTTTCCGACGGCACGACCGTGACTGCCGACGCCGTAGTGCTGACCGTCGGCCATCTCGACGCGGTCCCCGATTCTCGCGAACGAGAACTGGAGGCGTTCGCCGAGCAACACGAGCTGGCCTACTACCCCGCTGGCTACACCGCGGACGTCGACTATTTCGCTGTGCCCGCCGGAGAACCGGTGCTAGTGCGCGGTTTCGGACTCGCGTTCGTGGATCTGATGCTGTTGCTGACGGAGGGTCGCGGCGGCCGGTTCGAGGAGCTGCCGTGCGGCGGTCTGCGGTACCACCCGAGCGGCGCCGAGCCGGTGCTGCGCGTCGGGTCCCGGCGAGGGGTGCCGTATCACGCGAAAACCGGCTACCGACTGCGCGGGAAACCGTTGCAGATTCCCAGATTCTTCGACAAGCGCGCCATCGATGGGCTGACCGGTCCGCTCGACTTTCGCGCGGACGTGTGGCCGCTGATCGCGAAGGAACTCGCCTGGGCGTATTACACCGAGCTGTTCACCGGGCATCCGGATCGCGTGCGTACGGATTTCGCGGTCTTCGCGGACAAATTCGCCGACCTGCCGTGGGGAACGTCCGAAATGGACGCTCTGATCGCGGCCGCGGTGCCTGCGCTGGAGGACCGGCTCGACCTGGAGCGGTTGGATCGTCCCTTCGCTGGCCGCCGGTTCGCTTCCGGTGAGGAATTCGGAAAAGCGGTGCGGAAATACATCGAGTCCGACCTCGCACGACGGGCGGATGTGCACCACAGTGCGGACCTCGGCGCGTTTATGGCGCTGCTGTCGGTGATCGGTCAGCTGCCCGTGCTGCTCGCCACCGGACGCCTGACCGCCGCCTCTCAAGTGTCCGATATGGACGGCTGGTTCCACGGGTTCTTCTCTTACTACGCAAGCGGTCCACCGCCGCGTCGGCTCGACGAACTGCTCGCACTTGAGGACGCTGGCGTCGTGTCGTTCCTTGGCGCGGACATCTCGATCGACGCTGACGAGACGGCCAGGACGTTCGTCGCCTCGAGCGCCAGCCATCCGGACACTGTCGCCGCACGCACGTTGATCGAGGCGCGACTGCCGAACGCCAGTGTCCCGCGAGTGTCCGACCCGCTGTTGCGCAGCCTGCGGGACACCGGAGCGCTGGCGGAGGAAACCGTGCCGGACGTCGACGGTGCGAACTTGCCGTCCGGGCGGATTGCCACGACGCTCAACGACTTCCGTCTGGTCACTGTGGACGGAACCGCGCATCCGACGCGGTTCGCGGTCGGCCCGCACACGAGTGTCCGATCAGCGGGCGCTTTTACCCGACCGCGCACGAATGCGATCTCATTCCGGCAGAACGACGCGCTGGCAAGGGAAATCCTGCGGCTGGCTAACCCTTGACTGTCGGCGCGATTTGCTGCGCCCACTCCCACGGCGCCGCGGTGTCGCCGGGCAGCGAGTTGAAGTACTCCCAACCGTCGATGCCGCCGAAGTCCGGATACTTCTGGACAAGACTGCTGACGGTGTTCTTTAGCGTCGGCATATCGACGTAACCGTTGCAGTTAGCCGGATTCGTGACAGTTCCCGCGACGACCTTGCTCGCCGGGACGACGCCGTGACTGATGATCTGGTCGTAGCCCGAGGTGTCCGACAGCGAACCCCAGCCGCAGTAGAACTGGGCGTTGAACCAGGAGATCTGGTCGCCGCGCTCGCGGTAGAGCCGGTCGTAGTCGAGGCCGGAAAGGCCGCCACCGCCGCTGAGTTCGGTCGCGACCGGGGCGAGGGTGATCAGGAAGTCCGGGCCGAAGTCGCTGCGCAGCGCGTCGATCACCCGGTTCAGCGCGTCGTTCGACATCTGCTCCTCGACGTCGAGGTCGATGCCGGACAGCGAATGGTCGCGGATCAGGGTGCGCAGCAACGGATAGTAAGTGTCGAAGTCCTGCTCCAGGCGCTGGAAGCTGCCTTTCGCCGCACCGCCGACGAAAGCGAGCGCGTGCACGCCTTTGCCTTGCATGGTGGCGAGATCGGCCCACATCTGCGCGAACTTGGCGTCCGACGGCGGATCGTCGTTGAGCGTCATGGTTCCGCCGTCGTTGAGATGCACGGCTCCGACGATCACGTCGGTGACGCCGGTGCCGTGGTCGGTGAGCCCCAGCGGAGAGATGTACGACCCGTTTTGGTGCGTGGTTTGGTAGTAGACAACAACTCTGCGTCCGGTCGCCGCCGTGGCCGGGACTGCTCCGCAGAGCACCAGGAACACCGCCAGCACCGCCGCCGTGATCTTCCTCATGGGTTTGGACCATAGGACGGCAGCGGTGCCCGCGGTAGGGCCGAAAGCGTCAGCAACGCCCCAGCATGTCCGTCAGCGCAGACTTCTCCGCCGAATTCACGGTCAGCTTGAACTTGGCCTTGACCGTCACCCACATTTTGGCGTAGGTGCACCAGTAACCGGTGGACGGCGGCTTCCACTGGTCCGGCGACTTGTCGCCCTTTTCCTGGTTGACGTTGTCGGTCACCGCGATCAGCTGCGGGTCGGTCAGGTCGTTGGCGTAGGCCTGTCGCTGCGCGGTGGTCCACGACGACGCGCCGGTGCGCCACGCGTCGGCGAGCGGCACGACGTGGTCGATGTCCACATCGGACGGAGAGCTCCAGGTCGCCCCGTCATACGGCGAGGTCCAGGTGCCCGAGGTCGGGGCACAGTCGGAGCCGACCTTCACGTTGGTGCCGTCGCGCTTGAGCACCAGCTCGCGCGTGTTGCAGCTGTTGCCCTGGTCGATCCAGTGCGGGAACTTGTCGCGGCTGTACCCGGTTTGCGAGCCGTCCGGTTTCACCGTGAGACCGGCGAGCTGGCTCTTCGCGGTGTCCGCCGACGGGATGCCGGGCGGGGTGGCGTCGGCGACGCCGACCGTGACCGAGCCGAGCAGCGCGACGCCGGCCAGGACGGTCAAAGAGTTGCGAACTGTACGAGTGGTCGGCATATTTCTGCCTCCCTGGTCAGGTGTGGGACTGGTTCACCTTTGACCACGAAAGTGGCGTGCGCAACACCGTCAGGTGACAGGAAACCGACCTTCAGTAAACGGAAAGTCATCGAGAGTCCAAATTGGCTTGAACGTTGTCCAGCACTAACGGGTCAGCTGCGGACCGCGCGGAGGTCGGCGGTGTGCCGGTACCAGGTTCGCCGGGTGATCTCGCGTTCCTGCGGGACACCGTCGATGACCAGCGAAGACGTCGGAACGCAGCCGAGCTGGAAGGCGCGCCCGCGGAACGTCGAGGACCGTTTGAGGAGCTTGCCGCGGGTGATTCGGGCGGTCACTCCGGAGTCGTCCGGTGCGACCTCGATGCCGGAAACCAATCCGTCGAAAGCCACCTGTTCGTCGCAATACGCCTGGCCCTTGACATCGCGCAGGGTCGCGTGCCCGAGGAGCACGCCGCCGGTGTCGTCGCGCACGAGCGGGGTTTCGGCGTCCTCGCCCTTCCAAGCGAGCGCGAACGCCTCGTCCGGGTCCGAAGGCAGCCGCCAGTGCGCGGCGACGCGAGAGCCGGTCTCAGTGGCCACGAAACCGACGGACACGCCCGGGAGTACTTCGCGGCGCATGAGACGCACCACCACGGCGGCGAGGTCGGCGTCGGAGCCCAGCACGACGAGCCGGTCGTGTTCCCCCAGCAAGGGGTCGATTTCCGCCTTGCCGGGACGGGGTCCGGCGTGCACGAGGCCGACGTCGCCGAGCCGCGCGGGCAGATCCGCCGCGGCCCCGCAGGCCACCACTATTCCGCGCACCCCGGCGTCCTCCGTTAAAGTCATGCACCGGCATTTACCAGCGCCACCCGTGCCCCCGTCCGGGAGCACTATTCCTATTGCCGAACACCTGGAGTGTCACATGCCGGCCATCGTGCTGATCGGTGCCCAGTGGGGGGACGAGGGCAAGGGCAAGGCCACCGACCTGCTCGGCGACCGCGTCAAGTGGGTCGTCCGCTACCAGGGCGGCAACAACGCGGGCCACACGGTCGTGCTGCCGAACGGCGAGAACTTCGCGCTGCACCTGATCCCGTCGGGGATCCTGACGCCGGGCGTGACGAACGTCATCGGCAACGGCGTGGTCATCGACCCGGGCGTGCTGCTGGACGAGCTGGCCGGTCTCGAGGAGCGCGACGTCGACACCAGCAAGCTGCTGATCTCGGCCGACGCGCATTTGATCATGCCGTACCACGTGGCGATCGACAAAGTCACCGAGCGCTATCTCGGCAGCCGCAAGATCGGCACCACCGGCCGCGGCATCGGCCCGTGCTACCAGGACAAGATCGCCCGCGTCGGCGTCCGAGTGCAGGACCTGCTCGACGAGAAGATCTTCCGCCAGAAGGTCGAGGCGGCACTGGAATTCAAGAACCAGGTGCTGGTCAAGGTCTACAACCGCAAGGCGCTCGACGCCGACCAGGTCGCCGACGAGGTGCTCGCGGCGGGCGAGAAGTTCGCGCACCGCATCGCCGACACCCGGCTGCAGCTGAACCAGGCGCTGGAGCGCGGCGAAACGGTGCTGCTGGAGGGTTCGCAGGGCACGCTGCTCGACGTGGACCACGGCACGTACCCGTTCGTCACGTCGTCGAACCCGACGTCCGGCGGCGCGAGCGCGGGGTCGGGCATCGGCCCGGGCCGCATCACGACCGTGCTGGGCATCCTGAAGGCCTACACGACCCGCGTCGGCTCCGGCCCGTTCCCGACCGAACTGGACGACGAGTCCGGCGAGTACCTGCGCAAGCAGGGCGGCGAGTTCGGCGTCACCACCGGCCGCTCCCGGCGCACCGGCTGGTTCGACGCGGTGATCGCCCGCTACGCGGTGCGGGTCAACGGAATCACCGACTACTTCCTGACCAAGCTGGACGTGCTGTCCGGCCTGGAGAAGGTCCCGGTCTGCGTCGGCTACGAGGTGGACGGCTTCCGGACCTCGGACATGCCGATGACCCAGACCGACGTGCACCACGCGGTCCCGATCTACGAAGAGCTCCCGGGCTGGTTCGAGGACATCTCGGCCTGCCGCACGTACGACGAGCTGCCTGCCAACGCGCGGGCTTACGTCGAGCGGATCGAGGAGCTGTCGGGGGCGCGGGTTTCGGCGATCGGCGTTGGCCCCGGGCGGGAACAGACGATCGTGCGGCACGAGTTCGCCTGAGTTGTTGCGTCTGTCGTTCGCCGTTCGATGAGAGCGGCATGACGACGGATGGTGGTGCTGGTCGATCGGACGGGACTGGCGGGCCTGACCGGTCTGGCGGGCCTGGCCGGGCTGGCCGGGATGGCCGACCTGACCGGGCTGGCAGGGCTGGCCGGGTGCAGAAGCTGCCGGAGCTGCGGTGGTGGTGGGTTGCCGCTGCCGCCGCGGCGACCGCGGTTCTGATCGCGGCGGCGACCTGGCTGTTGGTGAGCCAGGTGGCGACCGCGCCGACGTCGGACACCGCCCGGGCTGAGCTCGACGCCATCCGGACGGCGCTGAGCCTCGCGGTCGGCACCGGCGGAGCCTTCGCCTTGTGGCTGGCGGCGCGTCGGCAACGGTCGATGGAAATACAGATCAACGAGACCATCGCCGCCACCGCCGAGGATCAGCGGCATCGCGAGAGGGTCCAGCTCGCGACCGAGTTCGACCTGACCGAGCGGCGGATCACCGAGCTGTACGCCAAAGCTGTCGAACAGATCGGGTCGGACAAGGCACCCGTTCGGCTCGGCGGATTGTATGCGCTGGAACGGCTGGCGAACGCGAATCCGACGCTGCGACAGGCCGTCGTCAACGTTGTCTGTGCGTATCTGCGAATGCCGTTTCCCGAACCTTCGTGGGATTACGAACGGTCCGTGGCTGCCGACCTGAAAAGCGAAATGTCGGAGGCTGAACGGCAGGAGCGAGAGGAACTTCAGGTACGGCTCGCCGCGCAGGGACTGCTGGCGGATCATCTCCGGGAGAGTGACGGCTCCCCAGCGAATTGGGGTGCCCTTGAGATAGACCTGAGTCGCGCGGTCTTGATCGACTTCCGGCTTGCCGGGTGTTCTGTCGGCAAAGCACGGTTCCGCGGAACTCAGTTCCTGGTGGTGGCCAGGTTCGACCAGACTGTCTTCCACGGAGAGGTGTGGTTCTACGAGGCCGACTTCGATCGGCTGGCGAGCTTCTCCGGTACGAAGTTTCTCGATCGCGCCATCTTCACGCGGACGCGGTTCGGCTGGCATCTTTCGGCGAGGAGTGTTCGGTTCCTCGGCGGAGCCGGGTTCTTTCGCTCGGAGTTCTGCGGGACGTGCGATTTTCGGGACGGGGAGTTCGGTCAGTTCATCGAATTCGACAAGCCTCCGAAGATCAGTCAGCCGAGCGAAGAGTATGTCGGCGATTCGTTGTCGTGGGACGAGTTTCCCGGTACCCGCTTCAACTTCCAGGACGCGAAGATCGGGCAGCTGGCCGAAGAGCCGATACTGCCCGACCAGTGGAGCGTTTCCGCCGACGGGACTTTGGTCTATCGCCGCGAGCTGGATCCGTCGTGATCGTTGTGGTCAGCGAACCGTTGTGGTGACTGGGGTTTGGTTGCGGAACAGGTCGAGCACCGGGCAGTGTTCGTCCACCGCGCGGCGGAGTTGTTCGTAGACCTCGGGCGCGGCCGGGCCGTCGAGTTCCACGGACACTCGCACGTCGCTGAAGCCGGGGCGCGTCGATTCGTCGAAGCCGAAGAAGCCGTGCAGGTCGAGGTCTCCGTCCACCTTCACGCGGACTCCGTCCAGCGGGATGCCGAGGCGGGCCGCCCAGAACTGGTACGTGATCACCTGGCAGGAGCCGAGCGCGGCCAGCGCGTACTCGACCGGGTTCGCCGCCTGGTCGGTGCCGCCGAGGGCGGGCGGTTCGTCGACGGTGAACGCGTGGTCGCGCACCCGGACGTCCACCACCGTCGCGGTGTTCGCGGCCAGTGCGTGGTCGACGCTGAACGACACCGCCGCGTTGTGCCGGTCCGTCCGCACGGCTTGGCGGGTGCCGTCGATGACGTCGGTCAGGGACATCGGTCCTCCTGGGGTCGTCGGGCGTCCAGGGTGCGGGTCTGCCGGGCGGCCGGGCAGGGGCTCTCGTCGGCTGAGAAGGCGGCTGGCACAAAGCCGCGTACTTGTTTCCGCTGGTGAGAAACCGGTGGCGCGGCTGAATAATTTGAAGGTATGAGCGTCGGACTAACCCTTCCTGCCCGCCCGCAGGCGAACATCACAGTGGCCGAAGTCCTGGACCAGGTGCGCGAGGCCGAGGAGGCGGGCGCGGCGTCGATCTGGTTCTCCCAATTGCCGTCGAGCCACGACGCACTGGCGCTGGCCGCGCTGGCCGGGCAGATGACTTCCCGGGTCGAAATCGGCACGTCCGTCGTGCCGATTTACCCGCGGCATCCGCTGGTGCTGGCCGCTGCCGCGCGCACGGCGAGCGAGGCGTCCGGCGGGCGGTTCACTCTCGGCATCGGCCTTGGGTCGAAGAACTTTCTCGAACCCGTCTACGGCACGCCGTATCCGCCGCCGGTGCGGCACCTGCGGGAGACTCTGACCGTTTTGCGTGCGCTGTTCGCCGGGGAACAAGTCGACTTCACCGGCTCGACGGTGGAGGTGCACCTGTCGGAGCCCGCGCCGGCGACACCGATTTCGGTGCTCGTTGCCGCGATGGGTCCGCAGGCGTTGCGCGTCACCGGGGAACTGGCGGACGGGACGCTGCCGTACCTGGCCAGCCCGCGTGCTCTCTCAAACCTGATCGTGCCCGGGATCGGTCCGGGCAAGCGAGTGGTCGCCGCCGTTCCGGCTGTGGTGACCAGCGACGTCGACGCGGTGCGCGAGATCGCGGCGCGGGAACTCGGTTTCTACGGTTCGATCCCGTCGTATCGGCGCGTGCTGCAGGAGGGCGGCATCGAAAACGCGGCGGAACTGGTGCTGATCGGCGACGAGGAGACGGTCGCTGCCGGCGTGCAGCGCTACTTCGACGCGGGCGCGACCGACGTGTTGCTCACCCAGACCGCCCTGCACACCGACGAGGACCGGCGGCGCACCTGGCGGCTGACGGGCGAGCTCAACTCATCCGGTTCGTAAGGGTTGTCGTTACTGACAGTTCCTCCAGATCGAGTTCGTGCAGCACCTTCTGCAGGACGTCGTCGTCAAGGCGACCGGCGCGGTTCTCCTCGATCATCGCCGCACGCTGGGTAATGAGGAGTTCCCGCCGCGCCTTGGCGAACTGCGCCTGCGGACTGTCGCGGCGTTCCTCGCCGGACAGGGTGATCGCGGCCTGCGCGAACCGGTAACGGGTGTCCACCACGCGTTCCAGCCGTTCTTCGAGCCGCTTCATTTTCTCCGGTTCCATGTCCAATGTGGACAGTTGGTCACGCGCGAGCTCGCGCAGCCGTTCGTGCGCGGCCTTTTGCGCGACCTTGCGCGCGGCCAGCTCCTCGGCCTGGTCGCGGGCGTCCTCCTCCGGGTCCTGGACTTTGAGCAGCCGAATCAGCGGCGGCAGCGTGAGGCCTTGGATTAGCACCGTCCCGACCGCGACGGAGAACGCGAACAGCTGAATCTCGGCGCGACCAGGCGTACCCGCCGGAACACCGGACGCGGCGGCGATGGTGACCACGCCGCGCATGCCGGTCCACGAGATCACCGCCAGCGAACGCCAGGCTGGCGGATCGTGCTTGGTGCGTCTGAGAAGTTGCAGCGACCGAGGCAGATAGCTGGACAGGAACACGGCCGGAATCCGCACGAACATCGTGGCGAGCAGCACGACGACCGCGGACAGCGCGAGCGTCCCGTTGTCCCGCGCGGCATGCTGCGCCCCGTCGAGCACGAACGGCAGCTGCAACGCCATCAACGCGAACACCAGCGCCTCGAGCATGACGTCGATCGACGCCCAGACAGACCGGTCCTGCACCCGCGTCGCCGGGGACGCCCGCAACGACCGGTGCCCGAGGAACAGCCCCGCCGTGACCACCGCCAGCACGCCGGACCCGCTGAACTCCGCCCCGAACGGATGCAGATGCTCCGCGGTCACGTACGCCGCGAACGGCACCACGATCCCGAACGCCGATTCGAGCAGCGGATCGTCCAGCCGCGTGCGGATGAGTTCGACGACCCCGCCCGCGACCAGCCCGACCAGAATGCCGACCACCGTCGCGACGGCGAAGACCGCGAACCCGTGCCCGAGCGACCCCGCCGTCCCGGCCACCGCCGCGAGCGCGACCTTGTACAGCGTGAGCGCGGCCGCGTCGTTGACCAGGCTTTCGCCGGTGAGCACCGTCATCACGCCCCGCGGCAACCCCAGCCGCCGACCGATCGCGACGGCGGTCACCGCGTCCGGCGGAGACACGACCGCCCCGAGCACCAGCGCCGACGCCCACGGCAGATCGGGCAGCAGCAGGTGCACCACGAACGCGATCACGAACGCGGTGACCACCACGAGCAGCACCCCGAGGGTGATGATCGGCCGCAGATTCGCACGAAAGTGGGAGAGCGAACTCTCCAGCGACGTCGAGTACAGCAGCGGCGGCAGCACGACGGTCAGGATCAGCTCGGGCTCCAGCTCGACCCGCGGAACGCCGGGAATCAGCGCGATCCCCAGCACGACCACCACGATGAGCAGCGGCGCGGAAAGGTTGAACCGCCGGGCGACCGCGGTCAGCCCGAGCGATCCGGCGAGCACGCCGACCAGCGTCAAGGTCTCCATGCTTCGCATCTTGACTCATGGGTCAGCCGAGGCGCGGATGGTGTGGGTTCGTGTCGGGCCTCCCTTCGAAGTGAGGTGGACGGTCGGGGTCGGGGTCGGGAGGGGGCCGGGGTTCGGAGGTGGTCGGCTCTCGCGCGCCAGTGCGACGCGGAGGGTGTGGTTCGTGTCGGGCCTCCCTTCGGGGTGGGGCGGATGGTCGAGGGCGGGCCGGGTTCGGGGGCGGTCGGCTCGCACGCCAGCGCGACGCGGACGCGACGGAGTTGGCGACGACCGGCGGACGGTGCGGACGACGGACCTGGGAGTGGTTGGCGGTGATGGGCGAAGTCGCCCGCCGGTGCTGCGGAGCAGTCGCCGCACGGCGGTTCGGCGTGCGGGTTGATCAGGCCCCGCGTGCAGGCTCCAGTCCAAGGCTCGTCGGCGGAGCAACGTCGGGTGGAGCAATGCCGGGTGGAGGGATGCCGGGTGGGGAACGGTCAGCCGCTTCCAGAACTCCCAGGACTAACCGAGTTCCTTCAGTTCCTTTTCCACCGCGGCCAATTCCTCCGCCGAACCTTGCACCTTCGGGCCGGTGAACCACTTCCGTGCCGACAAGACCCACCACAGGGCAGCCCCGCCCAGGACTACCAGGAAGGCGATCGGCGTGTAGTTGAACGTGTCGACCGTGATGGGGCTCGCTTGGGGGAGCATGAAGAGCACGAAGATCACCACGACCCACCCCGTCGCGACGATGCCGATCGGTTTGCCCCAGCGGCCCAGGTTCCACGGGCCCTTCTCGAAGCTGTCGCCCCGGCGGACGCGGAGGAAGACCGGGATCACGTACGCGACGTACAGGCCCACTGTCGCGATCGAAGTGACTGCTGCGTAAGCCGTCGCGCTCCACAGGTACGGCAGTGCGAGCACCAGCGCGCCGCCGGCCGCCAGCCATACCGCGTTGGTCGGGGTTTGGGTTCGTTTGTTGATGCTGTGCCAGACCTTCGAACCCGGGATCGCGCCGTCGCGGGCGAAGGCGTAGATCATGCGGGAGTTCGCGGTCACCGAGGCCATGCCGCAGAACAGCTGTGCGCCGATGCAGATCAGGAGCAGGAATTTGCCGGTCACCGCACCGGTCGCGTCGATGAAGATCTGTGCCGGCGGGACGCCGGTGGCCGAGTTGACGGCTCCGTCGTAGTCCTGGATCGCGAACGTCAGGCCGATCAACAGGATCCAGCCCGCGACCAGCGACACGAGAATCGAGTTGATGATTCCGCGCGGACCCGCTTTCGCGGCGTTCTTGGTTTCCTCCGTCATGTGCGCCGAGGCGTCGTAGCCGGTGAGGGTGTACTGCGCCAGCAGCAAACCCAGCAGGAACACATACGGCGCGGAACCCCAGCCGGTCTGGTTCACGAAGCTGCCGAACACGAACGACGCTTCCTGGTGCTTCGCCGGCACGAACACGAGCACGCCCACGATCACCAGCACGCCCACCAGATGCCACCACACGCTGACGCTGTTCAGCACCGCCACCACGCGCACGCCGAACGTGTTCAGCACCCCGTGCAGGACAAGGATGACGACCAGCAACAGAATCGTGTGCCCCGGCGTCGCGCTGAAGCCCCACTGCAGATCGAGGAACGCGTTGAGGAACAGGGCAGCGCCGAAGTCGATGCCAGCCGTCACCGCGATCTGCCCGATCAGGTTGAACCAGCCGGTGAACCACGACCACGCGGGACCGTTGCGCGTCGCCAGCTTCGCCGCCCAGTAGTAGAGCCCGCCCGCGGTCGGATAGCTCGAGCACACCTCCGCCATGCCCAGCCCGACCAGCACCACGAACAGCCCGACCAGCGGCCAGCCCCAGATCATCGCCGCCGGGCCGCCGGTCTTCATGCCGAAGCCGTACAGCGTGAGGCAGCCGGACAGGATCGAGATGATCGTGAACGACACGGCGAAGTTCGAGAACGCCGACATCGTGCGTTTGAGTTCCTGCGCGTAGCCGAGCGCGTGCAGGCGAGCGCTGTCTTCGTCGGGTTGGCCGGTCTGCTGGTCGGAGACATCCATCGGGCACCCACCTGAAAGGTATGCGGACAGACCATTGAGAGTGCGCAGAAGTTAGCCCTCGCGGTTCGCGGGTGTCAAGGTTTCGCAGGTGGCTGGGCGGAAGCTCCTCCGAACGGCGCAGGGCGGTCCGGGTTTCGGTGATTGACATGGCACCAGTATCTCGAACAATTGTTCGAGAGCGCATCACTCGAACCGGTCGTCTGTCGAGCAGTTCCGGGCCTCTGGCGGACGAACGTCGAGAACGCTTCGAGGGCTCGCGCGGCAAGGTCCGGATCGAGCGCGGCAGCCCGGCCGATGGCGTGCGCGAGGTCCCAGGAATGCGCCGCGAACTCATGGGCGGAGGCAGCAAGGGCAATCCGGCCCGGGCAGGATCGCCCACGGCAGCAGGGCGCGAGCGAAGACCACACGCGGGGCTTGTCCTGCCGGAGAACGTATCAGGCCACCCCGACAAAAACGGCCCGCCGGCGACGCGAACGTCACCAGCGGGCCGGAAGGAAAACCTAAGCCAGCAAAGGGAAATCAGCGGCCAGTGAAGTCCCGCACCGATTCCAGCGCGGTGTCCGGCTGGTCGGCGAAGAATCCGTCGACCCCGGCCTTCAGGAACGCCGCTTCCTCCGCGAACACGTTGCCGAACGCGCTCGGGCTGGCCGAGGAGCGCAGGTTCGCCGGAAGGAACGGGTTTTCGTTGCGGAAGGTGTAGGGCTGCACCTCGAGCCCGGCGCGGTGCGCGTCGGCGATCAGCGTGGTCGGCTTGCCGAGGTTGTCCTGTGCGTCCCGCGGGATGATCTGCCCCTTCTCCGGGCCGAGGTACTTCGCGTATTTCGCGATCTCGCGCAGTCCGGCGGGCGTGACCAGGTCGGCGTAGGTGCGCTTGTCGCCCTTCGCGATGAAGTCCGCCGGAGCGCCCTTCGCCTCGGTCAGCTGCAGCAGCGGGACGCGCACCTGCTTGTGCAGCTCCCGCAGGTTCGACACCTCGAACGACTGGATGATCACCGGCGCGTTCGGCCGGTTCAGGCCGTTGCGGTTGAGGATCGACACCAGCTTCGGTTCGGTCGGGTTGCCGATCGAGGAGAAGTACGTCGAGTGCTTGACCTCCGGGTAGGTGCCCAGCGTCCGGTGCAGCTCGTGGCCGAGCCGCCGGGTCAGGTCGAGCACCTCCTGGTACGTCGCGATCCGGTAGCGGCCGTCGTAGAGCTGGTTGTTCGGCCGGTTCTGCGGGATCCGCTCCTTGGCGTAGAGCGTCTTCAGCTCGGCGAGGGTGAAGTCCTCGGTGAACCAGCCGGTCATCTTGGTTCCGTCGATGACCTTCGTGGTCTTGCGCGAGGCGAACTCCGGATGGGCCGCGACGTCGGTCGTGCCGCCGATCTCCGGCTCGTGCCGGGCGACGAGCTGGCCGTCCTTGGTCGGCACCAGGTCGACGTCGACGTAGTCCACGCCCATCCGCCAGGCGAGTTCGTACGACGCGAGCGTGTGCTCCGGGCGGTAGCCGGGCGCTCCCCGGTGTCCGACGATCACCGGGCCATCGTGCCGGGGACCGTGCGCGGCCGCACCCGCGGCCGTCTCCTCGCTCGCGGCGGCCGGGCCGATCGCGAGGCCGGCGACGCCGAGCAGGGCCAGGCCGGACAGGGCGAGCACGCCGAGGCGTTTGCGCTTCATGGGGGGACCTTTCTCTACCGGGCGATCCGCAGCTCGCCACGACTACCGCGTCACCCTCACCGCCGCAAGCGTCGAGCGCGCGGCACCAGCCGGACGGGCGGTTGACAACCGGGTAAACGGTGGATGGCATCCGATTTCGGACAGGATTCTCCCAGGGCTGAGCACTCACCGGACCAGTCGCGCACCTGGTCCGGGCGGGGTCGCGGATGGCGCGCTGCCGCGGCGCGACACCCACCGTTACGCTGTCCGGCGTGCGCGTACTGGTAATCGGCTCCGGCGCTCGGGAGCATGCACTCGTCCTCGCGGTGGCAGGCGACCCCGCGGTCACGGCGCTTGCTTGCGCCCCCGGCAACGCCGGCACGACCGCGGTCGCCGAGCAGCTCGGGGTCGAGCTCGCCGAGCCGGAGGCCGTCGCGGCCCTGGCCAAGGAGTGGAAGGCTGACCTCGTCGTGATCGGGCCGGAGGTGCCGCTCGTCGCGGGCGTCGCCGACGCGGTGCGCGAAGCCGGTATCGCCTGCTTCGGACCGTCTGCCGCGGCTGCGCGCATCGAGGGGTCGAAGGCGTTCGCGAAGGACGTCATGGCGGCCGCGAAGGTGCCGACTGCCCGCAGTGAGGTCGTCGACACTCCCGCGCGTCTCGACGCCGCGCTTCAGCGCTTCGGGCCCACCTGGGTGGTGAAGGACGACGGTCTCGCCGCTGGCAAGGGCGTCGTCGTGACCCAGGACGTCGAGGTCGCGCGCAAGCATGCGCTGATGCTGCTCGACGGTGGGCACCCGGTCCTTCTGGAGTCCTTTTTGGACGGCCCGGAGGCCTCTCTGTTCTGCTTCGTTGACGGCCGCACTGTGGTGCCGATGCTGCCGGCGCAGGACTTCAAGCGCGTCGGCGACGGCGACACTGGCCCGAACACCGGCGGTATGGGCGCGTACGCACCGTTGCCGTGGGCGCCTGAGGACCTGGTGGACGACGTTGTCGCGCGGGTCGTGCAGCCGGTGGTGGACGAACTCGCCGACCGGGGCAGCCCGTTCTCCGGCCTGCTCTACGCCGGTCTCGCGCTCACCTCGGAAGGCCCGCAGGTGATCGAGTTCAACTGCCGTTTCGGCGACCCCGAGACGCAGGTTGTGCTCGCGCTGCTGCGTACGTCGCTGGCGACCATCCTGAACGCGACGGCGACCGGGAAGCTGGCCGAGCTGCCGCCGCTGGAGTGGTCCGGCGGGGCCGCGGTGACCGTCGTGATCGCTGCTGACGGGTACCCGGGCAAGCCGCGCACTGGTGACGTCATCACCGGCGGAGAGATCGAAGGCGTGCTTCACGCGGGTACGCGGCGTCGCGACGACGGTGCGGTTATCTCGGCGGGCGGACGCGTGTTGTCGGTTGTCGGCACCGGTAAGTCGCTTAAGGCGGCGCGTAAGCACGCGTACGAGACTGTCGAGCGCGTACACCTCGCTGGCTCGCACCATCGCACCGATATCGCACTGCGCGCGGCCAACGGGGAAGTAAGCGCTCCCGCCTGAGCAGCTTCTCCACGAAGTTCGCCTCGGGTTCACGCGGCGGTTGGTAGCCTCGAAACGGGTCCGTACGGTCACCGTCCGTATCACGGGAGGGGTTAGCGCATGCCGGGAAGCACACCGCTCACCGACCTGGCTTCGTCGGTACCGGCAGCGCCGGGCGTGGCGGACATCGTGGTCGAGCCGGCGAAGCTGCTCGAGGTCGCGCGGGTGGTCGACGAGCAGGTCAGTGCGCTCGAAGACAAGCTCCTCACGCGGTTGGGCGAGCTGCGCGTCGACACTCCTTCGTCGGACGCGGTGAGCGTGAACGCGATGGCGGCGTGGAACACCGTTGTCGCGGAAGGTGATCAGTCGTACGTCGCGCAGGTGCGCGCGTACGTCGCCAATCTGCACAAGCTCGTCGGACAGCTGCGCGAAGCAGCGAAGACGTACGAAGCCAGCGACGCGGACAAGGCCGCGGCTTTCGGGGACCGCGGTGCGCACGGCATCCACTAAGCCGATCCTCGCGGTTGTCGCGGTACTCGGCGTCGCGGGCTGCTCGTCGGGCGAGCAAGGCACCGCGTACCCCGTCCAACCCGCGATGAGTTCCCTGGCGCAACAGACGAAAGCGGCCGCACTGCCGCCGCGGCCGTCGGATTTGCCGATCGCCGGGACCGATCCCTGCGACCTGCTCGGGCAGGCGCAGCTCGATCTGTTGAAGGTCACGAGCGCGCCGCGCAAGGCCGCGGAGGCGAAGGACGGGCCCACCTGCGTGTTCGATTCGGACAAGACCGAGCCGTTCCACGCGCTGCACCTGCGGATCGTCGGCGCGGACGTGCAGGAGTGGCTCACCGGCTCGCGGCGCAAGAACAGCATGACCACCGCGTCCACGAGCGTCGAGGGCTATCCGGCGATCACGAACTACCGCGCGGCAGGCACGCCCGCCGACTGCGAGGTGCTCGTCGGCGTCGCCGCGGGACACACCATGGCGGCACAGGAGTTCGCGGTCACCGCGGGCGCGTTCAGCCAGCCGCAGCTGTGCGAAATCGCCACCCAGGCCGCCGGCCTGGCCGTGCAGGGCCTGAAGAACCGGACCTAGGGAGGGCGCGTGGAGATCTCCGAACTCGCGGGCAGGATCCGCGACCACCGTTTCGACGGGTGGACCGACACCGCCATCGCCGACGAGATCGAGAAGTTCGGCACCGGCGACGGAATCGCCAGCATCGCCACCGCGGTCGAGGCGCTGCGGGAGGTCGCGACCGCGCTCGCGGGCACCGACCGCACGCTGCGCGACCAGCTGGCGAAGCTCGGCGTGGAATGGCAGAGCCAGGCGGGCGGACAGGCCGGGCAGGTGCTGTCGGATCAGGCGGGCTTCTCGCAGGACGCGATGCAGAAGGTCACGCACACCGCGGAAATGCTTTTCGCACAAGGGGAAGCGTTCAACCGCACCAAGTACAAGCTGCCCGATCCGGCGGCGGTGCGCAAAGGCGCGGAAAGCCTCACGCTCGTCGATTCGGTCGCGAGCTTCCTCGGATTCGAGACGGATCACGCGGCCCAGGTGCAGGCAGCGGACAACGCGCGCGGCCAAGCGGTCGAGGCGTTGAACTCCTACGCCCAGCAGAGCGGGGAAAACCTGCTGTCGGCCGAACCGTTGAGCCAGCCGCAATCACTCACGATGGTCCAGCCCGGCAGCGGACCGAGCCCGGTCGACCGCGCGGCCGCGGCGGTCGACGTGACGCCGGACGGCCAGGTGCGGCCCGCCGCGGCTTCGGTGAAGTCGCAATACGTTCCCCCGCCGCCGCCTCCGGCCCCTCCGGTCGCGGATCCGCCGACGCCCGCGTACGGCACGCCTTCGCAGGCGCCGGCGGCTCGGTCAACTGCGCCGGTGGTCGCGGCCAGCTACGTGCCGCCGTCGTCGCCCCCTCCGGCGGGCTGGGAGAAGGCACCGGGGAACGCACCTCGGGGCAGCGAGCCGGGATTGCCTGGCGCGCCTCGGTCGGGCGGCACCCCCAACGTGCCGGGAATCCCTGGCGGGCCAAGCACTTCAGGCGGGCCGGGCACTTCCGGCGGGACGCGGGTCCCTGGCGGGGTGCGTCCCGGGGAGTCCGGCACGTTCCTGCCGACTGGTCCGCGCGGGACGAGCAGCGGATCCGACAGCGGGTCCGGTCCGGCCAATCGCGGAACCGTTGGCAGTTCCGAAAGTTTCGGTGGCACCACCGGTCGCGGCGGCTCGGGAGGAAACCCCGGCGGTGCGACGGGTGGCAGCTACCCCGGCGGCGGGCACGAAAACCAAGCGCTGCAACGGGGTCGTCTGGTCGGCAGCGTCCCGCAGGCACCGCCCGCCCCGGTGGCCGAACCCTCCGGTAATGCCCCGGCCCCGCGCGGCGGAGGAGCGTCGGCCGGTGAAATCGGCGCAGGCGCCGCTGCCTTGGGCGCGGGAGTAGCCGGTGGTGCGCTTTCCGGAGACCGCGAACGGCAGGGCCGCGCACAAGACGGTCAGCAGAAGGGGCTGGTCCGGCCGTTGCCAGTGGACGAGCTTCCCGAGGAAGAAGCCGTCGCACTGCGGAAAGCCGAGCAGATCGCGCCGAAATCGGCCAGTGGCGACGCCAAGTACCTCTCCGAAGCCGCTCCGCAGGAAAGCGACGACGAGCACGTGCGCCGCTTCGGTGTAGACGACAAGGACCTGTTCGCCGACGGCCGGATGGTGACGCGCGACGTCCTCGGCGACGGCACGGGAGACGTGCGCCGGCCGTGAACCTGGTACTGACCGCCCTCGAATTCGACGTGCTGTGGGAATCGCTGGACCTGGGCGGGCGCCCGGCCGCGCTCGCGGTTCCGTCGCCGGGGCGCACGCACACCGAACGGGCCGAACTGATCGAGTCCGTTTGGGATTCGCTGGCACAGCGACGGCTCGCACGCGGCCGCCGTCCTTCCGGGACAGTGCTGGACCAGCTGCATTTGCTGGCGCGGCCGCGGGAAGCCGTGGACGTCTGGGTGTGGGCGGACCGGGAGATCCACGGCCGCGCGGTGAGCCGGGGAAGCCAGGCCGTGCTCGCGGTAGTCGACCGGGACGAGGTGTGGCTGATCGACGCCGAACCGGACACCCTCGCCGACGTCGCGGTGCGGGTCGCCGGGGAGTTCGACGCCGGGGTCGGCCAGTCGATCTCGGTACCGCACAGCACGCTCGCCGCCGCCGACGCGGCTGCCGCTGGCGATCCGAAAGCCCTGGTCACCGCCTTGGAGGATCGGGGTGTGGCGTTGTGGGAGGCACAGGAACTGGCGGGCATGCTGATGGGACAGGCGGCCCGCGGCCAATTCTGCGCGGAACGGGTGCTGCGGGACGGAACGGTGCGCCGTTCGCCGCACGTGGCGGCTTTTTACGACACCGATTCCGGGCGGTATCTGTTCCAGTTGACCGATGATTCGGACGGCTATACCTGGGCGACGGTGAGCCCGGCGGACAACGCGGTGCTGGTGGAACGGGTGCGGGAGTTGCAAGCCGCGATTTGACACGTTGAGGCTGCCCGTTTTCTCCCGTTTCGACCGCGCGATAACCCGGTCCGGGGGTTCGCGGCCCGAAGTCGGACAGAACTGCACACGGCACGCGTTCGAAGTCTTAGAGTAAGCAGGGAACCGACTCGGTGAGCGGAGCGTCCGAACTGGTCGGGAAGAGAGTGTCGCGAAGGGGATGACGAACGGTGCCTGTCTACGACCCGGATTCCATGGCCATTGCCGCCAGGAACGTGGAGAAGCTGAAGGACGAGTTCGAAAAGTCCAAGAAGCACCTCACCGGCGTTGACGACGAGCCGGAAAGCCCGTTCGGCACGATGGGCGGCTCGAAGGACGTGCACGGCGCGGTCGGCACGTTCAAACAGGGCGTGCACAGCGAGTTCGACGCGGCCGGGAAGCTGATGGAGGCGACCAGCTTCATCCTCAAGAAGGCCGCCGGGCTGATCCAGGAGACCGATCAGGTCCACAAGACCGACCTGACTGTGCACGAAGACCGCTGAGCAGGCACGAGGGGGCAAGAGCATGGCGCTGATCGACTACCCGCCGAACTGGAACGGCATTGTCGAGAAGTCCAAGAAGGTCGACAAGATCAACCCGGACGCGATCAGCAAAGCCGGGAAGCAGTTCAGCGACGCCGCGAAGCAGGCGGGCGACCACAGTGCCGCGCTGAACAATTCCACGAAGTCGTTGGCAGGCGGCGTGTGGGAAGGTCCGGCGGCGGACTCCTTCGTCGAGTACGTCACGCAGATCACCAAAGCGGGCGACAAGGTGCAGGGGCATCTTGACGACGTCGGCAAGGACCTGACGCAGCTGTCGAGCGACCTCGGCGGGATCAAGACCAAGGTCACCGAGGCCATGAACACCGCCAAGACGGCGATCGACAAGCGCATCAAGGAAGAGTCGGACAAAGCGCAGAAGACGCAGGCGGCCGAAGCGGCATACGCCAACGACAAGTCGGACAAGAAGGGCCCGCCGCCCAGCCCGACGTCGGCGAAGATCATCTCCGACGCGAACGAGGCGAACCAGAAGGACGCGACCGCGGCCGAACAGACCATCGATCCGCTGCTGAGCCAGGCCGACGACATGGTCAAGAAGTCGCAGGACCTGATGAAGACGCAGATCGAGGGCGGCTACTCGAAGGTCCCTCTGCCCAACTCGGACGGCACCGTCCCGCAGAGCACCGGTGGTCTGCACACTGGACACGGCGGTGGCGGCAGTGGCGGTGGCGGCCACCACGGCGGCGGTGGCGGGGGCGGCGCGTCGGGTGGCGGCGGCGGTCTCGGCCCGAGCGGCGGTCCGCCCTCTTCGCCTCCGCCCGGCAACGTTCAGCAGTGGATCCAGGAAGCCATCAAGGCACTGCAGGCCGCGGGCGTGAACGTGACCGACGCGGACATCAAGAACATCTGGGCGATCATCCAGCACGAGTCCGGCGGCAATCCGAACGCGATCAACAACTGGGATTCGAACGCCGCGGCCGGGCATCCGTCCAAGGGCCTGATGCAGTGCATCGACTCCACGTTCAACGCGCACAAGCTGCCCGGGCACGACAACATCTACAACCCGGTCGACAACATCATCGCCGGGGTGCGGTACTCGCTCGACCGGTACGGCTCGATGTCCAACGTCCCGGGCATCGCGGCGATGGCGCACGGCGGCGCGTACCGCGGTTACTGACGGCACAACCCCGCACGCGGTTCCGCCGGTTAGCCTGGCCGCATGGTCGACATCGGTGCTTTCGGCGGGCCCGCGTTGCGGGCAGGCGTGCCTCCTTTTCACGTGATGGACGTGCTGTCCGCGGCTCAGGCGCGCCGTCGCAGCCATGGCGACCTGATTTCGCTGGCCGCCGGGCAGCCGTCGGTGCCCGCTCCGGCGGCGGTGTTGCGGGCGGCCCAGGAAGCTCTCGAAAACCACACCCTCGGCTACACCGAACAGCTCGGCATTCCTGAGCTGCGCGAAGCCGTCGCCGGGCATTACCGGCGCACCTACGACGTCGAGGTGGCCGCGTCCGACGTCGTCATGACCACCGGTTCGTCCGGTGGGTTTCTGCTGTCGTTCCTGAGCGCGTTCGACCCGGGCGCGCGGGTCGCGATGGCCCGGCCGGGCTATCCGGCGTACCGGAATCTGCTGAACGTCCTCGGTTGCGAGGTGGTCGAGTTCGCCACGACCGCCGAGACGAATTTCCAGCCGACTGTCGAGCAGCTCGATCAGCTGGGGCCGATCGACGGGCTTATCGTCGCGAGTCCCAGCAACCCCACCGGGACCGTGCTGCCGCCGGGCGAGCTGGCCGCGATTTCCGGCTGGTGCGCGTCGCACGGCGTGCAGTTGATCAGCGACGAGATCTACCACGGCATCTCGTATGGCAAGCAGCTCGATTGTGCCTGGCAGTACGGCCGGGAAGCGTTGGTGCTCGGGTCGTTCTCGAAGTACTTCGCGATGACTGGCTGGCGGCTCGGCTGGATGCTGGTGCCGCAGCGGCTGCACCGGGCGGTCGACGTCCTGACCGGCAACTTCACCATCTGCCCGCCTGCGGTTTCGCAGTACGCGGCCGTCGCGGCGTTCACGCCGGAGTCGTACGCAGAAGCGGACGCGCACGTCGAGCATTACCGCCGCAACCGCGACCTGCTTTTCGCCGGTCTCCGCGAGATCGGTCTCGACAAACTCGCCCCCGCCGACGGCGCGTTCTACGCCTACGCCGACGTCTCCGACCACACCACCGACAGCCTCAGCTGGTGTCAGCGGCTGCTCGCCGACACCGGCCTCGCGATCACCCCGGGAATCGACTTCGACCCGGTCGACGGCGGCCGCTACGTGCGGTTCTCCTTCGCCGGCGCGACCGAGGACGTGACCGAGGGGGTGCGCAGGCTCGGCGGCTGGCTGGGGTGATCTCTGGCCATCGGCCGCTGACCTCTGGTGCGTCCAGGCAGCGTGGTTCCTCCGCGCGGCTTGAGCGGTCCGGTCAGCCGTGCTGCTCGGGCCAGTCCCATTCGAGCCCGTACCTCCCGGCGCGCAGTCCGAGCATGACGGCGTGCGTGTTGGCCGATTCGCCGATGCGCACAGGTCGTTCGGTCGGGGTCGGATCGCTGAACGGGCGGCGGACCTCCCGGCAGCGGACCGGGACGGCATCGGGACCGAACTGGGCCTCGATCAGGAATTCCTGGATGGGCAGCCGGAAACTGGTGGTCCAGCCGTTGTCGGACGGCTGTCCCGGCTCGGGGTACAGCTCGATCTCGTACTCGAGGACCACGGTTTCGCCGCGGCGGAGCGCACTGTCGAAGAGCAGTTCGTTGATCATCAGGTGCTTCTCTTCGCTCACCGACTGGCGGCCCAGCCTGCAGTTGTACGTCGGGATGAGCGTGGGCCGCCTGCGGGAGCCTGGGGAGAGCTCCAGCAGGTTGAGGTCGTGGCTGATGCCGTCCCGTTCGGCCAGCAGGACGTGCCGGTAGCTGATCCGGTGCACAGCCCGGCCGGAGTCGAGGTGACAGCGCAGGTGCAAGCTGATCCGGCGCAGTCCGTTCTGCGGTGCGATGTCGGCGTCGGTCATCAGCGCCGACAGACCACTGGAGTCCAGCCACTGCTCGTGGGGCGCGGCGGACTCCTCGGCGGCGACTTGCCTGCCCCTCGGCCGGGGCGGTCCCAGCCTGCCGGACAGCCTGCCCATCGGCAGTTCGAGGACGTTCTCGAGCTGGCGCACCGCTTCTATCGACCGGCGTTGTTCGGGCTGGCGGCTGCCGGACTGCCAGTTGCTCAGCGTCGCCAGGCTGACCCGGCTTCCGCGCTCGGTCAGCCTGGCCCGGATGCGTTCCAGGGTGAGGCCGCTGGCGTCGATCGCACCGCGCAGTGTTTCGGCGAAGGAGGGTTCGCCCGGATCGAGGGGGTCAAGGTTATTTCGCTGATCGGGACTGTGCGGCGCAATCGAATAATCGTGGAGCGTCAATGCGCGTCTCCTCCGCTGCGGCTCCCCGTGCCGGTGGCACCTTCCCTTGTTCGGAACCCTATCGAGTGAAGGGAGTCGGACAAAGGCGACGACCAGCGATCGAGCGGAACGTCGTATTTGTTCCGCTAGACCGCTGGTCGCTATTATGCCCGTTTAAGGTGAACTATCTGAAATTTTCGATTCTTACTTGGTGAAGGCGGCGGTGCCCTTCGGGGTGCCCAGCCCGGTCGGGCCGTCCCACCCGGCGCCCGCGTTGCACCACTGCTTGGTGTCGCAGCTGCCGTTGCTGCCCGAGGTGACGTCGGTCAGCTGGTCGGTGTGCGACCACGGGTACTGGGCGGGCCAGTCCTGCGCACCGGGGGTGCCGGCATCGGCGTAGACGCTCGCGATGATCGGTGACGAAGCGCTGGTGCCGCCGACGACCTGCCAACCGCTCTGCTGGAAGGTGTCGTACACCGCGACACCGGTGGCCGGGTCGGCGACCGCGGAGACGTCCGCGATGGCCTTCTTGTCGCAGCCGGTCGCGTCGGTCTGGAAACCGGGCTTCGCCGCGTAGCTGGAGCAACCCGAGCCCGCGCCTTTCCACGCCGTCTCGGTGTACGAGCCGCCGCTGCTCTTCAGGGTCGTGCCGCCGACGCCGACGGCGTACGGGGAGGATGCCGGCCAGCTCGCGCCGTAGCCGCTGTCACCGCTGGACGCGGTGATCGCCACGCCGGGGTGCTTGAAGTGCGCGTCGCCCGCGCTCCCCTCGGACTCGTCGCCGCCCCAGCTGTTGGAGACGAACTTCGCGCCGAGCTTGACCGCGGTGTCCACCGCCTTGCCCAAGTGGTCGGTGGTGGCCTGATTGGCCTCGACCACGAGGATCTTGGCGTTCGGCGCGGTCGCCGCGATCATGTCGACGTCCAGCGCGGTCTCGACGGCCCAGTCCGGGTCGGCGGCAGGCAGCGGGCTCTCCTGGCCGTCTTCATTCACGATCTGCACGTCGCCGGCGGGTAATCCGAACTGCTTGCGGTAGGCGGCCAAATCTGCTTTGAGAGAGGGGTAATCGCCGGACTCGGTGACGGCGATCGTCTGGCCCGCACCGCCGTCGGCCTTCAGCTGATAGGCAGCTTGCAGCTCTGCGGGGCCGTAGCCGGAGGGGGCGGAGCCGGGGGCGCGCCGGGCCTGCTTGATGTCGGTGCGCACCTGTGCGAAGCAGGACATGTGGCCTGCCGCGCGCACCTGCGCACAGGCGTTTTTCACCGTCGGGCCACCGGTGGCCGAGGGGGCGGCGGAGAATTGCCGCGCGGTGGCAGTTCCACCGGTTGTGAGGGCGAGCGCGACGGCGAAGGCACCGCCTGCGATCAATTTCTTGCGCATTGATTTTGCTCCCGACTCAGTGGTGAATAATTCACCACTGATAATTGGTCCGGGGCGTCGAATGAACAACGGTCCGATAGTAGGTGCCTTTCAACGGACAGTCGTAAAGCCGTAAAAACTGCATTCCATGATGTCTCGGCCGGTCCGGTGACCAAGCTGTCGGGTTGCTCTGCCGCCCGCATCGGCCGCACTGGTCGCGGGGCTGGGTTCGGGCAGATCGGCTTGTCACACCAGCCGCACCGCGCTGAGCCGGTCCCGGCTCGGCCTGATCCGCCGCGGCTGGGACGGCCTGGTCGGCCCCGCGTCCGCCGTGCTCGACGTGCTGATCCGCCAGCTCGGGTTCAACCGGATCCGGTCGGCGCGAAACCGCAGGTCACGCCAAGTGTCACCGCCGGACCCGCTGGACGAGACGACCAGGAGAGCGGCTCAGGGGAACCCTGGGATCCCCCTGAACGTTGGCTCAGCGTAGAGAGTTTCCGTCGCACGGATGGCACGCTGGAGGGCACCGGGCCGACGTGGCGCGGAAACGGCATCGGAGGAGCCATGTTCTGGAAGATCGTCGGAGCGCTCGTCGTGGCCTGGATCGCCTTCATGGTGCTCGGGTCAGTGATCGGCTTCGTGTTCAAGGCCGTGCTGTGGATCGGCATCATCGGCGGGGTGCTGTTCCTGGGCACCGCGGCCTACGGGGCGATCACCGGGAAGAAGCAGTCGAAGCGGATCAGCCGCTGACCGGAGCCGGACCATACTGAGCAGACGAAGGCTCCCGCACCGAGAAAGGTGCGGGAGCCGTTCGCTGCTCAGGCCAGCGCCGCGCGGGCGGCTTCGGCGCCGTCCCACAGGTGCGCGCGGATTCCGACCGCGCGGGCACCGTCGATGTTGATCTGACGGTCGTCGAAGAACAGGCACTCGTCCGGTTTCGCACCCAGTTTGTCCAGCAGCAGCTGGAAAATCTCGGCGTCCGGCTTCGCGACCTTCACGTCGCCGGAGAACAGCGTGTGCTTGAACAGCTTCGCCCACTCCTGCTCGCGCACCCAGACGCCGAACACCGACGGCGCGTTCGACAGCAACGCGAGCGAGGCTCCGGCTTCGGACAGCGACTGCAGCAGGTCCAGCGATCCTGGCGCGAGCTGTCCCCAGCCCGCGACATCGAGCGCGGTCAGTTCGGCCGACAGCGCGTCGTCCACCTTCGCGCCTACCTGGTCGCCGATCGACGTCCAGTACTCCAGGTCAGGGCAGCCGCGGTCGTATGGGTCGCGCACGCTCCAGTACACCGGCTCGAACGTCTCGTGCGAGACGCCCATGGCGGCGGCCAGCTTCGGCACCGCGGCGGTGCGGAGGCTGAGCACCTCGCCGTAGTCGAACACGATCCAGTTGGTCACCCGAGTCCCCCCAGGGTTCAGGCACCGGCTTTGATCCGGTGCAGTGCTTCGGCGATGTCAGCGGACGACAGGTCGCGGTGCGTCACGAACCGGACCTTGCCCGCCATGGGCAGAGCCTGGATGCCGAGCGAGCCGAGCCAGTTCAGCGCGGTCGGCACGTCCGGCACCCCGGCCAGAACGATATTGGTATCCGGCGTCCGCACGTCCCAGCCGTGCTCGGAAATACCGTCGGCCAGCCGCTTCGCGAACTCGTGCGTCTCGGCCAGTTCGTCGACGCGGTCCAGCGCGACCAGGCAGGCCGCGGCGAGCACCCCGCCCTGACGCACGCCGCCGCCGAGCATTTGCCGCATCCGGCGGGCCTGCTCGACGAACTCGGCACTGCCCGCGACGACCGAACCGACCGGCGCGCCGAGGCCCTTGCTGAAGCACGCCGACACGGTGTCCACGCCGACGGTCAGCGCGGCGGGCGGCACCTGCAGCGCGACGGCCGCGTGCCAGATCCGCGCGCCGTCGAGGTGCACGGTGAGCCCGGCCTGCTTCGCGACGGACAGCAGTTGCGCGTGCTCGTCCGGCGGAGTGACCGCGCCGCCGGCCGCGTTGTGCGTGTTCTCCAGGCACAGCAGCGTGGTGTTGAGCGTGAAGTACGGACCGGGGTTGCCGATCGCGGCTTCGAGCGTCTCCGGCAGGCACCGGCCGGGGCCCGCGTCGTGTTCGAGGATGTCCGGCATGCCGCCGGCCAGCCAGGCGGCCGAGCCGAGTTCGCTGGTGAGCACGTGCGCGCCGCGGGTGGCGAGGAACCGGTCGCCGCGGCGCAGGTGGACGCTCAGCGCGATCAGGTTCGCCATCGTCCCGCTCGGCGTCCACAGCGCCGCGGGCATGCCGAGCGTCTGCGCGGCCCGGCGCTCGAGTTCGGCGATGGTCGGGTCGGTGCCGATGACGTTGTCGTCGACCTCGGCTTCGGCCATGGCCGCGCGCATGATCGCGTCCGGGCGGGTGACGGTGTCGGAACGGAAGTCGATCAACTGCCCAGTCATGGTCACAGTCCGATCACATCACACAGGTGGGGGCCGCATCAATGCGGCGGGGGGTGGAACGTTTCCGGCCGGACGTGCAACCGTGGACGCCCCCGGATCCGTCCCTTCACCGGACAAGGCCAGAGCGGAGCTGCAAAGCGCGTGGACCAGCGCGACGAACAAGAGTTCGCGGAGTACTTCGCCGCGAGGAGGGACGCCGTGCGCCGGAGCGCCTATCTGATGTGCGGGGATTGGCACAAAGCCGACGACCTCGCGCAGACGGCGTTCGTCGCGCTGCACCGGAGGTGGAAGAAGATCAGAGACCGCGCGGCGACCGACGCGTACGTGCGCAAGACGCTCGTGCGCGCGGTCATCGACGAGTCACGGCGGCCGTGGCGGCGGGAGCGGCAGACCGAAGTGCTGCCGGAACCCGTGGACGACGCCCCGGGGCTCGCGGAACGCGTCGCGACGCGCGAGGACCTGCTCGCGGCGCTGAAGGAAGTTCCGCCGAAGCAGCGGGCGGTACTGGTGCTGCGGTTTTTCGACGGCCTGGACGTCGGAGCCGCGGCGACAGCGCTGGGCTGCAGCGAAGGCAATGTGAAGAGCCAAACGGCGCGCGGGCTGGCGAACCTGCGTCAGGTACTGGAACGGGAGGTGGAGACCAATGGATGAGCGGGAAGCCGAGACGTTGTTCTCCGCCGCTCCCGGTGAGGTGCCGCCTCCGACGTTCTCGGTGGACGACGTGGTGCGCCGTTCGAAGCGCGAGACGGTGCGTCGGCGCAACCGGATCACCGTCGGCGCGGCTGCGGTGGTGGTGGCCGCTGGGTTCGGTACGTGGGGAATTGTGGGAATTTCGAGCGAGAAGTCCGATTCGCTCGCTAATTCCGCGGCCGCGCCAGTGCAACCCGGCGGGTCGGCGGCGCGTCCTTTCAGCACGGGGGATGACTTCCCGGGTCAGCCGTCTCGGCAGGGAGCCGGCGAAACCGGGAGGACCGGCCCTCGGGTCGAAGGCACCTCCGGGTGCGGACGGGTGGACTGGGAGCTCGCCACTGCCCTCGCTGGCGAGCTCCCAGGCCACTTGAACGCCGCGCAGGCTTCCCCAGGCAGCGTCTGTACGACGTCGTCGCGCGGCGCGGGGTTCCCGCTTCCGGACGGGACGATCGGCGCGGCGGTGTTCGCTCGCGGTGCCGCGGTGACCGTGCCCACGCAACCGGCCGGAGCCGTCACCGTGCGTCAGCAAACCGGCAGCGGTGGGACTCTCGTGCTGGTCAGCGTGCCGGGAACGTCCGGGCAACCAGCACCGTACGCGACCGACCTGGCGCGCTTCGCCGCTTCGCTGGCCACCCGGTTCTGATCGGCGGCCTCCTGGACGGCTGGCAGAATGACCGGACATGACGGCAGCAGCCACCACCCCCAAGGGCGAACGACGACGGGCAGCGCTCGTCGAAGCCGCCGCTGAGCTGCTGGCCGAGGGCGGCTTCGACGCGGTCCGGCACCGGGCGGTCGCCGAGCGGGCGGGCCTGCCGCTGGCGTCCACGACGTACTACTTCGACTCGCTGGAAGAGCTCGTCACCGCCGCGGTGGAACACCACGGGCAGACCGAACTGGCCAACGGACGCCGGCAGCTGGACGACCTGACGACCCGGAACCGGGGCGTGCAGGCGACCGTGGAACTCGTTCTGGACATGCTGCTCGGCCCGCAGAGCGGCGATCCGGAAGCCGACGCCGAGGCGGTTCTGCTGCGCTACGAACGCCTGGTCGCCACGGGCAGGCGGCCGTACCTGCGGCCGTTGATGCGGACGTTGTCCCAGCAGCTCAACGAACTGCTCACGGAGATCTTCGCCCGCTCCGGCACGCCGGTGGCCAAGGACGAGCTGGACCGGCTGGTCGCGCTGGTGGACGGGGCCGTGGTCAACGCGCTGATCGCGGTCGACCCGGCCCCGCGCGCCGCCGCCGCGCGGATGCTGCGGACCGCGCTCGCGGAGTCCGCCAGCGTCCATTGAGGACAGTTAGTCCGGATACGCCGCGGTGGCCCGGATTTCGATCAGCAGCCCCGGGCTGGCGAGCCCGCTGACGCCGATCATCGACCACGCCGGGTAGGGCTCCGCAGTCACGAGGTGCTGCTTGGCTTCCAGGAAACCGGGCAGGTGCTGGTGGATGTCGACGTGATAGCTCGTGACGTCGACCAGCGAGGAGAGGTCGAGGCCTTCCAGGCGAAGGATTTCCTCGATCCGGCGGAGCGCGATCTCGGTTTGTTCCTCGATGGTTTCCGCGATGGCCCCGTCCGGGCGGCGGCCGATCGTCCCGGCGATGAACAGGAGATTGCCCGCGCGGACGGCGGCCGAGTAACCGAAACGGGCGAAGGCGGACGCCCCGGACGGTCCGAAAACTTCGGAGTCCTCGGGGATTTCGACGGAGTGCATGTGGATCCTTTCTCAGTTGCCCCAGCGGGACGAATGGGCGGCGCGTTCCAGCCGGGTTTCGCCGTCGGCCGCGCGTTCCCGCAGGAAATCGGCGGGAGTGGACGGCACCGGCGCGTTTTTCGGGTTTTTCGCGGCCTGCGCGACGATCGCGTCGGTGAGCGAACGGACCATGTCCAGTCGGGGATAAGCGGCGTGGATCGTCGCGGCCTGCTCGTCGGTGACCGCGGCGAGGTACTCGGCGCCGATCGGGCCGCCGAAGTCGACGGCGACCCCAGCGTGGACGAGGACGCACAGCTGGCCGCGATGTTCCACGATGCCCGGGGAAGTGTGCAGGGCGATGGCCTGCCAGACCTCGTCGGCGTCCGCGGTCGAAATCCCTTGTTCGACAAGGAATCCGGCCGCGCGTTCGGCCCCCTCGACCTCGAAGCGTTCCTGGTGCGGGCCGTCCGGTGCCACGCCGAGGTCGTGCATCACGCACGCGGCGAACAGCAGGTCGTCGTCGTAGCCGGAGAGCGCGAGCCGGTCGGCGACCAGCCGGGCGAACAGGTAGGTGCGGACGCTGTGGTTGAACACCGACCGCGATTCCACTGGGCGGACGACCTCGATGACGGCGTCCGCCAGTGGAGTCGCGGGCAGTGCGGCAACCGGGTCCGGAAGGAGTTCGGTCATGCCCTAAAGCCTGGCCCGCACCGCTCTGACCTGGTGAGTGGCAAGTTTGCCGGACTTCGATAGAATCTTGCCATGACGGTGCATCGGGTAGCGGTACTGGTGCTCGACGGGGTTCTCCCGCTGGACCTGGCGATCCCGGCGCAGGTGTTCCACACACGGCCGCAAACGCATTACGAGATGACGTTGTGCTCGCTCAAACCGAAGGTCGCCACCAGCGCTGGGTTCGAGCTGGCCGCCGAGGGCGGCGTCGCGGAGCTGCGCGCGGCGGACACGGTGATCGTGCCGGGATACGACCCGATCCGCGAGACGCCGGAAGCGGCGGTCGAGTTGCTGGCCGAGGCACGCGACCGGGGACGGCGGGTGGTGTCCATCTGCACCGGCGCGTTCGCGCTGGCCGCGGCGGGAGTGCTGGACGGCTTGCACGCCACCACGCATTGGGAATATATCGACGAATTCGAGCGGGAATACCCTTCGGTCCAGGTCGATAGAGATGTGCTCTACGTCGACGAGGGTGACGTGCTCACCTCGGCTGGCGTGTGCTGCGGCATCGATCTGTGCCTGCACATCGTGCGCCGCGATCTGGGTGCCGCGGTCGCGAATCGGATCGCGCGCGGTCTGGTCGCCGCTCCGCATCGGGAAGGCGGGCAGGCGCAATACGTCCCCGCTCCGCTCGCGGACGCGGGCGACGCTTCGCTGTCGGCCACGCGGGAATGGGCGTTGCAGCGACTGGACGAATCGCTCAGCATCCGCCTGCTCGCCCGGCACGCCGAGATGTCGCAGCGCACTTTCCTGCGCCGGTTCGCCGAGGAAACCGGGACGACGCCGTTGCAGTGGCTGCTCAACGCTCGGCTCGGCAAAGCACGGGAACTGCTGGAGTCCACGGATCATTCGGTGGACCGGGTGGCGCGAGACTGCGGCCTGGGCACCCCGGCCAACCTGCGGCTGCACTTCCGCCGGGCACTCGGGACCACGCCGACAGCCTACCGCCGGGCGTTCACTTCCTGACCTGTCCGCTTCGCGTCGGCGGCGGATTTCACCAGCAGGTCCAGCATCGCGGTCTCCGCGCCGACCGGGTCGCGTGCGGCGATGGCGTCCAGCACCCGGCGGTGGCTTGGCACCGGGTCGTCGGTGGGGCCGGCGCTGTGGACGAGTTTGTCCCGCTCCGCCAGCCCGATCGCGATGACGCGTTCGATCTGGAGCAGGAAGTTGTTGTGCGCGGCGGTCAACAGGCCGCGGTGGAACGCCAGATCCGCCTCGACACTCGCTTCCAGATCCGGCGCGTCGACCATCGCGTCGAGCGCGGACGCCAGCGCGGCAAGGTCTTCGGCGGTCGCACGTTCCGCGGCCATCCGCGCCGCAGCGGGCTCGACCACCGCGCGCACTTCGGCCAATTCGTCCAGCAGGCCATTGTTTCCGCGGGCAGTGGTTTGCCAGCGCATGACATCGGCGTCGAGAAGCTGCCAATTCTCGCGCGGTTGCACGAACGTTCCGTGCTTCTGTCGAGCGCCGATCATTCCCTTTGCTGCCAACACTTTCAGCGCTTCACGCAGCGCGGTGAGACTGATGTCCAGCTCCTCGCGCAGCGCGGGAAGGTCCAGCACCATGCCCTCGCGCCATTCGCCGGAAAGAATGCGCGCGGCGAGCGTTTCCACGGTCTGTCCGTGCAGGCCGCGAGGGCGATGATCGGTCACCGGAGCGGGAGCACGCACGTCGGGGAGCCGGTCGGGTACTTGCGCACCTCGGCGTTTCCCAAGTCTTTCAACGGGAAAACGGAAATGACGTCGTCCCGGAACGCGGCGGTGTAGCACGTTCCGTCCGCCACCGCGAAGTTCCACGGGTACGCGCCGCACGGCTGATCGACGGTCGCGCGCAGCGGATCTCCGGCGAACGACGTGATGCATTCCGGCCCGCGATTCGACAGGTAAATCCCGGAATCGAGCACTTCCAGGTGTGCCACCAGGGATTCGCCGCCTGCCGCGGTCGCCGGGGTCGCCGCGACGAACTCGAACGCTCCTGGCGACGTCTCCCGCATAGTGATCAGCTCGCCGGACAATTCTCCTGCCACGTAGGCGATTCCGTCCGCGCCGCGCACCAGCTGCCGCGGCCCCGTGCCCGGCGGCAGCGACGAAACGGCCAGTGGGGTCAGTTTTCCTTCCGGGGACAGTGTGTAGCTGCGGATTTCATCGGTGCCCAGATCGACAGCGCTTACCACCGAGCTGTCCGCCGAGGACACCGCCATGTGGACGTGCGGGCCTTCCTGCCGGTCGGCGCGCGGCCCGCTCCCGGTGTGCTGCACCAGGTCTGTGCGGCCGTCGATCCGGCCGTCCGCGCGCAGGGCGAACACGGCCAGGTTGCCGCCGCCGTAGTTGGCGCACAACAGGAATCGGCCGTTCGGCGTCACCGCGAGGTGGCACGGGCTGGCCCCGCCGGATTCGACCACGTCGAGCGTGGCCAGGCCGTCGGCGACCGAAATGGAGGTGATCTCGCCGTAGCTCGTCTCGTTGACCGCGTACACCATCGGCAGCGCGGGATGCTGGGCCAGCCAGGTCGGCGACACCATCGGCAACGTCGATTCCGCGATCAGTTCGTCGCCGGAGCGGCGGAAAATCGCGATTCCCGTGCCGTTTCCGCCGGTTTCGGCGGTACGGCAGCCGACGAGTACGACGTCGCTCACGAGCTCTCCCTCACCAATGCGGCCACTCTGACCCGGATGTCCTCAGGCGAACCACGGGTCAGCGCCGACCCGATCCCGCAGGCGACCGCGCCCGCGTCGAGCCAGCCTGGCACGTCCTCGGGAGCGATTCCACCCGTCGGCACCAGCGGTGCCTGCGGAAGCGCGGCGAGCACGTCCTTGATCCACTGCGGACCGAGCGCGGAAGCCGGGAAAACCTTTACGGCATCAGCACCTTCCTCCATCGCGCGCACGATTTCGGTGACCGAACCGGTGCCCGGCAGCGCCGCGACGCCGTACCGATGAGCGGTACGCAAGACCTCGGTGTGCAGTGACGGGGAGACGAGAAACTGGGCCCCTGCCCGGATCGCGGCCGTCGCGGACGACTCGTCGAGCACCGTGCCGGCCCCGATCGTGGCGTCCGGATACGCGGCGCTCAGTTCCCCGATCGCGACGAGCGCGCCCGCGTTGGTGAGCGGGACTTCGACCGACTTCAGTCCGGCGTCGAGCACTGCCCGCGCGGCGGCGACGGCCGAGGCAGCGTCCGCTGTCCGCACGATCCCGACGACGCCCTGGCGCACTGCTTCGCGGGTGATCTCCCACCGGTATCCCATGCCGGTCAGCCTAGCAGGCAAATTATAAATTACTAATTATTCTTGACTGGGTCGCGAGCGTCCCGGCATGCTTGCGAACCATGCGCACTGCCGTGGTGACCGGTGCGGCGTCCGGGATCGGCGCCGCGACCGCCCGCCAGCTCGAAGCTGACGGCTACCGGGTGATCGGCGTCGACCTCGCCCCGATGCCCGGCGGCGTGCGGGGCGACGTGACCGAAGACGAGACGTGGCAACGCGTTCTCGAGCTGGCCGGTGAAGTCGACGCCGTGGTCAGCAACGCTTATCTGCCGACTTTGGGCCCGCTGCACGAAACCGACCGCGCGCAATGGCAACGACAGCTGGACGTGAACCTCACCGCGTCGTACCTGGCCGTGCGGACCTGCCTGCCTTCGCTGCGCTCCCGGCGCGGTTCCGTGGTGCTGGTTTCCTCGGTACACGCGCGATTCGGCCTGCCCGGCCACCCGGCTTACGCGGCCAGCAAAGGCGCTTTGGTGTCTCTGGCTCGGCAATTGGCCGTGGAGTACGCGCCGGAGGTACGGGTGAATTCGGTGCTTCCCGGCCCGGTCGAGACCGAGGCGTGGGACCGGATCAGCGCGGAAGACCGCGAACGCAGCACTCGCGCGACGCCCGCCGGACGGCTCGGCGACCCGGCCGAAGTCGCCGCGGTGATCGCGTTCCTGCTCTCGCCCGCGGCGTCGTTCGTCACGGGTGCCGAGCTGACTGTCGACGGCGGCTGGTCGGCCGCGAAGGATTCCGCTTAGGAGGCAGGGTGGAGATCACCGGGATCGAGACGTTTCTCGTCGCGCCGCGCTGGTTGTTCCTGAAGGTCAGCACGGACGAGGGCATCACCGGCTGGGGCGAGCCGGTCGTGGAGGGACGCGCCGGGACCGTCCGCGCGGCCGTGCACGAGCTGGCCGAGTTGGTCGTCGGGAAGGATCCGCTGCGCATCGAGGACCACTGGCAGGTGCTCCGGCGCGGCGGCTTCTACCGTGGCGGTCCGGTGCTCTCCAGTGCGCTCGCCGGGTTCGATCAGGCGCTGTGGGACATCGCGGGCAAGGCACGGAACGCTCCGGTGCACGAGCTGCTCGGCGGCCCGGTGCGCGATCGCGTTCGGGTGTATTCGTGGGTCGGCGGCGACCGCCCGTCGGGGATCTTCGACGCGGTGTCCGCGCAGGTCGAGCGGGGTTTCACCGCGGTGAAGATGAACGTCGCCGGCCCGCTCGGGCCGATCGCCACGCCCGCCGAGGCTCATGCCGCACTGGCCCGCGCCCGGGAGGCCCGGGAAGCGCTCGGACCCGACCGTGACCTGGCGATCGACTTCCACGGCCGCGTCTCGCCCGCGATGGCGCGACGGCTGGTGAAGATGCTCGAAGAAGTACAGCCGATGTTCGTCGAGGAGCCAGTACTGCCCGAACTGCCCGCCGACGTGCTGGCATCGGTGGTCGAGGCCTCGACGGTCCCGATCGCGCTCGGGGAACGGCTGTTCTCGCGCTGGGAGTTCAAACCGGTGCTGGACGCGGGCGTCGCCGTGGTGCAGCCCGACCCGTCGCACGCGGGCGGGATCTCGGAGCTGCGCCGGATCGCCGCGCTGGCCGAGGTGTACGGCGCGAACCTCGCCCCGCACTGCCCGCTCGGCCCGATCTCGCTGGCCGCCGCGCTGCAGGTGGCGTTCGCGACGCCGAACTTCCTGATCCAGGAACAAAGCCTCGGCATGCACTACCACGACGGCCGCGAGCCGATCGCGTATCTCGCCGACGACGCGTTGTTCCGCTTCACCGACGGCTACGCCGCGCGGCCGACTGCCCCTGGGCTCGGCATCGAGGTGGACGAGGAGGCCGTCCGCCGAGCCGACGAGACCGGACACACCTGGCGGTCCCCGGTGTGGCGGCTGCCCGACGGCAGCCTCACGGAGTGGTGACCGCGCCGCTGACCTGCGCAGGTATCGTGGCCCCGTGACGCTCAAGCCCAGCATTCCGAACGTGCTCGCCGCCCGCTACGCCTCTCCTGAGCTGGTGGCGCTCTGGTCGCCCGAACGCAAGGTCGTGCTCGAGCGGCGGCTGTGGCTCGCCGTGCTGCGGGCTCAGGCCGAGCTGGGCGTCGAGGTGCCCGAAGGCGTGGTCGACGACTACGAGCGGGTGATCGAGCAGGTCGACCTCGAATCGATCGCCGCCCGCGAACGCGTCACCCGGCACGACGTGAAGGCCCGGATCGAGGAGTTCAACGCCCTCGCCGGCCACGAGCACGTGCACAAGGGCATGACCTCGCGCGACCTCACCGAGAACGTCGAGCAGCTGCAGCAGCTGCGCTCGCTGGAACTGGTCCGCGGCCGCGTCGCCGCGGTGCTGTCCCGGCTGGCCGCGCTCGCCGTCGAGCACTCCGACCTGGTGATGGCCGGCCGCTCGCACAACGTCGCCGCGCAGGCGACCACGCTCGGCAAGCGCTTCGCGACCGCCGCCGACGAGCTGCTCGTCGCGTTCTCCCGGCTGGACAACCTGATCGAGCGCTACCCGCTGCGCGGCATCAAGGGCCCGGTCGGCACCGCGCAGGACATGCTCGACCTGCTCGGCGACGAGTCCACTTTGGACCAGCTGGAATCGCGGATCGCCGAGTTCCTCGGCTTCGGCAACAGGTTCGTCAGCGTCGGCCAGGTGTATCCGCGCTCGCTCGACTTCGACGTGTTGTCCACTGTGGTCCAGCTCGCCGCCGCGCCGTCCAGCCTCGCCAAGACGATCCGGCTGATGGCCGGGCACGAGCTGGTCACCGAGGGCTTCAAACCGGGCCAGGTCGGGTCGTCGGCCATGCCGCACAAGATGAACACCCGTTCCTGCGAGCGCGTCAACGGTCTCGCGGTGGTGCTGCGCGGTTACCTGTCGATGATCGGCGAGCTGGCCGGCGACCAGTGGAACGAGGGCGACGTCTCGGATTCCGTGGTGCGCCGCGTCGCGCTGCCGGACGCGTTCTTCGCACTCGACGGCTTGCTCGAAACCTTCCTCACCGTGCTCGGTGAATTCGGCGCGTTCCCGGCCGTGGTCGAGCGTGAGCTTGATCGCTATCTCCCGTTCCTCGCGACCACGAAGGTGCTCATGGCGTCGGTGCGCCGGGGCGTCGGGCGTGAGACGGCTCACGAGGCCATCAAGGAGAACGCCGTCGGCGTGGCTCTCGCGATGCGCGAACGCGGCGCGGAGAACGACCTGCTCGACCGGCTCGCGGCCGACGAACGGATCCCGCTCGACCGCGCTGACCTGGGCGAACTCCTCGCCGACCGGATCTCGTTCACCGGCGTGGCCCCGCGTCAGGTCGAAGAGGTCGCGGCGCGCGTCGAGGACGTGCTCAAGCGATTCCCGGACGCCGCGGCGTACGCGCCGCAGCCGATTCTGTGAGTGCGCGCACGTCGTCCACGTGCTGAGACGGCATTACTCGAACGGGCGAAGCTTTTAGTCTTCGTGCCGAACCCGGAAGCGCCAGGCCGCCACCCCGCGGCCTGGCGCTTCTTGTCTGCGCACCCCCGGATATTCAGGAAGAAGCCATGAGAAAGATCCTCAGCACGCTCGCCGTCGTAGTCGCCGCCACCGCGGGCCTTACGGCGTGCGGATCCTCGGACGCTTCCGGGGGAACCCTGCGCGTCGGCACCCTCACCGACGCCCCGCCCAGCATCTACCTCGAAAACGGCCAGTTCACCGGGTACGACAACGAACTCCTGCGGGACATCGCCAAGCGCGAGGGCTTCCAGGTCGAGTTCGTCGGCACCGAGTTCTCCAGCCTGCTCGCCAAGGTCGCCGGCGGCCAGCTCGACATCGGCAGCTCGACGATCTCCGCGACCGCCGCGCGCAAGAAGACCGTGGCCTTCAGCAACGGTTACGACACCAGCTACACCACCGTCGTCAGCAAGAAGGGCGCCGCGCTGCCCGCCGCGAACTCGTTCGCGGGCAAGCGGGTCGGCGTCGTGCAGGGTTCGGTGCAGGACGAGTTCGCCGGCAAGCTCGCCGGCGCGCAGGTGGTCCGGTTCCCGGATTACAACGCCGGTTTCGCGCAGCTGAAGACCGGCGGGCTCGACGGCTGGGTCGTGCCGAAGGACATCGGTCAGAAGTATCTTGACCAGAACCCGGCGGTTCCGCTCGAGTTCGGCTACACCGTCGCGGACAAGGACACCCCGTCCGCCTTCGCCGTCGCCAAGTCGAACCCCGAGTTGCTGAAGAAGATCAACGACGGTCTGGCCAAGGCGATCGCCGACGGCACCGCCGCCCGGCTGCACGCGCAGTTCTTCAAGGCGGCGCCGGTGGCGAAGGAGCTGGAGAAGGGCGGCCCGGGCCTCCCGGTGGCGAACTCCTGATGCCGGGGCACACTGGTGGCATGAAAAAACTGATCGTCACCGCCTTCACCAGCGTCACCGTGGCACTGGTCGCCGGTCTCACCGCGTGCGGTGGCGACGGCGGCGAGACCCTGCGGGTCGGCACGCTGAGCGATTCGCGGCCCAACGCGTACCAGGAGAACGGCCAATTCACCGGCTTCGACAACGCGTTGCTGAAGGATATCGCCGCGAAAGAGGGCCTGAAGCTGGAATTCGTGGCGACCGATTTCTCGGCGCTGCTCGGCAGCGTCGCGAACGGCCGGTTCGACATCGGCAGTTCGGCGATCGCGCAGACCGACGCGCGCAAGAAGACGGTGGCGTTCAGCGATCCGTACAACTACCAGTCGCTCGGCATCGAGGCGAAGGCGACCGCGGGCATCACGGACGAGAACTCGTTGTCCGGCAAGCGGATCGGCGTGGTGCAGGGCACGGTGTCGGACACCTGGCTGGCCTCGAACGCGCCGAAGGCGCAGGCGGTCCGGTTCCCGAACGACGCGGCGGTGCTGAGCGCGCTGAAGTCGTCGGCGATCGACGGCGCGGTGTTCGACCAGGTGTCCGCGGAGGATTACGCGACGAAGAACCCCGAGCTGAAGGTCACGAAGGCGATCACCACCAACATTCCGCACGGGTACGCGGTGCGCAAGGGCAACACCGACCTGCTGACCAAGCTCAACGACGGCATCAAGAAGGCCGTCGCGGACGGTACTTGGGCGAAGGTGCACCAGCAGTTCGAGCCGAGCATTCCGGTTCCCGCGGATTTCAAGACGAAGTAGCCCGATGGATCAGTTTTTCGACACTTTCCTGAACTGGCAGTACATCTGGGAAGTTTTCCCGGACCTGCTCAAGACCGGCCTCCTCAACACCCTGATCCTGTCGGTGGCGGCGGCTGTCATCGGAACCCTGCTCGGCATGGTGCTCGCGGTGATGGGCCTGTCCACGAAACGCTGGCTGCGCTGGCCCGCGCGGGTGTACACGGACATTTTCCGTGGCTTGCCCGCGATCCTGACGATCCTGGTGATCGGACAGGGTGTCGGCCTGCTCGCCCGTGACTTGGTGGGCAACAACCCGTACCCACTGGGCATCGCCGCACTGAGCCTGATCGCCGCCGCGTATATCGGCGAGATCTTCCGGGCGGGCATTCAGAGCGTCGACAAGGGACAGCTGGAGGCGAGCCGCGCGCTCGGCATGAGCTATTCCAAAGCGATGTTGCTGGTGGTGATCCCGCAGGGCGTGCGGCGGGTGCTGCCCGCGCTGGTGAACCAGTTCATCGCACTGGTGAAGGACTCGACCCTGGTGTACTTCCTCGGTTTCCTTACCTCGCAACGGGAATTGTTCCGCATCGGGCAGGACCTCGCTGCTAACACTGGCAACCTGTCGCCGCTGGTGGCCGCCGGGGTGGTCTACCTGGTGATCACGGTTCCGTTGACGCACCTGGTGAACTACATCGACAAGCGGCTGCAGACCGGTCGCAAGGTGACCGCGGAGAGCAACGAGATGCTCGCGGGTGGGACGGTATGAGTACGGCAATTCGTTCGTCTTCGGTGGAACTGAAGGACATCCACGTTCGATTCGGGACGTTGGAGGTCTTGCGCGGGGTGAACCTGAAGGTGCCGAGCGGCAGCACCACGTGCGTCATCGGCCCGTCCGGTTCCGGAAAATCGACCTTGCTGCGCTGCGTGAACCGCCTGCAGGAGCCCGACAGCGGCGACCTGCTGCTGGACGGGGAAAGCGTCATCGCCTCGGACCCGGACGCGCTGCGCCAGCGCGTCGGGATGGTGTTCCAGCACTTCAACCTGTTCGGGCATCGAAGCGTGCTGGACAACATCGTGCTGCCGCTGCGCAGCGTGCGCGGTCTGTCCAAAGAGGACGCAGCGGAGGTCGCCCGGGTCAGGCTGGCGGAAGTCGGCCTCGCGGACAAGGCCCCGTACCGCCCGGCAGCGCTGTCGGGTGGTCAGCAACAGCGGGTGGCGATCGCCCGAGCGCTGGCGATGGAACCGGAAGTGATGCTCTTCGACGAGGCCACGAGCGCGCTGGACCCGGAACTGGTGAAGGGCGTCCTGGACCTGATGGCGGGGCTGGCGTCGCGGGGTCTCACCTTGATCGTGGTGACCCACGAGATGGGGTTCGCGCGGAGCGTGGCCGATGAGGTCGCGTTCATGGACGCGGGACGGATCGTGGAGCAGGGGACGCCGGAGCAGGTGTTCGAGGCACCGGCTAGTCCTCGGTTGCAGCAGTTCCTGTCGCAGGTGCTTTGAGGGGACGGCCGTCCTCGCAGAGGATAAAGCTGTCGCCGGTCTGTGCGGCTTCCCAGGCGACTCGGAGCCGCCGGGCCAGCGTCGGTGCTACTCGCTGAATTGCCTCGTCGATCGGCAGCAGGTGGACGGCCAGGATCTCCGGGTCGGTGAGGGGCAGGCGGGCGGCTTCCGCTGCGGAGATGCGCCCACCGTCGAAGATGAACGCGAGCCCTTCTGGCATCCGGCCGTCGTCTGGTGCGTAGTCGATGACCAGCAGCGGGCCTAGCGGGCGGTCGATCCCGATTTCCTCGGCTTGTTCCCGGCGTGCCGTGCGCCACGGAGGCTCGCCCGCGTCGCACACCCCGCCGGGTATGTCCCAACTGTCCTTATAGGACGGCTCGACAAGCAGGACGTGTCCGGATTCGTCGCGCAGCAGGGTGCCTGCCGACATCCGCTTCCGCGGCAGCGAGCGCACATACTCCTCGAACGGCAGCAGCTCCACGAGTCCGCAGGATACCGGCGCGGCAGCCGTCCGTGCGGGATCGTGCACCCCAGTCCCCTTCGGACGAACAGGTACCGTGAACCCCATGGGGATGATCTCGCAGCTCACGTATTACCCGGTCAAAGGCTGCTCCGGCACCACAGTCCAATCCGCCGACGTCACCCCGGCCGGCCTCGCGCACGACCGCGAGTTCATCGTCACCGCCCCCGACGGCGACTTCCGCAGCCAGCGCCGCTTCCCCGTCATGGCCGCCATCCGCCCCCGCGTCCTGGACGACGGCACCCGTCTCGTCCTGTCCGCACCGGGGATCGAGGACCTGACCATCGACGTCCAGAAGGACGGCCGACGGCACCCCGCGGCCACCTTCAACTGGACCGGCGAGGGCGTCCACCAGGGCGCCGACGCCGCCGAGTGGTTCTCCACCGTCGTGGGCCAGTCGTCCGTGCTCCTCGGTGTGACGCCGGAACACGACCGGGTGACGAGCGGCGAAACCCCCGGCACCGCGAGGTTCGCCGACGGGCACGCGATCCTCGTGATCTCCGAGTCCTCTTTGGACCACCTGAACGAACGAATCGCCGAACGCGGCGGCGAACCCGTGCCGATGGACCGCTTCCGGCCGAACCTCGTGATTCGCGGCTGGACCGAACCGCACGCCGAGGACTCGGTGCGCCGGATGGAAGCCGGCGGGGCCGAGTTCGCCTACGCGAAGCTGTGCGTCCGGTGCGCGGTGCCGATGGTCGACCAGGAAACCGGCAAGCGCTCCGGTCCGGAGCCGATTCGCTCGCTCGCGGCGTACCACCGCGATCCGGAGGGCGGCGTCCTCTTCGGCATGAAGGCGGCGGTGACCCGGCCCGGTCAGCTGGCGGTCGGCGACGCGGTGATGGTGCATTCCTCGGCCGGCCCGATCCGCAGCACCGAAGCCGCCGAGCCGCCGTTGACCGCCACGGCCAGCTTGCCTGCCGAGTCGGTGTAGACGAGGTTCGCGCCGCGCGGCACGTCGGCGAAGGTGCGGCCGATCGCGGCGGACACCGCGACGTGCTCGCTGTGCACGGTCACCTCACCGGTCAACCCGGTTAGTTCGAGGTCAGCGGCGGTGGCGGCGAGCTGGACGTTGCCGAAGTGGTCGACGGTCAGCACGTCCGACACGAGCTTGCCCGGGAACGCTGCGATCAGCGGCTCCGGCAGTCGCACCAGGTCGCGGATAGCGGGCCCGAAGGAGCCGGGGTGCGCGCCGAGAGCGAGCTTCGCGGCGACAGGGGCGAAGATGTCTCGGCCGTGAAAGGTCGCGGACGTCGGCGTGCGCACATCGATCACGTACGACGCGTACACGCCGCCTAATGCCTCTGCGGCGGGTAGCAGCAGACCGTTGTCCGGGCCGACCAAGATGCCGTGCGTCGCGACCACCACGATGCCGCGACGCTCCGTACCGACGCCTGGGTCGACGACAGCGAGGTGTACGGCCTTAGGAAGCGACGGCACGGTCTGCGCGAGCACTGCCGCGCCTGAGCGCACCTGCTGCGGCGGTACGAGGTGGGTCACGTCGAGAACGCGTACGTCGGGCGCGATGCCCGCGATGACCCCGTGGCAGGCGGCCACGAAGCCGTCGTGCAGCCCGTAGTCGGAGGTGAACGAAATCCAGCGGTAGGCCATGACCTGCATCATCCTCGTAGTGACGATCGTCGGGTTAGGGTGCAGCGGTGACGACGCTCGCCGATTACCCGAAGATCGCCGCTGGAAAAGTCCGGGACCTGTACGCGGTTGGAGACGACCATCTGCTGCTGGTCACCTCGGACCGCATCTCCGCCTACGACTTCATCCTGGACACGCCTATCCCCGACAAGGGCCGTGTTCTCACGGCGATGAGCGTGTTCTGGTTCGAGCAGCTGTCGGACCTGATCCCGAACCACCTTGTCGCGTACGACGACCCGCGCATCCCTGCCGAGGTACGCGGACGCGCGCTACTCGTACGCCGTCTCGACATGCTTCCGGTGGAAGCTGTCGCGCGCGGATACCTCACGGGCTCCGGATACTCGGACTACCAGCGCACGGGGGCAGTGTGCGGCGTAGAGCTGCCCGAAGGGCTCGTGGAGGCCTCGAAGCTACCGTCGCCGATTTTCACGCCCGCGACGAAGGCGGCGTTCGGCGAGCACGACGAGAACGTTTCGTTCGACGCAGTGGTCGCGACTATCGGCGCGAAGCGCGCGGAGGAGCTACGCGAGGCGACGCTCGCGGTGTACCGCCGTGGCGCGGAAGTTGCGGCGAAGCGCGGAATCCTGCTGGCGGACACGAAGTTCGAGTTCGGTGTGGACGAGACGGGCGCGCTGGTGCTGGCGGACGAAGTGCTGACGCCGGATTCGTCGCGGTACTGGCCGGCGGAGGGGTACGAGCCGGGAAGGGTGCAGCCGTCGTTCGACAAGCAGTACGTGCGCAATTGGCTGACGGGGCCGGAGTCGGGCTGGGACAGGGCGTCGAACGTGCAGCCGCCGCCGTTGCCGAGGGAAGTGGTGGAGGCGACGAGGGGAAGGTACGTGGAGGCGTACGAGAGGATGACGGGGTTGTCGCTGGAGGAGTGGCTGTAGGACAGGGGAAAGAGCGAAGGCCCCAGGGAGAGAGAACCCCGAAAACTGTCGGCACCCCCTGACACACTGCAACCATGACCACACCGTACGCAACACCGCGCGCGAGGGCATTGGGCCTGGAGTTACGCGCGGCGCGGGAGAGAAGAAGACTGGGCGTAAGAGAGTTGGCCCGGTTGCTGGGGATGACGCCTGGTTTCGTGACGAATTGGGAACGAGGACTGCGGCTGCCGAAGCCGGAGGACATCGGAGCGGTACTGGCGCATTGCAGGGTGATCGGGCCGGACCGCAGGCGAATAGTGGAGATGGCGCGAGGAGCGCGAGAGCAGGACTGGATAGACAGCGGCGGAGAAGAACCGTACCTGGAGTGGGAGCGCACGGCGGAGGCAGTGTTCGGCTGGGAGCCGGAGGTGGTGCCGCCGTTGTTGCAGACGAGTGGGTACGCGCGAGCGCTGCTATCGGGTGCCTCGGGAGCTGTCGCGGACGAGGTGGAGGCGCGGGTAGCCGAGAGGCTGGCGCGGCGAGTGGTGCTCGATTCGGGCGCACGGTGTGTGCTGGTGCTGGGGGAAACGGCGCTGCACAAGAGGATCGGCGACGCGGACGCGATGGCGGAGCAGCTGTGGCACCTGCGTGAGCGGTTGGCGGAAGGCAAGGTCGAGGTGCGAGTGGTCCCGGCGGACCGGCACCCCGATCTGGGCAGGGGGTTCACGATTTTCGATTTCGCGGACCTGCCGTCGATCGTCCACGAGCGGTTGCTGCGGGAGAGTGCGAGCAGTTCGAGCCCGGCGCGGGTGGCGAAATACCGCGAGGTGGCGGAAACGTTGCGGGAGCTGGCCTTGCCGATTCCCGAGACGGACGCGCTGCTGGAGTCGGCGCTTCGGAAATTGTCGGTGCCGTAGGGCAGAGTGGGTGCCGGTGAGAGGAGCGGCATGAGCCGAGCTTTGGTGTTGGGCGGCGGTGGCGTCGCCGGGATCGCGTGGACGACCGGATTGCTGGCCGGGCTCGCGGAAGCGGGCCAGGACGTGACCGGAGCCGACATGCTGATCGGCACGTCGGCGGGCGCGGCGGTGGCGGCGCAGCTGGGCAGCGGATTGCCGTTGCCGCGGCTGTACGCGCGGCAGACCGACCCGTCCTTGCAAGCGGCGGAGATCGCGGCCGAGTTCGACCCGGAAAAGTTCGGCGAGGAGTTCGCCGCGGTGCTGGCCGACGGCGGCACCGCGGCGGAAATCCGCCGGGAGATAGGAAAATACGCCCTGGCCGCGGAAACCGTACCGGAGTCGAAGCGGCGCGCGGTGATCGAATCCCGCCTGCCGTCCCACGATTGGCCCGAGCGTGCGGTGAAAATCGTTGCGGTGGAAGCGGAAACCGGTGAACCGGCAGTGTTCGACCGCGCGTCCGGCGTCCCGCTGGTCGACGCGGTCGAGGCAAGCTGCGCGGTGCCCGGCGTCTGGCCGGTGGTGCCGATCAACGGCAGGCGTTATGTCGACGGTGGTGTCCGTTCTTCGGCGAATGCTGACTACGCAACAGGTTTCGCTCAGGTGACGGTGGTTGTTCCGATGGGTGCGGCGGAGGCATTCCCAACGGAGCGACCATTCGAACAGGTGCTGGCGGACCTTCGCGAGGCAGGCGCGAAGATCGCGGTACTGGAACCGGACGAGGCTTCGGTCGCAGCGATCGGGCCGAACCCCCTGGCCCCAGAAACCCGAGCCGCGGCTGCGGCGGCCGGATTGGCACAGGGACAACGGGGAGGGGTGGTGTGGGAGTGAGCCTGGCGCACCGCGTCGCGGTTCGCGGTTGATCCCCGGCTCGGCGGGCTGTGCGCCAGGTCCGGCGCGGGTTTGGCTGTGGTGGGCCTGGGTTGGCGGGGCCTGGGTGCGGTTGGCTGTGTGTGGCTCGGGTTCGCTGAGCGTGCGTGCGCGCGGTCGTGGCGGGCTCGGGTGCTGGCGGAGTCTGGGTGCGGTTAGGCGTGGATGGCTCGGGTGCTGGCGGGGCGTGGGTGCGGTTGGCTGTGTGTGGCTCGGGTTCGCTGAGCGTGTGTGCGGTTGGTCGTGGCGGGCTCGGGTGTTGGCGGGGCCTGAGCGCGGTTGGCCGTGGCGAGCTCGGATGTTCGCGGAGCCCGCGTGCCGTTGGCTGCGGGCTTGTCGGGCACCCCGGCTCCTCTGGCGGGGCTCCGCTCGCGGTCCGCTCCGGCCGTTCCCGCATCTGCGCTCGGCTGGAACCCGATCCGTCACCAACCGTCCGCCGCCAAGCCCATGCGCAGCTCGGCACGCGGTCCCGAAGCGCGGCCGGGCCGGAGTCAGCGGCGGCAGGGCGTGCGGCAATCGCGTTCGCGCGGTAGCCGCGGGTGAACGTTAGGCGCCTGCCGAAAAAGGCGACCCCGCGGCACCGTCCGCGCTGGCACACTGGGTTTCGTGCTTCTGCTCATCAGCGGCAGTCTGCGGGCCGGTTCGGTCAACGCGGCTGTCATCGCGACCGCGGCCGGGTTCGCACCGTCCACTGTGTACGGTGGGATCGACGGGCTGCCGCATTTCAACCCCGATCACGACCGGGATCCATTGCCTGAAGAGGTCGCGGCGTTGCGGGAGGCGATCGGGGCGGCGGACGGCGTCCTGTTCTGCACCCCGGAATACGCCGGCGGCCTGCCGGGTTCGTTCAAGAACCTGCTCGACTGGACCATCGGCGGCGGCGAGATGTACGGCAAACCGGTCGCGTGGATCAACGCGTCTTCGGTCGCCGCGCCAACCGGGGGCGCGGACGCGCACGACTCCCTCCGCAAGACGCTCACCTACGCGGGCACCCGCATCGTCGACGACGCTTGTGCGCGGATTCCCATTCCTCGCCAGGCTGTCGAGGACGGGGCCCTCATCGATCCCGACCTGCGCGGGCGGGTCGCGGTCGCGGTGCGGCGGCTCGTGGAGGCGGCCAAACCGGACAATCCGTGAACGGCTGAGCCCAGTCGGGAAAGCTGCTCCGGTCGGCACGGCGGCGGGGCCGTGGCTCCCCCGGAGGAAGCCTGGGGCGGCACGTAATCGCCGCTTTCCCGAGAGGAACAGCGAGGGGTGGATTTCCGTCGCCTCAGGGCCAGGCCCAGGGAGGTAAGCGGGAAAATCGGTGGCTCTGCGGCATTTGCCCGGTTAGCGTTCGCAAGGGTGAGCTACGAGCACCCCCTCGCCTATCTCGTCGGCATCGAAGGCGCCGCATTGCTCCGCGCGTTTACCGGCGAGCACGATCGCGAGTTCGTCGAAGCGCGCCTAGCTGAAATCCGTGCACTGCTGGCCGACGAAGGGCTGGCTGAAGGCGTCGAGGTAACTCAGCTCGCCCCGCGAGATGGTTACGCTCGTTGGGCAGCGGCGTACGACTCCGGCGAGAATCCCGCCTTCGCTGACGAGCCTCACCTCGAGGCGATCCTTGACACCATCCCGTCCGGTCGCGCGCTCGACGCCGCCTGCGGTACCGGGCGTCTCACCCGTCTCCTGGTCGAACGTGGGCACCACGTCGTCGCCGTCGATGGTTCTCCTGAGATGCTCAGCCACGCCAAGGCTGACTCGACTCTCGTCGCTGACCTGCACGAACTCCCGGTCGACGACGGTTCGCAGGACGTGGTGCTCTGCGGCCTCGCGTTGGCGCACGTGCCGGACCTGACGCCGGTGATCGCCGAGTTCGCGCGGGTTCTCGTCCCGGGCGGGCACCTCGTGCTCTCCGACGTGCACCCGGAGCAGGTCCAGCGCGGATCGATCCCCTCGGTCCGCACGGTCGATGGCGCTCCGGCTCGGGTCCGGACTTATCACCATCGGGTCGGCGACTATCTGCACGCGTTTTTCGCCGCGGGTCTCGCGCCGGTGAGTTGTCAGGAGCCGACGCCCGCACCGACCAAACCCCAGCAGGTTCCCGGGGGTGGGCCGTGGGATCTCTGGCCGTGGTCGCTCAACGGCCTCATCCCGGACGCGCTGGTCGCAGCGGCGAAGGACGTGCCGTCGATGCTTATCTGGCACTGCCGCAAAACTGCCGCATAAACAGGACGCATACCGGGCGGTGACTGTCCGCCGCGTAAGTCTCACTCGTAGTTCACGGTGCGGTCAGGCGGTCGCCACACGGCTGCGGCGCAATGGTGGCGTGGATGCTCGCCTGCTGGTCTCGCTGTCCGGGGTCACCACGCGCACGTTGCACCGTTGTGCGCATCTGGCGACCGAACTCGAACGTCGGCACGTCCCGCTGTCGATTCTGCATGTCGCGCGCACGGAGGACGGGCCCGTCACGGCCTGGGTCCGTACGCGCGCCGCAGCGGGTGATTCGGTGCTGCTCAACGGCTATGACCACCGCATTCCGCCGACGCACCGCGCCGTGCACCTAGGTCGTAAGGCCGAGTTCGCCGTGCTCCCCGCGCACGAAGCGCGGCTAAGGCTCATCGCCGCGAAGGCCGCGCTCGACGCGACCGGCGTGACTGTCGACGGCTTCGCGCCGCCGCGTTGGCTTGCGTCGCCCGGCACTGTGCAGGCGTTGCGGGAGCACGGCTTCGCGCTGTGTGCCGACCAGAACGCCGTACGGGACCTGGTGACCGGCGAGATTCGGCGCGCGCGAGTGCAGGACTTCACGAGTCAGTCGCACCGTACGGAGACTGTCCGCTGCTTCGCGCTCGTACTGGCCTCCGCCCGGGCCGCTCGCCGAGGCGGGCTGGTGCGGCTTGGCATCGATGCCGCCGACCTCAGCCGCCCCGGCTTGCGGCAGGCGTTGTTCGACGCGGTGGACGTCGCCCTCGAAAACCGGGCTTTCGGGAGCACCTACGGCTCCCTGCGCCACACCGCTCCCGCCTAGACCTCGGTCGCGACGCCTCGCTCCAGCACCTTCACGTCGGTGCCTTCCGGAGCCAGGTTCTGGAACAGCCCGTAGTGCATCGCCGGGTTGGCCAGCACCGCCTCGTGGATCGGCACCGAGCGGCGCGGCGCGACCGCGCGCAGGAAGTCCACCGCTTCGCCGGCCTTCAGCCACGGTGCTCCGGTGGGCAGGCCGAGCACGTCGACCTTCTGCTCGGGCACGAAGAACGAGTCGCCCGGGTGGTAGAACGCGCCGTGGTCGACGAGGTAGCCGATGTTCGGGATCACCGGGATGTCGGCGTGGATCACCGCGTGCTCGCCGCCGACGACCGACACCGAGGTGCCGCCGAACTCGAACGCGTCGCCGGGCTTGGCGACCTCGAACTCCAGGTGCAGCTTCTCGATGGCCTCCGCCGAACCCGGGTCGACGATCAGCTTCGCGTCCGGGTTCGCCTGCAGCAGGCCGGGCAGGCGTTCGACGTCCAGGTGGTCGAAGTGCTGGTGGGTGATCAGCACCGCGGACAGTTCGCGCTCGTCCTCGAAGCCGGTGGAGAACGTGCCGGGGTCGAGCAGAATCCGCTCCGCGGCGGTCTCGAGCAGTACGCAGGAATGTCCGAAATGGACGATCCGCATCAGGTTTTCTCCTTACCAAGATCGGTCGGTTCAACCCTACGCTCGCGGCCTGGTCCACGAGGGCGCTCAGCGGAGGACTCCCGGTCGGAGGACTTTCCGCGCCCGCGCCTCGGATGCCATGCTGGCGGGAAGCCCGGGCAACTGTTGGCAGAGTGTCAGCAACCTCGTAGCCTGGGGGTTCACCGAGACGGGGAGAACGCCGATGACCGCGGTCCAGCCGAAGCCGACGCCCGTCGGCGAGACGTTCGATTCGCTCAGCCCGGCCACCGACGAGGTCGTCGGGACCTATCCGGTGCACACGGCCGACGAGGTCAGCGCCGCCGTCGAGCGGGCGAGGGCGGCCGCGCGCTGGTGGGACGGCCTCGGCTTCGCCGGTCGTGCGGAGCGGCTGCAGCGCTGGAAGGGCGTGCTCACCCGGCGGCTGCCGCAGCTGTGCCAGGTCGTGCGCGACGAGACCGGCAAGCCGATCGCGGACGCCCAGCTCGAGAGCGTGCTGGCGATCGAGCACATCGCGTGGGCGGCGAAGAACGCCCGCAAGGTGCTCGGCAAGCACCGCCGCTCGTCCGGCCTCCTGATGGCCAACCAGGCCGCGACCGTCGAATACCTCCCGCTCGGCGTCGTCGGCGTGATCGGGCCCTGGAACTACCCGGTGTTCACCCCGCTCGGCTCCATCGCCTACGCGCTGGCCGCGGGCAACGCTGTCGTCTTCAAGCCCAGCGAGTACACCCCGGGCGTCGGGAAATGGCTGGTCGACGCGTTCGCCGAGATCGTGCCCGAGCAGCCGGTGCTGCAGCTGATCACCGGTTTCGGAGAGACCGGCGCCGCGCTGGTCGGCTCCGGCGTGGACAAGATCGCGTTCACCGGCTCCGCGGCCACCGGCAAGAAGATCATGGCCGCCGCCGCGAACACGCTCACCCCGGTCGTGATCGAGGCGGGCGGCAAGGACGCGCTGCTGGTCGACACGGACGCGGACCTCGAAGCGGCGGCCGACGCCACCGTCTGGGGCGCGTTCTCGAACTCCGGCCAGACCTGCATCGGCGTCGAGCGCGTCTACGTGCACGAACGCGTGGCCGACGAGTTCGTCGCGCGGGTGGTCGAGAAGGCGAAGAACGTGCGCGCCGGCTCCGACGAGGACGCGCAGTACGGCCCGATCACCATGCCCTCGCAGCTCTCGGTGATCCGCAGCCACATCGAGGACGCACTGAAGCGCGGCGGGAAAGCGCTGGTCGGCGGTGTGGAGAGCGTCGGCGACCGCTACGTCCAGCCGACCGTGCTGGTCGACGTCCCGGAGGACTCCGAGGCGGTGCGCGAGGAGACGTTCGGGCCCACCGTCACCATCGCCAAGGTCCGCGACATGGACGAAGCGATCGAGAAGGCCAACGCCACCAAATACGGCCTCGGCTCCACGGTGTTCTCGCGGGCGCGCGGTGCCGAGCTGGCGTCGCGGCTGCGCGCGGGCATGACCTCGGTGAACGCGCCGCTTTCGTTCGCCGGCATCGCGTCGCTGCCCTTCGGTGGCGTCGGCGATTCCGGGTTCGGCCGGATCCACGGCCCGGAAGGCCTGCGCGAGTTCGCCCGCCCGAAGGCCGTGGCCCGGCAGCGGTTCACCGCGCCGCTCACGCTCACGTCCTTCTCCCGCAAGGAATCCACGGACGCGCTGGTCGCCAAGCTGGTCACCGTCCTGCACGGCAAACGCTGAGGAGAACTGTTGCCCGGCTTCGGCGATTTCCAGCTCGAGATCTACTTCGCCGGGCTGTCCGGCCGCGTCCCGGATCTGCCGATGGCGTACCCGGAACTGGAAGCGCGTGCGGCACAAGCGCTTCCGCCGTCCGTACTGTCCTATGTGGCCGGTGGGGCGGGCGACGAGCGGACCCAGCGCGGGAACGTCGAGGCATTCGAGCGCTGGGGCCTGGTCCCGCGGATGTTCGTCGGCGCGAACGAACGCGACCTGGCGGTGGACCTGTTCGGGATGAAGCTGCCATCGCCGCTGTTCCTGGCACCGGTCGGGGTGATCGGCCTGTGCGCGCAGGACGGCCACGGCGATCTCGCGACCGCGCGAGCCAGCGCGCGAACGGGCGTGCCGATGGTCGCTTCGACACTGAGCGTCGACCCGATGGAAACGCTCGTCCCGGAACTGAGCGACACTCCGGGTTTCTTCCAGCTGTACACGCCTACCGACCGTGATCTCGCCGCCTCGCTCGTGCAACGCGCCGAGACGGCGGGCTTCCGCGGCATCGTCGTCACGCTCGACACCTGGGTCACCGGATGGCGTCCACGTGACCTGTCGACGGCGAACTTCCCGCAGCTGCGCGGGCATTGCCTGGCCAACTACTTCACCGACCCGGTCTTCCGGAAACGGCTCGGCAAGGCCCCCGAGGACGATCCGGCGACCGCCGTCGGGCTCTGGGCGCAGCTTTTCGGCAACCCGCTCACCTGGGACGACCTGCCCTGGCTGCGCTCGCTGACCAAGCTTCCGTTGCTGGTCAAAGGCATTCAGCATCCCGCCGACGCCCGCCGCGCCATCGACGGCGGCGTCGACGGGATCTACTGCTCGAACCACGGCGGACGGCAGGCCAACGGCGGTCTCCCGGCGCTGGACTGCCTGGCCGAGGTGGTCGACGCCTCCGGCGGCACGCCGGTCCTGTTCGACTCCGGCGTTCGCTCCGGAGCCGACGTGGTGAAGGCGCTGGCCTTGGGCGCGACCGCGGTGGGCGTCGGCCGCCCGTATGCCTGGGGTTTGTCGTTGGCTGGTGAGGACGGCGTTGTCCATGTGCTGCGTACCTTGCTGGCTGAAACTGACTTGATCATGGCTGTCGACGGCTATCCGACCCTGGCGGATCTCACCCGCGAGGCGCTGCGGCGGGTCGGCCAGGCCTGAGACAAGGACCTGAGACAGGCTCTGAGACAAGGACCTGAGACAGGGCTTGCGAAAAAGCCTGGCCGCCCGCCGCGTCACGAGGGCAGGAAGTACCCCTCGCTCTCGTCCCACGGAAGGTCGAAATCGTCCAGGTGCACGCGCCACTCCGCGTCCGGAAGGGCGCGGCGCAACTCGGTCACCGAATCCAGCACGTGTTCGAGCACCGCCATCATCCGGTCCGGATCGAACGGGATCTTGGTGGACCCGGCCACGATCTCGTCCGGCTCGCTGCCGCCTTCCTCGTACAGGTAGAGGGATTCCTCGTCCGGGTAAGGGAAAGACGACTGGCGGGCGGTGACGATGCGCTCGATGGCCGCCGTCTCGGTCGGGGTGAGCGCGGTCGCCCGGCTCGCGTCGTAGTAGAGGGAGGTGCTCATGGGTCCGACTGTATCGACGGGGTCCGACAATTCCGTGAAAACGGTCAGGCGAACAGCTCGCTCAGCAGCTCCGGATCGAGGACGATCGGCGCGGGCCGGTACGCCGGCGGCTGCTCGCCCATCAGCTCGCGCACCAGGAAATCCCAGCCGCGGGCGCGAACGTAGGACAGGCAGTCGATGAACACGTGCTCGGCTCCGGGCACGATGAGCAGCTCGAAGTCCTTGTTCGCCGCGATCAGCCGATCCGCCAGCCGCAGCGTGTTGTCCGGGTGCACGCGGTCGTCCATCTCGCCGTGCACGAGCAACAGCTTGCCCGCCAGTCGATCCGCGATCTCCACATTGGACGTCGCCGCCCACGCTTTCGGATTGTCCGCGCCGTCGTAAGCCTCCACGAAGTCCAGGCTGAAGTGCGGCGCGTCGTGCGAACCGGACAAAGCGACGCCGACTCGGTAGACTTCGGGGTAGTCCAGCATCGCCCGCACCGTCGCGAATCCGCCGCCGGAATGCCCGAACGCGCCCACCCGGTCCAGATCCATCCACGGCCGCGTCTCGGCGAGTTGCCGCATGGCCGCGAGGTGGTCGTCGAGGCTGCCCGCGTCGGCGAGCTTGCCGTAAGACGCGTCGTGGAACGCCTTGTTCCGGCCCGGCGTCCCGCGTCCGTCCACGGCGAGCACCACGAAGCCAAGCGCGGCAAGGGGTTCCGCGTCCAGGCCCATGCCGCCCGGGTCGAAGGACGGCGAGACCCGGGTGACCTGCGGGCCGGGATAGATGTTGTCCACGACCGGGTACTTCTTCGCCGGGTCGAAGCCGTGCGGCCGGTACAGCACGCCGTAGATGTCGGTGACGCCGTCAGCCGCCTTGACGCAGAACGGTTCCGGTGCCGTCCAGCCGGTCGCGACGAGCTTCGTGATGTCCGCCCGCTCCAGTTCGACCAGCACGCGGCCGGACCAGTCGCGGACCGTCGCCACCGGCGGAGTGTCCACAGTAGACGCGGAGTCGACGAAGTACGCCATGTCGCTCGACGCAGTGACGACGTGGTCCAGCGAATCATCGGTCACCTTGGCGAATCCGGTGCCGTCCAAGCCGATCCGGCACACCGTGCGCCGGTACGGATCCTCCGCGACCAGTCCGGACGCGACGAAGTACACCGTCTCCGCTTCGACGTGCAGGATCTGCCGCACCGCCCAATTCCCGGACGTGACCTGGTTCAGCAGTTCGCCGGTGTGCAGGTCGTAGCGGTACAGGTGACCCCAGTCGTCGCGCTGCGAGTACCACAGCACCTCGTTCTCCAGCACCCGCACGATCGGCGGCTGGTACATCCACTGGGTGGGCTCGACACGGGTCGGCCCGGTTTCGCTGAGCACCGTGGTGACCTCGCCGGTCGACGGGTCCAGCCGGTGCAGGGCGAGGGTGCGCCGGTCGCGCGGCTGGCCGAGGAAGTACACCGCCGAGCCGTCCGCCGCCCACCACGCCCACTTGGCCGTCACCGGCGACATCATCGGCGCGAGCAGCGGTTCGGTCTGCGCGCGGACTATCGTGCCGGTGGCGACGTCCAGCACTACCAACTCGGCCAGCGCCATGTTCTCGTCGCCGGGGTACGGGTAGCGCTGGGTGTGCAGCGTGGGTGCGCTGCCGTCGGCGGGCCGGGCTTCGATCAGGTGCGTTTCGCGGACCGCGCGCTCGTCCGTCCGGTGGGTCAGCACCTTGGTCGAAGCCGGCGACCACGCCACCGCGGGCGGCAGGTGCGGCAGTTCGAACTTCCGCAGCAGAGTGCCGTTTCCGAGGCTTTCCGGACTGGTGCCGTACTGGTAGCCGGGCGCGCCGTCGTTGGTCAGCGGCCATTCGCGGGCACCGGACACCGCCCAGAGGTCCGCGCCGCGCTGGGACACCGCGACCTTGCCGTCCGGCGAGGGTACGTCCAGCGGGCCGCCCGGGGGCGTCACGGCGGGCAGCTTCGTCGGGTCGAAGTCCGGGGTGCGGGTGCCCGCGACCGGGTCGACGAGGAAGAACTTCTTGCTGTCGCCGTGGTTCACCGCGTACCAGAACCGCGCGCCGCCGTCGATCCACTGTGGACGGACGCGGTCGCCGACGATCAGCTCGCCGGGGCGGGCGAGACGGCTCAGGAGCAGCGCGGCGGTTTGGTAGTTCTCGGTGGTGGGCATGCTCGGGTTCCTTCCCCCAGTTGTTTCTGACCTGCGAAACGCTACGTTGCGTTTCTGATTTTTGCCAACTTACTTGTTGCGTTTCCGGAGGATATATGCAGGTAGAAGACGTGAATCGTTGCAACGAACGCTAAGATCAACGCAACGGGTTTGTTGCAATGAGGGTAAGGTCAACGCTATCCTCGGCGAGGAACGAAGGAGATCGCGATGCCCGGCGGCAGGCTCACCCAGCAGGAACGACACCAGATCGCGCTCGGTCTCGCCGACGGTCTCGCGTACGCGGAGATCGCGCGCGGGCTCGACCGGCCCACCTCGACAGTCACACGCGAGGTGCTGCGCAACGGCGGGCCCGGCGGCTACCGAGCCGACCTCGCCCAGCACGCCACCGAACATCGCGCCCACCGGAGCAGGCAGTCGGCCGCCCGTCGCGCTCGCCCCGCCCCGCCGGAGGGCGGACGCGACGCCGAGGCGGTGCGCGAGTACGAGGAGTCGTTCGCCACCGTCTTCACCGACGCAGGGCTGCCGAAGATGACCGCGCGGCTGCTGGTCGCGCTCTTCACCACCGATTCCGGCGGCCTCACCGCCGCCGAACTCGTCCGGCGGTTGCAGGTCAGTCCCGCGTCGGTGTCGAAAGCGATCGCGTTCCTCGAACATCAGGGCCTGGTCCGCCGGGAACGCGACGAGGGCCGCCGCGAGCGTTACCTGGTCGACGACGACGTCTTCTACGAGTCGATCATGGCCACCGTTCGCGCCAACCTCCGCCTCGCCGAGACCGCGCGGCGCGGCGTCGAAGTGCTGGGGCCCGACACGCAGGCGGCCGTCCGGTTAGAGGGCATCGCACGGTTTGTCGACGTCGTCGCGGACAGCATCCGCCGTTCCGCGGACGAGGCGCGTGACATCCTGCACGCCTACCGGGCGGAGCGTTCGGAGCGCTGACGCAGTTACAATCGCCGCCCGTATGTGGTTACCAGGAAAAGCCGGGCGGATCCTCGCCTTGTTGCTCGCCGTCGCCGCGACAGTGCTCGTCGCGGGCGTAGCGGCTGTCGTCAGCGGTTTCAATCCGGTTGACCTGCAGGTCTACCGCTTCGGTGCGGACGCCGTCGTCCACGGTGGCGATCTTTACGGTGCTCTCCCCACCACCACGGCAGGTTCCATGCTGCCGTTCATCTACCCGCCGTTCGCCGCGATGCTCTTCTCTGTCTTGGCGTTCCCACCGCTGCCTGTCGCGTCCGTTCTGCTCGACCTCGCCTCCGCCGCGTCGCTCTGGGCCGTTCTCTATGTCGCAGTCCGCCGCCTTTGGCAGTCCTGGAACCGGCGCACCGCCGTTGCCGCCGCGTCCGCGTTCACCGTTGCGGGGCTTGCCTTCGAGCCGGTGCGCGCGACCCTCTCTTTCGGACAGATCAACCTCGTCCTGATGGCACTGGTCGCAGTCGATTGTCTAGCGCCCAACCCGCGCTGGCCGCGCGGGATACTCGTCGGCCTTGCCGCCGCGATCAAGGTGACCCCAGCCGGTTTCCTGCTGTTCTTCGTGCTCGCCAAGGATTTCCGAGCCGCCCGCAACGCACTGCTGACCGGTGCCGGAGCAACCTTGCTCGGCTTCCTGGTCGCCCCGCGCGCGTCCGTCGAGTACTTCTTCGACGGTGGCCTCACCGGCGCCGACGGCTTCAGCGGCTCGCCCTACGCGACCAACCAGACCATCCAAGGCGCTCTCAACCGTCTCGCCCTGCCACCGCATACGCATGACCTGCTGTGGCTTGCCCTGTCCGCCTTCGTCTTGGTCGCCGCGGTGCTCGTCATGCGGCGAGTCGACCGCTCGCTCGCCTTCGTCGTCAACGCGGCGACGGTGCTCGTCCTGTCTCCGATTTCCTGGTCGCACCACTGGGTTTGGGTCGTGCCCGCAATGCTTATCCTCGCCACGCGTGTCCGCACGATTCGCGCCGGAGCGGCGTTGATCGCGGCTGCCTCGGTCTACATCGCCGCGCCGCACACGTTCCTGCCGTCCAGCGGGATGCGAGAGCTCGCGTGGGAACCGTGGCAGCACCTCGTCGGCGACTCTTACCTCATTCTCGCGTTGGGTTTCCTTGCCTGGCAACTGTTCGCACTGCAACCCGCTCGTGCCCTAGAACCGGCGCGAGCCCGTTAGGCGGATCCGGGCCAAGCCAGCGTCACCAGATCCCGGCCGGAAGATCCGATATCTGGTGCCATTTCCGGGTCCACGCCCAGGTCCAGCAAGGCCCGCTCGACCTCCCCGGCCGCCTCCTTGGGCAAGCACAACCGCCGCCGGACGACGTCCACTGTGGCGGCGAACTCCGCGTACTCCGGCTCCGGCGGCCGTTGCCACGCCACGACTTCCGGCTCGATCCCTGCTTCCGCGAGCGCCGCGAGACAGTCTTCGGCGGTCGGCCCGGACGGTCGCTCGATGCCGTGGAACCGTTGCCACAACGGATTAAGCTCAGTCAACGGATGCCGCGCGGCTGTCTCGACCACCACCCGTCGCCGCGCCGCCGCAGTGAGCGCCGCGGCGAACGAGGCGAGGTCGGGAACGTTGTAGACCACGTTCCCGCACACGACGACATCCGCCGCACCAGCTTCCGCGGCAAGCTCGGGCCACCTGCCGGACAACACCCGGTACTCCACGCCCGCCGCCCTTTCGGCGAACGCCGCGAGCAACTCGTCGTCGGTGTCGACCGCCGTCACCGCGGTGACGTTCGACCGGCCGACCAGGGGCAGGCTCGCCGCCCCGGCCGCCGCGCCGATATCGAGCACCGTTCCCGGTTCCTGCAACGCCTCGGCGGCCAGCTGGTGCGTCGCTCCGATCGGTGCGGCGATCTGCTGATCGGCCCGCCGAATAAACACCTCGCGCGGCAGGACCCACGGCGACTCCGGAGGGTGCACGGTGTCCGGAATCGCCCAGGCGGCAAGGAGATCTCGCCAGTCCGACAGAGCGGTCATCGAGCCCGGATCAGGTCCGCCGCCTTCTCCGCCACCATGATCGTCGGCGCGTTGGTGTTCCCTCGCGGCACCACCGACATGACCGAAGCGTCCACCACCCGCAGTCCCGAAACCCCGCGCACCTTCAACTCCGGATCCACCACCGCGTGTTCGCCGCTGCCCATCGCGCACGTGCCGACCGGGTGGTACAGCGTCTGCGTGTTCTCCCGGACGTGCTCAGTCAACGCCTCGTCCGACAGCTCATGCGTCGCCGGGAGGAACGGCCGATCCAGGAACTTCGCCAACGGACCCGACCGGCCGATCTCGATCAGCGAACGCAACGCCGACTTGATCGACTCCAGATCGATCGACTCCGCGTAATACGCCGGGTCGATTTCCGGCTTCCACAACGGATTCGCCGACTTCAGCCGGAGCCGCCCGCGGCTCGCGACGTCGACCAGCGTCGCCGCGGACGTGAAGCCGGGGCAGGTCGGCTCGCGCATTCCGTTGTCGTAGAACAACGTCGGAGCCACGTGGATCTGCATGTCCGGCGCGGCGAGCCCGTCGCGCGTCGAGTAGAACGCACCTGCCTCGCCGATGTTCGACGCCAGCGGGCCGCGTTTGGTCAGCTGGTAGCGCACCAGCCCGGCAGGCGTCGCGGAGTCCGCGATGTCGGTCGTGCCCTTCGTCGACCAGATCACGCCGACCGCTGGATGGTCGTGCAGGTTGTCGCCGACGCCGGGCAGCGCGGCGACCACGTCGATGCCCATTTCGCGCAAGTGCTCGGCCGGTCCGACGCCGGACAGCATCAGCAGTTGCGGCGAGTTGATCGCGCCGCCGGACAGCAGCACCTCGGCGTCCGCGCGGACGGTCGTCGGCACGCCTTTGTCCAGATAGGACACTCCGACCGCGCGCGTGCCCTCGAAAACCACCTTGGTGGCCTGCGCGTTCGTGCGAACCGTGAGGTTCGGCCGCGCCAACGCGGGCCGCAGGTAAGCGTCCGCGGCGGACCAGCGGCGACCGCGTTTGCAGGTGACCTGGTAGAGCCCGGCCCCCTCCTGCGATTCGCCGTTGAAGTCGTCGGTGTGCTTGAGCCCCCACGAAACGGCGCTGTCCACCCACGCGTGCGACAGCTCGTGCGTGAACCGCCGGTCCTCGACGTTCAGCGGGCCGTCCGTGCCGTGCAGCGGACCGCCGAGGCGCTGGTTGCCCTCGGCGCGCTTGAAGTACGGCAGCACGTCGTCCCAGCCCCAGCCGGTGGCTCCGTGCGCATCGCGCCAGCCGTCGTAGTCGGCGCGGTTGCCGCGGATGTAGATCATCGCGTTGATCGACGAGCAGCCGCCGAGCAGCCGGCCGCGCGGCCAGTACGCCGTCTTGCCGGTGTGCTTCTGCTCGACGGTCTCGTAGTTCCAGTCCCACTTCGTCTTGAACAGCGACGCGAACGCCGCCGGGATCCGGACCTCGTCCGGGGTGTCCTCGCCGCCGGCTTCGAGCAGCAGCACCCGTGCGGACGGGTCCTCGCTCAGCCGGTTCGCCAGCACGCAGCCCGCGCTGCCCGCGCCGACGATCACGTAGTCGAAGGAGTCCTGCTCTGGCACGCTGCCTCCCGGTGGTGTTGACACCCTGTCAACGACACATCATGGCGCAGGTCACGCTACGCGCAAGTCCCCGGAAAACCGATCAGTCAGAAGTGGGGTCGAAGGAGGTGACGCACGCACCGTCCACCGCGTGGTCGTCGGTCTCCACCCGGCCCTCCTTGGAGACCCCGTCGAGTTTGGCGTCGACGTGCACGATGGTCCGGCCCGCGGTCTTCAGCACGTCCGTCTTGCGCACGGTCAGCTTTGTCTCGCCGTAGATCCACTGCTGGGTGCCGTCGCGAGTGGTGTCCGGCGCGTCCCGGCACATGACCGACAACGCCGCCGGGATGTCGCGCGCGTTGACCGCGTCGATGAACTTCGTCGCGGCGTCCGTGCCGTCTTTGACCGGAGGCCGCGGCTTCGGCTCGGTCGACAGGCTGGCCAGCGGGGCCGGTTCGCCGTCGGCCTTGGCGTCGCGCACGCACCAGCCCTTGCCGTCGGGGATGATCGCGATGCCGTAAACGAGGTTGCCCGCGGTGATCGTGGCCGCGCGTTCCTGCTGACCGGTCGGATGCACCGGATTGCTGATCTTCGCGTCGTCCTTCGCGCTCCGGAAGAACTCGTCGGCGGTGTAGGACCGTTTCGACCGGATCTTGCACCACAGCTGATCCAGCCCGGTTTGCTTGGTGATCGAGTTCGCGACCGACTGGGCCAGCTGCTCCGGCGTCCCCTGCGACGTCGTGTCCAGCTTCTCCTTGAAGAAGCCCGGCGTCACCCAGCCGGTGAACGCGACCGCGCCGCCGAGCACCACGACCGCCGCGCCGAGCGAGATCCACAGCCCGGTCTTCGACTTCTTCTTCGGAGGCGGCGGGTACTGGCCGAACTGCGGCGGATACTGCCCCGGTGGCGGCCCCTGCGGCGGCCCGGCCTGCGGCCCTCGCGGCGGATAAGGACCCTGCTGCGGGTACGGGCCTTGCGGCGGGTGGTTCATGTCTCCCCCTCGATACCGGTCTGTCTGCCGGTCAGGCTAGTGAAGTACGCTTCAACCGCACCCACGACCTGCAGAAATAAGGAGCAGCCAGCCGTGGCTCGAGTCGTTGTCGACGTCATGCCCAAACCCGAGATCCTCGACCCGCAGGGCCAGGCGGTGGCGCGCGCGCTGCCGCGGCTGGGCTTCTCCGGGGTCGCCGACGTGCGCCAGGGACGGCACTTCGAACTCGAGGTCGACGACGACGTCGATGACGAGACGCTGGCCAAGATGGCTGAGGGCTTCCTCGCCAACCCTGTGATCGAGCAGTGGACGATCCGGCGGGTCGAGGCGTGAGCGCCCGCATCGGCGTCATCACCTTCCCCGGCACGCTCGACGACGGCGACGCCGCCCGCGCGGTCCGCTACGCCGACGCCGAAGCCGTTTCGCTCTGGCACGCCGACGACGACCTGAAAGGCGTCGACGCGGTCGTCGTCCCCGGCGGTTTCTCCTACGGCGACTACCTGCGCGCCGGCGTGATCGCCCGGTACGCGCCGGTGATGACCTCGGTCATCGAAGCCGCGCACAAGGGCATGCCGGTGCTCGGCATCTGCAACGGCTTCCAGATCCTGTGCGAGGCCGGTCTGCTGCCCGGCGCGATGATCCGCAACGTCGGCCTGCACTTCGTGTGCCGCGACCAGTGGCTGCGCGTGGACAACAACGCCACCGCGTGGACCTCGCGCTACGAGTCGGGCGCGGAAATCCTGGTGCCGCTCAAGAACAACGACGGCTGCTACGTCGCCGATCAGTCCACTGTGGACATGCTGGAGGCGGAGGGCCGGGTGGCGTTCCGCTACGTCGGCGGCAACCCGAACGGCTCCCGCAACGACATCGCGGGCGTCACCAGCGAGAACGGCCGCGTGGTCGGTCTCATGCCGCACCCGGAGCACGCGATCGACGCGCTCACCGGCCCGTCCGACGACGGTCTCGGCATGTTCTACAGCGCGGTCGACGCGCTCGTGAAGGCCTGAGCCAAGGTCCGTGAGGGACTTCTTGAGGGAATCAGATTCCCTCAAGAAGTCCCTCACGGCTTTTTACTTGCTGTGGTCGCTGGAGAGCCAGCGTTCGGTGCGCACCCGCACCAGCACCGAGGTCTCCTTGAGCGAGCCCTCGACGAACTGACGGGCATCGGCCTCCGGCGCGTATCGCGAAGCGATGGCGAACGCCTGCTCCTCGGTCGGCGCGGAGGACCGGTCCACGACCGGACCGGACACGGTGACGTACTTGTACGGCTGGGTTTCCTGCTGCACCGTGAGGCTCAGCTTGCCGGAGGCCTCGATCGCCCGGTCCTTCGCCGACCCGCGATCCATCCAGATCAGCAGCTCGCCGCCGGGCTCGTAGTCGTACCAGACCGGCACGGCGAGCGGGGCCGCGCCTTCCCGGCCGATCGACAGCACGCCCACGCGCTTCTCGGCGAGGAATTTCTCTCGTTCGTCCACCGTCATGACCGCCATCCGGCGTCACCCCCAGGGTAGGAAGATCAGGATCCAAAAGGGGCCAACGCCGGATTCCAAGCGGACATTCCTCTCAGCTGGCCGCCTCGACCAACCGCGAGTACGGGCCGCCCGCGGCGATCAGGTCCTGGTGCGGGCCGAGTTCGGTGATCTGCCCGCCTTCCACCACCGCGACCCGGTCCGCCGCCGCGGCCGTGTGGAGCCGGTGGGCGATGGCGATTACCGTGCGGCCTTCGAGCACCGCGTTCAGCGACCGTTCCAGCTCCCGTGCCGAACCGGTGTCCAGCAGCGACGTCGCTTCGTCCAGCACCAGCGTGTGCGGGTCGGCCAGGACGACCCGGGCCAGTGCCAGCTGCTGCGCGAGACCGGCCGGGACCGAGTACGCGCCGGAGCCGAGTTTGGTGTCCAGGCCGTCCGGCAGGCCGGCCGCCCACTCCGCGGCGCCGGACGACGCGAGCGCGGTCATCAGTTCCTCGTCGGTCCAGTCGCCGCCGTCGCGCCGGGCAGGCAGCGCCAGGTTTTCCCGCAGCGTTCCGGAAAACGTGTGGTGCTCCTGCGTCAGCAGCAGAACCTCGCCGCGCAGCACGTCGTCCGCGAGCGTCGACACCTCGGTGCCGCCGACCTGGATCGAACCCGCCGTCGGCGCCGAAATCCCGGCCAGCAGCCTGCCCAGCGTCGACTTGCCCGCGCCCGACGGCCCGACGATCGCCAGCCGTTCGCCTCGCGGCACGCTCAGGTTGATGCCGTGCAGCACCTCGCGGTCCGCGGTGTAGCCGAACCGAACGTCGCGCACCTCGATGTCGCGCCCGCGCGGCACCTCGGTGTCCTTCACAGCCGTTTCGGTCGGGTGCACGCCGAGGATCCGGCGTGCGGCGGCCATCGCGACCTGCAGGTCTTCCAGCCAGAACAGCGCCTCGTTGAGCGGCGTGGTCATCGCCTGCGCGTACGCCAGCATCGTGGTGATCGTGCCGAGCCCGGCCCAGCCCCGCTGGTAGGCGAACAATCCGAGCAGCAGCAGCGCCGCGATCGGCAGCACGTAGCTGATCTCCAGCGACGGCAGCCAGCGCAGCTGGTACGACCGCATCCGCCGCTCGCCGAGCACCGCCTGGTCGAGCGCGCGATGTCCGGTGCTCAGCCGTCGCTCGGTGAGGCTCAGCGCCTCCGCGGTCCGCGCGCCCTCCACCGTCTCGTGGGTGACCGACTGCAGATCGCCCCACCGGTCGAGCATCCACGCGAACGCCTTGGGAATCCGCCGCTGGTACCAGATGTTCACCGGGACCAGCAGCGGCAGCGCCACGAGCAGGGTGAGCGCGAGCAGCGGCGACGTCACGATCATCGCGATGGTCGTCAGCAGCACGGTGGCGGTGGCGATCAGGATTTCCGGCGCGGCGAACCGAACCGCGTGGTCCAGCCTGCTGATATCGCTGGTCGCGCGGCTGAGCAGGTCGCCGGTTCCGGCCGCCTCGACAGTGCCCAGCGGCAGGTCGAGGGCGTTCTTGACGAACCGTTCGCGGTTCTCCGCCAGCACGCGTTCACCGAAGACGCGCCCGCGCAACCGGGCCGCCTTCTTCGCCCACGCCTGCAGCACGAGCACCGCCACGAACGCCGCCGCCAGCAGGTCGACCCGCAGCGTCGCGCCGTGGCTGACCACGCCGTCCACCAGGAGGCCCAGCAACTGCGGCCCGGCCAGCCCGATCAGCGTGGCGAGGAAGAACAGCCCGAGCATCACGGAGAACTCGCGGCGGTGCTCGGCGGCGGTGCGCCGCACCCATTGCCGGACCTCGCGCCTCGACGCGAGCGGGAGCCGCGTCGTCATACCGACACCGCCTTTCCGTGCACGATCTCGTCCGCCACGTTCCTCCACAATGGACTCTGGCTGAACACCACCGTGGTCCTTCCGCTCCGCAATTCCTTGGCGCGCTGGGTGATCCGGGCCTCGGTGTGCGCGTCGACGGCCGAGGTCGGCTCGTCCAGCAGCAGCACGTCGGCGTCGGTCGCCAGCGCCCTGGCCAGGCTCAGCCGCTGCCGCTGCCCGCCGGACACCTCACGGCCGCGTTCGCCGATCAGCTCGTCGACCCCGCGCGGCAGCGCTTCGACGATGTCCTCGGCGTCCGCCGCGTGCAGCGCCGCGAAGATGTCGACGTTTCCCGGACGCGCCGGCTCCAGCTGCTCGCGCAGCACCCCGGAGAACCAGAGGTCCTGGTTGTGCGCGTACACCACGCGGGTCCGCAGCTCGGCGAGCGCGACGCGATCCGCGGGCACCCCGCCGACCAGCACCTTTTCGTCCTCGTCCGGATCGGCGAACCGGGCCATCCGCTCGGCGATCGCCTCCGCTTCGGCACGGAGGTCGACCACCGTCAGCTTGCCCGGAGCGACGCGGATGCCGCTGGTGGTGTCCACCAGTTCCAGCGGCCCGTCCGGCAGCGGCTGCGGCGACGCCGGGTCGGCCAGCCTCGGCCGCAGGGCGAGCAGCCCGCACACCTTGCGCGCCGCGACCAGGCCCGAGCTGAGCGCGCTGACCTGTTCGGTCGCCGTGCTCACCGGCACCACCAGGAACGCCGAAACGCCGTAGAACGCGACCAGTTCGCCGACGCCGATCGTGCCGTCGAGCGCGAGCCGGGCACCCAGCCAGGTGATCGCCACCGTGACCAGCCCGGGCAGCAGCACCTCCGCGGCGGCGAGCCACGATTCGCTGCGGCCGACCTCGACGCCGGACCGGCGCACCAGCTGGCTGGCGTCGTGGAACCGGCGCAGGAACCGCCGTTCGCCGCCGACACCGCGCAGGATCCGCAGCCCGGACACGATATCCGCGCCGAGTGCGTTCACCTCGCTCAGATTCTCCCGCTGCGCGGTCTTGCGTTTCTGCAGCGGCGCGAGCAGCGGCCCGATGCCGAGCACCGCGAGCGGGACGCCGACGAGCGCGACGGTGCCCAGCAGCGGCGACGTGCCGAGCATCGCGATCCCGATGACCACGAAGGCCACGATCGAACCGATCGTGCGGCCGAGGACCTCGAACGCGTTGCCGATCCAGTTCATGTCCGACGAGGTGACCGCGACGACGTTGCCGGTGCTGGCCGCCTCGCGCAGGGACGCGCCGAGCCGGGTCGTGTGGCCGGTGACCAGGCGTTGCGTGGTGCCCGCGCCGTGGATCCACATGCCGTACGCCGCGAAGTGCAGCCCGGTGCCGAACAGCGCCTGCACCACGCCGAGCACGCCCGCGACCACCGCCCATCGCCAGAGCGAGGACGTGTCGCCGTCCGCGATCGCGCCGACGCCGCGGCCGATCACCAGCGGCAGCAGGGCGCTCGGCAGCGACCAGCCCGCCCCGGTCACCGCCGCGCCGAGGACAAGCCACGGCCGGGCGCGCAGGACCGCCAGCAAGTACCGAACCGCCGTCGGGCGTTCCGGCAGCCGGATGTCGGGAAAGGGGTACGTGGCGGAAAGCACGATCACTGACGCTAAGCCGCCGGGACCGTCCGGCGCGACTGATTTATGCCCTGGCGGACCTTCCCGGGACCAGGCCGGGCGGCTGCGGGTGTGACCCGGTCGACACGTAGTCTTGAGCGCGTGGCGAACCCTGACACGGACAGTCGGACAAACACTGTGACCAGCCCTGTTGTTAGCACAGACACCACCGCAGTGGCCGCGGCGACCCCGGAAACGAGCCAGCCGTACGTCGAACTCGGCCTCGCCGAAGACGAGTACGCGCGGATCCGGGAAATCCTCGGCCGCCGGCCCACCGACGCCGAGCTCGCGATGTACTCGGTGATGTGGAGCGAGCACTGCTCCTACAAGTCCTCGAAGAAGCACCTGCGCTACTTCGGCGAGACCGCCACCGACGAGATGAAGGCCAAGATGCTGGCCGGCATCGGCGAGAACGCGGGCGTCGTCGACATCGGCGACGGCTGGGCGGTCACCTTCAAGGTGGAAAGCCACAACCACCCGTCCTATGTGGAGCCGTACCAGGGCGCGGCCACCGGCGTCGGCGGCATCGTGCGCGACATCATGGCGATGGGCGCGCGGCCGCTCGCGGTGCAGGACGCGCTGCGCTTCGGCCCGGCCGACGCGCCGGACACCAAACGCGTGCTGCCCGGCGTGGTCGCGGGCGTCGGCGGCTACGGCAACTGCCTCGGCCTGCCGAACATCGGCGGCGAGCTGGTCTTCGACCCCTCCTACGCGGGCAACCCGCTGGTCAACGCGCTGTGCGTCGGTGCGATGCGCACCGAGGACCTGCACCTGGCCTTCGCGTCCGGTTCGGGCAACAAGATCATCCTGTTCGGCGCGCGCACCGGTCTCGACGGCATCGGCGGCGTGTCCGTGCTCGCCAGCGACACCTTCTCCGGCGACGAATCGGCTGCCGGGCGTCGGAAGCTGCCCAGCGTGCAGGTCGGCGACCCGTTCACCGAGAAGGTGCTCATCGAGTGCTGTCTCGACCTGTTCAAGGAGAACCTGGTCGTCGGCATCCAGGACCTCGGCGGTGCCGGGCTGTCCTGCGCGACGTCCGAATTGGCCGCGGCCGGTGACGGCGGCATGCACATCTACCTCGACCGGGTTCCGTTGCGCGCCACCGGAATGACGCCCGCCGAGGTGCTCTCCAGCGAATCGCAGGAACGCATGTGCGCGGTCGTTTCGCCGGAGAACGTCGAGGCGTTCATGGCGGTCTGCGCCAAATGGGACGTCATCGCCACCGACATCGGCGAGGTCACCGACGGCGAGCACCTCGTCATCACCTGGAACGACGAGATCGTGGTCGACGTGCCCGCGCACACCGTCGCGCACCAGGGCCCGGTGTACGACCGCCCGATCGAGCGCCCCGCGTTCCAGGACGGCCTGATCGCCGACACCTCCGCGAAGCTGCCGCGCCCGTCGACGCCCGAGGAACTGCGCGCGGACTTCCTGAAGCTCATCGCGTCGCCGAACCAGGCGTCGAAGGAATGGGTGACCGCGCAGTACGACCGCTACGTGCGCGGCAATTCGGTGCTGTCGCAGCCGTCCGACTCGGGCATGATCCGGATCGACGAGGAGAGCAACCGCGGCGTCTCGGTGGCCACCGACTGCAACGCGAAGTTCGTCTACCTCGACCCGTACCGCGGCGCGCAGCTCGCGCTGGCCGAGGCGTACCGGAACGTCGCCACCGGCGGCGCGACCCCGGTCGCGGTGTCCGACTGCCTCAACTTCGGCGCCCCGACCGACCCGGGCGTGATGTGGCAGTTCGAGCAGGCCGTGCACGGTCTCGCCGACGCGTGCGTCGAGCTGGGCATCCCGGTCACCGGCGGCAACGTCAGCTTCTTCAACCAGACCGGCGACACGGCGATCCTGCCGACCCCGGTGATCGCGGTGCTCGGCGTGATCGACGACGTCGCCCGCCGCATCCCGACCGGCATCGGCGCGGAAGCGGGCGAGACGCTGCTGCTGCTCGGCGACACCCACGACGAGCTGGACGGTTCGGCCTGGGCCCGCGAGCTGCACGGCCACCTCGGCGGCGTCCCGCCCCGCGTGGACCTGGCCCGCGAGAAGCTGCTGGCCGACGTCCTGGTGGCCGGTTCGCGCGACGGCATGATCTCCGCCGCGCACGACCTCGCCGACGGCGGGCTCGCCCAGGCCCTCACCGAGACTGTCCTCATTGGACAGTGCGGGGCCCGGGTCTTCCTCGACCGCGACCAGGACCCGTTCGTGCAGCTGTTCTCCGAGTCGTCCGGCCGCGTGCTGGTGGCGGTCCCGCGCACGGAGGAGCTGCGGTTCACCGAGATGTGCACCGCGCGCGGCCTGCCGTGGCGCAAGACCGGTGTCGTCGACCCGGATTCCGGCACGCTGGAGATCCAGGGCGTCACGGAGTTCACCCTCGAAGAACTGCGCGAGACCTGGGAGAAGACCCTTCCGGCCCTGTTCGACTGAGGCCTCGTGAGTGCCGGTGCCGATCGGCGCCGGCACTCACGACCGGAAGGTGACCACCTCCGCCAGCGGTGCCCGAGGGATCGCTGGCTGAGGCTCGTCCGGATCGGCGTACCCGATCGACATGCCGCAGCCGAGGACATATCCGGCAGGCGGCTCCGCGATCTCCGTGACGCTTCGGTGGTAGCGGCCCCACGCGATCTGCGCGCAACTGTCGAGCCCCTCCGCACGGAGCAGCAGCATCACGGTCTGCAGAAACATCCCGGCGTCCAGCCATTGCGGCGGAAGCATCCGCTCGTTCAGGTAGCAGAACAGCCCGACCGGGGCGCCGAAGCAGTCCCAATTCCGGACGCGGACCCGCTCCCGTCCCGCGCGGTCCTCCCGCGCGATGCCGACCGCGCCGTAGCGCAGTGCTCCCAGCTCTTCGATCCGCTGCGCGTACTGCTCGGGCAGCGCTTCCGGATAGGGCAGGACCTGGGGCGGATCACCGGTGTCGCCCTCGGCGATGCGCTGCTGGACCAGGTAGGTCAGCTCGGCCAGCTTCGCGCCGGACAGGACGTACACCCGCCACGGCTGCAGATTTCCCCCGGAGGGCGCGCGCAAGGCAGTGGTGAGGACTCGGGTCAGGACCTCGTGCGGTACCGGCTTGCCGAGGAAGCCGCGGACCGACCGCCGGGAGCGCACCGCTTCGTAGACGTCCACGGTTTTTTGATGCTACTCAGATCGGCACCGCGACATATCCGCCATTCCGAGGTTCCAGCTTCCAGCCGTCGGGCAGCTGGACTTCCGCCGAATCCGCGAAAGTCGCCCCGTCGAACAGGACTTCCTTCGCGAACGTCGCACCTTTGAAGGTCGTTCGTCCGGCGAAGGTCGTGTCGGAGAAATTGGTCCGCTCCGAGAACGCGGTGCCGGAGAACCAGGCCCGATCGAGGAAAGTCGCGTTGCGGCAACGGAAAACGCCCACCAGCCGACCGGGTCCGGTGCCCGCGGCGGTGAAGTAGGCCTGCCCGGTGAAGACGCAACCGCTGATATTCGTGCTGCTGTACAGAGAAGCGTGCCGCAGCAGCAGTCCGCCTATCCGGCGGTGGGAAAGATCGAAATACTCCAGCACCGCGCCGGTCAGATCGAGGTCCGGACCCGGTCCGTCCACATCGGACGGTGGCAGCAGATCCCGGACCAGCCGTTGCGCGGTGAGCCGCACCTGCAGCTCGCGTTCCTGCTCCTCCGTGCCACCATATTCCGGATTTAAGTACCGGCTATGAGTGAACGGCCGCCGCAGATAAGAACACAGCACGTCCAGCACGGTCTGCCGATACTCCGGCCGCGTCCGCGCCAGCCCCGCCAGCGCGTGCAACGCCCCCACCCGCACCTGATCGGCCTCGTGCCCCAGCAATTCCACCGACTTCGCGAACCGCTCGTCGGAGATCCGCTCGCGGTCGACGTCGTGCCGCTGCTGCTCGATCACCTGCCGCGCTTCTTCGACGCGGCGACGGCGATCGTTGAGCCACAACGCGTACAACGCCACGACCGCGCCACCGGCGAGACCGGCGGTTTTCAGTGCGTCACTGCGGCTGGTCGCGGGGTCGGTGAGCAGCCAGCCACCGACCCCGCAGAGCAGTACCACGGACGCGATCAGCGTCCACAGCAGCGGCGAGCGCACCGGGTCAGAACGCCAGGATCAGGTACAGCCCCACGCAGTAGCCGCCGCCGCGGTTCATGATGACCATCGTGCCGCTGGCGTCCTTGCCCGACAGCGTGCCGGTGACCCGGGCGCTCGTCGTGGCGCTGCCCGCGGTGACCTTGCCCAGCGTGAGCTGCGGGTCGCCGCTGGTGGTCTCGTCAATGCTCTTCTTCGACATGCTCTCGGTGCCCTGGCAGGCCAGCGCGGTGGCGCCGGCGGCGTCCTTGGCGTTGAGCTTGGCGAGGAAGTTGTCGATAACCTGCTTCGCCTCGCCCGAGGCGCCGCTGGAGCCGGGGTCCTCGCTCGAATCCGTCGACGGCGAGGACGAGTCGCTCGGCAGCGGAGCCTCAGAGGACTGGGACGGTGACGGAGCGGGGGCCGGCGGCTGTGCCTGCGAGCTGCCCTTGTCGTCCTTGCTCAGGAAGAACCCCGGAGCGACGAACCCGGTGATGCCCAGCGCGACCACCACGACGACCGCGACGGCGATGCCGATCCACAGCCCGGTCTTGTTGTTCTTCGGCGGCTCGCCGCCCGGTCCGCCCGGGTATTGCCCCTGGTCCCAGCCCTGCTGCGGGAACTGCTGGGTGCCCGGATACGGCTGCTGCTGGTACCCCGGGTACTGCTGCTGAGCGTTCGGGTCCCAGCCCTGCTGCGGCTGCTGCTGAGCGTTCGGATCCCAGGCGGGCTGCTGCTGGTGCTGGGCGTTCGGGTCCCATCCCGGCTGCTGCTGGGCCTGGTTGGGGTCCCACCCCGGCTGCTGTGGCACCCCGCCCGAGCCGGGCTGTTGCCAGCCCTGGCCGTAGGGGTCCCCGCCCTGTCCGGGCTGCGGTGGGTAAGTCATGTCCGGTTCCGCCTTCCTGCTGCACCGACTCGCGCCGCGGTCTGACGCCCCGTCGGCTCAGGCGGTTCCGTCTCCGCCCCAGGTCTGCATTGTGCAAGGCGGATAAAGCTCGCACAAAAGCGGCTCCCGGCCGCCCCGCCCGGCAGGAGGAGGGGAGAACCGGGAGCCGCGTCCGTGCGCGCCGCTCAGATCAGCCGTTGGCGAGTGCCTGCAGCCGGTCGTAGGCGCCGTTGAACGTGTCCTGGTCCAGCGGGCTCGAGGTGTACTGCCACACGGTGTAGTAGCCCCAGTTGTACGGAAGGGTTCCGGCCGAGGACGCGTACCGCGCGATCCACAGCGGAGCGGTGCTGGAGAAATCGCCGCCCGCGCACTGGTTCCACCAGTTCGTCGACGTGTAGATCACCGGCCAGCGACCCGTCCTGGCGTGATACGTGTCGTGGAAGTCCTTGATCCACGCCGTCATCGACGCTTTGGTCAGGCCGTAACAGGTCGCGCCGTAGGGGTTGTACTCGATGTCGAGCACGCCCGGCAGCGTCTTGCCGTCCCGCGACCAGCCGCCGCCGTGCGAGACGAAGTAGTTCGCCTGCGTCGCGCCGCTGGAGGTGTTCGGGGTGGCGAAGTGGTACGCGCCGCGGATGAACCCCTGGTTGTAGGAACCGTTGTACTGCTGGGCGAAGTACGGGTTCGTGTAGGTCGTGCTTTCGGTGGCCTTGGTCCACACGAACCGCTTGCCCTGGCCCCACCAGTTGCCCCAGTCGACATTGCCCTGGTAGCCGGACACGTCGATGCCGGCGACGGCGGCCGCCACCTGGTTCGGCAGCGCGGCCGCCGGTTGCGGTCGCTGCGCGGCGGTTTTCGTCTCGGGGGTTGACTGATCCCCCTCGACGCGCCGGATCTGCGAACCCATGGTGTGGTTGTTCGCCTGGATGTCGGCGTTGACTGCGTTGACCTCCCGCGCCGAAAGCGGGGAAGCGGCCGGGTCGGCCATCGCCTCCGTCGAAGCGCCGAGCAGGAGCGCGACAACGGGGACGGTCAGAGCGGACAGCAGCGCGGTACGCCGTCCTCTTCGGGAAGTGGACATCGTCGATCCCTTCACAGATACCCTCGCGGAGGGCGGCTATGTGCAGGTAGCCGCCACGGGGGAGATTCTTGAGGACGAATCGTCGTTTGTCATCAAGTTCCGTGAAGATGAATGGGCGAGTGGGTGATTTTCATCGGGCGGTGATGACTAATTCGTGACAACGTCACGAATGTTCACCCGAATGCCAGATTGCGCAGCGCGGTTTGGGTGCCATTGAGCCAGTTCTGGTCTCCTGGCAGTGTCCCGCTGTTCGAGAACTGCCAGATGGCGTGCTGTCCCCAGCCCGCGGGGAGTTCGCCGATGAAGGAGTTGTAGCGCGCGATCCAGAGCGGATTCCCTCCGAAAGAAGGGTTGTTTCCGGTGCAGCGTTTCCACCAGCTAGTCGACGTATAGATCGTCGGCAGTCGTCCGGTGCGGGCGCGATAGGTGTCGGAGAAGGCGCGAACCCACGCGACCATACCGTTCGCGTCCTTGCCGTAACACGTTTCGCCGTAGGGGTTGTATTCCATGTCGAGTGCGCCGGGCAGCGTCTTGCCGTCAGCCGACCAGCCGCCGCCGTGCGCGAGGAAGTAGTCGGCCTGCGCGGCGCCGTCGGACACGTCCGGCCGCGCGAAGTGGTAGGCGCCGCGGACGAGCCCGGCTTGGTAGGAACCGTTGTACTGCTGGGCAAATTGCCCGCTGACGAACCCGGTGCCCTCGGTCGCTTTCACGTACACGAACCTCGCGCCCGCTCCGGCCGCCGCCGGCCAGTCGACCGGGCCCTGGTGTCCGCTGACGTCGTGCCCGAGGTACTGATCCGCCGTCGTGTAGGAGATGTTCGGCGATCCCAGCACGCCTTCGTGCTTCGCGATTTGCGAACCGGCGTAGTTGTCCGCGGCCCCGGCGTAGCTCGGCGCGGCCACCGCCGTTTCGCACAGGGACGTGCCGGTGATCCCGGCGAAGAGAACCGCGCTCCAGCGCAGCAGCAGATGACGCTTCACCCAGGGCTCCTCACCGGACGCGTGTACTCCTGCTGCGTCACGATGCCCGGGTCGGGGGAGTTCGGCGAATCATGCTCACTCGGCAGAGTGGTCTGCCCAGGTCAGCGCCGTTCTTCGGCCAGCGCCTTCATCAGGTGCTCGGCCGGGACGACCGCGGTGATCAGGTCGTGCGGGTTGACCGCGAGCGGATGTCCGGCGAGCAGCCCGACGATGTCGCGGCCGAGCACCGCGCGGGCGTGCGGCCATTCGCGCGGCACCAGCGACTTCGACGTGTACGCCGGGACCATGACCCGGCCGTCGGCGTTGTGGAAGCCGATCACCGTGCGCTGCACCGGGGACAGCGCGTAGACGAGCAGCGTCGAATCGAGGATGACGCGCGGCAGGTCTTCGGCGGGCCGGTGCTCGGTGCGAACCATCTGCAGCAGCCGCTCGAGTTCGTTGCGCGGCTCGGGAAAACCGAGCGCCTTCGGCGAGGGCCGGTACCGGTCGTTGGGGTGGAAGTCCTCGACGACCTCTCCGGTGCCGTTCACCGGATACGCGCCGACGACCGCCCACGACGGCACCGGGCCGCTGGCGTCGAAGGCCTCGTCGATGACGTAGAGCCAGCTGTTCGGATTCGTCCGCGCGTTGGCCCGCATCTCGGGAGTGATCTCGGGTTTTCCTTGCGGCCCGCGGCGCGGATACGCGTTCCGGCGCGCGCGTTTGCCCGCCGGGGTCCGGGAAACCATCCGATCTGCCTCGTCCCGCTGCGCCATCGCCGTCCCTCGGTGCCGGGTGCCTGAAACTCCGTCCGCGGCCACTCTACTGTTGTCGCATGGCCTCTTCGCGTTCGGTCGATCCCTCTCAGTTACGGGCGGCGGTACTGGCCGTTTCGGACTGGTTGCGTGGTGCCGGACCGGATCCGGCGCGCCCGGAACTGGCCGCCGCGGTGCGCGCGACGCTGCGGACCCTCGCCCAGGACGCACCCGGGCACACCGTCGAGGTCCGGGTCCCGCCGTACGCCGCGGTGCAATGCGTCGAGGGCCCGCGCCACACCCGGGGCACGCCGCCGAACGTCATCGAGACCGATCCGCGGACGTGGCTCGAACTGGCCACCGGTCTCCTGGACTGGGACGACGCGCTCAGTGCCGCCCGCGTATCCGCCTCGGGCAGTCGCGCGGACCTTTCGCACTGGCTTCCGGTCGTACGGATCTGATTTCCCTCCGGAATTGTTCCCTCGGGAGTGTCTTCTGAGGCACACACTCCGTAGAATCCCCTGAACGCAGGCCTGTGCCACGCTGTCCGGGGCACTGCCTTGCGTGTACTTTGGGTAGTCGGATTTCGTACGAGCGGCGATGGAAGGGCCCTGGTCATGAACGCGGTAGGCGTGTCCGCCGGCGAGCAGAGCCTCGGCCCGACAGCGCGCCGGATGATCCTCGGTTCGCAGCTTCGCCGGTTGCGCGAGGAAGCCGGGATCACGCGCCAGCAGGCCGGTTACAACATCCGCGGTTCGGAATCCAAGATCTCCCGGCTGGAACTCGGCCGGGTCGGCTTCAAGGAACGCGACGTCGCCGACCTGCTCACCATGTACGGCGTCTCGGACGACGAGGAGCGCAAAGCGTTCCTCGACATGGTCAAGCAGTCGAACGAAGCGGGCTGGTGGCGCAAGTTCGGGGAGACGGTGCCCGGATGGTTCACCGACCTCGTCGGCTTGGAGGAAGCCGCGTCCCGGATCCAGATCTGGGAGCCGCTGTTCGTGTCCGGCCTGCTGCAGATCGAGCCGTACGCGCGAGCGATCTTCAGCCACGGCCGCCCGGAAATGGCCGACGAACGCGTGGACCAGCTGGTGGCCCTGCGCATGCGGCGGCAGAAGATGCTGGCCCGTCCCGACGCGCCGCGGATCTGGGCGGTGCTCGACGAATCGGTGCTGTACCGGCCGATCGGCGGACCGAAGGTGTTCCGGCAGCAGCTGGAATACCTGCTCGAGGTGACGACGTTGCCGCACGTGTCGGTGCAGATCCTGCCGTACTGCCGAAGCGGTTTGTCGGCTGAGCACGCGTTCTCGCTGCTGCGCTTCGCCGAGGCGGAGCTGCCGAACATCGTCTACGTCGAGTACCTGACCGGCGCGCACTACCTGGACAAGCGCGACGAGATCGAGAAGTACGGCCGGGCGCTGGACCTGCTGGCCGTGGACGCGGAGACTCCCGAACGCAGCCGGGCCCGCATCGCCAAGCGCAAGGCCGAGATCTAGCCAAGCGCAGGGCCGAGAGCTAAGCGCTCGCCGCTTCGCCCCACCTCACTTCACCGCACCGAGGCATCGCTTCCAGACTTCACCGCACCGAGGCGCCGCCTCCAGCGAAATTCTCCCCGCCAAGGATTCCACCCCCGCCATCCGGGCGAGCGGTAACCGAATGGAGAACGCCGACCCGCATTCTCATCACCGAGCGTGCATAAGTCCGCGAACCCGTTTCCACCGACCCGGTTCCACACCTTCTTACTGCCGCGTCGGACCTCACGGTCAGTGTTCTTCATTCACCCGCTGCACCCAACGGCGGCGAGTCACGAACGCGGTGCGTTATCAGAATGCCAATATCGTGACCCAAGGTAATTATTAGCCCGTTCAGGTAGTGCTCGAATCACCTGTATGGGAACTTCTACTGAACCGTGTCGTCACGCAGTGAGAAATTTGCAGAAAATTCTGCACGTGCATTTACCGCTGCATGCGCGCGTGCTAGCGTCGAAGTCACAGGCAGATGCACATGCAGATTCCTGAGCTTTTCATCGTCCTTCCCGGAAGGTGGCATCATGGCTGAACGGTTCGAGAACGGTATTCCGGCCGACCGTCTGACCGGCGCCCAGTGGCGCAAGGCGAGCTACAGCGGCGCGGTAGGCAACTGTGTTGAAGTCGCCCCGCTTACCTCGGGCGAGATCGCGATGCGGAACTCCCGTTTCCCGGAGGGGCCGGCGCTCGTCTACACGCGTGCGGAGATGGCGGCCTTCCTCGCCGGCGCGAAGGACGGCGAATTCGACGATGTCCTCGGCTGAGGCCAACGTCGTCGGATCCGCCTTCGACATCGAGCAAGGCCTGCAGCGACTCATCGACCGCGGCTACCAGTTCGTCCACCCGACGGACGGAAGCGGCGAAGTGCAGGCCGTTGTCGGAGTGCGAGTCCACGACAATGTGGTGGACGTCGTCCGGCTGAACGCTGAGGACGACGTCGAGGCCACGCGCTTGCCTGGCAGCGAGCAGAACATCTTCGCCCCCGCGGCCACGCTGTGGCGCTCGCGCGGCGAAGCGAGCCAGGTATTGGGCGAAGTGCTGGCCCTCCCCGAGCGCCCCCCGGTCACTTCAGTCGTCTCCGCGAACGGCTGCTGGGTTCCAGGCCGAGGCGGCCGCTCGAAGTGGCTGGCCGCTCGCTGATCCACCCTCTCCGCGCCGTCCCCACCGGTGCCCTCGATTTCAGGCCCCGCACGAAGTGGCCCAATCCACTTCGTGCGGGGCCTGGCTCATTTCCGCCCCGCGTTCGCGACGAGGCCCAGCCTCTCGGTCAGTCGAGGCCTTCGACGATGCGGAAGTCGCGCTCGACGCCGTCGGAGAGGGCTGCCAGCGCCTCCTGGTAAGCCTCGCTCTCGTATGCCGCGACGGCCTGTTCGAAGCTGTCGAACTCGATCAGAATGACGCGTTGCGTGATGCCGGCTTCGTGCGCGACGACGCGGCCGTCGCGGGACAGGAGCCGCCCGCCCGCGGCTCGGACGGCCGGACCGGCCAGCTTGTTGTAGGCGGCCAGTTTCTCGGGGTCGGAAATGTCGCGGTAGACGCTGGCCCAGTAGCCCTTGGCCACGGAAACCTCCTGTGTTCGGCCGGACCCGTCCGGCTTCGAGAGATGTATAAAGAATTAATATAAATACTCTATGCTTCACGCATGAGCCGTCAAGGTGCCGCTCGCGGTACTTCCGCTGAGATCGGGTCGACCCTCTACGAGCTGGCCACCCGAGCTGCGAGACGCCTTCCTCGCGATCTCAGCATCACGTCCGCCGCCACCCTGGCCACCCTGCACCGGTGCGGCCCGCGACGCATCACCGACCTGGCCGTGATCGAAGGGGTCACCCAGCCCGCGATGACCGCCCTGGTCCGGGCGATGGAGGAGGCCGGACTGGTCGAGCGGAGGGGCGACGCGTCCGACAAGCGGGTCACGCTGGTGGAGCTGACCGAGGTCGGCGCGTCCTATGTGCGGACGCGGCACCAGGCGGGCGTCGACGCGTACGCGCGGCTGATCGACCAACTCGCCGACGACGAGGTCGAGGCCCTGGTGGCGGCGCTTCCGGCGCTGGCGCACCTGGCGGAGCTCGAAAGCCAGGACCGGGAAAAGCCGAGGCGGTGACGGAGCGCACCCAGGTGCCCACTCCACCCGCAAGACTGTCGCTCCAAACCAAGATCACTGCTCCGCAAACCCTCCCCCGTAGTGGTCAGAACCACGCCGCGGCCCGCTTCCCCACCTCATCGACCCCTTACACTTGGACTCGGCCCGCCCGCGTCTTCCTGGGAGCTCCTCGGTGGTTTCCGACCCCTCCGCCAGTCCTGCTCGACCCGAAGATCAACCCGAACCGGAACCCCGTGAGGAGTGCGGCGTCTTCGGCGTCTGGGCTCCCGGGGAAGAAGTCGCCAAGCTGACCTACTACGGCCTCTACGCCCTGCAGCACCGCGGGCAGGAGGCAGCGGGCATCTCCGTCTCGGACGGCTCGCAGATCGTTGTCTTCAAGGACCTCGGGCTCGTCAGCCAGGTCTTCGACGAGCAGGTCCTGCAGTCCCTGCAGGGGCACATCGCCGTCGGGCACTGCCGGTACTCCACGACCGGCGCCACGATCTGGGAGAACGCCCAGCCGATCTTCCGCACCACGGACACCGGCAGCGGTCTGTCCTTCGCGCACAACGGCAACCTGGTCAACACCGCCGAACTGCGCGACCGCACCGTCGCCGCGGGGCTGAAGCCGCACGCCGGGCTCACCGGGTCCTCCAGCGACTCCGACCTCGTCTGCGGCCTGCTCGCCGCGAACGCCGCCGACAAGGGCATCGAGGCCGCCGCGCTCGAGCTGCTGCCGACCCTCAAGGGCGCGTTCTGCCTGGTCTTCGCCGACGAGAACACCCTGTACGCGGCCCGCGACCCGCACGGCGTGCACCCGCTGGTGCTCGGCCGGCTGGAGCGCGGCTGGGTCGTGGCGAGCGAGACCGCCGCGCTCGACATCTGCGGCGCGTCTTTCGTGCGCGAGGTCGAGCCGGGCGAGCTGATCGCGATAGACGCCGAGGGGCTGCGTTCGTCGCGGTTCGCCAACCCGGAGCCCAAGGGCTGCGTCTTCGAGTACGTATACCTCGCCCGTCCGGACACGTCGATCGCCGGCCGCAGCGTGCACGCCACGCGCGTCGAGATCGGCCGCAAGCTGGCCGTCGAGCACCCGGTCGACGCCGACCTCGTGATGCCGGTGCCGGAGTCCGGCACCCCGGCCGCGATCGGATACGCGCAGGGCTCCGGCCTGCCGTACGGCACCGGTCTGGTCAAGAACGCCTACGTCGGGCGCACCTTTATCCAGCCGTCGCAGACCATCCGGCAGCTCGGCATCCGGCTGAAGCTGAACCCGCTGCGCGACGTCATCCGCGGCAAGCGCCTGGTGGTGGTGGACGACTCGATCGTGCGCGGCAACACCCAGCGCGCGCTCGTGCGGATGCTGCGCGAGGCCGGCGCGCTCGAGGTGCACGTGCGGATCGCGTCGCCGCCGGTGCGGTGGCCGTGCTTCTACGGCATCGACTTCGCCTCGCGCGCCGAACTCGTCGCCAACGGCGTCGACCTCGACGGCATCCGCCGTTCGATCGGGGCCGATTCGCTCGGCTACATCTCACTGGACGGCCTGGTCGCGGCGTCGGAGCAGCCGAAGTCGCGGCTGTGCACGGCCTGCTTCTCCGGCGAGTACCCGATTCCGCTGCCCGAGGACGCGCTCATCGGCAAGCACCTGCTCGAAAGCATGGACGCCGCAGGTGGCGCGGCGACTCCGGTCAGCGCCGCCGGGTACGGTGCCGAAGACGCCGTCCGGCGTCCGTGAACCAAGCATGTCCAGTAGGGAGTCCGCTTCCGTGAGCGAGTCCACGAGCGCCACGTACGCAGCCGCCGGGGTCAGCATCGACGCCGGTGACCAGGCCGTCGAGCTGCTCAAGCCACACGCCGAGCGGGCCACGAGGCCCGAGGTGCGCGGCGGGGTCGGCGGTTTCGCCGGGCTCTTCTCCCTCAAACTCGACAAGTGGAAAGAGCCGATCCTCGCCTCCTCCACGGACGGCGTCGGCACCAAGATCGCGGTCGCGCAGGCGCTCGACAAGCACGACACGGTCGGCATCGACCTGGTCGCGATGGTCGTCGACGACCTCGTGGTCACCGGAGCGGAGCCGCTGTTCCTGCAGGACTACATCGCGGTCGGCAAGGTCGTGCCGGAGAAGATCGCGGCGCTGGTCGGCGGCATCGCCGAGGGTTGCGTCCAGGCTGGTTGCGCGCTGCTCGGCGGCGAGACGGCCGAGCACCCCGGCCTGATGGGCGAGCACGACTACGACCTGTCGGCCACCGGCGTCGGCGCGGTCGAGGCGTCCGCGCTGCTGTCGCCGGAGAAGGTCCGCCCCGGTGACGTCGTCATCGCGATGGGCTCGTCCGGCCTGCACTCCAACGGCTACTCGCTGGCCCGGCACGTGCTGCTGGACATCGCGCGGATGCCGCTGGACGGGCACGTCGAGGAGTTCGGCCGCACCCTCGGCGAGGAACTGCTCGAACCCACCAAGATCTACGCGAAGGACTGCCTCGCGCTGGTCGCCGAGACCGAGGTGCGCACGTTCGCGCACATCACCGGCGGCGGCCTCGAGGCCAACCTCGCGCGCGTGATGCCGCGCGGCCTCGTCGCCAAGCTCGAACGCGGCACGTGGACGCCGGCCCCGGTGTTCGCGCTGATCGGACAGCGCGGCAAGGTCGAGCGCGCGGAGCTGGAGAAGACGTTCAACATGGGCGTCGGCATGGTCGCGATCGTGTCGGCCGAGGACGTCGACCGGGCGCTGGCGGTGCTCACCGCGCGGCACGTGCCCGCTTGGATCCTCGGCGACGTGCAGCCCGCCGAAGACCCGGACGGCCCGCGCGCGGTGCTGTCCGGCGACCACCCGCGGTTCTGAAAGCCGCTTGCCACGTCTTGAGACACTGAAGACATGGCGGAGGACGTACGCGTCGGCGCCCGGTTCGTGATCCCGGGCACCGAACTGCGAGAGCGGTTCTCCCGGTCCTCGGGGCCGGGCGGACAGGGCGTGAACACGACGGACTCGCGCGTCGAGCTGTCGTTCGACGTCGCGGGCTCCGCCGTGATCCCGCCCGCGCTGAAGGAACGCATCACGACTCGCTTGGGCACCCGTCTGGTCGACGGAGTGCTGACCATCGCGGCCAGCGAATACCGCTCCCAGCTGATGAACCGCGACGCGGCCCGGGAGCGGTTGGCCGACGTGTTGGCGAAGGCCTCCGCGCCGCCGTCGGCCAAACGGCGTCCCACCAAGCCTTCGCGAGGCTCGAAGGAACGCCGTCTGGCAGCGAAGAAACGCCGCAGCGACGTGAAACGCGGCCGCGGCGGCCGGTACGACGATTAGCTCAGCGACAGGTGCACGCACTCACCGGCGACTTGGTAGCCGGCACGGCGATATACCGTCCCGATACCGACATCGCCCGGCGTGAGGAACGCCGTCCGCGCCCCGCGTTCGTGGGCGAGGCGCGTTAGGTGCGCGGTGATTGCCGCCGCGACGCCTTGGCCGCGGTACTCGGCGGCCACCGCGATGCCGACGATTTCCGTCGCGCCGGACACGATGTCCAGCGCGACTCCGCCGCCCACAATGGTTTCGCCGTGTTCGGCTAGGACGGTCAGGTAGTCGCGGTTGCGTTCGAGATCGGCGTCCGACACCTCTGGCGGCTCTCCGAACGCGACGTTTTGCACGGACCGCAGGCGGCGGAATTCGTCGTCGGACAACGGTTCGCGCAGCTGAATGTGTTCCGGGGCAAGGCAATCGACGCGGTCTTCAGCAGTGCAGGTCATCACCGGCACGCGTCGTTCCAGCGTGAACCCCGCGCCGACAAGGGATTTCTCGACCTCGGGAGCGGCTTCGGTGAAGAACTCCAGCCGGGGCAGGAGATTTCGTTGCTGGTAGGCGGAAACCAGGGCCGCGACGTCGGCGGACGAGGGCTTCGCGCCGTCGTCGGGGATGGCGTAGTTAGCCATCGGATGAGAGCTGTCTTGGGCGAAAGTGGCCAGGAACGGGCCGATTCGCTCGGTGTCGCGGCCGATCGGTGCGGTGGCGCGGACGTATGCCTGAAGGGCGGACATCTCTGGTGGAAGCCTTTCGAGGAAGAAGGAATGCGCAGGCAACAAAAAACCAGGCAGGGCGAACCCCACACCGGCGCGCGGCGCCGAACAGCTCAGGCCAGGCGGCCGGAGTGGGCCGTGGCGGAGCACATAGGCATTCCTTCGTCCGAAACGAACTTCCCGTTCATCGTCTCAGGATGGGCAAGCGAATTAACGATTGAGCGCGGCGCGCGCCTGGTCCACGATCCGAGCGAGGTGCACGCCCCGCCGGACATCGCAGGGATGCGTGGTCGTTCCGCACGACACCATCGCGGCGAAATCGTCCAGCAGCGCGGTGTACGCGTCGTTCGCCGTGCCGGTACGGCCGAGAGTGCGCAAGCCGTGCTCGCCGAAGACCGAGTACTCGACCACCGTCGGCTGTACTGGCAGGCGCAGGCTGAGCGTCGCGGTGCTCGTGATGCCGCCTTCGTGTTCGAGCAGCAGCTGCCACAGGTCTTCGGGACCGCGGTGCGCGGCAAGGACGTCGGTGATCGGGCCGAGGGCTGCGTCGAGCAGGTCGAACGCGTGCGGGCCGATGTCGGCGAGCGCGCCGCCAGCCGGATCCTGCCGCCAGGCGGAGGTCGCGTATTTACCGGCGAGCAGAGCTCCGGACAGCCATCGCGCACTGCCGCCGCGCCAACCGCCAGCCGCGGTGACGCCGTCCAGCCAATCGCGCGTTTGCTGGGCGAACCGCAGCGTCAGCATCACCAGCGACGCGACGCCAGCGGACGTCACGGCGTCGGCGAGGCGCTGCGCCGTGGCGAGGTCGGGGGCGATCGGTTTCTCGAGGATCAGGTGCTTGCCCGCCTCCGCGGCCCGGGTCGCCAGCTCGGCCTGCACGGCCGGCGGCACGGCGAACGCGAGTGCGTCGACCTGCTCGAACAGCTCGTCCAGATCGCTGGTGGGCACGGCGTCGTAGGCCTGCGCGAGCGCGGCGGCGGCTTCCGGCCGACGGCTCCACACGGCACTGAGCACGGTCCCTGGATGATCCGCGAGCCCGGGGGCGTGCACCGTGGTGGCCCACGGTCCGGTTCCTACGAGGCCGACGCGCAACTGGTCCTGTCCCACGCCCGGAAGTGTAGGTGTGGCCGCGGTCGCTTCCAGCGGGGCCTGCGGTGCGTTAACGTCGACAAGTTCTTCGCCACGAACGGGGGAAGCCGGTGAGAATCCGGCGCTGGCCCGCAACCGTGAGCGGTCCCCGGGGATCGCGAGCCGGATCGCCCGTCGTGGTCCGATCGATGCGAGGTACATCTGACATGCGGTTCGTGCACGCGCGGCACTGGGGGCGAGTCCTCGCCGGCTGCGCTCTTCTCGTCGCCACCGGTTTGGGCGGGGCGTCCTCCGCCTCCGCGACCACGCCCGGCAAGGGCTCCGACGGCTATTGCCAGGACGACAACGGCGTCACGGTGATCGTCGACTTCCAGGGGCTTGGCGGCGAAACCCTCGTCCGGTGCGCCCCCGGCAAACAGGAAAACGGCGTCACCGCCCTGCAGAACGCGGGCTTCGAACTCACCGGCGCGGGCAAGTACGGCCTGTCGGTGATGTGCAAGATCGAAGGCAAACCCGCCGATCAGACCTGCACCGGGATGCCGCCGGAGAAGGCGTCGTGGAGCTTCTGGACCGCCACCAACGGCGGCAAATGGGAGTCGGCGCAGGTCGGCGCGCAGAGCTGGAAGCCACCGGCCGGCGCGTTCGAGGGCTGGTCGTTCGCGATCGGCAAGTCCTACACCGAATATCCGCCGCCGCGCACCGCGCCGGTGCGCAAGGCCACCGCGCCCGCGCAGGCTCCGGCGTCCACTTCGGACAGTGGCTTCCCGTGGGGCCTGGTGATCGGCATCGTGGTCGTCGTGCTGCTCGTGGTGGCCGGGACGGTCGTCGCGGTGCGTCGCAGGCGTGCCGCGGAGTAGTCCGCGAGCGCTCCATCCCGGCGCGTGGTGGGTGTGGGCGCTCGCGCTCGCCGTCGCCGCGAGCCGGACCACGAACCCGGTGCTGCTCGCCTTGGTGATCGCGGTGGCCGGGTTCGTCGTGGTGCTCCGCCGCGGCGACGCGCCGTGGGCGCTGGCGTTCCGGATGTACGCCTGGATCGCCGGGGTGATCGTGGCCTCGCGCGTGCTGTTCCGGATCCTGATCGGCGGCGAGGACGGCGGCCACGTCCTGTTCACGCTGCCGACCATCCCGCTGCCGAGCGTCGCGGCTGGCATTCAGCTCCTCGGCCCCACTTCGGCCGAGGAGCTGCTCGGCGGGCTCTACGACGGGCTCCGGCTGGCCACGATCGTGCTCTGCATCGGTGCCGCGAACGCGCTGGCGAACCCGAAACGCCTGCTCAAGGCCGTACCCGGGGCGCTGTATGAGGTGGGGACGGCGGTCACCGTCGCGTTGTCCGTGGCCCCGCAGCTGGTCGAGAGCGTGCAGCGGGTGCGCCGCGCGCGTCGGCTGCGGGCGGGCAAGACGCGCGGCCTGCGGTTCGTGAAGGGGATTTTCGTGCCGGTGCTCGCCGACGCCATGGACCGGTCGCTGCAGCTCGCGGCGGCGATGGATTCTCGCGGCTACGGACGGCGCGGCTATCTCTCGCCGCGGGTCCGGATGCTGATCGCGACCTGCGTGCTGGCCGGGCTGGTCGGCGTCGCGGTGGGGGTTTACGGCGTGCTCGACGGGTCCGCGTCGTGGCTCGGGGTGCCGATGCTCGTCGCCGGTCTGGTGCTGGCCGCCGCCGGATTCGTGCTGGGCGGGCGGCAGATCCGGCGCACGACCTACCGGCCCGATCCGTGGCGGTTGCCGGAGACGCTGGTCGCGCTGTGCGGCGTCGCCACCGCGGTGCTCGTGCTGATCGCCGACCCGGTTTCGCTCACCACCCCGGCCAGCCCGCTGACCTGGCCGACGCTGCCGCTGCTGCCGGCCGTCGCGGTGCTGATCAGCGTGCTGCCCGCTTGGTTCGCGCCGCGTCCGGCGCTGGTGTCGGAGGTCGCCCGATGATCGAGTTTTCGCACGTCAGCGTCACGTACGACGGGGCGGACCGGCCGGTGCTCCGGGACGTCAACCTCACGATCGAGGAGGGCGAACTCTGCCTCGTCGCCGGACGCACCGGTGTCGGCAAGTCGACATTGCTCGGCGCGATCAACGGTCTCGTCCCGCATTTCACCGGCGGCACCCTGGTCGGCCGCGTCGAGGTCGCCGGGCTCGACACCGCGACGCATCCGCCACGCGAACTGGCGTCGGTGGTCGGCGTGGTCGGGCAGGATCCGCTGGCCGGATTCGTCACCGACACCGTCGAGGAGGAACTGGCGTACGCGATGGAGCAGCTCGCGGTCGCGCCGGACGTGATGCGTAAACGCGTCGAGGAAACCCTTGACCTGCTGGGTATCGCCGAACTCCGCGACCGTCCACTTCGGACCCTCTCCGGCGGGCAGCAGCAACGCGTCGCGATCGGCGCGGTGCTCACGGCACACCCGAGCGTGCTGGTGCTGGACGAACCGACGTCGGCGCTCGACCCGACCGCCGCCGAGGAGGTGCTGGCCGCGATCACCCGGCTGGTGCACGACTTGGGCACGACGGTCGTCGTCGCCGAGCACCGGATGGAACGCGTCGCGCAGTACGCCGACCGCCTGCTCTACCTGCCCGGCGACGGCACCGTGGTCTCCGGCCAGCCGGCGGAGGTTTTCGCCGAGACCGATGTCGCGCCGCCGATCGTCGAGCTGGGCCGACTCGCGGGCTGGTCGCCGCTGCCGCTGTCGGTCCGCGACGCCCGTCGGCTCGCCCGTCCGCTTCGGGAACGCCTGGCCGAACGTCGCCCTGCTCAGGCGGCACAAAGCTCTGGCGAGGCGGTCCTCACCGCGCGGGGCGTGCGGGTCCGGTACGGCGGGGTGAACGCGGTGCGGGGTGTTGACCTGCGGCTGAACCGTGGCGAGGTCGTCGCGCTGATGGGCCGGAACGGCTCGGGCAAGTCCTCGCTGCTGTGGGCGTTGCAGGGCAGCGGACCCCGGTCCGACGGCACGGTCGACGTGCTCGGCGCGGACCCGAAGGCGCTCCGGACGCGGGCTGCCCGCACGCGCGTCGGCTTGGTCCCCCAGACCCCGTCTGACCTGCTGTACCTCGATTCAGTCGCGGCGGAACTCCGGCAGGCGGACCTCGAATCGGACGTCACCGCGGGCACCGCGCGGAAGCTGCTCGACCGCCTCGTGCCCGGCATCGAAGACGACACGAACCCGCGAGATCTGTCCGAAGGCCAGCGTCTCGCTTTGGTCCTGGCCGTGCAGCTGGCCGCTGCCCCGCCGGTCGTGCTGTTGGACGAGCCGACTCGTGGCCTGGACTACCCGGCGAAACGGCACTTCGCGACCATCCTCGCCGACTTGGCCGCCGAGGGACACGCGGTGCTGCTGGCCACCCACGACGTCGAGTTCGTCGCCTCCGCCGCGCACCGGGTCGTGGTCCTGGCCGAGGGCGAAGTGGTCGCCGACGGTCCGACCGCGGACGTCGTCGTGGCCTCGCCCGCATTCGCGCCGCAGGTGGCGAAGATTCTCGCGCCGGAGCCGTGGCTGACCGTGGACGCGGTGGCGAAGGCGCTGGCGTGACCGATTTCCTGGGTCCAGCCGTCCGCATCCGGCACCGCACGGCGCTGGTGCTGACGGCGGCTGTCGTGGTCGGGCTGGCGATGTTCTGCTGGCCGCTGCTCGCCCGCAGCACCGTCGGCACCTCCGCGCACGTGACCGACGCGCCGTTCGTTTTCCTCGTGACGCTGCCGGTGCTGATCCTGATCGTGCTGGCCGAGCTGTCCAGCGGCGGGCTCGACGCGAAGGCGCTCGCGCTGCTCGGCGTGCTGTCCGCGGTGAACGCCGCGCTGCGTCCGCTCGGCGCGGGCACCGGCGGGATCGAGCTGGTGTTCTTCCTGCTCGTGCTGGCCGGGCGGGTCTTCGGACCGGGTTTCGGGTTCGTCCTCGGCTCGACGTCGCTGTTCGCCTCCGCCCTGCTCACCGGGGGCGTCGGGCCGTGGCTGCCGTTCCAGATGCTGGCGTCGTCGCTGGTCGGCCTGGGTGCCGGGCTGCTGCCGCGCCGGGTGAGGGGCCGGTGGGAGATCGCGCTGCTGGCGGTCTACGGCGTGGTCGCCGCGTACTTCTACGGCCTCGCGATGAGCCTGTTCACCTGGCCGTTCCTGGCGAATCACACCGCGCTGGACTTCGTCCCGGGCGGCCCGCTCGGCGAGAACCTGCACCGGTTCCTGGTCTTCACCGTGCTGACGTCCACCTTGGGCTGGGATACCGGCCGCGCGCTCACGAACCTCGTCGCGATCCTCGTGCTGGGCCCGGCGATCCTGACGGTGCTGCGCCGGGCCGCGCGCCGAGCGGCGTTCAGCTGACCGACTGGCCGATCTTGTCCAGCACCTCGACGAACTGAGCCATCCCGGCCGCGTTCGGGAAGTGCGAGGTGTCGATGTCGTGCACCTCGAACCGCGTGTCGGGAGTGCGCGCGTCGGCCTCGGCGATCATCCGGTCCTGCAGGGCGAGCGGGACCATACGGTCTTGGAGATGCCGGACGTAGAACCGGGGGACGCGCCCCCATCGCTCCGGCGTGCCCCGCGAGTCGGTCGAGCTGCGGCCGATGATGTCGTCCGGGGCCATCGCGTTGAGCAGGGCGTAGAACTCGCCGTCGGTGGCGTCCGCGCAGAGCGCCGCCTTTGCCGTCGTCAGGGTCTCAGCGGTGGAAGTACGCCAGTTGAAGCGCATCGCCCCGATCACCGCCGGGTCGGCCGCGATGAACCCGAACATCGCCCCGACCCGCGACGACGCGGCCTCGGGCGTGGCCAGATACTCCTCCGGCGTCGGCAGGTCGACACAGCAGAACGCGGCGTCGTAGACCAGCGCCGACACCAGCTCCGGCACCTCTTCGGCGACGAGCGTGACCAGCGCGCCGCCGATGCTCGACCCGACCAGCACGACCGGACCCAGCGCCGCGGCCCGGCGCACGACGTCCACAGTGGACGCGACCTGGTCGGCCACGGTCACGCCGGCCAGCGCCGACGGTTCCGTGGAGAACGCGCCGCGATCCTGCGGAGCCTGATACGACAGCCGAAACTGCTGCTCCGGCTGCGGCACCCCCACCCCGCGATACCCGCGCAGCACGAGTTCGGGCGGGGCGGCGGACACGCCGTTGGCACCGGCGGCGAAGACGAACGTCGAAGTCATGCCGCACAGTCAAGCGACCAGCCCGGCCCCGCACAGCGGGGAAAGGTTGATCGGATCCGCGACTAAAGTCAGGAGTAGGAGTAGAACCCGCGGCCGGTCTTCTTGCCGAGCAGCCCGGCGTCGACCATGCGCAGCAGCAGCGGCGGCGACGAGTACAGCGGCTCCTTGAACTCGGCGTACATCGAGTCCGCGATGGCCTTGATCGTGTCGAGGCCGATCAGGTCGGACAGCCGCAGCGGACCCATCGGGTGCGCCGTGCCCAGCTCCATGCCGCGGTCGATGTCCTCGGCCGAAGCGAAGCCCGACTCGATCATCCGGATCGCCGACAGCAGGTACGGCACGAGCAGCGAGTTCACGATGAACCCGGCCCGGTCCTGCGACCGGATCACCGTCTTGCCCAGCGCGCCGGTGGCGTGCTCCTCGGCCCGGCGGGCGGTCTCCTCGCTGGTCAGCAGCGACGGGACCAGTTCGACCAGCGGCAGCACCGGTACCGGGTTGAAGAAGTGGATGCCGACGACCTGCTGCGGACGGCCGGTGGCCATGCCGAGCTTCATGATCGGGATCGACGACGTGTTGGACGCGAACACCGCGTCCTCGCGCTCGACGATCTTGTCCAGCTGCCGGAACACGTCGACCTTGGCCTGCTCCTGTTCCAGGATGGCCTCGACGACGAGATCGCGGTCGGCGAACTCGGCGATGTCCGTGGTGAAGCGCAGCCGCCCGAGCGCCGCTTCGGCGTCCTCGGCGGCCAGCTTGCCGTTGCGGACGCCGCGTTGCAGCGATTTCTCGATGCGCGCCTTGCCCGCGTCGAGAGCGGGCTGGTTCACCTCGGTGACCAGCACGTCCAACCCGGACCTGGCGTGCACCTCGGCGATGCCGGAGCCCATCAGCCCTGCTCCGACCACACCTACTCGTGCGATGTCGCTCACCCGTCCAACTCCTTCGTCACCTCACTGGCAGCAGCAAGAAAACGGGCAGCACGCAACGCGCGAGGGCGTCTCGGACCTAGGTCCGATTCCGCCCTCGCGTGTCGTGTGCCTGCGTCAACGGCGGTACTCGTCGTACCCGTCGTCGTACGGGTCCTCGTACCGCTTGTCGTCCTCGTGGTTGTCCGAGGAACTACTCGACAGCTCGCGCTGCAAAGCATCGAAGTCGGTTTCGTGGGAGCTGTATTTGAGCTCGCGCGCCACCTTCGTCTGCTTGGCCTTAGCCCGGCCGCGCCCCATGGCTCGACCCCCTCGCACAGGGGCGGGGCGGCCGGGGGAATCGGCGGCCCCGCATCGTCTCGACAGTTCTTTCCTGCTGACACCGTACCGTGTCCCGGGGGTTGGATGCGACGTGGCACGGTGTGCTCGTCGCGACAGTGTCCGCCGGACGCCGGTTACCGGCACGTCGATGCCGATCGGCCCTGGTCGGCGTGCCACGATGCTCGGGTGCTCCGACCTTTCGTGGCCTATCTGCGGGTGTACGAACCTCTGCGCGCGCTGGGCGATCCCCCGGCGCAACAGCTGGTCGAGGCCGTTTCCGCGGGCGGGCTCAGCCGGGTCGGGATCGGCGAACGCGAACAGCGGATGTGGCTCAAGTCACAGGCGGCCGCGCCGGTACGGCTGCTGCCCGCGCAGCTGCGCGACGGACGGCCCTCGCCGAGCCTCGTCACCGACGTGCTCGTGCTCGACCCGGCCGACGTCCCGGCGGGCCACACGGCCGAGGGCCCGTTCGCGTGCCCGCTCGAACTGCGCGCCCGCTCGGCCGCCGCGTTGAGCACCTTCCTCGCCGACGCCGAACCGGCGTTGCGGATCACGGTCCTCGACGCCGGCGGCGTCACCGCGGATGGCGCCCGGGCCCAGACCAAGGCCGCGATGACCGATCTCACCGCCGCCGCGGCGCACACCCTCACCACCACCTGGACCGTCCCGCTGCCCTGGTTCTCGCTGGTCGACCCGGACGAGCGCAAGCTCGTGCTCGGCAGCGGCCCGGCCGACCCGACGCGGGAAGCGTCGTGGCGGACGCCGATGTCGGCCGCGCTGCGCCGGGCGTCCGAGGCGGGCGAGCTGATCGAGACGACCTTCGGCGACTCCGGCCCCGGCCGGGTGCTCGCGCAGACCCGCCAGTGGCTGGAGAGCTTCGACCCGGACTCGGTCGTCGAACTGGACTACGGCGGTCTCGTGCAGCTGTTCGCCGACTCGCTGCTGGACGCCGACTCCACCGCGGAGGAGGTCCATGACATCCTCGACGCGCTGCGCACCGGGAACGTCGAGGAGCTGGCCGAGCTGTTTTCGCAGCTGCGCGAGTTCTGGGGCGACCTCGCGGCTAAGGAGCACTCCAACTGACCCGCAGCTCGCCGACCCGCTGACCGCCGCCTCGTATCTCCGGATTGACCAGGTCAGACAGCTCTTCTGGCACCTCGATGCCCAGGCGAGCGAGGACGGTCATGGCCAGCGGTGCCAAGGCCCGCTTCGCACCGTCCGCGATCTTGATCGCGCACGCGGTGCCGTCACCTAGCGCGAACGCCAGGACACCCTCCGCGCCGCTCTTCGACAGCAGTCCGGGCACGGCCTGCATCAGCCGGGTGTCTTCCCGGCCGGTGCCCGCGACCAGCCACGGGTGCTCGCGCATCGCGTCGGCGACTCGGCGTTCGTCGCCGCCCGGCTCGGCCTGGACGAGCCGGCCGAACGACCGCGCCAGGCCGGTCGGCGAGAACGCGAACAGCGGCGCGCTGCAGCCATCGACCCCGACCGCGGCGATGGATTCGCCGGTCAGCTCCTCGACCGTCTTCGCCAGCTGGACCTGCAGCGGATGGTCCGGCAGCTGGTAGCCGTCGGTCTCCCCGCCGTTCGCGACGCAGGTGGCGAGCATCGCGGCGTGCTTGCCGGAGCAGTTCATCGTGATCTTCCGCGGCTCGTTGGCCGCGCGCCGGGCGTCCTCGCCGATCGGCAGCTCAGCCGGGCAGGCCAGCGCCGACGGGTCGAGCCCCGCTCCGGACAGCATCGCGGCGACACGCTCGATATGTCCGGTTTCGCCGGAATGCGACGCGCAGCCCAACGCCAGATCCGCGCCGTCGTAGCCGAGCCCGGCCCGGAGCATGCCGACGCCCTGCAGCGGCTTGTTCGCCGACCGGGGGAAGAACGGGCTGGTCACGTCGCCCGCGGAGAACTGGACGGAGCCGTCCGGCGCGGTCGCGACGAGACATCCGTGATGGACGCTCTCGACGAACCCGTTCCGGACGACCTCGACGAGGATCGGCTGGCCGGTCATTCCTCGACGCGCCCCAGTTCGCTGTCCAGCAGCTGGTCCACAGTGGCCGCTCCGCTGCTGTAGCGCGCGGCGATCTCGGCGTTGAGCGTGTCCATCACGCCTTGGACCTGGCGGCGAAAGGAAGACACAGACACTTCCTCGGCCGCGTATGTGTCCAGCGCGGCGGCGAGCTTGTCGTCGGAAAGCGAGCCGACGTCGGTCAGCCCGGTGTCGCCGATCAGCGCCTCCGCGTGCCTTCGATGCTCGCCCGCGCGGGACGGTTCGAGCTGCTGGTGTCTGCCCGAACCGGCGGCCGGGCCGAGCGCGTTGTCCGCGAGGATCGACGCGAGCCGGTCGACGATGCTGGCTGCCCCGCCGGACGAGCGGCGTTCCTGTTCGGCGCGCACGATGTCGATGCGGGCGTGCAGGAGCCGGCGCAGGTAGGACAGGTCTGTCTCTTCCTGCGCGGCCTCGTCGCGCCGCTCGCGCAGCACCGGGAGCGGCAAGTCGCCTAATCCGGTGAGATATCCCGGGCCGAGGACGCGGTCGATCCGTCGTCGCCCGCCGGGACGCACTTCGATCACGGGCACATCCTGCTCCACATTCCGCGACGACGCTACCGTCGAGTTCACTTCAGCCCCGCAGTCTCTGCGCCGCTTCCCGTCCGGGCGCCGCGTGTTCGCCCGGCACCGAGTCCGGATCGACAGTGGCCTGGACCACTCGGTCCTCGTCTCCTGCCAGCAGTTCCGCCCCGCCCGGGACCGAGCGTTTGACCAGTGCCAGCGCGATCGGCCCGAGTTCGTGGTGCTGCGCGACCGTGCCGATCCGGCCGACCACGCGCTCGCCGAGCTTCACCGGGTCGCCGGTCTCCGGCGTGATCTCCGGCGAACCGTCGAGGTGCAGCAGCGCGAGGTACCGCGGCGGGCGGCCGACGTTGTGCACCTTCGAGACGGTCTCCTGGCCGCGGTAGCAGCCCTTCGCGACGTGCGCGGCCGAGCCGATCCAGCCGACCTCGTGCGGGATCGTCCGCTCGTCGGTGTCGACACCGAGCCGCGGACGCCGCGATTCCACGCGCAGCGCGTCGAAGGTCCAGGAGCCGGCCGGACGCGCACCGGCGTCGGTGAGTCGTTGCCACCATTGAGTGAGCTGAGCGCGCGGCACCACGAGATCCGCGCCCGCTCGCGTCGGCCACGGCATCCGCCGGGCGAATCCGCCTTCGGGCAGCTCGGTCACCGAGTACGGCTCGGCGCCGAGTTCGACGCCGAGCACGCTGTCGGTCTCCGGGCCGAGCACCGAAAGAACGGCCAGTTCTTCCGTCGCGTCGCGAATCTCGACCTTGGACCAGAATTTCATCGCTTCGAGGTACTCGCGCAGGGTTTGCTTGCCGCCCTTGGGCAACGCGCTCGTGACGACCGGATCGGGGTCGCTGTCGAGGTAGACCGTTTCGCCGGTGTGCGCGAGCACGAAGTGGGTGTCGACGTGGCCCTGGCTGTCGAGGACGAGCGCTTCGGTGCCCGTGTTCCCGGCGAGTTCGGTGACGTGTTGCGAGATCACCAAATGCAGCCAGGACAAGCGTTCCTCGCCGGTGACCGCGAGGATTTCTCGGTGCGAGCGGTCGATCACGACCACTCCTCGGGCGGCGGTGCGCTGCTCGGCGAACGGATCGCCCCAGTGCCACGGAACTCCGGCTTCCGGATGGCCCTCGGGCGCGGCGACCGCGCGGGGGATTTCGAGCAGCGGCGAGCTGTACGGCATACCGCTAAGGGTAAGTGAGTACCTTGTGGGGATGCGCGTTCTCGCCTTCCTCGACGGTTCACTTGCCGACCCCGAAGCCGCTCACCTCCGGGTGGACGACCTCGGCCTGCTGCGCGGGGACGGGGTGTTCGAAACGATCCTCGTGGCAGTGAAAAAGCCGCGGGAAATGCGTCCGCACCTCGACCGGCTCGCCCGTTCCGCGGCGATGCTGGACCTGCCCGCCCCGGACCTCGACGGCTTCGCGCGGGCCGCGCGGGCGGTCGTCGACGCGTGGCGGGGCGGGCCGGAGATTGCCCTGAAACTCGTGTACACGCGGGGTGTCGACGGTGATCCGGAGGGAAGGCCGACGGCGTTCGCGATGGGCCTGGAGGTCGACGAGAAGGTGCTGCGGGCGCGCACCGAAGGCGTCTCCGTGGTGACCCTGGAGCGCGGTTTCGGCCCCGAACTCGCCGAGCGCGCCCCGTGGCTTTTGCTCGGCGCGAAAACGGTTTCCTACGCGATGAACATGGCCGCCCTGCGCGAGGCGGCCCGTCGCGGAGCCCAAGATGTGATCTTCACCGCTACCGACGATTCGGTGCTCGAAGGACCGACGTCGACGGTCGTCCTGGCGAAGGAGCGGACGCTCTACACCCCGCCGTCCACTGTTGGCATCCTGCCAGGGACGACGCAGTACGCGCTGTTCCGCGGCGCGGAGAAGGCGGGCTGGTCGGTGAAGGTGGAGCCGCTTTCGGTGGAGGACCTGCTGCGCGGGGACGGCGTTTTTCTCACGTCGTCGGTGCGGAAGGTGACCCGGGTGCACACGCTGAACGGGACGGAGCTGCCGGACTCGTCGGCGCTGCACGGGGAGCTGGTGGCGGCTTACGAGGGCGAGTACTGAGGTTTCGGCGGCCGGGTTTGGCTGGGCGGCATCCATCCGCCTCGCGATGGCGCGGCAACGCCGAAAGCTAGCCTGAGTTTTCCGCCCGAGCAGCCGAAATGAGCACCACCGACGGCGTGACCCCCTCCGCCCGGTACGCGCTGATCTTGTGGTGCCCGTCCAGCAGCAACGGGCGCGTACCGGACAAAACCACCGCCACCGGACGGTGTCCGGAGCGGATCGCCGTGCGGTAGTACGCGACGCGGGCATCGTCGTCGTCCGGCCAGTCGCTCGCCGGGACCAGATCGGGGCCCTCGAACCGCTGCGGGCCGCTGACCCGGTACTGGCCGTCGACCAGCAGCGCCAGCAGCTCGCGGAGGGTTTCGGCCAGCGGGAGGCGTACCTGGCCGGTCGCGAGTGCGATGCGCAGCGACTGCGGCAGCTCCGCCCGTCCTCCGGTGTTCAGCTCCAGGAAACCCGCGCCGCCGGTGATCGTTACCCGTTCCACGCTCAGAAGGACGTGTGGAACCGCACCAAGGTTCCGGGGCGTGCTTGAGCGAGTGCTCCAAGTGACTCCCGTCTCACGACGGCGACCACCGGATAGCCGCCCGTGGTCGGGTGATCGGCGAGGAACACCAGCGGCGATCCGTTCGGCGGGACCTGAATCGCGCCGGTGAGCACGCCTTCGCTGGGTAACTCCGAAGTGGACACTCGACGTAATGGCGGCCCGGAGAGGCGGACCCCCACTCGGTTGGATTCCGCGGTGACTGTCCACTGTGCGTTGAGCGCGCTCGCGGGCTCGGCGAACCAGTCGTCGCGGGGCCCGAGCAGGACCGGGACAGTCAGCTGCGACGGCACGGGCGCGGCGGCGACCACGTCGGCACCGGACGGAACACCGGTGACGGGGCCGAGGGGGACTGTCGCACCATCGCTCAACGGCGCGGGGCCGAGTCCAGAAAGGACATCAGTCGACCGGCTCCCCAATACGGGTGGCACCGCGATCCCACCGGACACCGTCAGGTAGCAGCGCAGCCCGGAGACAGGTCGGCCGATCGACAGTTTTTGGCCTGGGCGCAGCGAAATCGGCGTGTGCGAACCGGTTTCCCGTCCGTCCACGGAGACCGCGACCGGCGGTCCGGTCACCGCGGCGGTGCACGAGACCGCGGCCCGGACGGTCAATCCGCCCAGCACGGTTTCGATCCCGGCGGCGTCCTCGGCATTGCCGACCAGCCGGTTGCCGAGCCGCAGCGCAGCGACGTCAAGAGCACCCGACGGTGGGACGCCCAGATGTGCGTAACCAGGTCGTCCGAGGTCTTGCACCAGAGCCAGCGCACCGGTCGAGACGATCTCCAGCGCGCGCATCAGACACTCCGGAACCGCACACGGAGACCAGGCGTGAACAACGCCGGTCGCTCGGCGGAAGGGTCGAAAAGCGTCGCCTCGGTATGTCCGATCAAACGCCAGCCGCCTGGGGATTCCCGTGGGTAGACGCCGGTGTACTCGTCCGCGATGGCCACCGCGCCAGCGGGGACCCGGGTCCGCGGCGAAGCAAGACGCGGCTGCTGCAACTCGAAAGGAAGCCCGGCGAGATAACCGAAACCGGGCGCGAAGCCAGTGAACGCGACTGTGTAGACCGTGCCGGTGTGGAGGGTGACGACCTCGTCCACGCGGAGCCCCGCGTCCTCAGCGACCAGGGCGAGATCCTCGCCGGAGTAGTGCACGTCCAAGACAACTTCGCGGACATCCCCGGCTGGCGGATGTGTCAGATCGGCCGAAGCCAGCAACGACCGCGCGGCTTCCAGCGCACCAGAACCGGGAGCCGCGACCACAAGCAGGGTGCGGGCCCCGGGGACGATCTCCTCGACGCCGTCGAGCGCGGCTTCGGTGAGCGTCGCCCGGGCCGCGCTCATCTCCTCGAGAGAGGCGCAGTCGAGCAGTGCGGCGTGTTCGCCGTACCGCCGCCAGCGCACGGCGTCTCCCGGAGCCTCAGCCCACCACGCGGCGCAGCAGCGCGGAGGCGTGCGGCTGCATCTCCTGGCCGACCATCGCGCGTTCCTCGACGTACCCGAGGTCGCCGTTCACCAGGCCGTACAGCCGCTGCGCACCGGTGACCTCCTTGGCCGTCGCGGTGCGGATGACCGCGTCGGTGCCGAGTTCCCAGGACGTCTGGCTGCGCGGCTTCCCGTAGTACAGCTCGACGATGCCGGAGCTGTGCGTGAGCAGCAGTTCCAGGGTGTCGTCCTCCTGCGGACGCCAGAACCCGGTTTCGCGGGCGGCGGGCCGCAGCACGCTGCCGTCCTCGTTCAGCAGCCACGAGCGCGCCTCGTGGTACAGGAACGGGCGGCCGTCGTGGGCGACGGTCAGCTGCTGGGCGAACTTGATCGGCCCGTCGATCGTCGGGTAGTCGATCTCGCCCTCGCCGCGCCAGACGCCGACGAGCGGCAGCAGCGCGAGGCACGCGTCGTTCAGGTTCGGGCCCTCGCGCAGGTTCGCCGTGTCGTTCGGGATCGGCAGGTCGTCCCACAACGGCAGGTTGCGGTCGCGCGTGCTGGCGGCCCGCTCGTCGGCTGCTGCGATGGCTTCGTCGCCACTCGTCATGCTGATCAGCGCTGGTCGGCGTACAGCCGGTAGACGACAAAGACCGCGAACAGCACGGTGGCGATGCCCGCGATGATCAACAGGGTCGTAAACAAGGTCTCCACAGCGAGGACAATAGTCCGCCCCGCCTCATCCGGCCCTGCGCAGGGTCGCGGCGGTGAGGACGGTCACCGCGAGCAGTGCCGCTCCGGCCACCGCCATCGCGGTCCGCAGCCCGGTCGTGAGGGTGCTGCCGTGGTCGAGAAGGGCACCGAGCGCGGCGACGCCGAGCGCCATTCCCACCTGCCGCGCGGCGTTCACCGTGCCGGCTGCGGTGCCCGTGCGCTGCACCGGAAGCCCAGCGAGGCCGACCACATTGGTCGGGGTGATGGCTCAGGCCGAGACCGATGCCAGACTGCGCGAGCGGGACGCTGAGCAACCAATACGGACTCGTGGTGTCGACCAGCAGGAAGGCGAAACTGCCCGCCGCGGTGATGGCCAGGCCGATCGGCAGCACGCGTTCCGCGGTGAAGCGGGCGGCGAGCCTTCCGGAGAAGAACGCGAGCACGGCGTTGGCCACCACGTACGGCAGCATCTGCACGCCTGTCGTCGAGGCCGTGCTGCAGATACACGGCGATCAGCACCGGCAGCGGGTAGCAGGCGAAGCCGATGACGAACGAGGTGAAGATCGAGGTGGCGAAGCGGAGCTTGCCGAACAGCCGGATCGGCAGCATCGGATGCGGAGCCCGCAGTTCCACGACGATAAAGGCGGCTAAGCCGAGTGCGCCGAGCGCCGCGACGACCGCGTCGGACGCGATCACGGCGTAGGTGAACGACCCGATCCACAACGCGCCGAGCACCTGTCCGGGCAGGTCCAGCGCGCCGTGCGCCGGATCGGACGACTCGCCGAGACCCTTTCGGCCAGCAAGGACTGCGAAAACACCGATCGGCAGGTTGATCAGGAAGATCGAAGGCTGTGTTTGATGGCGCCGGCTTCGCCGGCGCGGCGGGATCGCCTGCAAGTCGGCGGGTCGGGGAGCAGCACACCCGGCCCGGGGGCCGTGCGCGCCGCTCCCCGACCCCCCCAGGCGATCCCGCGTGGGGGTCCCGTCGCCGGGAAAAGGGCACCAAACCGAGGAACCTTCCCCAAACGAAC
>NZ_JBVKDQ010000001.1:0-154140 GCF_055633755.1 Amycolatopsis sp. NPDC114484 | reverse complement strand
GTTGGGGTTGGGTGGGGGGGGGGGCCTCCCCGAAGGGTTGGGGGGGGGGGGAACACAACCCCCCCCCGGGCGCCGGGCTACCCCCCCCCCAACCCCCCCGACGCGATCCCGCGTTTGGGTCCCGTCGGGGCCCGAGGCGACCCAAGCCGGGCAACCTCACTCACCCGACCGCGGGATCGTGTCGGCGTTTGGCGGGGGCGGTGTGACCGGCCCCCGGCCGGGTGCGCCGCGCCCGCCAAACGCCGACTTGCAGGCGATCCCGCCCGCGACGGCGAAGCCGGCGCCATCAAACACGACAATCCATTGCAGGTCAGTGAATTCGGCGTGCAGCTCGCGCTGAATGGTCGGCAGCGCGACGCTCACCACGCTCGCGTCGAGCAACGCCATGAAGCTGCCGACGAACACGGCGACGGCCAGGAGTGGGCTCCGCACAACGGTTTTCGTTTGGGACACCCTCGTGAGCTTGGGTCCTCAAGCCGCCTTGAGGTCAAGCGTCCGGAAAGCCGTGAAGGGCCCCTTGCGGGAATCAGATTCCCGCAAGGGGCCCTTCACGGACCGTAGATCAGGCGTTGTCAGGCGACCGAAATGGCCAGCTGGTGCAGGCCCGGGCCTTCCGCGGTGACGTTGGCCTCGCCGTTGCCCGTGCGGTGCAGTGCGCGCACCGTCCAGGACCCGGCGGCCGCGTAGAAGCGGAAGTCGCCGTCGGCCGAGGAGACGACCTCGCCGGCGAAGTCGCCGCCGCCGTCGAGCAGCCGGACGAACGCGCCGCCGACCGGTCCCTCGGTGCCGGTGACCTTGCCCGCCAGCACGACCTGGCCGTTGGTGTCGAAGTCCGCCGGGGTCGCTTCCTGCACAGGTGCGCTGCAGCCGTCTGCCATCACTTAGCTCCCAACTCGACCGGAACGCCGACCAGCGAACCGTATTCCGTCCACGAACCGTCGTAGTTCTTCACGTCCGCCTGGCCGAGCAGCTCGTGCAGGGCGAACCAGGCGATCGACGAACGCTCGCCGATGCGGCAGTAGGCGATGGTCGCCTTGCCCTCGTCGTAACCGGCCTCGGCGTAGAGGTCCTTGATCTCCTGCTCGGACTTGAAGGTGCCGTCCTCGTTGGCGACCTTCGCCCACGGCACGTTCAGCGCGCCCGGGATGTGGCCCGGCACCTGCGACTGCTCCTGCGGCAGGTGTGCCGGGGCGAGCAGCTTGCCGGAGAACTCGTCCGGCGAGCGCACGTCGATGTAGTTCTTCGCGCCGATCGACTGGACGACCTCGTCGCGGAACGCGCGCAGCGACAGGTCCTGCTCCTTGGCCTGGTAGGTCGTGGCCTCGCGCTTGACCTCGTCGGAGTTCAGCTCGCGGCCGTCGAGCTCCCACTTCTTGCGGCCGCCGTCGAGCAGCTGTACGTTCTCGTGGCCGTAGAGCTTGAAGTACCAGTACGCGTAGGCGGCGAACCAGTTGTTGTTGCCGCCGTAGAGGATCACGCGGTCGTCGTTCGAGATGCCCTTCTCCGACAGGAGCTTCTCGAAGCCTTCCTTGTTGACGAAGTCGCGGCGGACGCCGTCCTGGAGGTCCTTGCGCCAGTCGAGCTTCACCGCGCCGCGGATGTGCCCGTTGTCGTAGGCGGTCGTGTCCTCGTCGACCTCGGCGAACACCACGCCCGGGGTGTCCAGGTTTTCCTCGGCCCACTGGGTGGTGACCAGGACGTCTTCTCGGCTCATGGAGCGGACTCTCTTTCTGGGTTGGGTTTTACGAGGACGCCCGCGCGGGGCTGAAACGCTTGATCAGCAGGTACACCTGGCACCCGAGGCAGTAGTTGAACGCCGCGTTGAGGAACGCGGCGAAGAGCGCGAACGCGGTCGCGACGACGCCGAGCGGCGTCACGCCGGTCGCGAAGCCGATCGTGCCGACGAGCGCGAACACGAACCCGACCGCTTGGGCGAACCGCAGCGGAGCGGCGTCCTCGCGTTCGGTCGGCGGCCCGAGCCGCGGCGCGACCACGAGCCGGTACAGCACCGAGTACGGCGCGGGCTTGAGCCCGACGAACGCACCGATCGCGAAGACCACGGTCTGCAGTGCGAGCAACGGCCACCACTGCGTGACGAGCACGACGGCGAGCACCACCGTGGTCACGATCGCGGCGAACCTGGGACCTCGCGGGTCTACGGCCGGTCCGGCGGACATGGGTTCCTCCTGCTCGGTGCGAGGGGAAGGGCGTGCGGACAGCACGCGGCGAAGACGGATGGAGCTGGGGAACGGCGCGAGACGTGCTTCAGCGCCGGCCGGAAAAAGGCAGACACAAGCTGCTGCGCACGCGGCAGAAATCGACCGCGCGGCGCTGCGTCAGGAGGGTGATGGGCAGCTCGTCCACAGGGGGGAGGGTACCCAGGCTCGCTCGCTCTCGGAACCATGTTCATTCCTTGGGACGAGGTCCGGATCCTGAGAATCAACCGCCGCGGCCAGCCGAGCAGCGCTCGCTCCCAGGACCGATGGCCTGGTGCGCGGGGCCGTGCGGGACTCAGAGTCCGAGAGGGTTCCCCTGACAGACCTTTGCGGAAGCGGTGTGCGGGCGGCGCGGCTCAGCGGGGAGCGGCGGCCAGATGCGGGCGGAGCGCTTCCAGCAGCTCAGGGCCCTTGGGCACGCCGCCCACGCGCAGCAGTTCCCGGCCTTCCGGGTCCAGCGCGAGCGTGGTCGGCGTGCTGAGCACCGACAGTGCCTGCGCGACCTCGGGACGTTCGGTGACGTCGAGGTCGACGTGGTGCAGGCCGTCGGTCTTCTCCGCGAGCGACGACAGAATCGCCCGCGTGTGCCGGCACGGGGTGCAGAACGTGGTGGAGATCTGCACCAGGGTGACGGCGGATTCCGGATCAAGGGCCGCGGCGACCGGAGCGGGGAGCGTGCTGGCCGTGCGGGTCGCGGCGGCCGGTTTGGCCGCGCGGATCCGGCCGTTGCGGGCGCGCAGGACCAGGCCCGCGGCCGTCGCCACGACCAGCGTCGCCAGCAGCACCCACACTCCGGTCACCGGGATCAGCCTCCGTGGTTGGTGGACAGGTCGGAGAAGTTCACGTCGTGCGCTTCGCCCTTGAGCGTCACCGAACCGCTGTCCACGCGGACCGCGGTCGGAGTGACGGACATCGGCAGCCGGGCCGTGTTGATGCTCGCCCGGAAGTTCGGCAACAGAGCTTTCTGCACAGCTTCCGGAACGATCGTGGTGCTCTGGTCATTCCCGAACTGCAACCGGTAAGGCACGATCGAGATCGACTTCTCCTTGAGCTGGATCAGCGCGAAGCAGAAGATCTCGACCTTCTGCCCGGCCACCTGCACGTCGCCGGAGATCCGCAGGCCCGCGCTGGTGCCGTCGGCCGGTTCGCCGTCGGCGTTGGTCGGCGTCGGGTCCGGCTGCTTGCCCTGCTCGGTGTCGCCGTACTTCACATACGCCTGGGTCGACTGCTCGATCTTCAGGTTCTGGATCTTGTTCAGCGGCGAGACCCGGGCGAGGTCGGCCGCCTTGATCGTCACCGCGCCGGTGAGCTTGCCGATCTTCACCGCCTTGGTGTTGCCGGAGGTGAGGTCCGACAGCGGCGCGATGACGTCCTCGAGTTCGGCGCTCACGCGCAGGTCGCGAAGTTCGCTGCCGACCGGCACGCCGTCGGCGGAAACGGTGATGTGACTGTAGTCACCGGAGAGCGCCTGCACGGTGAACGGGAAGCCGTGGATGGTGACCGACGGATCGTCGCTCAGCCCGAGCTGTGCGCGGGCCTTCTGCGAGATCGTGTGCTCGGCGAAGGCCGCCGCTCCGAAATCCGCACCGACCAGCAGGAGCACCAGCACTCCCAGCACGATGAGCCACCGTCGCACGCGCCTGCCGCGGCGGCCGCCGCCGGGGTTCGGGGCCGGTCGGTCGTCCCGGGTCACGGGCCTGCTCGCCATCGCCTCGGTTCTCCTGTTCGGGTGGATTTCGTCGTGGTGCGGGTCACGCCCTGGCTGTTAGGCCAGGTGTGATCGATCCAGCACGAGCTAGGTGCCGGGGTGTTCACCCGCTATTCTCACTTAGCACCGACCGACGCCACGTTCGAGGCGACGAATCTGAAGGCGGTGCGGATCATGAGCTTGGACCTGCTGGTGCTGACGGGGGAACTCGACGCTACCTCCGTACTACCTGCGCTGGACCTGCTGCCGCACACCGTACGCGTACGCGAACCGGAAGTGACGGCCCTGCTCGACGCGGGCCACCGGGACGTCATCCTCCTCGACGCGCGCAGCGACCTCGCCTCCGCGAAGAGCCTGTGCCGTCTGCTGAAGGGCGCGGAGGACGAATCGGGCACCCCGGTCATCGCGGTCGTCGGTGAAGGCGGTCTGGTCGCGGTCAACGCCGAATGGCGCACTGACGACATTCTTCTGCCCACCGCGGGTCCCGCGGAGGTGGACGCGCGGCTGCGGCTCGCCACCACTCGCGACGGCATCGGCCTGCAGGCGGACGCCGAGCTGCGCGTAGGCGATCTTGTCATCGACGAAGCGACGTACACGGCGAAGCTGCGTCGTCGCACGCTTGAGTTGACGTACAAGGAGTTCGAGCTCCTTAAGTACCTCGCCCAGCACGCCGGCCGGGTGTTCACCCGCGCGCAGCTGCTGCAGGAAGTGTGGGGTTACGACTTCTTCGGCGGCACGCGCACGGTCGACGTCCACGTACGGCGGCTTCGCGCGAAGCTGGGCCCGGAGCACGAGCAGATGATCGGCACTGTGCGAAACGTCGGCTACAAGTTCGAGCGGCCGGCGAAGGGCGCGAAGCCGGTGGTCGCCGTTCCGTCCGACGCTTCGGAGCTGACCTCCCGCTGACTTTCGCCGGTAAGGTCGGTTCGTGGCTATCGACCTTGGCGACTGGACGACCGATCCCGACGACGCGGTGCGCGAAGTGCTGCTCGCGGCCAAAGCGACTGACGGACGTCCCGAGGTCGACGCGACCGGGCCGTTGCCGCACGACTTCGAGGGCGGACTGCACCTCCTCGCCCGCCTTGACGGCGCGCCAGCCGGATACGTTCACCTTGATACCGAAGGCGATTCCCACGGCCATCAGGTCGCGGAGCTTTTCGTGCACCCGGATTTCCGGCGTCGCGGCGTCGGTACCGCGCTCGCGCGGGCGCTGGCCGAACGCGCCGACGCGGGATTCCGGGTGTGGGCGCACGGCGATCACCCTGGTGCGGCGGCGATCGCGGCGAAACTCGGCCTCGGCCGGCAGCGTGAACTGCTGATCCTGCACGTCGAGGTTTCGGGCGCGGATTGGCCAGAACCGGTGCTGCACAACGGTTTCCGGCTGCGCGCTTTCGTTCCCGGACAGGACGAGGACGCGCTGGTCGCGGTCAACGCGCGCGCGTTCGACTGGCATCCGGAACAGGGCGCGCTGACCGCCGACGAGGTGCGCGCCGAAGAACGGCTGGCCTGGTTCGACCCGGCCGGATTCTTCCTCGCGGAGAACGAGAGCGGCGAGGTCGTCGGCTTCCACTGGACGAAGGTGCACGACCCGGTGCCCGGCCGGTTCGACGGAGACCCGGTCGGGGAGGTCTACGTAGTCGGCGTCGATCCTGCTACTCAGGGTAGCGGCCTAGGCAAGGCGCTGACCTTAGCCGGACTCCGCTACCTGCGCTCTCGGGGGCTACCGAGGGTGATCCTCTACGTCGAGGGCGACAACGCCGCGGCCTTGGCTGTGTACAACAAGCTGGGGTTCCAGTGTTTCGAGACCGACGTCCAGTACGGTGAGTGATCACGGTCGACGCCTCCGGTGACCCGTGTTACTTTCTGCGTACTGGCAGGTCACGAGCAGGCCACGGCACCCGTTCGGGGTAGTAGTCCTGCTCACAAACGGTGACTTGTTCACCTTCCGTTCATACAACCAAGGACGACCGTCCACCGAGGCTGCCTAGTGTCCGGTTCCGGTGCGGCTCAACCCGCCGCCAATCCCGACCGGATTCAAAAAGGCACATCTCCGAGTGGAGGAAATGCAGTGAAGATCATGCGGCCCCTGGGTGCCGTCGGCATCGTGGCGAGCGCCGCGCTCGTCCTCGCCGCTTGTGGCTCCGACCCTTCGGCGTCCAACAGCGGCTCGGGCTCGAACTCCGCCGCTCCCGCCGCCACCGGAACCGCCAACGTCGACTGCGGGGGCAAGAGCCCGCTGTCCGCTGAGGGCTCGAGCGCGCAGAAGAACGCCATCGAGGTGTTCAACCAGGCCTACGCCAAGAAGTGCTCCGGCCAGAAGGTGAACTACAACGGCACCGGTTCCGGCGCCGGCGTCAAGCAGTTCAACGCCAATCAGGTCGACTTCGGCGGCTCGGACTCGCCGATCAAGGACGCCGACCTCGAGGCCGCCACCAAGCGCTGCGGCTCGCCCGCGCTGAACATCCCGCTGGTCGTCGGCCCGATCGCGGTCGGCTACCACCTGTCCGGGGTGGACAAGCTGACGCTCACCCCGCAGGTCATCGCCAAGATCTTCAACGGCGGCATCAAGAACTGGAACGACCCGGCCATCAAAGCGGTCAAGGGCAACGAGAGCCTGAACCTGCCGGACAAGCCGATCCAGGTCGTCTCCCGCTCCGAGGAGTCGGGCACCACCGACAACTTCCAGAAGTACCTCGGCGCGGCCGCGAAGGACGTCTGGACCCAGGGCGCGGGCAAGAAGTTCGCCGGCGGCGTCGGCAACGGTGCGCAGGGCTCGAACGGTGTCGCGAGCACCGTCAAGGGCGCCGACGGCTCGATCACCTACGTGGAGAGCGCGTTCGCCAAGGACGGCGTCACCCCGGCCAAGATCGACAGCGGCTCCGGCGGCGTCGAGCTGAGCGCGGAGAACGTGGCCAAGTCGCTGGACGCCGCCAAGTTCGCCCACCCGGGCACCAACGACCTGGCGATGGACCTCAACGGCATCTACTCCAGCAACGTGCCGGGCGCCTACCCGCTGCTGCTGACCACGTACGAGATCGTGTGCTCGAAGTACTCGAACCCGGACGTCGCGAAGGCCGTCAAGGCGTTCCTGACGGTGTCCGCCACCGACGGCCAGCAGCCGCTGTCGGCCAAGGGCTACGTGCCGATCCCGCAGAGCCTGCAGGACAAGGTGCTGAAGGCCGTCAAGGAAATTTCCTGAACCGCCTAACTGGTACGAAGGCTGACAGAGACTGTCGATGAGCGACCAATCCTCGACGCGAACGCCCACCGGCGACCCCGGTGGGCGTTCGTCGTCCGCCCGAGCGTTCCCGGAGGATCCGATTTCGGACAAGCCACCCGCGCCGGCGCCCGAAGCGCCCCCCGCGCGGAAGAAGCCGACGAAGGTGCGAGCCGGTGACCGCATCTTCCAGAACCTGACCACCGGGGCCGGGATTTTCGTCGTCGCCCTGATCGCCTTGATCGGGATTTTCCTGGTTGTCCAGGCGATTCCGGCGCTGAAGGCGGACAAGGTCAACTTCCTGTTCAACCACGGGTGGTCGACGAACGACCCGGCGAACATGGCGTTCGGCATCGCCGACCTCGCCGAGGTCACCGTGGCGACCTCGCTGGTGGCGCTGATCATCGCGATGCCGATCTCGCTGGGCATCGCGCTGTTTCTCACCCAGTACGCGCCGTCGAAACTGGCCCGGCCGTTCGCCTACGTCGTGGATCTGCTCGCCGCGGTGCCGTCGATCATTTTCGGCCTGTGGGGCATTCTCGTGTTCGCGCCCGCGATCGAGCCGTTTTCCGAGTGGGTCAACAGCACTTTCTCGTGGATTCCGATTTTCGCGCCGGGCAACATCGCGCCGAACGTGCGCGGCACCATTTTCACCGCCGGAATCGTGCTGGCGGTGATGATCCTGCCGATCATCACGTCGCTTACCCGCGAGGTTTTCGAGCGCACGCCGACCGCGCAGATCGAGGGCGCGCTCGCGCTCGGCGCCACGCGCTGGGAGGTCATTCGCACCACGGTGCTGCCGTTCGGCAAGGCCGGTTTCGTCGGTGCGTCGATGCTCGGTCTCGGCCGCGCACTCGGTGAAACCATCGCGCTGGCGGTGATTCTGCTGATCCCGCAGGGCCGCAACTTCGACTGGAGCCTCTTCGACGGCGGCGCGACGTTCGCCTCGAAGATCGCCCAGAACTACAGCGAGTTCAACAACCCGACCTCGGCCGGCGCTTACATCGCGGCCGGTCTGGTGCTGTTCGTGCTGACGTTCCTGGTCAACTTCGCCGCCCGCTCGATCGTCGGCAAGAAGGGGGAGTGACCGTGTCGACCACCCTCGAACGGCCCGCGACGACACCGGCTTTCCAGCAGGTGAGCGCGGCCCGCAAGGTCAAAAACGGCGTGGCCACCGTGCTGGTGTGGCTGTCGTTCCTGGTCGCCGTGATCCCGCTGGTGTGGGTGCTGTACACGGTGATCGCCAACGGGGTCAAGCGGATCCCGTACAGCAACTGGTGGGGCCAGGACTTCGGTTCGGTGCTCGGCGACGAGGTCGGCGGCGGCGTGCTGCACGCGGTCATCGGCACCCTGCTGCAGGGTGTGGTGTGCGCGGTCATCTCGGTGCCGATCGGCCTGCTGGTCGCGATCTACCTCGTCGAGTACGGCCGCGGGAAACTGGCCAGGGCGACCACGTTCATGGTGGACATCCTGTCCGGTGTTCCGTCCATTGTGGCCGCTCTGTTCATCTACGCGCTGTGGGTCACCACGCTCGGCCTGCCGCGCAGCGGGTTCGCGGTGTCGCTGGCGTTGGTGCTGCTGATGATTCCGGTGGTCGTCCGCTCGTCGGAGGAGATGCTGCGGATCGTGCCGGACGACCTGCGCGAGGCTTCTTACGCGCTGGGCGTGCCGAAGTGGAAGACGATCATGAAGATCGTGCTTCCGACGGCGCTGTCGGGCATTCTCGGCGGCATCATGATGGCGCTCGCCCGCGTGATGGGCGAGACCGCGCCGCTGCTGGTGCTCGTCGGCTACACGTCTTACGTCAACTGGAACATCTTCAGCGGGGAGCAGGCGTCGCTGCCGTTGGTGATGAACAACGAACGCGCCACCAACTCGATGGACCCCGGCAGCGTCGGCTTCGACCGGATCTGGGGAGCCGCGCTCACCCTGGTGCTCATCATCGCCGTGATCAACCTGCTCGCCACGGTCCTTTCCCGCATCGTCGCCCCGAAGAAGAAGTGAGTCATGGCCAAGCGAATCGACGTCAAAGACCTGGACATCTACTACGGCAAGTTCCACGCGGTGGACAGCGTCACGCTGAACGTCCCGCCGCGGAACGTGACCGCGTTCATCGGGCCGTCGGGCTGTGGCAAATCGACGGTGCTGCGCACGCTGAACCGGATGCACGAGGTCATTCCCGGTGCGCGGGTCGACGGGCAGGTGCTGCTCGACGGCGAGGACATCTACGCCTCGGCGGTGGACCCGGTGCAGGTGCGCCGCACCATCGGCATGGTGTTCCAGCGGCCGAACCCGTTCCCCACGATGTCCATTAAGGACAATGTGGTGGCCGGGCTTCGCCTTGGCGGGACCAAGAACCGCAAGCAGCTCGACGACATCGCCGAGCGGGCGCTGCGCGGCGCGAACCTGTGGAACGAGGTCAAGGACCGGCTGAACAAGCCGGGCGGTGGCCTTTCCGGCGGGCAGCAGCAGCGGCTCTGCATCGCGCGGGCGATCGCGGTGCAGCCGGACGTGCTGCTGATGGACGAGCCGTGTTCGGCGCTGGACCCGATCTCGACGCTCGCGATCGAGGACCTGATCGGCGAGCTGAAGAAGGAATACACGATCGTCATCGTGACGCACAACATGCAGCAGGCGGCGCGGGTTTCGGATCAGACCGCGTTCTTCAACCTGGCCGGCGTCGGCCAGCCCGGTCGGCTGATCGAGCTGAACGACACGGAGAAGATCTTCTCCAACCCGGACGAGAAGGCCACCGAGGACTACATCTCCGGCCGCTTCGGCTGATTCCACTGTGGACGGCCGCCCTGGTTTTCCTCGCCAGGGCGGCCGTTTTACTTTCGGGTATTAAGAAACCGCCACCCGCGCTTGGCCCGGGTGGCGGTTTCGCTGGTGGTAGCTCAGATGGTCAGGTCTTCGTCGTCGGTGCCGTAGCCCGGCATCCGGCCGGTGACCACGAAAATCATCCGCTTGGCGACGGACACCGCGTGGTCGGCGTAGCGCTCGTAGAAGCGGCCGAGCAGCGTGACGTCGACGGCGGACGCGACGCCGTGCGGCCATTCGCGGTCCATCAGCACGGTGAACAGGTGCCGGTGCAGGTCGTCGACCTGGTCGTCCGCGGCCTCGAGATCCTTGGCGGCGGAGACGTCCTTGGTCTTGATGATCGCCTCGACCTGGCGGGCGAGCCCGACCGCGGCGCTGCCCATCTCGGCGAAGTACGGCTTGACCGCTTCCGGCAGCACCGGATCGGGGTGGCGGCGGCGGGCGGCCTTGGCGACGTGCAGGGCGAGATCTCCCATGCGCTCCAGGCTTTCCGCCGCGTGGATGGCGGCGAGCACGGTGCGCAGATCGGTCGCGACCGGGGCCTGTAGCGCGAGCAGCGCGTACGCCTGCTCCTCGCATTCGGCGCGCGCGTCGTCGACCTTCGCGTCGTCGCTGATCACCTGCTCGGCGAGGCCGAGGTCGACCTCCAGCAGTGCTTTGGTGGCCCGCTCCATGGCGTCGGCAACCTGGACCGACATCGCGGCCAGGTTTTCGGCGAGCTGATCGAGTTCGACATGGTAGGCCTCACGCATGAGCACACCCTACGACGTGGACTGGCCGAATACCGCATCGCTGGGTGAACCGCATGTGAACCCCGCCTAACGAATCCGAATGATCAGCCCGTGTTGGTGTTCTTGCGCGAATCGGCGTTGGCCGGCGGTGCGCTGGCCGCGGTTCCGGCGGGCTGGTTGCCGGGAAGCGGCGTGTTGTCGCGCAACGCGTCGAAGAGGCTCTTGGTCTTTTCCTGGACCAGTACTTCGTTGCCGCGCTTGTTCGGCAGGCCGACGGTGGGCACGGTCAGGAAGTTGATGTTGGCCGGGTCCAGCCCGCGCATCGACTGCGCGAGCGTCATCATCTGTTGCACGCCGAGGTTGTCGCCGAACGTGGCGTGCGCGAACGCGGTGATGAAGCCGGACAATTTTCCGGGATCCAGCACGACATCCGAAGACATGACCTTCTTGAGCAGTGCGCCGATGAACGCCTGCTGCCGCTTGATCCGGCCGTAGTCGGAGGTCTTGTCGCCGATGACGTGCCGGGCGCGCACGTAGCTCAACGCCTGCTCGCCGGAAATCGTGACGTCGCCGGTTTCGGTCAGCACCTTGCCGAGCGTGGTGTCGTCGATCGGTTTCTCGTTGTGCACAGTCACCCCGTGCACCGCGTCGACCATTTCCTTGAATCCGTTGAAGTCGATGCCGACGAAGTGGTTGATCCGCAGTCCGGTGATCTTCTGGATCACTTTCGTCATGCACTGCGGCCCGCCGACCGCGTAGGCGGTGTTGAGCTTCGCGATCTTCTGCTCGCGCACGACCTCGTCGGTGTTCTGCGATTTGGCCGGATCCCACCGGTTGCAATCCGGACGGTCGATCTCGAGGTCCCGGGGGAACGAGACGACGACGACCCGTTTCCGGTCCGCGGGAACGTGCGCCACCATCACCGTGTCCGACCGCGCGCCGGGGATATTGGCCGCGTCCCCGACATTTTCCTCCGACGAGGCCCCGTCCCGGGAATCGGAGCCGACCATGAGGAAGTTCTCGTCGTTGGCCTGCGCGTCGGCGTTCTGAATGTCGGAAGAGTTCTCGTCCAGTGCGGAGACCGAGGCGAACTTGGCGTCAAACCACGTGACCGCTCCCCAAGCGACTCCGGTGGCGACGAAGATCAGCACGACGACCACGACCAACGCGATCCGCCCGATCCGGACGTTGCGCGCGATATGCCGCTGCTTCTTTTCCTGCAGCCGCGTCTGCTCGGATTGCTCGGCGGGTTTTTCTTCTTCCTCTTCGTCTTCTTTGTCGAGCAAAACAACCCGCTGCAAGGCGGTGCGAGTCTGCTCGAACAACGCCATCGACCGGGTAGTGAGCCGCTCCCGCCGCTCCCGGCGCTTCGCCTCTTCCGCCGCCGCGTCGTCATGCGCGGCCGAGAACCGGGCGAGACTGTGATCGATCTTGCGACGGTATTGCGTCGCCTCGTCGATCACCTCCATCTCGTCGGTCATGGTGAGCGGATCCATCTCGGCACGCACCGCCGCGGCCGGCTTAGCCGGAGCACGCCGCGGCCGCTTGCCGTTCGGCCCCTCGACCGCCGGACTCAGCTGAGTGCGCTCCGGATCAGCGTCGGGTTTGACCGCCGGGCTGAGCTGGGTGCGCTCCGGATCGATGCCGGGGCTGAGCTGAGTCCGCTCCAGATCAACGGGACGTTCCGGATCTTGAGCCGGGCTGAGACTGAGCCCCTTGACCGGCGTGAACTGCGTCCGATCACTCTTCCCGTCGAGCGCCGGGCCGAGCTGAGTACGTTCCGGATCCTGCGCCGCGACCGGCGCACGCCGCGGCCGCTGACGCTCGGGCCCACCCTGCGGACTGGCGCTGTCGATCGCGGAACCGTCACCGTCCAGCGCCGGACTGAGCTGAGTCTGCTCGAGCCCCCGCGAACCCCCGCGCGGCGCCTGCCCATTCCGCCCCTGGCCCGGCTTGCCCCGCAACCGATCCGGCTCGAGCGCCGGAGTGAGCTGGGTCCGCTCGAACTCGTCCCCGGCTTCCGCGGGAACTCCGTCGACGCCACCAGGTCCACCAGGTCCACCGGGTCGCCGCCCAGCACCCGCTGCCCGCCGACCTGGCGCGTTCGGACCGGGCACCCGGTGCCCACCGGAGTCCTGCCCAGTCGCGCGCTGCCCGTCAGGCCCGCTCGGCAGTGGCATTGCCGCCGATGCGGGACTGGCCATCGGCTCGAGGCCTGCCGCACGTCGTCGTGCCGGGCGCGGTCCGTCGGGGTCGGGTGCGCCGGGCATCGCTGCTGGCTCGGGGCCAGCCATCGGTTGCCCAGCGGGCTCGGCGCGTCGCCGTGCGGGGCCGGGTGCGCCGGGCATCGCTGCTGACTCGGAGCCAGCCATCGGTTGACCAACGGGCTCAGGACCTGCCGCGCGTCGCCGTGCGGGGTCGGGTGCGCCGGGCATTGCCGCCGATTCGGGGCCAGCCATGGGCTGCCCAGCGGATTCGGGGCCTGCGGCGCGTCGTCGTGCGGGGCCAGGCGTTCGCGGCCCGTCGGGCATCGCTGCCGACTCAGGACCACCCAACTCCGGACCAGCCACCCGTCGCCGTGCCGGACCGGGCATTCGCTGCCCGCCCGATTCCGGCCCAGGTACCGGGTGCCCGCCAGAGTCTTGACCAGGCATCCGCTGAGCGGAGTCGGGGCTAGCCATCCGGTGCTCGTCGGGCGTCGGTAGCGCCGCCGAGTCAGGACCAGCTATCCGCTGCGCGGCCGAGCCAGACTGCCCACTGACCCCCGAGCCCGCCGCCCGCGCTCCGCCAGGACCAGCCATCCGCGGCCCGTCCAATTCCGGACCCGGCAGTCGATGCCCGCCAGAGTCCGGACCGGGCATCCGCTGCCCAGAAGTATTTTCCGCACCGTGCGGCCGCCGAGGCCCTGGCGGATCCGGCGGAACCGGGACCCCGCCCCCCTGCCGAGGCCGGGGCGGAAGCCCATCCGCCCGCCGACGCCGTGGCCGCATCCCCGGCTCCGGAGACCCCAAATCCTGTTCGGCGCTCCCGTCGTCCGCAGGCTCAGCCCCAGCCGCACGCCGACGCAGCGGTTCTCCCTGCCGCCCACCGGCTTCGCCCGAACGAGCGCCCAGTTCCGCGGACCGACCGTCAGCGTCGCCCGACCCCATCGGACGGACCCCGGGCTCCCCACGACGTGCTCGCCCAGCTACCTCGCCAGGCCCCTCAGCCAAACCCGTCTCGTCGGGACGTCCACCGGCAGCACCGTGGCGATTGCCATCAGGCACCGCGCCGCCGAGAAGCGCACGCCCGCCGACTCGCGGAGCATTCCCTCCGTTGACGTCCGAAACCCCACCACGACGGTCCCCATTCGCCCGACGGCCTCCGGAAAGGCCATCGTCATCGCCCGAAGAACCACCGCGCCGACTGCCACCGCTGTTGACCTGACCGTTCGCGGCGACGTCGTCTGCTGACCCGTCGGCTCCGGAACCGCCAGCAACCTCTCGACCGTGCCGACTACCGACGCCGTTGACCCACCCGTTCGCCCCGCCAGGGCTCGAGGCCGCGTCGTCTTCCGCCACACCACCGTGTCGGTTGCCGCGCCCGTTCGCTCGGCTGCCGGTTAAGTCGTCATTCCCGGCTGGCTCGCCGTGACGGCTGCCAACCCCGTTGATGCGCCCGTTCGCCGGTCCACCAGCTGGCGGGATGTCGTCTGCCGCAGGCTCCCCATGCCGACCGCCGACTCCGTTGACGCGACCGTTCGTCCGGCCACCCGCTGGTGCGGCGTCCGCCGCTGGCTCCCCGTGCCGGCCACCAACCCCATTGACATGGCCGTTCGCCGGTCCACCAGATGCGAGATCGTCTTCCACCGGCTCGCTGTGCCGACTGCCGCGCCCGTTAGCCCGCCTGCCAGACGCACCGATGCCCCCTCCGGCCAGCTCGCCGCCGCGTCCGCCCGCTGGTGCGGCGTCGTCCTCAACCGCCCCGCCGTGCCGACCGCCGACCCCGTTGACCTGCCCATTGGCCCGATCGCCGCCCAGCTCCGAGGCATCTCCCGGCTCAGCGTGCCGACTTCCGACTCCGTTCGCGTGCCCATTCGCCCGCCGTCGGCCCGGTTCGGCGGGCAACCCAGCGAGACCATTCGTACCCAAGTAGCCAGCGTCTGGCTCCGCCCGCCGTCGCCCCGGTTCGGGTCGCTCGGCATCCGCTCGACGACGGCCCGGCTCCGCTCGGCGGGCACCCGGTTCCGCGAGCCGGCTCACTGGCTCCGAGAGCTGCGTGCCGGGATCCTCGGCGAAGGCGGGTCGTTCCCCGGTGTGCCGCGCGACGACGTCGGACACGCTGATGCCGCCGTGAGTGTCCATCGAACGACGGCGTCCGCCACGCGGGCGGGCTGTGCTGTCGGAATGGCGACCGGTGCCGGGGGTGTTGCGCTCGTCGGGCACTCGGTCTCCTCTCGCACGTCAGGCGCCAGGCTGGGGCGGCTTACCTTTGAACACCCGGCGGCCTCGCCGGGTCTCCCAGGACTCGTCGTACCGGGGGAGCTTTTCGTTATCGTACGGATACCCGCCGTTCGTGACGACACCCTCCCGCGAATTTCTTCACCATGCGTCGCCCTAAGGCGCACTGAAGCGGACGAACAGGTGAAGTTCGGGTTCGGTGAATGGAGTAATCGCAGACCCGCGTTACTCAGAGTGCGTAATTACCTGCGCGGTCTCGCGGTCATGGAAAGCGACCTTGTTGCGGCCTGCCCGCTTCGCGGCGTAAAGGAGATTGTCGGCTCGATGGAGTTGCCGCGGCCCGGATCCGGTGCCGTGCGCGAGGCCGACGCTGATCGTAACCCGAAGGCCCGGCTGGAGTTCTGACCAGGGATGACGGGCCACTCGCAGGCGCGCGGCGTCGGCGACCCGGACGGCTCCCCGGTGATCGATTCCCGGCAGGACGAGAGCGAATTCCTCGCCGCCGTACCGTGCGCAGAACGCATCGGCGGGCAGCCCCTCCTGCAGGAGATCGGCGACCCGGCAGAGGACGCGGTCGCCGAGAAGGTGACCGTACGTATCGTTCACGGACTTGAACCGGTCCAGGTCGACCAGGGCGACGGCGACCGCGGCCGGCAGTTCGGGCAGCCGCTGGTCGAGGTAACGACGGTTGTAGCTCGAGGTGAGCGGGTCGCGCAGACTGCCCGCTCGCGCGATGCCGAGGGCCGAGCGCAGGTGCCGGTAGGCCCGCCGCCAATCGCCGCGCGTCGCGAACAGGTCCGCGATGGACTCGTGCAACGTGAGCAAGTCTGGCGTGGTCTCCCCTGTTCCGAGTTCGTCGTCCGCCGACACTCTGACCTCCGCCACTCCATCGTTTTCGTCGTAAAGGAGCGGCGGCTTGAGTCATCGGTACGTACGAAGGTGAATTACGCTCAAGTGGACGACGGACTTCCGCTGATGTCACGCAGCGGAGTTCTTCGGCTCAGAGCACGGAGAAGGGCTTTTTGTCCTTGAGCTGCGCGAATTGATCACGGGCCCAGTAACTCGCGTCAGTCGCCGGATCTGTGATCCACTGTGTGTAATCGGCCCAGGAAATCCATCGCCAGTCGCCCACTTCTTCGGGATTCGGCCGCGGATCGACGTCCGTCCACGCGGCGTACACCGGACAGAACTCGTTCTCCACGATCCCCTGGAAGGGCGGCGTGCGGTAGCGGTACGTGGGCAACACGCACTCGAGGTCCTCGAGCGCGGGCAGCCCGAGTTCGTACGAAGCCCGCCGGCGCACGGCGGTCTCCAACGCTTCGGCGGGCGCGGGATGACCGCACACGCTGTTGGTCCACACTCCCGGCCACACCTTTTTGTGCGGCGCGCGTTGGGTGATCAGCAGGGCGTTGTCCGAACGGCGCAGGACGTAGCAGGAGAACGCGAGGTGCAGCCGCGTCTCGGCGTGATGGCTGGCGAGCTTCGGCCCGGTCTCCCCGGTGGGCGCGCCGTCCTCGGTCACGAAGACGACGCGTTCGGTTTCGGCTTCAGTGCTGGTGTCCACTCCGGATACTGAACACCACGCACCTACCGGCCGATACCGCGAGCCGGGTAGCCGTTTCGCCCGATTCGAGTGTCGGGTCTTCACGCAACGCTCGAATCTCCAACCCGTCGGACACCCAGCCGAACGACGGCGCGGGCGAGGCCGGGTCTCACCGGCTGCCGAGATGCTCGACGATCAACGACGTCAAGGCCTCCGGCGCTTCCTCCGCTACCCAGTGCGACACCTCCTCCAGCATCTCGAACCGGTACGGCCCGGTGCACCAATTCGCCGTGCCGAGCGCGGCGGTGGAACCGAAGGCGACGTCCTCTGTGGACCACACGTACATCGCCGGCACCGAAATCTTGCCGATCTTCCCGCCCGGACGTCCGGCTCGGTACCAGTTCAGCGCGGCGGTGAGCGCGCCTGGTTCGGACAGCCGCTGGACGTACTCGTCGATCTTGCTCGGCGGGATGCGCCGGTCGAAGATTTCGCGCAGCGCCGCGGCGTTGTCGGCCAGCATGCGCCGTTCGGTCGCGGGCGTCTGCCGCCACTCCGTCATATAGGCCGACCGCAGGTGCTGGTCCTCGTCCGTCCGCATCGCTTCGCCGAGTGCTCCGGGGTGCGGCGTGGACACCACGGTGAGGCTGCGCAGCCGGTCGGGGTGCTCGTCGGCCGTCCACCACGCGACCGCGCCGCCCCAATCGTGGCCGACCAGATCGAACTTGCTCCAGCCGAGCGAGTCGGCCATGGCCACGACGTCGGCCACCAACGTCGCGATGCCGTATTCGGCCGGGCGCTCGGGCCGCACGTCCGGCGAATAACCGCGTTGATCCGGTGCGATCGCGCGGTACCCGAGCACGCCGAGCGTCGCCACCTGGTGCTCCCACTCCACGGCGGCCTGGGGAAAGCCGTGCAGCAGCAGTACCGGACGGCCGTCTTCGGGGCCGGCAGCGATTGCGTCGAAGGATCCCGCGTCGGTCGGGATGGTCAGCTGGTCGATCACGAGACGCACTCTACGGACAGGCACCGACAGTTTCGGCCGGTCTCTCGCTGTCACTGTGGTCTGAGCTACACGGGAACAAATAAGTTGAGTCGATCGTTGGCAACTTTGCAAAGCTTGGTCAGCGCCCCAGCAGCTGGCCGCAGTTGTCCGAAAGGGGATTCGACATGCTGATCCGCACCGACCCGTTCGCCCAGTTCGACCGCCTGACCCAGCAGTTCTTCGGTGGTCAGGGCACCGCGCCGCGGTCCGTCCCGATGGACGCCTACCGCGCCGGCGACGAGTACGTCATCCAGTTCGATCTCCCGGGGATCGCCCGCGATTCCATTGACGTGAGCGTCGAGCGCAACGTGCTCACCGTCCGCGCCGAGCGCACCCCGGTCGCGGTCGAGGACGCGCAGGTCCAGGTGTCCGAGCGGCCGCGCGGCAAGTTCTCGCGCCAGCTGTTCCTCGGCGACACGCTCGACACCACGCGTATCGCCGCGGACTACGTCGACGGCGTGCTGACGCTGCGCATTCCGGTCGCCGAGAAGGCCCAGCCGCGCAAGATCACCGTCGGCGGCGCGCCGCAGGAGATCGACGCCTGAGGCCGTGAGCCCAAGTTGTCCCCAGGTTGTCCACAGTGGGTTGTGGATAACCTGGGGACAATTGATATCTATGCAGGTCAGCTGTGGTGTCAGCCCGTTCGACTGGCTGCCGACAAGCGTCCAGATGCGGTCTGGTCCTGCCGGATGAAGGTGTCGGCGATTTGCGCCGAGATGCCGTCGACCGAGAACGTCGCCCGCCACGGCTGCAGCGACCGCGGCGAAGATCATGCTCACCACGTAGATCCGCCCGAGCACACGGTGGCTTCGGCCGTCGGTCGCGCCAGTTTTGCGGCGATTTGGAACGGCCCGATCAGCAGCACCAGGCTCGCGGGCAGCACGATCGTCAAGCAGCGCAAGGCGATCGCCGGGTTGAGCGGGTGCCGAGCTGCTGGTCAGCCGCCGGAGTGCATGTCCTCGGCCTCGGGGACGCAGTCGTCGTCCGGGTCGTCCAGCCAGCCGTGCGGGAGCGTGACCTTGCCCGGCGAGCCCTGGCGTCCGCGCGGGCCGGTGGCGGCTTCCGGGAAGGGGGCGTCGTGGTCGAGTTGGGCGATCAGGTCGTCGAGCTGGTCCATCGACGAGAGCATCGCGAAGCCGCGCCGCAGCTCGGAGCCGACCGGGAAGCCCATCAGGTACCAGGCCATGTGCTTGCGGATGTCGCGCATCGCCTTGTCGTGACCGTCATGCTCGATGAGCAGTTCAGTGTGACGGCGCAGGACACGCGCGACCTCACCGAGGTTCGGCCCGGCTGGGATGTCACGGCCTTGGAAGGCGGCTTCCAACTCGCCGAACAGCCACGGCCGACCGAGGCAGCCGCGCCCGACGACGACGCCGTCGCAGCCGGTCTCGGCGACCATGCGCAGAGCGTCGTCCGCGCTGAAGATGTCGCCATTGCCCAGCACCGGGATGCTGGTGACGGCCTCCTTGAGCGCGGCGATCTTCGACCAATCGGCCTGACCCGAGTAGCGCTGCGCGGCCGTGCGCGCGTGCAGACTGACAGCGGCCGCGCCCTCGGCTTCGGCGATGCGTCCGGCGTCGAGGAACGTCTGGTGATCGTCGTCGATGCCGACGCGGAACTTCACGGTGAACGGCACGCCGCCCTCCGCCGCCGCCTTCGCCGACTCGCGCACGATGTCCGCGAACAGCCGCCGCTTGAACGGCAGCGCCGCGCCGCCGCCCTTCCGCGTTACCTTCGCGACAGGGCAACCGAAGTTACTGTCCACGTGGTCGGCAAGGCCTTCGCCGACGATGATCCGGACCGCTTCGGCCATCGTCTTCGGGTCGACGCCGTAGAGCTGCATGGACCTCGGCTTTTCGTGCTCGCCGAAGGTCATCATGTGCATCGTGCCGGGGTGCCGCTCGACGACCGCGCGAGCGGTGATCATCTCGCACACGTAGATGCCCGCGCCGTACTCCTGGCAGAGCTGCCGGAACGCGACGTTGGTGATCCCCGCCATCGGAGCGAGCACGACGGGAGGATCGACCTGGTAGGGGCCGATCTTCAACGTGGGCGCGCTCAACGTGGCAGTCACGCTTCCATTGTCGCCCGTGACGTGCGGCACACGCATCCGGGCAGCTCCGACGGTCCCGAGACCATCTCGTTTCCATCCTTGAGTAGTGCTACGGATCCGATCATCGCGCCGTTTCGCCGACGATGTCCGGTATGACCACGGAAGCTGCAACGCTCCACCGCCTCGCCGGCGAACTGGACGACCTCGGCCGCCGCCTGACCCACGTAGGCGCCGAACTCCGCGCGGTGCACCTCCAGCCCGAGCCGGCCACCGACCAGCCCGCCGAGGCACCCGTTCCGGGCGCAGCGGCGGCCTCCCAGCCGACGCCGGACCATCCGAGCGGCCACGCCGAGCCAGCAGCGTCGGCCGAGGAGGCGTCCCAGGCGGCCAGCCCGCCCGGCGGTGCTCAGCCGGTCAGCTCTGACTCACCCGCGCAGGGCCCTCTCGACGTGACAGGCGCTTCCGCCGCACCGGGTCAGGCCGCTGCACCGGGCCAAGCCGCTGAGCCAGGCCGCTCCGCTGGGCCAGCCCAGCCTCCTGCACCTGGCCACCCTGCTGCGCAGGGCTACCCGGCTGCTCCAGGCCATTCGCCCGCCCCGGGCTACCCGGCTGCGCAGGGCGCGGGTCAGTACCTGCACCCGGCCTACTCGACCGCGCACGGTGCGGCGTACCACCCCCACCCGGGCTACTACCCGTACAACCCATACGCAGCACCGTATTCCGCCCAACCCGCGGCCAGTGCGAACCAGCCGCAGATGCCGCAACCCGGGACCGGACAGGCCGCCGACGATGTCGCAGCCGGACAGTTCGCCGCCCAGCCAGGCCACGAACAGCCCGCCGCCGACCAGTTCATCACTGGACAGGCAGCCCAACACCCGCAGGCAACTGCCCAGAACTCGCCGTACGGCCAGCCGCCCTATGCTCCGCCGCTGTACACCCCATCTCCGACGCTCCGTGAACGACTCGGTCGCGAAGGTGCCGGTTCGCGACTGTTGGCGTGGATCGGCGGTGCGGTGACGTTGCTCGGGGTCGTCCTGCTGCTGATTCTGGCCATCCAGCGCGGCTGGCTCGCCCCATTGCCGCGGGTGGCGGTCGGCGCTGTGTTCGGCGGCATCCTTGTCGGCGCGGGTGCTTGGCTGCACCGCAAGCCGACTGCGCGCACCGGCGCGTTCGCCCTTGTCGCCACTGGGATCGCGACGCTTTACCTCGACACTGTCGCTGCCACCTCCTTGTACGATTTCCTGCCTGTTCCCGCCGGGCTCGCGGTCGGCTTGGTGATCGCGGTGGGCGGGCTTTTGCTTGCGGTCAAATGGGATTCCTCTCTCCTGGCGAATGCCGTGGTGGGAGGATGCGGAGTGTGTGCGCCCCTGATCACCTGGGGCTTCACCTACGAACTCGTGACGTTCCTTCTCATGATCCAGATCGCGACCGTTCCTGTCCAGCTTCGACGGTCATGGTCGCCCCTTTCGTTTACTGCAGCCATTCCGCCCTTGACAACAGCGTTGATCGGTATCGGGCTGCGCACCTTGCCGGTGTGGGCAGTGATTGCCGCGGGTGTGATCAGCGCGGCGACGGCGCTGATCACGTTGCGGCGTAATGACAATGAGCCCTACTCGTTGTCCGTGCTCGCCGTTGCGCCGCTGCCGGTCCTGGTGGCCGCGCTTCTTCTGCACCGGCCGGAATCCGTGCTTCTGGCGGGCGGAACGGCGGTCGTGCTCATCGCGACCTGGCCCATCGTGCGGGGGAATTCCGGTACTGTCGCGGGAATCGCTGGTCTCGTAGCCGCGATGCAAGCGACTGTCACGCAGTTCGATGGCGGAGCGGTCTTGCTTGGCGAAGCGGTTGTGCTCGCGTTCGCGGCGAAGTTCACTCGGAACCGGTTCGCGCTAGGCGGTTCGCTTGCCTTTGCGGTGGTCGGCGGGCTGTCCGTGCTCGTGTCGGAGCTGACGCTGGGAATGCTGGTTCTCCCGCACTGGCATCCGCGGGATGTTCTTCTCGCTGCACTGGTGTCGGCTGCGCTTCTCCTCGCTGCCGCGATTGTGTTGCCATGGGCGGCAATTCGGCTCAATGTGGTGAAATCGGCCAGCCTTGCGCCTTGGGTGCCCGCGGGATTGTGCGCGCTCTACGGCGCTGCTGGGCTGGTGCTCGCCGCGGCCATGCTCGTGGCCCCCGGCCGCGGCGGATTCCTGGTCGGCCACACGCTCGTCACGGTTTCGTGGACGGTTGTGGCGTTCGTCCTTCTCCTGCGCGGGATCGAGGTGGTCGCGTTGCGGATCACCGGGCTGGTACTGGTGGCCGCTGCGGTGGCGAAGCTCGTGTTGTTCGACCTTTCCGCGCTGGACGGGTTGGCGCGCGTGGGTGCGTTCCTTGGCGCTGGTGTGATCCTGCTCGTGGCGGGGGCGCGGTACGCGCGAGTCGTCGCGTCACGCTGAACTTGCGAGAAGTCCCCCGATCCGGGGAATCAAGAATGACCTCGGATCGGGGGTTTTCCCTTTTTTAGCAACAAAAACTTGTTGGAGACGCGACGGTCGGAGATGGCTTGAGACGTCCTCGGTTCGGGCTGGCGGCGCGGAACTGTCGGTGGCTCGTGGTTACCTGGGAAACCTACCGAGGAGGTATCCGACCATGACCTACACCCACGACCCGAAACTCATCGAACGCGCAGGCGAATCCGTCGCATGGCTCACCACCGTGACTCCGAGCGGTCGCCCCGCGCCAAGGCCGGTCTGGTTTGTACTCGACGGCGAAGAGATCGTGGTCTTCAGCCGGCCCGGTACGGCCAAACTCCGGCATCTCGCCGCCAATCCGGAGGTGAGCTTCCACCTGAACAGCGACGAACACGGCGGAAGCATCATCGTCGTCAACGGGCGTGCGCACATCGACGAGGCCAAAGCCTCTGAAGCACCTGGTTACCTGGCGAAGTACCAGCGGCATTACGCCGGTATCGGTTTCGCCGATCCGGCTGCCTTCGACGCCGACTACTCGGTTCGGATCCGGATCGTGCCCGCGAAGTCCTGGGGATTCTAAGGGGCGCTCCGGGTTCAGAAGCCGACGTCCAGGCAGGCCAGCCGTCCACCCGCGGTTCCGGCGTGCCCGGGGTTGGTGTGGGTGTGGGTTTCGTGGATCACCACGGACTTCGCCCGTCGTCCGTCGAATGTCCAGTCCACAATGGAGGTTGCGTGACCGATGCCTGAGCGGTCGGTGGTGAAGTCCAGCCAGATCTCGTTGCGCGGGTTGGCGTAGGCCGGATCCACCGAAGGCTTCACCGGGTCCGGCACGTGCTGGAAGTGTCCGCCCGCGGCGTCACCGGTGGTGCCGCAGGAGTTCACGTGCGCGTGCGCACCGTATTCGTGCTGCGGCAGGAGGCCGCTGATCACCAGCACGGTGGTGGTGCCGACGCGACTGGCGGACAGGGCCGAGACGTGTGCCCTGGCCCCGACGGGCACGAGATCCGGGCGGTAGGTGACGGCTTGGCCGCCTGGTGCGTATGCCGCGAATGTGCCGTGGGCGGCAGTGAAGTGCAGTGGTGAGGTCGTAGCCGGAGCTGCTGCGGCGGTAGTGGCCGAGAGGCTCGTGACGGAGAGACCGGCGGCGAGGGCCGCGGAAAGGAACTTAGGGAGGAAACGCATGAAACTTCTCTAACCAGTCGGCGCGTGCCGTGCCATGTTCTCCACTCGAACGTGTGGAGGTCGCCCGGATCTCGGGATGGCTTTCCAGGCGGGTGTGGGGTGCGCTGGGTCGCTGGATGGTGACGGCCTTGGGATTGGCCAGATTCCGATGTGGGCCATTGCGGCCATGTCGTGCCGTGCCGGTAGGCAGGTCAGGCTGGGTCAGGGCTGGGTGCGGGTCCTTGTCCGGATGCGGGTCGTGAGACCACAACTGCCGCCAGGGCTGGTCGTGGAGCCGCGATGGAGCCTTGGTGCGTACCGGAGCAGGCCGATGGGCCGGATCCGGCTCGGGTGGCGGCTTCGACGGAGGCGGAGGTCGCTCGACTGGCCTGGGCGAGTTTTCGGTCGTTGACGCGGTGGGTACTTGGCAGCGTGGCAGCGTCGGACTTGCCCGGCGGTGCTTCGGCGAGCACCGGTGGAGCCTGACATGCCTGACGACCCGAACGGCACCATGGGGTTTGACGGCCGTCGCGCGGACGCCCACGGACCGGCGGGTTCCAGCGGGCCGGTCGCGGACGGTGGGTCGCCGGAAAGTGGCGGACCTGCGGGTACCGGCGGGCAGGCCAGCGGCGTCGTACCGGCCGCTGGTGGGCAGGCCAGTGGTGGGCAGGCCAGTGGTGCTGGACCGGTCGACGGTGGACGGGCCAGTGGTGCTGGACCGGCTGACGGTGGACGGGCCAGTGGTGCCGGACCGGCTGACGGTAGTCAGGTCGGCGGTGCTGGACCGACCGACGGTGGGCTGGCGGCTGGAGGCGGACCGACGCAATCCAGCGGGTCGTCACCCGTCATCGGGCCGGTGCAGTCGATCGGTCCGGCGGACACCAGCGGGTCGCCGCAGGTCGCTGGGGCGGCGCAAAGCCGCGGATCGTCGCAGCTCACAGGGTCGGCGGAGGTCGGCGGGCCGACAGGAGCCAGTGGATCGGCGCAGGTCGCCGGATCGTCGGAAAGCCGCGGGTTCGCTGAGGTCGGCGAAACGGCGCAGAGCACTGGGTCGGCTGAGGTCGGCGGGACGGCGCAGGGCACTGGGTCGGCTGAGGTCGGCGGGACGGCGCAGGGCACTGGGTCGGCCGAGGTCGGCGAAACGGCGCAGAGCACTGGGTCGGCTGAGGTCGGCGACGACGTCGAGCACACTGGCGAGACGCGAAACCAGATGCTGCAGCGGAACGTCGGCGAGCTGTTGCAGGAGCTGCGGGTCGCGCAGGCGGGCGTGCAGATCCTCTTCGGATTCTTGCTGTCGGTGGTCTTCACGGGCCGGTTCCACGACGCCAGCGGGTTCGAGAAGACGCTGCACCTGCTCGCGGTGCTGCTCACCGTCGCGGCGACGGCGTTGCTGATCGCGCCCGCGGCTTGGCACCGCATGCTGTTCCGGACTGGGCGGCGGGAGGAGATCCTGCGGGCCGGCAATCGGGTCGTGCTCGTTGGCTTCGGGTGCCTTGCCGCGGCGATCACGGTAACCGTGGCGCTGATCGCGAAGGTCTCCTTCGGACCGGTTGCGATGGGGCTCGTCGGAGGGATGGCGGTGTTGCTGTTCGGGCTGCTGTGGTTCGCGGTGCCGGGCATGCTTGTCGGCGACCAAAGGCGACGCGACGGTCACTGAGCGGCGTCGGTGCGCGCTGGCGTTTGTCCTGCGCGGGACAGAAACGGAGCTGTTCATCGAGCCGTCGGCAATTGTTGCCGTGGCGGTTGGGGCTGGCCCGTAGCTTCCTGCTCGTGACTGACTCTTCACGGCGGAACTTCCTGCGTGGTGCCGGAATCCTCGGTGCCGGCGCGGCGGTGTCCGCGCTTCCTGGTCTGAACGGGATCGCCGCGGCTGATCCCAGCGTCGCTCGGCGGCCGGACGGTGACAGTCCGCGGTTCACGATCGCGGTCATGCCGGACACCCAGTACCTGTTCGACGAGGACCGGGGCGACTCGACGCCGGTGGACGCGTCGTTGTCGTACGTGCTGCGCCACGCGCACGACGACAACGTTGTCTTCCTCGCGCACCTCGGCGACCTCACCCAGAACGGGCAGGCGCGGGAGTTCGCTGGCATCAGCCGGTCGTTCCAGGCGCTCGACCGGTTCCGGTTCCCGTACAGCACGCTCGCGGGCAACCACGACATCGACGGCTCCACCGACGACCAACGCGGCCGCACGCCGTACCTCGACGCGTTCGGGCCGCAGCGGCAACGGAACTCGCCGACGTTCCGCGGCTCTTCGAAGGACGGCTACAACACCTACCACGTGTTCCGGGCCGCCGGTCGGGAATGGCTGGTGCTCGCGATGGATTGGCGTCCGTCGGCGAGCGGGTTCGCCTGGGCGAAGCAGGTTCTCGCGCAGCACCCGCGGATGCCGGCCATCCTCACGATCCACGAGCTGGTCAACTCCGACGAACAGGGCAAGGCGTTCCTGTCGGACTTCGGCCAGCGGGTCTGGGACGAGTTCGTCAACGAAAGCGACCAGATCTTCCTGACCCTCAACGGCCACTACTGGCCCCCGAGCCGTCTGGTGAAACGCAACGCCGCCGGCCACGACGTGCACCTCCACCTCACGAACTACCAGGACCGCTATTACGGCGGCAGCGGCATGATCCGCCTGTACCAGTTCGACGTCGCCCGCGGCGTGATCGACGTCCGCACCTTCTCGCCATGGCTCGACGGCCGGCGTGACCTCACCGAGCTCGAGCGGATCGAGGCCGAGCGCAGCACCGACGTCGACTACTTCAGCATCGACATCGACTTCGACAAGCGGTTCGCCGGTTTCGCGCCCGTTCCGGTGCCGCCGGCTCGCCCGGTGAAGCCGCAGCTCGTGCCGGGAACCGTCGCGTACTGGCGGTTCGAAGGCGGTCGCGCGGGCGCTCCGGTGCCGGGCAACGCGGTGATCAAGGACCTCACCGGCCGCGGCAACGATCTGCGCCGTATGACCGTGCCGGGCAGCGGCCCGACGGCGTTGACTTACTCGGCGGATTTCGCGCCTCGTCAACCGTCGCGGGCGAGCCTTCGCTTCGACGGTGCGCGCAATCCCGGTCGTGGCGCGTATCTCCAGACCGTCGACAGCGCACCGATGAACAGCCTGACCTTCCAACGCGGTTACACCGTCGAAGCGTTCGTCCGGCTGCCCGAAGACTTCCGCGACGGCACCCACGGCTGGTGCGGCATCTTCGCGCGCCTCGGCAACGGCGGCGCGGCCGGGAAGTCCGGCGACGACCCGAACGAATCGGCCGCGACGTTCAGCGTCTCGGACGGCGCGGAGCTGCAGTGGGCGGTGTTCCCGTTGAACCAGAACGGAATCTCGACCAACTGGGGGCACGAGCTGCCGCTGGCGAAATGGTGGCACGTCGCGGTCGTCAACGACGGATGGCGCAGCACGTTGTACGTCGACGGCTGTCCGCTGCTGCGCAACCCCAAGACTCCGGCGATCGGCCTGGCCAATCCGAGCGGCGGCTGGCTAGTCGGCGCGTCGTCGTACCGGGGCAAGGTGGAGCGCAGCTTCTACGGCGAGATCGGCGAGGCTCGGGTGGTCGACCGGGCGCTGGCTCCGCGGGAATTTCTGCTGGGCTGATAGGCAGTGCCGATTGGCTGCTCGGCAACCGCGGTTCGCGACCGCGGTTCGCGGAAGGCGGGCGCTGCGGCTGGGGATTGCGGAAGCGACTTGTTGGCGGAAGGTCGATGCGGAATCCAAGGTGCTATTCCGATTGCGCAGTAGGCAAATTCGACTAGGGCGGCCGTTCGGAGGTATTAGCAAAACTGATGGCTTCGGCCAGTCGGTCTAATCGGGGAAGGGTTCGTAATGGTTCTCCGGCTAGGGCTTCGGAGTGGCTGGTCGCGAATTCGGTCGGGGGGTGAGCGCTGGTCTCGGGGCCATTTTTTCGAGGCCAGCGTTGCCCCGATGAGTGGGACTGGCTCGCGGTGCGGAAGATGTGCTCGGCGAGCGTTCCCGTGCCGGGGACTGGGGCAGGGAACGTCGTTGTGCGGCTGAAGGCGGGCCAGCGTCGTTGCTGGGCCGGGATTCCGGGGCCGGTGCCGTTGCCGGAACCGGTGTTTGGCCGGAGTCCCGTTGCCTGGCCGGCACGGTTGCCGGTGGCTCGGGCTGTCACCCGTTGCCGGGCCGACGTCTCCGTCTTCGACGGTGACGTCGGGTGGTGCTGGGACCGGCGGCGTTGCCGGAACTGGAGTTGAGCCCGCTTCGTCGCCGGGTCAGCGTCGTTGCTGGAACTGGCGGCTCAGCCTGCTTGGTTGCTGGGCCAGCGTTGTTGCTGGAGCCAGGGTCGGGCTGGAGCCGGGGCCGCGCCAGCGTCGTTGCTGGAACGGTCGTCGGGTTGGGAAACCCGTGCTGGCCAGCGTCGTTGCTGGGCCAGCAGCAGGGCTGGGGTCCGTGCCGGAACTGGCGTTTGGGCCAGATCCGATCGCCGGAACGGAACCTCGTCGCCGGGATCAGCGCCGGTGCCCGGGACCAGCGCTGGTGCTGGCCGGAACGCCGAAGCCAGTGCCGTACCCGAAGCCAGTGCCGTACCCGAGGCCAGTCCGTACCCGAAGCCTGGACCGCGCCTGAACCGATCTTCGACTTGCCCGGCCCCGGACTCGGCCGATCCAGCCCGTGGATGCCAGCTGGGATCGGCAGTCCGAGGACAGTGCCCTGCCGCAGCCCGAGGGCCAGCCACGCCAGGCTGGGAGCGCCAGCCTGGAGCGGTGGTCCGAGGACCGTGCCCGCTGAGCACGGTGGTCCAGTCCAGTTCGAGAACCAGCCGAGCCAGCCTCGCGGACCGTCCCGATCCGGTCCGCGGAGGCGAGCCGACGCGGCCGGGGCACCGGTCCGATCCGGACCGGCAGTACCAGCCTGAGGGCATCGTCCGATGGCCTCAGCCGAGTGCTCCAGTCCGTGGACCAAGACCGAAAGTCCAGTCCAAGCCGACTGCTCCAGCCCAAGGGTCAAGACCAAAAGCCCAGCTCAGGAACTCAACCAGGCATCTGCCCGGCCGAGAAACCCGGCCAAGCAACCGGTCCGTCCGCGCCAAGCCGAGGACCCAGCGGTCAGCCGTGCACCTCAGACCGAGAACCCCACCGAGAACCCGGTCTGAGCACGTCAGCCCATGAACCCAGACGTGAACCCAGCCACGAACCCCACCCGCGGATCAGGCAGTGAGCCGTCCCCACGAATAGTCCTGTTTCGCGAGCTTCAGGTACACGAACAGCTCCGTCGCGACGACTCCCGCGATTGGCCGTACCTCGTCGCCGAGTACGGACAGGAGGTGGTCGTCGTCGCGGCACAGCAGTTCTGCCAGCAGGTCGAAGCGGCCCGAGCAGAGTGCCACCTGGTGTACGTCGGCGACCTTGGCCAGTTGCTGGGCCACTTCGCGGGCGTCTCCGTCCACCGTGATGCCGACCATGGCCCTTCGGGTCAGGTCGACGTGTTCTGGCGAGGTCACGGCGACTATCTGCACCATTTCCTCTCGCAGCAGCCGTTGTACTCGCTGCCGCACCGCGCCTTCCGAAAGACCCACCGCCTTGGCCAGTGCGGTGAACGACGCCCTGCCGTCTTCCTGTAACAGCGTGATGAGCGTCCGGTCGGTCCCGTCTAGCGCTCTCGGAGCACGCGGTTCCTCGATTTTCGTACGGTTTTCGTCACCCATGCCGTCCCTCCCTGTGTTTCGGCATGTGATTCGTCAGACGCGCAGCGTATCGGCAGGAGCCGGAGAGCAGGAGACCCTTTCCCGTTTTCTTCTCCAGATGGCGGACATGCGCGCTCCCGCACGTCCCCGTTCGGGCTCGGGCAAACAGCGGGTACGGTCGCGAACCGCCGATCCTGAGGAGGAATATTCCAATGACTGAAGCCGTCGCCGCGCCTGTGGTGCCGGCCAAGGGGCTCCGTTCGAACGCGCTCGGCATGGTGTCTTCCACGGTGATCGGGATGTCGTCGACCGCCCCGGCTTATTCGATCGCCGCGGCACTCGGGTTCATCGTGCTCGCGGGCACGGGGTTCAAGGCCGCCGCGTTCGTGTTGCTGTCGTTCGTCCCGGTGCTGTTCGTCGCTTTCGCCTTCCGGGAACTCAACGCGGCCGAACCGGATTGCGGCACCAATTTCACCTGGGCCACCCGCGCGTTCGGCAGCCGGGTCGGCTGGATGACGGGCTGGGTCGTCCTGGTGGAGCAGCTGCTGGTGATGAGCAGTCAGTCCGCGCTGACCGGCCGGTACACGCTGCTGCTGTTTGGTCTAGACGACCTGGCCAACAACCGCGCGGTGACGACTGCGATCGGGTGCGCGTGGCTGCTCGCGCTGTGCTGGCTGTGCTACCGCGGCATCGAGGTGTCCGCGCGGGCGCAGTGGATCCTCCTCGGCATCGAACTCGCCGTCCTGGCGATCTTCTCCGTCGTCGCCCTTACCCGTGTCTACAGCGGCACTGCGGGCCCGCAAGCAACCACGCCGCAGTGGGACTGGCTGTGGCCGAGCGGGGTCAGCATCGGGACGGTGGTGTCGGCGGTGCTGCTAGCGGTTTTCATTTACTGGGGCTGGGAGAGTTCGCTTTCGGTGAACGAGGAATCGGCTGATCCGCGGCACGCGCCGGGTCGGGCGGCGATCCTGTCCACCGTGCTGTTGGTGATCAACTACTTGCTGGTGACCGTCGCCGCGTTGGCTTTCGCGGGCGTGGGCGAGCACGGGATCGGGCTGGCCAACGAGGCGAACGCCGAGGACGTGCTCGCCGGATTGGGCGGCGCGGTGTTCGGGACGTCCGGGTTCGGCAAGGTTATGGGAGTGCTGCTGATCGTGTCGGTGCTGACCAGCGGTGCCGCCACGAGCCAGGCGACGATCATGCCCGCCGCGCGCACGACGTTGTCGATGGCCAGCCACGGAGCGCTGCCGAAGGTGTTCGGCCGGGTGCATCCGAAGTATCAGACGCCGTCGGCCACCTGGGCGTTCGGGTTGGTGTCGCTCGCGTTGTACGTGTTGCTGGCGTTGTGGAGCCGGAACGTGCTCGCTGATTCGGTCGACGCGGTCGGGCTCACGATCGCGATCGAGTTCACGGTGACGGCGCTTGCTTGCGTATGGGTGTTTCGCCGGACGCTGTTGTCGAGCGTGCGCAACTTCCTGCTTCGCGGGCTACTGCCGTTCGTTGGCGGCGTGTTCTTCCTGGCGGTACTGGTGCTCGCGGCGATCGCGTACGCGAAGCCTGACGCCGGAGAGACCACTGTGTTCGGTATCGGCGGTGTCGCGGTGATCGGTGTCGTAGCGATCCTTCTGGGCTTCCCGTTGATGTTTGCCGTGCAACGCGCCTGCCGTGACTTCTTCGCCGGGCGACGTCTGACGCGCGGCGTCGTTGCCCGCGGCGGTCAGACCATCGAGAGCTAGCAGCGGCGAAGCAGGTCTTCTTCGGTTTCGCGGCGTACGAGGAGCGTCGCGTGACCGTCGCGGACGCCGACGAGCGGTGGGCGGCCGACGAGGTTGTAGTTCGACGCCAGCGAGTGGTGGTACGCGCCGGTGCATGGTACGGCCAGCAGATCGCCGACGTGGATGTCGTCGGGCAGACAGACGTCCGCCAATACATCACCGGACTCGCAGTGCCGTCCGACGACTGTCATCGGCGTACGTGCGGCCTTTGTGCGACGGCCGACGAGACGCGCGGTGTAGCGCGCGCCGTACAGCGCGGGGCGCGGGTTGTCGCTCATGCCGCCGTCGACAGCGACGAAGGTGCGCGCGCCACGTTTCACGGCGCACACGCGGTACACGGTGATCCCCGCCGGTCCGACGATCGCGCGGCCGGGCTCGATTGTCAGGCGTGGCAAGGGGAAATCGCGTGACGAGCATTCGTATCCTAGTGCGACGCGGAGGCGGCGCGCGTACCCGTCGAGGTCGAAGGACGCTTCACGGTCGGCGTACGGCACCGCGTGTCCACCGCCGAGATCCAAGTCGCGCAAGGTGATTCCGTATTGGTCGCGGATGCGTACGAGTACTTCGACCATCTTTCGCGCGGCTTCTTCGTAACGGTCTACACGGGACACTTGCGAGCCGATGTGACAGTGCAGTCCGGTCAGTTGCAGGCTTGGCTGCGAAAGTACTGCTGCGACAGCGCGATCGACGTTGTCGCGTACGTCGGGGCGTAGTGAGAAGCCGAACTTCTGTCCTTCGGTGCCTGTTGTGATCGCAGCGTGCGTATCGCCGCTGACGCCGGGCGTGACCCGGATGAGGACGCGTTGCGCGCCGTGTGCGAGGGCACCGAGCTGTTCGACTTCGTCGAGAGAGTCGAGGACGATGCGCCCGACGCCGTACTGCAGCGCGGCTTTCAGGTCTTCAGGCGTCTTCGCGTTGCCGTGCAACAGGATGCGCTCCGCGGGAAACCCGACAGCGCGCGCGACGGCGATCTCACCGGCGGAGCACGTGTCGAGCGACAGTCCTTCTTCAGCGACCCAACGCAACACTGCTCGCGTACAGAGCGCCTTGCTCGCGAAGGCGACGTCGGCCTCCGGCAGAGCACGGCGGTACGCGCGGGCTGTTTCGCGCACCTGTTCCTCGTCGAGGAGGTAAGCGGGCGTACCGAAGCGTGCGGCCAGGTGGCTGACCGGCGCGCCGGCGAAGAGCAGCTCACCGCCTTCGCCGAGCTTCGTGCCTTGCGGCCAGAGTCCCGGTTCTAGATGGTCGGCGGCTTCGCAGCCGAGACTCGGGAGCAGCTCGCTGAGCGTCACGGTTACCTCCGGTCGATGTCGATCGCGGCGAACATCGCCAGCACACTGCGCCGACCCCGGCCCGGAACGTCCCGGAAACGAGCCCCTGACGGTCCCGGCGGTCGTGCTGACGCGTTCTTAACGCGCGAGTAACCTCCGCCACAACCTGGCTGAGCTGGGCTTTGCTGAGTTTTCGGGTGCCCGGCAGTGCGACGTATGCGAGCTGCCGACGCTCGATCTGCCGGTCGCGCACGACTCCGACCTCGCGCCGCGTCCCGAGGTCGCGGTTACCGCCTGCGCCCGACAGCGCGCTCCACCGGACGCGTTACGAAAGCCCCCACGAGGACAGGATTTCGAACAGCTGGTCCCGTTCGGCGGCCGTCAGCAGCCTGCTCGGCGGCCGCACGTCGGGGCGGCACAAGCCGAGCTGGGAGAGGGCGTCCTTGACCACGCTGACGTTGTTGGCGTTGCCCTCCGCGGCGCGCATCTGCTCGAACGGGCGGATCCGGTCCCAGATCTCCATCGCACCGGCGAAATCGTGGTTGCGCAGGCGGCGGAACAGGTCGAGCGAGATCTGCGGGGCGACGTTCACCAAGCCGGAGGTGAAGCCCGTCGCGCCGACCGCGAAGTATCCAGGCGCGGACAGTTCGGCGAGACCGGCGATCCACACGAAGCGCTCGTACCCCGCGTCGCGCGCGACGGTGCGGAAGCGCACCGGGTCCGGCACCGCGTACTTCACGCCGAGCACGTTCGGCGCGGCGTCGGCGAGCTGTGCCAGGTCTGAACCCTCGATGGCGGGGTTGCGCACGTACAGGACAACCCCGAGCTCGGGCACTTCGTTCGCGATAGCGCGGTGGTAGTCGATCCAGCCCGCGCGCGATACGTACGGGTGCACGGGCTGATGGATCATCACCATGTCCGCTCCGGAAGCGCGCGCGTGTTTCGCGGCCTTCACGGCTGTCTGCACGTCATGGCCGACGCCAGCGAGCACGCTCGCCTCGCGCGCGGCCTTCGTGGTGACTTCGAGACACTGTCGCGTTTCTTGCTCGTCCAGCGCGTAGAACTCGCCGGTGTTGCCGTTCGGCGTGACGACCTCGACGCCGCTCAGCACGAGCCGTTCGACTAGCCGCTCGTACGTCTCGGCGTCCACGTCCCCGGCCGCGGTGAACGGGGTCACCGGGATCGCCGCCACGCCGGCGAGCCGCTGTCGCTGTTTCTCGAACGCCACGAGCAGATCCGATCTGATATATGATGTCTCGTCAGACGGAGGGTAACACGAGGCTATCCAGGACGTTTGTCCTGATCTTTGGGATGAGCGTCCTAGTTCGGCGGCGAAGGGCGGCCGCGCGCCGATCTATGACACGTTCGACGGGTGCTGGAATTCCGGCTGCCGCTCGTGCCGTTCCGCATGACTTACACCTACGGCAGCGTCCTCGCCTCGGACTCGACCCTCCGGTTCCGCAGTCAGGACGAGGTGGAGACGAGCCTGCCCGCGCAGGGCTGCGGAGTCGCAGAGGCCCGGCAAACACCCGACCGCCCAGACCGCGGACTCGTCTTCCTCGCGCAAACCGAGTGAGGCGGCCCGCCCGGTCAAGGGCGGGCCGGAACTCAGCGCAGAGCGTCCAGGGCGAACGCGGCGTACATGGCCACTCCGACGGCCATCGCCGGTTCGTGGAACTTCACCCGGTTCGAGTGGTTGTCCTCCGTGGTCGCCGGATCCGCTCCCGGCTCCCGGGCTCCGATGAACGCGAACGCGCCCGGAACTCGTTGCAGCACATACGAGAAGTCCTCCGCGCCCATGATCGGCGTGGTCAGCTCCTCGACGTTCTCCGCCCCCAGCAGCTCCGCGCCCAGCGCCAACACCTCGGCCGCCACGCCTGGGTCGTTGACTGTCGTCGGGTAGCCCGGGTCCACTCCGGCCGACACGCGACATCCGTGGGCCGCTCCGACCGCCTCGCATACCTTCGGCAGTTCCTCGCGAACGAAGGAACGCGTCGATTCCGACAGCGTGCGAATGGTCCCCTCGAGCACCGCTGTCTCGGGGATGATGTTCGTCGTCGTTCCGGCCACGATGCGGGTCACCGAGACCACCGCCGGGTCGAAGACGCTGATCCGGCGCGTGACCATCGTCTGCAGCGCGCCGACCATCGCGGCCGCCGCCGGGACTGGGTCGATGGCGTCGTGTGGAGCCGAACCGTGGCCGCCGCGGCCGGTGACCTCGACGCTGAACGTGTCGGCTGAGGCCATCATCGGCCCGCCGCGCACCTGCAGGACGCCGCTCGGGCTGTTGGCGATCGTGTGGAGGCCGAAGGCTCGCGTGACGCGCGTGCCGGCCGCGTCCAGCACTCCCTCGTGGATCATGTGCCGCGCGCCGTGAAGACCCTCTTCGCCCGGCTGGAACATGAACACCACCGAGCCGGCCAGGTCGTCGACGCGCTCCGACAGCAGCCGCGCGGCGGAGGCGAGCATCGCGACGTGCGTGTCGTGCCCGCAGGCGTGCATCGAACCGTCGATCTCGGACGAGAACTCCAGGCCGGTGTCCTCGGTCAGCGGCAACGCGTCCATGTCGGCCCGCAGCAGGATGGCCGGTCCGGGACGGGCTCCGCGCAGCACGCCGGTGAGCGACGTCGTGGAGCGGCCGTCGGTGAGTTCGATCGGAAGGTCGGCCAGTGCGGCGCGGATCGCCGCCTGGGTGCGCGGCAGCTGCAAGCCCTGTTCGGGGTGCCGGTGCACAGCGCGGCGAAGCTCGACAGTGCGGTCCTGCAGCTGCCGTGCGGCGTCGAGCAGCCCGGCGTGCCGATTGCCGGGCAGAGTGGGGAGGTCGGTGGGTCCGGTCATGGCTCGATAGTGGCACCTCGCACGCTTCGGGCGCACCGTGCGTGCGTTCGCCAGCGAGGCGGAATACGGTGTGCGCATGGCGGTGCAAGAGCCGGTCACGGGCTTCGCGATAGCTGTGGTCCGTGAAGACGGTCGGTGGCGGTGCAGTGCGCTCGATTCCTCGGCGCTCACAGAGCTGGATGCGGCGATCACCGAGCTGAGCAAGCTCCGGTCGACCGGAGCGGCGTTCGGCCTGCTGGCCGTCGACGACGAGTTCTTCGTGATCGTCCGGCCGAGCCCGAGGGGACCGTCGCTGCTGCTGTCGGACGCCGCCGCGGCGCTCGACTACGACATCGCGGCGGACGTCCTCGACGTGCTGCGCGTCGACCCGCCCGACGAGGACGACGACGCGGTCTGGCCCGAGGGCGATCTCGAAATACTGGCCGACCTCGGCCTTCCCAGCGGCGAGCTGGAGGTGATCGTCGGCGAGGTCGACCTCTACCCCGACGAACAGCTCCAGATGATCGCCCAGCGGTGCGGGTTCGAGGCCGAGTTCTCGAAACTGCTGGACCAGCTCTGAGACGGCCGGACGACATCGAGGCCGTGCGGGCCGCGCTGGACGCGGCCCGCGCCCCTGGTGCTGACGTGCCCATCGGCGCGGTCGTCTTCGACCCCGACGGGCGCCCGCTGGCCGCGGCCCGCAACGCGCGCGTCGAGCTGGCTGACCCCACCGCGCACGCGGAGATCCTCGCGCTGCGCGCGGCGGCTCGCGAGTTCGGCGACGGCTGGCGGCTGGAAGGCTGCACGCTCGCGGTCACGCTGGAGCCGTGCACGATGTGCGCCGGGGCGCTTGTGCTCGCCCGGGTGGCGCGGTTGGTGTTCGGGGCCTGGGAGCCCAAGACGGGCGCGGTGTCGTCGCTGTGGGACGTCGTGCGCGACCGCCGCCTCAACCACCGGCCGGAAGTCCTCGGCGGAGTGCTCGAAAGCGACTGCGCGGCCCTGCTTGAGGCGTACTTCGCGGACCGCCGCCCGGGAGCCGAGTAGACCCCGCCGCAAGCCGCTGAGGCAGTCCGGTATTGTTCTCGGCGGTGGCGTGTCCGAGCGGCCGAAGGAGCACGACTCGAAATCGTGTGACGGTTAATCCCGTCCGTGGGTTCAAATCCCACCGCCACCGCGTGCGAGTGGGCGAGCCATGTCGACGGAAAGCGTCGACATGGCTCGCCCGCCGTGTTTCTGGGGGTGCAACCCCCAGGCCCCGCCCGGAGGGGCTTCGCCCCCCGGACCCCCGAGGGGTGGTCGCCTTCGTTGTCGGGGGGTCGCCTTGTGTTGTCGGGGTGGTCGCCTTCGTTGTCGGGGTGGTCGCGTTGTGTTGTTGGGGTGCCTTGGTTGTGGCGAACCAATTTCTGGAAAAAGCGGGTGCGGCAGCTGATCGAAGCGGTGATGGCGAAGCAGCTTCGTCCGTAGGCTGGGCTCATGAGCGAGGAGCTTCCGCCGGTGGGCAAGACCGCGGTCGGGGTGGCTGGGCTTCGGGCGTTGGAGAGCGGGCGGCCGGATCGGCTGTTCGAGGATCCGTATGCCGGCGCGTTCTTCCATGCCGGACGGGCGATCTTCGAGCACGACCTGGAGCGCAACCGCGATCTCGGGATGGTGTTCGCGCAGCAGGTCGCGATCCGCACCCGGTTCTTCGACGACTTCGTCTCCGGCGGGACGCAGACGGTGCTTCTCGCGGCCGGTCTCGACGCTCGCGCGTTCCGGCTCGACTGGCCGGACGGCGCGCGCGTGTTCGAGGTCGACCTGCCGGACGTGCTCGCGTTCAAGGAATCCGTGCTGGCCGAACAAGGCGCGCGGCCAAGGTGTGAGCGCACGGCCGTCCCGGTGGATCTGCGCGATAACTGGGCCGCTGCTTTGAAAAACGAGGGATTCGACCCGGAACAGCCGACGGTCTGGCTCGCCGAGGGCCTGCTCATCTACCTCAGCCGGGACGAGGCGGAGCGGCTGCTCACAACCGTCACCGAGTTGTCCGTGCCGGGCAGCCGGATTTCCTTCGAGCACCGGCCTGCCGCCGAGCAGGACGGGTTGCTGGAACGGGCTCGCAACGTCGGCGGCGGGGTCACGTCGCTCTGGCGCGGCGGTCTGGCCGGAGACGCTCCGGAGTGGCTCACCGAACACGGCTGGCGGCCGGAAACCGTTACTGTCGCGGAACTTGCCGTCCGGTACGGACGTGAGCCGCTGGACCTCACGCGTGGCGGATTCGTGACCGCGACCCGCTAATTCTCTTCCTGTAGCACTGGTGTGCCGAAGGCGTCGAGGAAAGTCGTTGCCTCTCCTATGGTTGCGACACCGCGCGCGACCGCGTCCGCGATAGTTCCGCACGCCTCTCGGACCGCCGGTTCCGCGGATCGGTCTCCGGCCAGCAGCGCGACGGCCGCTGGGGACACCCCTTCCGCGATCAACATGACCCGCGCCGCTGTCTGATCTGCCAGCCGGTCAAGCAGATCCGCCAGATCCAAGCCGACTGACGCGGTGCGCGCGGCGGCTTCGGCGGCCTGCCGGTAGTGCGCGTCCAGTTCGTCGGCGCTGCCCCGGAATCGCGCGGCCGGTTCGCCGCCCCATTTGCGTTCCGCGCTGTGCGCGCCGCGTTCGAACTCCAGCCGCGCCATCACCAAAACGTCGCGGCCGCCGGACAGCGTGCGCGCCGATTCGCGGATCGTCTGCGGGGAACAGTCGATCTGCCTGAGCGCGGTGACTGGATCCGGTGCGCCGATCGTGGCGGCCGCGGCGCCCAAGGAAGCAAGCCCGGCGGCCGCGTTTTCCAGCGCCGGGTGGAGGAACGGCATCAACTCAGCAGCGCCGTCGCGATCGTCGGGCGGTGGTGGCCGCGGGCGGCCATCCGCAGCTGGCCGGCGAGGTCGGACGTGGCGTCGCCGAGCATGCGCGCGTCGATGTCGCGCGCGGCGAGCGCGGCTTCCCAGCGGGCGGCGATTTCCCGGGCCGGCGCGGAAATCCCCCACGGCGTCGACTCGAGACGGGCTTCGGCGAACCGGCCCGCCGCGCGGTCCGCGTCGGCAGCCGCTCGATCGAGCGCGTCCGCGGCGGCGTTGAGCCGCTCGCTCGTCGAACCTGCCATCGGGACCTCCGCTTCCGGGAGAGCGCGAACCGCGGCCCGCCACCCTCTGGAGAGATCTAACCCCATCGAGACGGCCCGGGTCACTCGGCCGGGCGTGCGACGATTCCACATCGTGGGGATCCTTGACCGGCGGTTCCCCGCACCCCCAGAATTGGAGTCATGCCAGAGAACCGGGAAGTGCCGCTAGCCGGCCGTGCCCCGGCGCGGTCGGACGGAGAGGGCGTCGCCGCCCTCCTGAGGCGTCGCGGTCGTCTCGGCTCTCCTCCCGCATAGGTGTTTTTCCGCTGTCACAGCCGAATTCGCCTATTCTTCCGGGAGTACCGCCATGTCTGTAGACCTGCCTGCCCGCCTGCGCTCGTCCGCCACGCCGGACGACGGAATCCTCGAAGGCCCGCGCGCGCTGCGCCGGATTTCCGATGCCGAAGCGCCCTACGAGCTTTTCACCCTTCGCCCGCTCGGACGGGTGATCGGCGCGGAAATCTCCGGAGTGGACCTCGGCGCGCCGGTGACGCCGCCGTTGCGCGCCGAACTGAACCGCGCGCTGCTGGAGTGGAAGGTGCTGTTCTTCCGCGACCAGCACATCACGTCGCAGCAGCAGCGCGCGTTCGCCGCGAACTGGGGCGAGCTGGAAACCAACCCGTTCATCCCGCGGGGAGATTCCGATCAGGTCGTGCGGTTCACCCGCACCGCCGGGATGCCGGGGTATGAAAACATCTGGCACACCGACGTCACCTGGCGGCCGAATCCGGCGCTCGGCTCGGTGCTGCGCCTGGTCGAGGTCCCGCCGATCGGCGGCGACACGATGTGGGCCGACATGGCCGCCGCCTACGACAACCTGCCCGCCGACGTCCGCGAGCGGATCGACGGCCGCACCGCGGTGCACGACTTCATCCCCGGTTTCGACCGGTTCACCGACCCGGACCTGCTGGCCCAGTGGCAGGACGCGTACCCGCCGGTCGAGCACCCGGTGGTGCGGACCCATCCGGAGACCGGACGGCGGACGTTGTTCGTGAACCAGGCGTTCACCACGCACATCGTCGGCCTCGACCGCGCCGAGAGCGACCGGCTGCTGCGGTATCTGTTCCTGCAGGCGCACACGCCGGAGTTCCAGGTGCGGTTCCGCTGGGAGCCGGATTCGGTGGCGTTCTGGGACAACCGCGCGACCCAGCACTACGCGGTCAACGACTACCACCCGCACGTCCGGATCGCCGAGCGCGTCGCGATCGTCGGGGATCGGCCGTACTGATCAGCGGGCGACTCCGCTGAGGACGGTGTCGACAAGTCGTTCGAGGTAGGCCGCGTTGGCGGATTTCGCTCGGATCAGGGTGTGAAACCAGAGGCTTCCGCCGAGTAGATCCATGATCATCTCGGAATCCGCTGGATCGGCTAGTTCGCCTCGGTCGCGGGCGCGGTCGAAGACGGCCTGCTCGCGGCCGAAGCGGTCGGCGAAAAAGCGTCCGGCCGCCTCGGCGGTGGCGGGACGGTCCGGCAGTGCGGAGACGACGGCCGTGATGACGCGCCGGTTCGCGGGATCGGACAGCAGCCGGTGGATCTGCGTCGCCAGTTCGAGGAGATCGCCGCGCAGGGAACCGGTGTCCGGGATCGCGAAGGTCAGTTCCGGGGCCTGCAGGAGGGCGTCGGCGAGGACCTCGTCCTTGGTCGCCCAGGTGCGGTAGATCGTCGTTTTGTGCACCCCGGCCTGCGCCGCGACCGCTTCGATCGTCAGTGCGTCGTAACCGCGTTCAGCCAGCAGTGCGAGGGTCGCGGAGAAGATGGCGTCCGCCTTGCGCGGACGGGAGGCGGTCCGGTCCATGGCTCGATCCTAGCCAGTTTGCAACGGTGCGTTGCATTTGGTACACCCGTGGAATGCGACGGACCGTTGCATTCGGCGGGAAGGTGGAGACATGAGCGACGTTCTGCCGGTGGTTTTCGTGCACGGCATCCGGCTGTCCGGGGCGTGCTGGCAGCAGCAGAAACGCCTGGCCCGCGGTCGAATCGCCGCGCCGGACCTGCCTGGCCACGGGACGCGACGCGGGGAGCGGTTCACCCTCGACGGCGCGGTGGACGCGGTCGCCGAGGCTGTCGACGAGGTCGGCGGCCGGGCGATTCTGGTCGGGCATTCCCTCGGCGGTTATGTCTCGATCGCGACCGCGGCCCGTCATCCGGACCGGGTCGCTGCCCTGGTGGGAGCCGGGTGTTCGCTCGTGCCCAGTCCGATGCTGCGCGGCGGTTTCCGGTTCGCGCGTCGCGGCTTGGCGAGGACTGCTGACGACGGCGCGTCCTTCAGTGCGTGGCTGCTTCGCCGGGTTCTTCCCGCTGAAGTCGCCGAGCCGGTCATCGCTGCGGGAATCGCGTCCGAAGTCATCCCCGCCGTGATGGAAGCAGCCGCCGGGATGGATCCGCTCGCCGACCTGGCGCAGTACCCGGGACGGGTACTTCTGCTCAACGGCCGCAACGACCACTTCCGCCTCGGCGAACGCCGGTTTCTGGCCGCCTGCCAGGACGGAGCGCTGCAGATCGTGCCGGGAGCGGGCCACTACCTGCCGCTCACGCACGGCGAGCTGTGCGCGCGTGTTGTCGATGGCGTCGCGTCGGCCCTCGTCAACGGATAGTGCTCACGAGTGGCGAGGCCGGCCGCCTTCCTCCCCCTCCCGCGCTCCCCCGCGCGGTTAAGGCGGCGCCTCGCCACTCGCGAGGCTTCCCCGGGGCAAATCCGTGGAGCCGCGGTCGCGGGCGAAGCGGAAATTCCCGCGCCCGCGGCTGTTTTCCCGGGTGGTGGCACCCGCGCACTCGACGACGGTCAACCCCCACGTGACCGTGTCGCCTCCCCCGCGGGGTGCTACCCGTGAGCCCGGGGTGCGGCCAGAAAGTGGTCTGGGCCACAGTTTCCGCGCTCATCGGTAAGGTACTCCCGCCCGGTACCGGTCGACCCCGGGCTTGAGCTGCATTTAAGGCAGATGCGCCGTCCGAGTGACGGCGGAAGGAGCGGGTCAGCCGCGAAGTCCTTCGACGGTCGCGAAGCCATCACTGACCGTCACGTTCGTTCCGCGCCGCGCGGACAGCTCCACAAACCGCCGCAGCGCGTCGTCGGCGTCGGCTCCCGTCAACGGTACGCATTCGTTGTTTTCGTCGCGACGGATCGGCACCAATTCGACCCGCATCTGCTCGCCGACGACGCAGCCGGCGAGCAGGCCGTCGCGGTGCCGGTCGCGCATGGCGGGCCAGTCGAAGACGAGGTTGCCCAGGCTGTAGAGGATCGGGCAGCCGCGATAGACCTCGACCGGCTGCACGGTGTGCGGCCCGTGCCCGACGACCAGGTCGGCGCCGGCGTCGATGATCGCGTGCGCGTAGGTCACCTGGTATTCGGTCAGTTCTTCGCCGGGAATGCCCCAATGCATCGACACCACGACGTGGTCGGCCTCGGCACGGGCGCGGCGGATGTCGGCGAGCAGCAGCTCCAGGTCGCGGCGGACCGGCGTGGTGTGCACGATCGGCGGGCGGCCGGGGACGTCCAGGACGCGCGGATCCGGTTGGTACGACGTGTAAGCGCTCGCCACGGCGACGCCAGGGGAGTCCTCCGTCGCTTCTTGTCCGACCGGCCAGCACAGCGAGGTGTAGGCGAGGAACGCGATCCGGCCGCCGGGACGTTCGAGGATCGCTGGCGCGTGCGCTTCGGCGAGGTTCGCTCCCGCGCCGCAATGCGCGATTCCGGCGCGATCCAGCACGGCGAGGCTCGCCATCGCCGCAGCTGGCGGGTAGGTGACGTTGTTGGCGACCGAGACGACGTCGATCTCGGCGGCGGTCAGCGCGGCGACCATCTCCGGCGGCGAGTGCCGCCAGTTCGGCTTGTGTGGGATATCCATGCCGGTCGAGCCGGACAGCGGTCCTTCGAGATTCACGAACCGCACATCGGCACCGGTGAGCAGCGAGGTCAACGGGTCCAGCGCCGTTTCCGGGTTCGCGCGGCCCTGCAGGTTGACGTCTCCGCCGAGTACGAGCGTGATCATTGCGTCAACCCGTCCAAAGGAGGAAATCCCTCCAGCTCGTTACGAATCGTTGCCCTTTCGTCTTCCTCCGCTTCGCTTGTTCGGGGGACGATGCCTCGACCGTTGATATGCAGAGGGGACTCAGGGTGACCATATCCCGTCGTCCCGCCGGGGGCCGCAGCGCCGGTGGGGCAAGACTGACCAGAGGCGCGGTTGCCGTCTCCGCCGCTGCTCTCGTGCTTGGCGGACTGGCCGCGCCCGCTTCGGCCGCACCCAGCCCGGACGCCCTGATCGCCGAGGTCTACGGCGGTGGCGGCAATTCCGGTGCCACGCTCACCAACGACTTCATCGAACTGGCCAACCACGGCGGCGCGCCGGTCGCACTCGACGGTTACAGCGTCCAGTACCTGCCCGCTTCGGCGAGCGCGTCGAGCAAATGGCAGGTCACGCCGCTTACCGGGTCCGTTGCGCCGAAGGGCCGTTACCTCGTCGCGGAGGGGAAGGGGAACGGCGGCACTGTCGCGCTGCCGACGCCGGACGCGACCGGGGCCATCGCGATGTCCGCGACCGCGGGGACGGTCGCGCTGGTGTCCGACAGTGCGCCGCTGACCTGCAAGACCGCTGCCGACTGCGCGGCCGACAGTCGGGTCAAGGATCTCGTCGGTTTCGGCGATGCCGTTGTCCGCGAAGGAGATCCGGCCGCCGCGCCGTCCAACACGACCTCGGTCGCGCGCGCGGCGACGCTCGCCGACACCGACAACAACAGCGCGGACTTCGCCGTCGGCGACCCGACGCCGACCAACACCAAGGGCGAGACCACCGGCACTCAGCCGGGCGAGCCGGGTGTTCCGGCGAAGATCCACGACATCCAGGGCACCACGCGGATTTCGCCTTTCAAGGACAAGCAGGTCGAGGACGTCACCGGCATCGTCACCGCGGTGCGGAGCTTCGGCTCGGCACGCGGGTTCTGGATCACCGACCCGCGTCCGGACAGCGACCCGCGCACCAGCGAGGGCCTGTTCGTATTCACCGGATCGACCACCCCGGCGGTGGCGGTCGGCGACGCGATCACCGCGCAGGGCAAGGTCAAGGAGTACTACCCGGACGCGCCCGCGACCTCGAACTACCAGTCGCTCACTGAGCTGGCCAGTGCACAGTGGACGGTCGACTCTTCGGGCAATCCGCTGCCCGCTCCGACCGTGCTGACGCCGGACCAGGTGCCGGATGTGCTGGCTCCCAACGCGGGCGGCAACATCGAACCGCTGCCGCTCGAGCCGTCGAAGTACGCGCTGGACTTCTGGGAATCGCACGAAAGCGAGATCGTCCAGGTTTCCGACGCGCGCGTGGTCGGCCCGAGCAACAAGTACGGCGAGCTGTACGTGACCACGAAGCCGCAGCAAAACCCGACGTCGCGTGGCGGGACGGTTTACCTCGGGTACGACAAGATCAACACCGGGGTGCTGAAGGTCCAGTCGATCATTCCGTCCTCGCAGCAGGCGGCTCCGAAGGCCAACACCGGTGACGTGCTCACCGGCGTCACCTCCGGTCCGGTGGAGTACAGCAACTTCGGCGGGTACACGCTGTTCGCGTCGAAGCTGGGTGCGGCGAAGGACAACAAGCTGCAGCGGGAAACCACGCGCAAGCAGCGTCCGGGCGAGCTTTCGGTGGCGACATACAACGTCGAGAACCTCGCACTGTCCGATTCGGACACTAAGTACGCGCAGCTCGCGCACGGCATCGTCGACAACCTCGCGACGCCGGACATCGTTACGCTGGAAGAAATCCAGGACAACAGTGGTGCGACCGACGACGGCACGGTCGATGCCGACGAGGCGCTGAAGAAGTTCACCGACGCGATCGCCGCCGCCGGCGGCCCGCAGTACCAGTGGCGGCAGATCAACCCGGTGAACGACGAGGACGGCGGACAACCGGGCGGCAACATCCGCGTCGGCTTCCTGTTCAACCCGTCGCGAGTGTCCTTTGTGGATCGTCCTGGTGGCAGCCCGACTTCTTCGGTGGGCGTGGTTTCCGACCACGGCAAGACACGTCTGACGCAGTCGCCGGGCCGGGTCGACCCGGGCAACGAGGCGTGGGAGGACAGCCGCAAGCCGCTGGCAGGCGAGTTCGTGTTCCGCGGGCGCACGGTTTTCGTGCTGGCCAACCACTTCAACTCAAAGGGCGGCGACCAGCCGACGCACGGCCGCTACCAGCCGCCGACGCGCAGTTCGGAGGTGCAACGGCAGAAGCAGGCGACCGTGCTGCAGGGGTTTGTGGCGCAGTTGCTGGGCGCGGACCCGCGAGCGAACGTCGTGGTGGCCGGTGACCTGAACGACTACCCGTTCTCGCCCGCGCTGGCGAAGCTGACGTCGGGCGGGTTGTTGAAGGACCTGATCGCGACGCTGCCGGCGGCTGAGCGGTATAGCTACGTGTTCGAGGGGCAGTCGCAGGTGCTGGACCACATCCTGGCGTCGGCTGCTCCGCGTGGCGTGGACTATGACGTGGTGCATGTCAACGCCGAGTTCGCTGACCAGGCGAGTGACCACGACCCGCAGGTGGTGCGATTCCGTCCTTCGGCGGGGAATCCGTTCGCGGACTTCGCGAATGATGTGCTCGACCAGCTGGACCGATTCCTGCACCGGACGGCGTAGTCAGCTGTCCGTGAGGGGAACCCTGAGGGACTCTGATTCCCTCAGGGTTCCCTTCACGGCTTTAACGTTTCGCCCGCCAGCCGAGCCCCAGCACCGCCTGGACCAGTTCCTGATAGCTCGGCTTGACCTCTTCCAAATACCGGTCCAAATACTGCGGCCGAGCGGTAGTAACCGGCTGCGGATCGTCCAGTGTCTCCACGAAGTTCAGCCGCGAAACGTTGTGCAGCGCCATCTTCCACCACCGGCTCGCGCGTTCGCGGGTCTTCTCTTCCTGGTCCTGCGCGGCAGCAACCGCGGCCTGCGCATCCGCCAGTTGACGTTCGATCTCGTCCGCTCGCGCTAGCTCCCACGCGCGCAGGCTGTCCGCCGAACCCCGGGCCAGTCCGACGATTTCTTTGTACCGCATGGCAGGGCTGGTGGCTCCCTCGGTCACGGCGTACCTCCCGCGGTCGGCTCGGTTTCTGGGCGCTGGAACGGAATAATGACTTCCGGCGCCCCGTGCGTGGTGCGGTCGAAGAACAAGGCCCGGCCCGGTCGCGGCGACCAGTGCACGACCTGACCTGCGGCGAACGGTGACAATTCATTGCCCTGGACGTCCAGCGCGGCCCAGGTGCCGATGTCGTCCGTGCCGCCGAAGCCGAGGGTGTCCTTGAGTCGCGCGATGCTGCGCCACCAGCCGATGGTGTGCACACCGTGCGCGGGGCCGTTTTTCAGCAACGTACGCAGATGGTCGAGGCCGCTCTTCGGCTGTCCGACGGCCTTTGCTTCCAGTGACGGCAACGCAGCGTCCACCCCGTACAGCAGCAGGATGCGCGGCTTCGTCGTGGAAAGCGATTCGACGATCGATTCCAGCTCAGCGGAAAGGTCTTCGGTGAGCGTCGCGAGATGCCCCTCGGCTTCCAGGCGGATCTTCAAGTCCAGCACCGCTGGCGAGCTGGCCACGATCGGGCAGTGGAGCAGGAATTCGACCTGCCCGAATTCCAGTTGCCGGGAAAGCGATCGCGCGGCGGAGTCCATAATGGACAGAGCCTCCGCGGTCGCGCCGCCGAGCACCGCGATGTTTCGGCCGGGTACCCGGGGCAGCTCGACGCCGCACGCGGCCTCGGTGACGTCGATCGACTGACCCAGGATCGCCCGCGGCTGCGGGCTCGGCTTGAGCTCCAGGAAAGCTGGGAACTGTTCCAGCACCGGCGAATGCGCACCGTCGAACAGGCGTGGCCGGGAGAATCGGCCAGCGTAGAGTTCCCACAGTTTTTGCTGCAGGTTCACGAAGACGTTGCGAGTGCTCGCATCCGGCACATGCGCGAGCTGGTTCCCGTGCGCGACACCGGAATCATGATTGATCACCGCGTGCCACTTGGGTGCGGACACCGCCGCGTTGTTCGTCTCCGCGAGCACCCGGCGCGCCTTCGGCATCGCGATGCGCAGCGTGCACTGTTCAAACACCGCGGGCTTGCCCCAGAAAGCTTCGATGCCCGCGACGTCTTGGCTGGCCAGGACCAGATGGATACCCTGCGAACGACCACGGCGCGCGATGTCTTCGAGCAACTGGGTGGCCTGCGCGGTGACCTGGTCCCGTCCGGCGAAGAGGTACTGGAATTCGTCGATCACCGCGACGATCCGCGGCCAGTGCCCGCTCGGATCCTGTTCGCGCAGGTCAGCCAGGTTCGTGACCTCGTGCTCCTTCGCCGCGGCGGAGCGGCGGCGCAATTCGTCGGCGAGGAAACGCAGCAGCGCCAACCCGAATTCACGGTCGGTGTTGACGTTGACGCCGACCAGTTTCGCGTGCGGCAGCCAGCTGGAGTCCTTGCGACCGGGTGCGAGACCGGCGAACGAGACGCCTTCCTTGAAGTCCAGCAGGTACAACGCCAGCTCGTCGGGCGTGTAGCGCGCGGCGAGACTTCCCAGCAGCGCGTACAGGAAGTTCGTTTTCCCCGAACCGCTCGGCCCGCCGATGAGTGCGTGCGGGCTCGCGTCGCCGATGACCACTTCCACGGCTTCGCCCTCGTGGAACCCGATCGGCGCGCGCAGTTCCCGCGCGGAACTTTCCTGTCCGATCTCGGCCGGCATCAGGTCGGCGAACGAACGCGGACCGCCCTGTTTCGAGATCAGTGCCTCGGCGATGCGGTTCGCCGCGCGGATGACCTGCCCGGACGGCATCGGCGGATCCAGGTCCACGACCAGGTCGCTGCCGGTCATGCTGCTCACCGCGCGGCGTTCGTCCAGCAGGCTGAGCGTTTCGATCGACGCGCTCACCGCGGTGGGCACGTCCACGAGGATCAGGCAGATCCCGGCCGCGAGTGCGCCGCTGGCCACGCGTTTGAGGTCGCGCGCTCGTTCCGCGTCAAGGGTTTCGCCGTTGCCGTACAGCACCGCGATCCGGTACGGCTCCAAGCGCTGGTTGGTGGCTTTTCGCAGCTCCCGCAACGAGGTGTGGCCCGCCTGCATGCCGGTGGCGTGGATCCGGCGGATGTGCCCGGCGAGCTCGTCGAGCAGATCCTCCAGCCGCGTCGGGTCGTACAGCGACAGCGCGCTGGTGCGGCTGAGCGGGTACAGGTCCGGCAGGATCGCGGTGAGCTGGCCGACGTCCCACAGGTGGATTTTCACCGCGCCGGGCTCGAACGCCGACAGCACGCGCATCAGCAGGCCCTGCACGATCCCGTCCACCGCCGGCCGGGTTTTCGGCGCGGACGTGATGGCCAGATGCGATTCGTCCAGCAGCGGCACGGCGACGTCGAACGTGCGCGAGATGTCGCGTCCGGCCGAGGTGGCCGAACCGACCCGCCACAACCCCGGCGCGACGACGCCGGGATTCGTGCCGACGCGGCCGAGCCATTCGCTCGGCGGCCGTCCGGCCGGGCCCGGCGCGTTCGCGGCGACTAGGTCGCGCAACTCGCCGGGACCGGCGCTCCAGTCGGTGTAGAAGGCGGTGCGGGTGCCGCCGAGCGCGGCGAACACCTCGTGCGCGGCCGGATGCCGCGCCCACTCCGTCTGCTGGGCCGGATCGGCGTGGTCCATGCCGACCCGCACGATCTCCTGTTCCAGCGTCAGCCGCGCCACCTCGGCCTCGGCCATTTCGCGCGCGCCCGCCGCGGCCCCGAGCACGAGCCCGATCTGGTGCCGGACCCGGTCGAGAGCGGTTTGCACACGGTTGCGTTGCTCGGCTGCCTTGCTGGCCATCTCATCCCTACAGGCGTGACTGGTATCCGCCCACTAAATCGTCGGCGGCGGCTAAACGGGTGAGGAGGTGTTCGAGCGCCTCCTCGGCCTGCGCCAATTGGCCCGGCAGCCACGGATCTGCCTTGGCCTGCGCGTCGACGAGTGCGCGCCGGGCGTCGCCGAGCAGAGTCCTCGCCCGCTCGGCGTGCGCCCGTCCGTCGCCGACCCCCGCTCGCGCGGCGGTGAGCAACTGGTGGATTTCGGCGAGCCCCGACATCGGCGTTAAAGCCGCGCCGAGTAGGAATCGGCCGACGAGATGCCGGCCTGGATGGTGCTCTGCATGCCGGTGATCCCTTGCAGCGCTTCGGCGAGCAGGCCGTGCGCCTGGTTCACCTCGTGCTGGCTGCTGCCCTGGGTGGCTTGGGACAGCGACAGCTGTGCTTCTTCGAGTGCCTGCGCTGCCTGCTGCAGCGCGGCGATGCTCGCGGACGCCTTCTCGTTCGCGAGCGCGATACCAGCGCGGATCTCTTCCACTCCGGCCATGGGGGCGGGCTCCTCGGTACGTCAGGGGCTGGAACGACCACATACAAACTTAGCGTGATCAGGTGTCTTCGGTAAGTAAGTGTGAACGGGAGAATCGACAAAGCCCCGGACGCGGTCAGCGGTCCGGGGCCTGTCGGGCGTCGGCTTCTCTTGTGCGCGCGCGGGGCCCGAAACCCGCGTCTCAGCCTTCTGACCTGCGGGTTCTCGGGGTGCGTGCGGCGGCCAACGCCCAGGTCAAAACGGTATTCGTGACACCGGGAAACCTCTCCGGACGGCTGCGATGAAGTCTGCGGGGAAGCCTAGCGGGTAGGACCGTTCGGCCGATCCCAGCCCCTGCCCCGGTTGCGGACAGCGACGGCCCGCCGCCCGGTTCAGCGAGTCCCGGCCGGATTCGGGTCGTCCCCGAGATAGGTGCCGTAGCCCTCGACGACGAGCGGACCGTCGAAGACCAGGACCTCGTTGACCAGTCCGCCCTTCTGGTTGCGGTAGTTGATGACCAGCGCGTCGAGCCCGACGTAGACACCGAGGACCTCGAAGCGGAGATCGGGAATCCGGCGCAGCCCTTCGGCCCAGTACGCGCGCAGCGCCGCCTTGCCGCGGAGCACGCCGTCGCCGCCGATTACCTGGATCGCGACCGGGGACCGGAAGGTCACGTCGTCGGAGAAGTGGGCCAGCAGTGCGTCGAGATCGTGGGCGTTCCAAGCCTTTGCCCAGCGGTCGGCGAACTCTTGAGCTGCGCTGTGGTTCATGTGCGAATTCTGCCAGCGTCCGAGGGGTGGGATTGTGCGCCGTCAGATCGCTCCCCGGCGTGCCAGATCGGCCGCGATCCCGTCCAGGACACCGGAAAGCCCGGACGCGAACAGCTCGTCGAGATGCCACGGATCGGCCATGGCCCGCATCGCGCCGCCGAGTCGCGGGTAGGCGGCGAAGCTCGGGTTGTGCGTCGGTGCGCCGCGGCGTTCGGCTTCCACATCGCTGACATAGGTGAGCGCCACGCCTTGCACGTATGAGGCGAACAGGAACATGTACCGGAACGCGTCCGCCGGGTCGAGGTCGAGACCGTCGAAGGAGGCGAAGGCGTGCTCGCTGTCCGCCGAAAGGGCGGGGCTGTCGTGGGTTCGGGTCGTCACCAGCACTTTCGCCAGGATCCACGGGTGCCGGTGGTAGAGGTCCCAGTCTCGGTAGGCGGCGCGTTCGAGCCCGTCGCGCCAGTCGCGCGGCGGGGTTTCCGGCAGCGGGATCTCGGTGAGCGCCGCTTCGACCATCAACGCCACCAGATCGTCTTTGGACGCGACATGTCGGTAAAGCGCCATGGTTCCGGCACCGAGTTCGGCGGCCACCCGGCGCATGGACAACGCTTCGAGCCCCTCGGCGTCCGCGACCGCGATCCCCGCCTGCACGACCCGGTCGACGGTCAGGTGGCCGCGGTCCTCATCGGACTCCGCCTTGCGCGCCCGGTACGCCTTCGCCTGGCAAGCCCTTGAGCAGTACTGCCGCGGCCGGCCCCGATCCGGTGCGGCGAGCGGCTTTCCGCAGGACCCGCACTTCACTCGAGGCACCCCTTTTCGTCACACTTCGACAGGCCGTGCGGAAAGTCTAGCCCGGCGGAAAGTTGCAGGACAAACATGCTGGATAAAAGACTTTGAGGGTTGCGCCAGGTGTGCGTACTTTGTACGCATGCTTGAAGAAACAACCCCCGCGAAAGCCGGTCCACGGGAGTGGATCGGGCTGGCCGTCCTGCTGCTGCCGTGCGTGCTGGCGTCGATGGACATGTCGGTGATGTTCGTTGCCATGCCGTCGTTGACCGCCGATCTGGAGCCGAGCGGTTCGCAGCTGCTGTGGATCATGGACTCGTACGGTTTCCTGCTGGCCGGCCTGCTCATCACCATGGGCACGCTCGGCGATCGGATCGGCCGTCGCCGGTTGTTGCTCACCGGAGCGGCGGCGTTCGGCGGCGCGTCGATCCTCGCCGCTTTCGCCGCCACGCCGGTCATGCTCATCGTCGCCCGGATGCTGCTTGGCATCGCCGGTGCGACGCTCGCGCCGTCCACACTCGCCTTGATCCGCAACATGTTCCACGACGCCCGTCAGCGCGCGACCGCGGTCGGCCTGTGGACGGCGGGGTTCGCGGGCGGCGCCGTCCTGGGCCCGATCATCGGCGGCCTGCTGCTCCAGCACTTCAGCTGGGGCTCGGTGTTCCTGATCAACGTGCCGGTGATGGTTGTCCTGCTGGCGCTCGGCCCACTGGTGCTGCCGGAACACCGGACGCCCTCGACGGGACGGTTCGACCTGCTCGGCGCGGTGCTGTCGATCGTGTCCGTGCTGGGAATCGTTTACGGCATCAAGCAGATCGCCGCGCACGGATTCGGCTGGCTGGCGGTCGCGAGCTGCGTCGCGGGTCTCGCGGTCGGCGTGGCTTTCGTGCGCCGTCAGCACACCGCCGCGCGCCCGTTGATCGACCTCGCGCTGGTGCGGTCGCGCGCGTTCGCGGTGCCGTTGCTGATCGACCTGCTGGCGACGTTCGCGCTGGTCGGGTTCAACCTGTTCACCTGGCAGTACCTGCAGGTCGTGCTGGGGATGAGCCCGCTGGAGTCGGCGCTGTGGTCGCTGCCGACGTTCGCGGTGATGCCGGTCGGGATCGCGATCGCCGCCACTCTGGCCGCCCGGATCGGCAAGCCGCGGGTGCTGGCGATCGGCCTGCTCGTGGCCGCGGCGGGCTTCGGGCTGCTGACTTTGCCGCCGCCCGGGGTCGGGTATTTCATCGCAGCGCTCACGGTCGTGTCGCTCGGCATCGCCGGAGTCGCGGCGGTGGTGACGGACGTGATCCTGTCCGCCGCGCCGCCGGAGCGAGCCGGGATGGCGTCGGCGATGGCGGAGACGTCAGCGGAGTTCGGCGGTGCGATGGGAATCGCGCTGCTGGGAAGCATCGGCGCGGCCGTGTACCGCTCGGCGATGCCGTCCGATGCCGGGAAAACCTTGGAGTCCGCGGCGAAGCTCCCGCCCGGAGATGCACTGCGCGAGGCGGCTTTCGCGGCGTTCAGCACGGAAACCCGAGTAGCGGCGGCGGTATGCGCGGCGCTGACTCTCGGCGCGGCGGTGGTGATCGTTCGCACTCGGTGAAACGACGAAGGTCCCGGCCGCAGTGCGGTCGGGACCTTCGTGGTGTTGCAGCGGAGGATACAGGATTCGAACCTGCGAGGGCGTGAACCCAACACGCTTTCCAAGCGTGCGCCTTAGGCCGCTCGGCCAATCCTCCGTGGGGAAGAATACCGGATGGCCCTCCGGCCTTCCGCAGGTGGTCCGACCTGCGCGAACCGGTTCAGGCCGGGACGACGTCGGCGACCACGATGGTGATGTTGTCGGGGCCGCCGCCCTCGTTGGCCAAAGCGATGAGGCGGGGGACGATTTCCTCCGGGGTGCCGTCGGAGAGCACGTCCAGGATGGCCGGTTCGCTGGCGCCCGCGGTGAGGCCGTCGGAGCAGAGCAGGTAGCGGTCGCCGGCTTGCGGGGTGAACTCCCAGACGTCCGGTTCGGCCGAGCCGGTGCTCAGGAGGGCCTTCATCAGCATCGAGCCGCGCGGGTGGTGGTCGGCGTCGGCGGCGCTGATGGTGCCGTCTTCGACCAGGGCCTGTGCCAGGGTGTGGTCGCGCGTGATGCGCTGCAGTTCGCCGTCGCGCAGCAGGTAGCCGCGGGAGTCGCCGACGTGTGCCGCGGCGAAGTGGGTGCCGTCGAACAGCAGCGTGGTGAGGGTGGTGCCCATGCCGTGGGTGGCGGGGGTTTCCTCGGCCACTCGCGCGAGCTGTCCGGCGATCCGGTGGACGCCGTCGGAGAGCAGGTTCGACAGGTTGTGCGCGGTGAGGTCAAGCGTGCGTAGTTCCGCGTCGAGAGAGGCCAGCACGCTGACCGCGGTCGAGCTGGCCACTTCGCCGTGCGGCTGGCCGCCGATACCGTCGGCCACCACGAGCATCCGCCCGCTGGCGTACACGGAGTCCTCGTTGTTGGTGCGTCGTAGCCCTTGGTCAGAGCCCGCGGAGTAGCGCAGGGTGAACCGGGTCTGCTCGGTGGCCATGTCCCCATAAAACCATTGGTTGACTGAGTTAACAAGCAAAACGATGGAAACCGCTGTCGTCGGCTATCGTGCTCGTCATGGCAGACGACGCGGCGGTGAGTGCGGCCGACATCGCGCGCCTGGCGGGCGTGCGCCGGGCGGCGGTGAGCAACTGGCGGCGGCGCCACGACGATTTTCCCAAACCGGTAGGCGGCACGGCGTCCAGCCCGCTGTTTTCGCTGCCGGAGGTCCAGGCGTGGCTGCGCGGGCGCGGCCGTCCGTTCGAGCTTTCGCCGATTGACGAGGCGTGGCAACGGCTGCGTGCCCTTGGCGACGACCTCGACCTTGGTGCGCGGCTGGCGGCGGTCGGCGAGTATCTCGCGGACGACGCCGAGGGGCCGGACGATCCGGAGTTGCTGGCGCTGATCTCCCAGCTCGCCTCGAGCGAAGGCGCGGTGGAGACGTTCGAGCAGCTCTGCGACCGCTTCTTCGAGGCACATGCCCGCCGGCTCTCCACTACGCCGACCGCGTACGCCGACCTGATGGTGCGGCTGACCGGCGCGAAGGGAGCCACTGTGCTCGACCCGGCGTGCGGGTTCGGGTCGTTGTTGCTGGCCGCCGCGGCGACCCGGGCGCGGGGGCAGGACGTCGACCCGGACACCGCGCGGATCGCTGGCATCCGGCTGCGGCTGCACGGCGCGGACACCGAGGTGCACGCCTCGGACGCGTTGCGCGCGGACGCTTTCGCCGACCGGCTGGCCGACGTCGTGCTGTGCGATCCGCCGTTCAACGAGCGCGGCTGGGGGCACGAGGAACTCGTCGGCGACGCGCGCTGGGAGTACGGCTTGCCGCCGCGCGGTGAATCGGAATTGGCGTGGGTGCAGCACTGCCTGGCGCACGTGAAGCCCGGTGGCGCGGTGGCGGTCCTGATGCCGGGGGCGGCCGCTGGACGGCGGAGCGGGAAACGCATCCGGGCGAATCTCCTTCGCGCCGGCGCGTTGCGCGCGGTGTGCACGCTCGCGCCAGGCACCGATCTTTGGCTGCTCACGCGACCGGAGCCGGAGCAGCGCGCGCCGGTGACCGTGCTGATCGCCGACACCACCGCGGACGACGTCGAGCAGGTGTGGCAGGCCTTTCTGGCCGATCCGGACACCGGCGAACGCATCATCGACGTGCTCGACGACGACGTCGACCTCACGCCCTCAGGCCGCCCTGGCGAAAGTGACTCGGGTGAGGCTTTCCTTGCAGCGCAACGGCTTTTCGGGCAGATCGGGATCGAGCTGCCGAAGCTGGAACCGGCTTCCGGCGAACCGGCGTACACAACCGTCGGCGAGCTGGTGAAGGCGGGTGCGCTGCGGATCACGCATGCGCCGCCGCGCACCGCCGACGGCGACGAACCCGTGCTGACCACCGACGACGTCCTCCTCGGCGGACCGCCGACCGGGCATGCCGCGCCCGATCCGGCTGCGGTTTTCGCCGACGAAGGCGATGTGGTCGCGTCGGTCACCGGCGCGGTGATCGTCCACAGCGGAGCGCCGGTGCGGCTCGGGCCCGCGCTTTCCCGTTATCGCGTGGATCCGGAGCTGCTCGACGCGCAGTTCCTCGCCGGGTGCCTGCGCGCCGCGGACTTCCCGGTGCACAGCGCGTCGACCCGGATCGACGCGCGCCGGCTGAAGGTGCCGCGGCATCCGCTCGAAACCCAGCGTGCGTACGGCGTCGCGTTCCGCGCGCTCGCGGACTTCGACCGGGCACTGCGGCAAACCGCGGAAATCGGCCGCGACCTGGTGCGGCTAGGCTTTGCCGCACTCGCCGAAGGACGGCTGAAGCCCGGTGGCGGGTGAGCGCTGTGAGGGGGCCCATGCTGATCGCGGACCGCTACGAGGTCGACGATCTGCCGCTCGGGCGGGGCGGCATGGGTTCGGTGCACCGCGGGCTCGACCGGCGGCTGGGCCGGCACGTCGCGATCAAGCTGCTGCGGCTGCCCGGCGGCGACGAAGAGCTGGAAGAACGCTTCGCCCGCGAAGCGCGGATCCTCGCCACGCTCGACCATCCCGGCGCGCCCACGCTGTACGACTTCGGCACCCATGACGACCGGCTGTTCCAGGTCATGCAGTTCGTCGAAGGCGTCACGCTGGACGATCTGCTCGCCGAACACGGTCCGCTTCCGGTGCCGTGGGCGGCGGCGATCGCGGCACAGGCGGCCGCGGTGCTGTCGGCGGCGCACGCGCGCGCGGTCTGTCACCGTGACCTGAAGCCAGCCAACCTGATGCTCTGTCCGGACGGCAGCGTGAAGGTGATGGACTTCGGGCTCGCTGTGTTGCGCGAAGCCGACACTGCTCGCTTCACGCGCGCGGGACAGCTGCTGGGTACGCCGTCGTACATGGCTCCGGAGCAGATCCAGCGTGGGCAAGCGGAGCCGCGAAGCGACCTGTACGCGCTCGGTTGCGTACTGCACGAGATGCTCACCGGCCGTCCGGTCTTCACCGGGCCCACGGCGTACGCGGTCTTCGATAAGCAAGTGAAGGAACCAGCACCGGTCGTTCCCGGCGTACCGCGGGAGTTGAACGCGCTTCTCGCTGCGACGCTCGCGAAGGATCCTTCGGTGCGACCGTCTGGGGCGGAAGTGCTGTACGCGCATCTCGTGCCTTTCGCGCGGGACCTGCCACCGTTGCCGGGATTCCTGCACCCGGCAACGGTGTTGAGCCCTTCGCGGATGTACGCGCGCATGGTGGGGCTTAGCGGCCAGCGTTGATGCTTGTCGGCGTCTGCTCCGAGAGCGGCAGGCCGAGTTTCTGGATGCGGTGGTAGGTGTAAGCGTTCTGTACGCCGATGCTGACGCCGATGGTGAGCATGATCGTCGAAGACGTCACGGTGTTGCTGACACCGAGCGCGGCTCCGATGAAAGAGAAGCCGACGCGTACGCCGATGGTGGCGAGCCACAGGATCAGAGTGAGCGGAGTGCCCTTCAAGAACGTCGTGCCTTCGCGGGCACTGAGGACCGAAGTGGAGCTACGCAGGACGCCCAGCAGGCCAAGGACCACGACGTCGCCAGCCAGCAGCGTGTATTCCATCGTGGTCGCGCTTTGCAACGCGGTGGCGGCGGAGAACACGCCGATCGCGGTCAAGATGAACGGGAGCGTCAGCAAACGCTTGCGGCTGAGCAGCGTGCCGCGCCACTGCCGGTAGACGACCCGGTAGAGGACGAGCGCCGCGATCGCGACATAGAGAACGATGGTGAGCGGGCCGAGGTTCACGGTGCTCCTTCGTGGAGGTGGTCGGCTTCGCCCGGCCGGCGACGGGTGCCGGGAGGCTGCCCGGCGTGCTTCCAGCCTCGCTCGGATCAGTGCGGTTTTCGTCGGCGTCCGGGCTGGTACCGGGTGGATCCGCGGCTCAACCCGGGGGTGGAGACGCCGGATCGTGACCATTGCCGAGCAACCACGTGGGGGTGATGGTCGTCTATTCGGGTGATACGGGTCCTACCGAATGTGACCCGACCGAATGCGGGGGTACCGGATCGTGAAAAGGGTTCTGGTGGGGATGGCGGCGCTGGCCGCGGCTTTCGGGCTCGTGGCGTGCTCCGGAGGCACGGCCGGGTCGGCTTCCGGCGGCGGGGCGGTTCCTGTGGCGGCGAGCGTGCCCAGCTCGTCTTCCAGCGCGCCGACCAGCAGTTCTGTCCCGGCGACCAGCAGCAGTCCGGCCAGCACCAGCGCGACTCCGACGCCTAAGCCGACTCCGAAGCCCGCGCCCAAGCCGAAGGCCGACCCGGAGCCGAGCACCGCCGACGTCCCGTGCGCGGCGGCCGCCGCCGCTTCCGGCACCAGCGCCTGCGTCGACATTTCCGGGCACCAAGCCTGGCTGCTGCAGGACGGCAAGGTGATTTACGGTCCCGTCTCGATGCTGCCCGGGCGCAAGGGGCACGCGACCCCGACCGGGACGTTCCACGTGCTGTCCAAGGAGAAGATGCACCTGAGCAAGGAGTTCGACAACGCGCCGATGGCGAACTCGGTCTTCTTCTACCCGGGCGACGCGTTCCACACCGGCAGCCTGAAGGTGTACTCGCACGGCTGCATCCACCTGTCGGGGGCGTCGTCGCTGCGCTTCTTCAACACCCTGCACGTCGGCGACGTGGTCCAGGTCGTGCCCTGACCCACAGTGTCACGGTCGAATAAATATCACCCGTTAGAGGCAACTTCATCCCCCTTCTGAGCGATTACTGAATCGCTCAGAAAGGGGGCCTTGGATGGCCTGGCGCAAGCTCCGTTCCCTGCTCGTGGCCGCACTCGCGGTCGTTGCTGTCCCTGTTGTGGTCACCGCGGTCGCCCCGGCGGCAGCAGCCGACACCCCTGCGCTGCCGCCGGGTTTCGTCTTGCGGGACCTGCCCACCGGGCTCGGGCAGTACGAGTTCACCGACTTCGCCTGGCTGCCCGACGACAGCGTGCTGGCGCTCGGCAAGTCCGGCGTCGTCAACTGGGTCCCGGCCGCGGGCGGCGGCGCGCCGGCGCGGATCGCGACCTTCCCGGTCGAGACGCAGGGCGACATGGGGCTCACGAGCATCGCGCTCGCGCCGGACTACGCCACCTCGCACCAGGTCTACCTGAACCGCTCGGTGTCGCTCGGCAACGGCCAATACACGCTGCGCGCCGCCAAGTTCACCGTGCGGCTCGACGGCGCGGGGCATCCGTCCGGGCTGACCGGCGAGCAGGTGATTTTCGACCTGCCCGGCAGCCCGTACTACATCCACGGCCTCGACACGGTTTACCCCGCGCCGGACGGCACGCTCTGGTACTCCGTCGGCGACAACGGCGACGCGGGCAAGACCAACCCGATCGCTTTCGCCGCGCAGGACCTCGATTCGCCGTTCGGCAAGATCCTGCACCTCACCGCGGACGGCAAGGGCGTGCCGAGCAACCCGTACTACAATGCTTCCGCGCCCGATTCCACTCGCAGCAAGGTGTTCGCGAGCGGTTTCCGCAATCCGTTCCGGTTCAGCCTCGACCCGAAGAGCGGTCTGCCGGTGGTCGGCGACGTCGGCTGGTACACCTGGGAAGAGCTGGATGTCGTGCAGCCTGGCGCGAATCTCGCTTGGCCTTGCTATGAGGGGAACCACCTCACGCCGGGTTATTCGACCGACGCGCGTTGTGCTTCCGTGGTGAACACCCCGCCGTTGTGGGACTACCAGCACGGGACGGATCCTTCGCAGGGCAACAGCGTCACTGGCGGGATTGTGTATGGGGGCACTACTTATCCTGCCGCTTACCAGGGCGCGTACTTCTTCGGCGACTACGCGGGGCAGAAGATCTGGACGCTGCGGTATGACGCTCAGGGCAAGCTCACGCAAGCGCCTGCGAGTCCGCCGCCGTTCCAGAATGTGGGTGGGGTTACCCGGATTTCCGCCGCGCCTAACGGGGATATCGTCTTCAGTGATCTCAACGCGGGGGTGCTTCGGCGGTTGAGCTACTCGACGAACAACGCTCCGCCGGTGGCTAAGGCCACGTCTTCGACGGATCCGGATACTCGCACGGTTTCCTTTGATGCCAGTGGTTCTACTGACGCTGACGGTGATTCGCTCACCTATGCCTGGGACTTTGGCGACGGCAGTACCGGTGCTGGGGTTCAAGCCAGCCATCAATACGGGGACGGTGCTTCGTTCACCGCGACGTTGACTGTCTCGGATCCGCTTGGCGGTGTCGGGACGGCGAAGGTTGCTGTCGCGCCGGGTAATCACTCGCCGGTGTTGACTTTGTCCGCGCCGGATAAGGACTTTGCGGTCGGTGAGCCGGTTTCGTTGTCCGCCACGGCTACTGATGTTGAGGACGGGACGCTTCCGGTAACGTGGACGTCGTTTATTCGGCACTGTCCGGATCTTGGGGCTTGTCATGTGCATCCAGGTGATGGTGCGACTGGGCCTACGTTGACTGTGCCGTTCACTGACCACACTGACTCTCGGATGGAGTTCACTGCGACTGTCACCGATAGCGCGGGCGTGCAGGCTAGTAAGACGTATGTCGCTTACCCGCGCCAGCATCGGTTGACGTTGGTGGGGACGCAGCCGGCCGCGCTGAGCATTCCGAGCGAGGGCGGCGTCAGCAGTGCGATGGTCACTGAGGGTGCGACGTTTGATGTGACTGCGGCGTTGGTCGGCACCGATGGGGCGTCGAAGTTCACTGGCTGGCAAGGGGGTCCGGCTGCGTCTTCGTGGTCGATCACCGTGGGGGCCGGCGATATGACGCTGACTGCCAACTATGTGACGGCGATTGACCAGCGGTACGCGGCTGAGCCTGGGTTGCGGAGTTTGCTCGGTGCGGCGAGCGGGCCTGAGGTCGTTGACGGGCCGGTGCGGTACCGGGTTTACGCGAATGGGCGGTTGTATTGGTCGGCGGCTACCGGGGTGCGGGAGATCGGCGGGCAGATTCTGGCCCGGTACCTCGCGATTGGCGGGCATCAGGTTTACGGGCCGCCGGTTACCGATGAGACTCGGACACCGGATGGGGTCGGGCGGTACAACCATTTGATGGGTACGCCTGGAAGTCAGGCTGCTTCGATTTACTGGACCGCGGCTAATGGTGCGCATTCGGTGCAGGGGCAGATTCGGGTTAAGTGGGCCGCGCTCGGGTGGGAGCGTGGGGTGGGGTATCCGACCACCGACGAGTCCGGGACTCCCGATGGGGTCGGGCGGTTTAACCACTTCACTGGCGGGTCGGTTTACTGGACGCCTACCGGTGGTGCGCATCAGATTGGCGGGGCGATCCGGGACAAGTGGGCTTCGCTGGGGTGGGAGCGGGGGCTTGGGTACCCGACCACTGATGAGTCTCGGACGCCGGACGGAGTGGGGCGGTACAACCACTTCACTCTTGGTGGTTCGGTTTACTGGACGCCTTCTACCGGGGCGCATCAGATTGGCGGGCCTATTCGGGATAAGTGGGCCTCGTTGGGGTGGGAGCGGGGGATGGGGTACCCGACTACCGATGAAACCGGTACTCCTAATGGGGTCGCGCGGTACAACCACTTTACTGGCGGCGGGTCGGTTTACTGGAGTGCGGGGACTGGGGCGCATATGGTGCAGGGGGAGATTCGCAAGCGGTGGGCTGCGCTTGGGTGGGAGAATGGGTATTTGAGGTTGCCGACCTCGGATGAGTATCCGGTTGGCGGGGGTGCTCGTAGTGATTTCCAGGGTGGGTATGTTGTTTATCGGAATGGGGCTGCGGTGGATTATCGGTGGTGATTTTCGCTTGGGGTGAGTGTTGCGTGGGGGCACCCCGAAGCTGATTGTGACTACGCGCGGAGGGGGCTTGTCAAGGCGGGAAAGATGCCTAGGCAAGCCCCCTCCGCGCGTGTTTTTGGCTTCGTATCGGGGTGCGGGGGTGTGGCTGCGCTGGGTTGGTTGGGTGCGTGGGTGGGGGCCGTGAAGGGAACCTTCACAGACCTGGTGCCACGCGAGCGAGCTGTCCCGGACTGGCGGGAGAACCACGCCGAAGCGGCGGCGACGCAGAACTCGTTCCCCTCCGGATCTGCCATCACCACATGATGTCCGTCGTGCTCCACCAGGACTGTCCCGCCCGCTGCGACAAGACGTTCAGCCTCGGCCCGGTCCCGTCGGAATGGCACAGTCAGGCACCATCCTGCGCCGACTCATCCTCGGGCAGGTCGAACAGCGCAGTCCAAGGTCAAGTCGATGTGCCAGCCACGCCGAAACGCTATTGCCCACCACCGACAAGAAACTCAAGCCAGATCAGCGGGGCGGGTGCCGGTGGAGGCGAGCGGCAGGCCCAGCGCCACCCGTTCCGTCAGCCAGCCGCTGGGGCGGTAGCGCGGGTCACCGGTGGCGCGGAGCAGCCCGTTCAGGATTCGGAGGACCTTTTCCGGTCCGACCAGGTCGCCCCATTCCAGCGGGCCGCGCGGGTAGCCCAGGCCTAGGCGTACGGCGGTGTCGATGTCCGCGGGGGCGGCTAGACCCTGGTCGGCGATGTAGCAGGCCGTGTTGACGATCGAAGCCAGAAGGCGTTGCGCGATGGGGGCGGCACCGTCCCGGACGACCGTCACGGGGGTACCGGTCGCGGCCAGGGCGCCCCAGGCGGCGCGGCCGTAGTGCGGGTCCAGTCCAGGGTGGACAGACATCGTGAAGCGCGATTCGTAGCCGAGGGCGTCGATTCCGCAGACGCGCGAGGCGGGCAGCTCCAGTTGCCGCGCAGCCTCCACAGTGGACTCTCCGCGCAGGGTCACCAACAGCACCGTGTCCGGGTAGGCGTCGGGGACGACGTCGACACCCGCCGCGGACAGGAGGCGGCCCAGGCGTTCGTCGGCGGCGTAGACCGGCATGGTGGGAGCGGGCGGGGCCGGAACCTCGGGAGGAAGTTCTTGTTTTCCGTCGACATAGCGGTAGAAGCCTTCGCCGGTTTTGCGGCCGAAGAGTCCGGCGGCGACGCGCGGGCGGGTCAGCCACGACGGGCGCAGGCGTGGTTCGGCGTGGAAGCCGCTCCAGATGCTTTCCAGTACCGCGTGCGAAACGTCCAGGCCGGTGAGGTCCAGCAGTTCGAACGGGCCGAGTTTGAGACCGAGTACGTCGCGCGCGATGCGGTCGATTTCGGCTGGTGCGGCGAGGGATTCGGAGAGGATCTGCAGGGCCTCGGTGTTCAGGCCGCGGCCCGCGTGGTTGACGAGGAAGCCGGGGGCGTCCTTCGCCAGCACGGGTTCGTGGCCCCAGCCGCGGACGAGTTCGAGCGCTTCGCTGGGCAGCCAGTCCGCGGTGCGTGCGCCGGGGATGACCTCGACCAGGCGCATCAGCGGGACTGGGTTGAAGAAGTGCAGGCCGATCATCCGCGTGGGGTCGGTGATCCCGGCGGCGATCTCGGTGACGGACAGCGAGCTGGTGTTGGTCGCGAAGACGGCGTCTGGGCCACAGATCTTTTCGAGACCGGCGAAGAGGGTTTGCTTCGTTTCCAGGTCTTCGCGGACGGCTTCGATCACCAAATCCACGCCCTCGGCGGGGGCGAGCGGTCCGTCGACGGGAACCAGGCGTTCCTTCGCCGCGCGGCCGGCTTCCTCGGCGAGTTTGCCCTTGGCGACCAGCCGGTCGACCATCGCGCTGACGTGCTCGATCGCCGCGTTGACCGCGTCCGGTTGTACGTCCGCGAGTTCCACGGTGGCTCCGCCGGTCGCGGCGAGCTGGACGATCCCTCGTCCCATCACCCCGGTGCCGATCACCCGGATCCTGCCGACCCGTCCGGCCCATCCCGTCACGTCGAACCCGCCTTTCGTTCTTGCGCCACGGCGAACTTACCCCGGACTACAGACCGACGAAGTCCGCCATCTGCCCGATGAGGTGCTCGAAGTACGCGTCGGCGGGGTCGACGCTGCCGACGTACTGGCCGAACAGCTCGAAGTTGAGCGCGCCGAACAGCTGCGTCCAGGCGCCGATGGCACGCATGACGACCTCGGCCGGCGCGTCGATATCCAGGATCTTGGTGAGCTGATCGGCCTGCGCGCGCAGCTCCTCCGACATCGGCGCGGTGACCGCCGGCTCGTGCGGATGCGCGTCGCGCAGCACTGCGACCAGTGCGAACGCCACTCGTCCGGCGGGTCCGACGGTGTCTTGCGGAGCTTGGTAGCCGGGGATCGGCGAGCCGTAGATGAGCGCGTACTCGTGCGGGTTCGCGCGGGCCCACTCGCGGGTCGCGCGCCAGATGGCTCGCCAGCGCGTGCGCGGGTCGCCGGTGTGCGGGTCGGCCTGCTCGGCAGCTTCTCCGACGGCGTTGTACGCGTCGACGATCAGCGCGGTGAGCAGGTGATCGCGGCTCGGGAAGTACCGGTACAGCGCCGACGAGACCATCCCGAGTTCACGGGCGACCGCGCGCAGGGAAAGTCCGAGCGCGCCGACCTCGGCCAGCTGGCGGCGGGCCTCGTCCTTGATCTCGCGGGTCAGCTCGGCGCGGACCCGTTCGCGGGCGGTCCGGGGTGCGGCAGTCATGCGATCAGTGTGCCTTGATTGAGAGCGCTGCGCAAAACCGAGAGCACTGCTCTTGACACGCGGCGACCCAGCGGTGTTCACTATTCACAATAGAGAGCACTGCTCTCGCAAACCGAGGAGGGCCCCATGACCAGCACTCGTTACGTCGAACCGGGCAAGGCGACCGCGGCGTTCAACGGCCTCGTCCGCTGGCTCACCAAGCACGGCGTCAGCGTGTGGGGCAGCCGGGTGCTGGGGATCCGCGGCCGCAAGTCCGGCGAACTGCGCGAGGTTCCGGTGAACCTGCTGCCGTTCGAGGGCAAGCAGTACCTGGTCGCCGCGCGCGGCGAAACCCAGTGGGCGCGGAACCTCCGCGCCGCGGGCGAGGGCCAGCTGACTGTCGGACGCCGCACCGAAACGTTCACCTACCGCGAGCTGTCCAACGAGGAGAAGCCCGCCATCCTGCGCTCGTACCTCAAGCGCTGGGCGTTCGAGGTCGGGGTGTTCTTCGAGGGCGTGGACGCGAAGGCACCGGAGGAGAAGCTGCTGGAGATCGCGCCGGGCTACCCGGTGTTCGAGATCTTCGCTCGGTGAGTCAGTGCGTGCGTTTCCGGAACGCGGTGGCCGCGACGAGGACCACCCCGACCAGGAACGCGACCAGCCCGATCAGGAACCACAGTTTCTGGCCGGTCATGAAGCTGCCGGTCAGCACTCCGACGCCCTGCAGCACCCACACCGCGCCGACGAGCACCAGCACCACACCGCACGCCAGCGTGATCCACCGCTTCACGACTATCTCCTCGCTCGCTGTGAGGGGAACCCTGAGGGAATCAGAGTCTCTCAGGGTTCCCTTCACGGACTACCCGCGGCGGCGAGGTTGTCCGTTGCCGAACTGCTGCGCTTCGCCAAGAGACGTCGCGGTGGCGGTGGTGCCCTGGACCTTCGCGAGCACGGTGACGTTGTCGCCGGACTTGGGCGAACCGGTCTTGTTAGTCGACGAATCCAGCGTGTAGCTCTGCTTGTAGCCGTCCTTGCTCGTCAAGGTCACCGAGGTGGCGCTGAGTTCGGTGATCGTCCCGGTTTGCAGGCGTTCGGTCACGTATCCGCCAGCGGGGTCGGCCACCACGAAGTCGCCGTGCAGCGCATCCCGCAACGCAGCCATCCCGCCCATGCCTCCGCGGCCGGCGAAACCGCCCTGTCCGCCGGGTCCGCCGAAACCGCCTGGACCCTGACCCTGCTGCGCGTTCGCGTTGTTGCCGCTGGTCCCGGCCCAGATCGCCAGTCCGCCGCCCACCGCGATCACCACCGCGACGCCCGCCGCGATCGCGGTCTTCCGGCCCGACCACGTCTTCCCCGGGCCGCTGCCGCCGGGTGCGGGAGCAGGCTGCTCTCCCCAGGTCGCGCCCTGTGCTGGATCGGTCGTCATGGTCTCCTCCGGAAACGTTCGAGCTTGTTCTCCCGAGCGTCGGGGCGGCCGCTGTGCGGAAGCTGTGCCGGAAGTGGGGGACACCTGTGCGCCCATCCGGGGAAACACCGCACAGGAAACGCACAGCCGGGGCACAGCTCGACCTGAAGGCCGGCCCCGAAGATGGCACCATGAGCAGTGTGAACGCCGCATCTGCCGGCCGGGGTAAGGCCGAACTGCGCCGCGCGGACGGCAGCCCGGTCCGGGTGCTGGTCGTCGACGACGAGTCGACGCTGGCCGAACTCGTGTCGATGGCCCTGCGAATGGAGGGCTGGGAGGTGCGCAGTGCGGGCACCGGAGCCGAGGCGGTGCGCGTCGGCCGCGATTTCCGGCCGGACGCCGTGGTGCTCGACGTGATGCTGCCCGATTTCGACGGGCTCGAGGTGCTGCGCCGGATGCGTGCCGAAACGCCGTATCTGCCGGTTCTTTTCCTCACCGCGAAAGACGCGGTGGAGGACCGGATCGCCGGGCTCACCGCGGGCGGCGACGATTACGTGACCAAGCCGTTCAGCTTGGAAGAGGTGGCGTTGCGGCTGCGCGCGCTGCTGCGCCGGGCGGGCGGTGTTTCCGGGTCGACCGGGTCGCAGCTCGTGGTCGGCGATCTGACGCTGGACGAGGACAGCCGCGAGGTGCACCGCGGCGGCGATCTGGTGCCGCTCACCGCGACCGAGTTCGAATTGCTGCGCTACCTGATGCGCAATCCGCGCCGGGTGCTGTCGAAGGCGCAGATCCTCGACCGCGTGTGGAGCTACGATTTCGGCGGCCAGGCCAATATCGTCGAGCTGTACATTTCCTACCTCCGCAAGAAAATCGACGCCGATCGGGAACCGATGATCCACACCATGCGCGGCGCCGGATATGTCCTCAAACCCGCCGCGGGCTGAGCGCCGCCGTCCGTGGTCCTTGCGCCGTCGGCTGATCATGCAGCTGGCGGCGCTGCTCGCGCTGGTCTGCCTCGTGGTCGGCGTGGTCACCGAACTCGCGTTGAACAGCTTCCTCGTCGGGCAGCTCGACCAGCAGCTGGCGGCGGCGAGCGATCGCGGGTTCCGGCACGGCGTGCCGCGGCCGCCCATCGGCACTCCCGGCAAATTGCCGCCGGACCCGCTGCGCGTGCTCGGCCAGCCCGAGGGGACGCTCAGCCTGGTCGTCCACGACGGAAAGCTCAACGGGCAGGTGATCGGTCCGCTCGGCCTGGTCCCGTTGACCGCGGAACAGGACCGGGTCCTGCTCGTGCTCGCGCCGAACGGCCAGCGCCGCACGGTCGAGCTGCCGGGGAACCTCGGGAAATACCGGGTGGTCGCGACGTATTCGCCGCGCGGCGAGTTCACCGTGATCGGGTTGCCGATGACCCGGGTCACGGAAACGTTGCTGCGGCTAGGATTCATCTTCGGCGGCGTCGCGCTCGGCGGCATTCTCGTCGCCGGGTTCGCCGGTGCGGTCACGATCCGGCGCACGATGGCCCCACTGGACCGGCTCGCCGCTACCGCTTCCCGGGTCTCCGAACTTCCGCTGGACCGCGGCGAGGTCGCGCTGTCCGAGCGAGTGCCCGAAGTGGACACTGATCCGCGAACCGAGGTCGGCAAGGTCGGTTCGGCGATCAACCGGATGCTGGGCCACATCGCCGAGGCGCTCGCCGCCCGCCAGGCCAGCGAAAGCCGGGTGCGGCAGTTCGTCGCGGACGCGAGCCACGAATTGCGCACGCCGCTCGCCGCGATTCGCGGGTATGCGGAACTGACCCGGCGCAGCGGCGAACAGGTGCCGCCGGACATCGCGTTCGCGATGAGCCGGGTGGAATCCGAATCGGCGCGGATGACGACGCTCGTGGAAGATCTGCTGCTGCTCGCCCGGCTCGACTCCGGGCGCCCGGTGGTGCACGAACCGGTCGATCTGTCCCGGCTGGTCGCGGACGCGGTCGCCGATTCGCACGTCGCCGGCCCGGAACACAAGTGGCTGCTGGAGCTTCCCGGCGAGCCGATCGCGGTGCTGGGCGATTCCGGGCAACTGCACCAGGTGGTGCTGAATCTCCTTGGCAACGCCCGCGCGCACACGCCCGCGGGCACCACGGTCACGACCGCACTGTCCACCCGGGACGGATGGGTCACTTTGTCCGTTGTGGACGATGGGCCGGGAATTCCGCCGGAAATCCTGCCCGAGGTATTCGAGCGATTCGCCCGCGGCGACAATTCGCGCTCGCGTGCCGCGGGGAGCACCGGGCTGGGGTTGGCGATTGTCGCGGCGGTGGTAGCCGCGCATTCCGGGCGGGTGATGGTCGCCAGCGGGCCGGGCCGGACTGAATTCGTGGCCTCGTTTCCGCAATTGCGTGACGGTGGCAACACTCCTTCGTGAGTGATTCACAGCCCGCGCACAGCCCGGGCCGTGAGAATGACAGCCATGACGACTGTCGACGCGCCACGCTGGGTGCGCCCCGCGGTCGCGGTGCTGCTGCTGGGCACCGCCGCGTTGTATCTCACCAATGTCGCGATCTCCGGCTGGGGCAACGACTTCTACGCGATGGCCGTGCAAGCGGGCACGTGGGACTGGAAAGCGTGGTTCTTCGGTTCGCTTGATCCGGGCAACGTGGTCACGGTCGACAAACCGCCGCTTTCCCTGTGGGTGATGGGATTGTCCGGGCGGGTCTTCGGCTTCTCCAGTTGGAGCACGCTGGTTCCGGACGCGCTGGCGGGCGTGGGCTCGGTCGGGCTGCTGTATCTGGCGGTGCGGCGGCTTTCCGGACCGGTGGCCGGACTCCTGGCGGGGTCGTTGCTCGCGCTCACCCCGGTCGCCGCGTTGATGTTCCGGTTCAACAACCCGGACGCGTTCCTGGTGCTGCTCCTTGTCGCTGGCGGGTATTTCCTGGTGCGGGCACTGGAATACGCGAGCACGAAGTGGTTGCTGCTGGCGGGGGTCGCGATCGGCTTCGGGTTCCTCGACAAGATGCTGCAGGCGTTCCTGGTGTTGCCTGCCTTCGTGCTCGCGTACGCGGTGGCTGCGCCGACTTCGCTGGGACGGCGGGTGTGGCAACTGCTCGCCGCGGCTGGGGCGGTGGTCGTTTCCGCGGGCTGGTGGGTGCTCGCGGTGGCGTTGTGGCCGGTGGCCGATCGGCCGTACATCAGCGGGTCGACGAACAACAGCGTGCTGGAGTTGGCCTTCGGGTACAACGGGCTCGGCCGGATCTTCGGTCAATCGCACGGCGGGGACGCGCGACCGAAACTGCCGGAGTTTTCTGGTACCGGGAAAGGATTCGGCGGCCAGGCGGGCTTGACTCGTTTGTTCACCGAGCAATTCGGCGGCGAGGCTTCCTGGCTGTTGCCCGCGGCGTTGATCGGACTCGTGGCCGGATTGTGGTTCACCCGCCGAGCGCCGCGCACTGATCGCACGCGGGCGGCGCTGCTGCTGTGGGGTGCCTGGACGGTGATCAGCGCCCTCGTGTTCAGCTACATGAGCGGAATCATCCACCCGTACTACACAGTCGCGCTCGCGCCGGGAATCGCTGCCACCGTCGCGATTTCCGCCACTGAACTGTGGCGCGGTCGCGCTTATCTCGCGCCGCGAGTGGTGCTCGCGGTGATGCTGGCGGCGACCGTCGCCTGGAGTTTCGTGTTGCTGCACCGGACGCCGAACTGGCAGCCGTGGGTGCGGTACACCGTGCTGGTGCTCGGCGTCCTAGGCGTGGTCGCGCTGCTGATCGGGACCGCACGCCGGGCTGTCGCGGTACTGGCGCTCGTGGCTGCCCTGCTGGGGATGGCGTCGTTCACGGTCGCTACCGCGTCGACGGCGCACACTGGCGGAAGTCCGGCGTCTGGACCGCAAAGCCAGCACAAGGGCCGCGTCAGTTTCGGCGGACCGCAACAGTCCAATGTGGAATTGAACCGGTTGCTGGAGACCACGACGACGAAGTGGGCTGCCGCGGAAACCGGTGCGATGCAGGCCGCCGGGCTGGCGTTGAACAGCGGCAAACCGGTGCTCGCGGTCGGCGGGTTCAGCGGCAGCGACCCCGCGCCGACGCTCGCGCAATTCCAGCAGTACGTGGCGAGCGGCGACATCCACTACTTCGTCGTCGGCGCGCGCAACGGCCGGGGCGGCCCGGGCGGCAGCCGCGGCACCTCGGGCAAGATCACGACCTGGGTCCAGCAGCACTTCCACGCCACCACGGTCGGCGGCGCGACGGTGTACGACCTCACTCAAAAGTGACCGAGGTATTGGCTCCGCACAGGACAAAACACGGCAACTCGGCCGGGATGTGCCCGGCCAGCCAGGCGGCCAGCGGAGCCGCGGCGGCGGGTTCGACCACGATCCGGAAGTCGCGCCACAACAGATCGCGCGCGGCGAGGATTTCGGCGTCGGAAACCAGCACGGACGTGACGGACGGCGAGTTGAGGATGCCGAACGCCAGTTCGCCAACGCGCGTCGCGCCGAGCGCGGAGGCGGCGACGGAGTCGATGGTGACGTCCACCGGCTCGCCCGCGGCGAGCGCGGCGTGCAGGGCCTGGCAGTGCTCCGGTTCCACTGCGAACACCTGACGGCCGTCCGCCGCCAGCGTCGCGCCGGACGCCAGTCCGCCGCCTCCCACTGCGACGGCGATGGCATCGACGTCCGGTGCGTCGGCCACGATCTCCGCCGTCGCGGTTCCTTGCCCGGCGATCACGTCGGCGTCGTCGTACGCGTGCAGGTAGCGGGTGCCGGGTTCCTCGGCGACCGCCAGCGCGGCTGCGGCGGCTTCGGCGTAGGCCGTGCCATGCCGGATGAGCTTTGCGCCCGCCGCCTCGATGCCCGCGGCCTTCGCTTCCGGCACGGACTGCGGCACGTAGACGACCGCGGGAATGCCTAACGCCTGCGCGGCGGTGGCGACGCCGAGGCCGTGATTGCCGCCCGACGCCGTGACCACTCGCTTCGGCTTAGGCCCGGTGAGCAGGGCGTTTACCGCGCCGCGGAGCTTGAACGAACCGGACCGCTGCAGGTGCTCCAGTTTGAGGACGAGCGGACGACCGTCGATTTCGGTGCGTAACAGCGGCGTCCACCGGACGTGTGGTCGGAGCCGGAGATGGGCAGCGGCGACGTCGGCGGCGGCAGGTGCGGTGCGCATAACGGCCATTCTGCTCTCCCGCGTCGTCCGGTGCGTGCCGCTCGCCGGGAAAACCCCAGCGTGTCAGGGCGCGACACGGCACAAGAGGGCATTGTCTAGATCTTGCAAGCCTCGCTAAGCTCTGCGCAGACGTGGGGTGTCCGACCATGTGCGTACCGCGACGAGTGCTACTGAGAGTAGTAGCGTCCTGCGGGTGTCCCCGTTCGGTGCACTCCACGCCTCGGTCTCGTCGGGACTCCTCGGGAACGGAAGGTGACGTGGATGCGCGACGGCTCGGCCCGGTCGCATGAATCCGCTGCGCGGCTGCTCGACCGCCTCGGAATCCGCACTGTGCAAGCGCGAGTGACTGTGTTGGTCGTGGCCCCGCTGATCCTGGTCGTAGCGGCGGCGGTTCCGCTCGTCCTCGCCCAGGTCACCGCCGCGTCGACGGCCGCGACCACTTCGGACAGCGCGGCCCGGGCCCAGCGGGTGGGCGGCCTGGTTGCACAGTTGCAGCGGGAAGGCCTGCTCACGGCCGCTTTCGTCGCTGATCCGTCGGCCACCGACACGGCGCTCGTCCGGCAGCGGCAGGCGGTGGACAGCGCTGCGCACGGCGTCGCGGACAGCCTGGTCAGCCCTGGCGGAGCCCTGTCGAAACTGCGGCAGAACGCGCTCAATCGTCAGATTTCCGTAGCTGATGTGTCTTCTGGCTACGATTCCATGTCCGTCGATGTGATCGACGCGCTGGGACTGGCCACTTCGGACGGTACTGGCGCCCGGCAGCTCAACGCCCTCGACGCATTGCTTCGCGCGGACGAGCAGCGAGCGGCCCGGGCGACCGCGCTGATCGCGTCCGCCGGCGTTGATCGCGCAGGTCAGCGCGCCGCCGTCTACGCAGAACAGTTCGCCCGGCTGGCCGGGAACCAGGACGCGGTACAGCTCGCCGCGGTCGAGACGGGGGCGATGGCCCAGCAGTTCGACCGGCTGGCCGCCGCGCCGAGGCAGGATCGGCAGTTCGTGTCCGATGTGGTCACTGCCGGTACTCAGCTCGCCGATCAGCGCGGCTCGGTGGAAGCCCGGCTTTCCGGTGCGATCGCCGACGCCGCCTCCGCGAAAGCGTCCAGCGCGACCCGGACGGCGTTCCTCGTCGGCGGCGCCGCGATTGTCCTTTTCGGACTGGTTGCCGCTTTGTCCGTGCTGGCCGCCCGATCCGTCGCCCGGCCGCTGCGCCGGCTGAGCGGTCAGGCCCGCTCGACCGCCGACCTCGCCGCCGCTGAATTGGTTCAGGTCGCCGAGCCGGGATCGGGTCCGCCGCAACTGTCGCTGCCCGCTCTCGATGCCGGAACCGGCGGCGAATTGGCCGAGCTGGCCACCGCGTTCAACCGGCTCCGCAGTTCCGCGGCGGACGCGGTGACCGAGCAGGCGAACGCGCGCCGCGCCGGTGTCCAGCTGCTCGTCGGAGCGGCCAAGCGCACGCAGAACCTGGTCGCTGGCCAGCGCACGGTGGTCGAGGAACTGGCGCGCGGTGCCGACGATCCGGTGTTGCTCGCCGGGCTGCACCGCGTGGAGCACGCCGCGCTCCGGCTGCGCCGCACCGCCGACGATTTGCTTGTGGTGACCGGAAACCGCGACGAAACCCGGGTCGGCGGACCGATCGAACTGGCTACCGCGTTGCGCTCGGCCGCCGCGGAAATCGACGACGAATCCCGGATCCGGCTTGGCGAACCGGCGGAGGCGCTGCTCGCGCCGTCGCTGGGGATCGACCTGGTGCTGCTGTTCGCCGAACTGCTGGAAAACGCCGCCGCGTTCTCGCCGCCGGAATCCGCGGTCGAGATTTCGACGGAGTTCCAGCCCTCCGGCGATCTGCTCGTCAGCATCGCCGATCACGGCATCGGGCTGCCCGCCGACCGGCTGGCGCACGAGAACCGGCGGCTCGCCGAACCGGTCGACGCGGCGTCCGGGCAGCAGCTCGGCCTGGCCGTGGTCGGGCGGCTCGCCCAGCGGCATTCGCTGCGCGTCGAGCTGGAGTCCACTCCGGACGGTGGCGTGACGGCCCGGGTCTCGGTGCCGCAGGCGCTGTTCACCCGGGACGTCGATTTCCGGCGTGGGCCAGGGCTTTTCGAGCCAGGACAGGTGCCGGACCCTCGGCCGGTGCTGCTGCCCGCGCCCGCGATCGCCGCGCTGTCCGCGCCGACTCCGGCCGGGTTCCGGTGGTTCATCGACCCGCCGGAACTCGAAGCCGACGAACCGGGGCCGGAGCCGGAATGGCCGGAGGCGGAACCGGAATTCGCCTCCCGCACCGGAACGCTGGAACTCCCCGACGAACCGGAAGAGCCCGAAGAGTCCGAAGAGTCCGAAGCGTCCACAAAGGACACGGCGGACACTCAGGACGGGCAGGACGTCACGGACCCGTCCCCGACGCACCAATTCACCGTGGTGCCACCGGAAGCCCGCGACGGCGTGTACCGTCGCGTCCCCGGCGCCCAGCTGGCTCCCGGACTCAAACTGCCGCAGATCGTCCGCACTCCGTTGCCGCGTCGCGAATTGCGCGATCCGGCCGCCGAGCGGGCCACCTTCGACTCGTTTTCCGACGGCGTCGCCAAAGCACAGCAAGTGACCGCTCAGCAGGCCGATCAAGGAGGATCATGACCGTTCCCGCCGCCGCGCAGAACTTCAACTGGCTGGTCAACCGCTTCGCGCTGCACACCGCAGGCGCGATCGCCGCGCTCGCGGTGTCCGCGGACGGGCTGTTGATCGCCGCGTCCCAGGATCTCGACCGCGCGGACGCCGACCGGCTCGCGGCGACCTGCTCGGCGATGCTCGCGCTGGCCCAGAGCGTGTCCGAAAGCCATCCGCTCGGCGATCCGGACAAGGTGGTGGTCGAACTGGAACGCGGCTACCTGGTGGTCTGCACCATCAGCATCGGCTGCTCGCTCGGCGTGCTGGCCAACAAACAGGCCAGCCTCGGCACGATCGCCTACGAGATGGCGATGTTCGCCAACCGCGCGTCCGAAGTCCTTACCCCCGCGCTGGTCGAGGAGTTGAAGAACACCGCGTTCGCCTGACCCGTGAAGATTCTCGTGCTTGGCCCGGCCGGAGCCGGGAAGACGACGGCGGTGCACGCCGTTTCGGAGATCGCGCCCGTGCGCACCGATGCGGGCGCGACCACCGCCGCGCTCGACTTCGGCAGGCTCGGCGAGGGCGAGCGCCGGCGGTACCTGTTCGGCGCTCCGGGACAGGCCCGGTTCTGGTTCCGCTGGCCGGACCTCGTGCGGGGCGCGGACGCCGCGCTCGTGGTGGTCGACCCGCGGCGGATCCCGGACGCCTACCCGGTGCTCGACGCGGTCGAAGGGCTGCGGCTGCCGTTCGTGGTCGGGGTGAACTGCTTCGACGGCCTGCTCACCCGGCCGCTGCACGACGTGCGCTGGGCGCTGACCGTGCGCGACGGCATCCCGGTGCATCCGTTCGACGCCCGCGACCCGGCGTCGGTGCGGGAGGTGCTTGACCTCGTCGAAGCGGGAGTGGCGCAGGGGGCGCAGCCGCGGCAACCGAGTCCGCTATAGTCGTCTGCGGGGACCCCCCGTGGCGTCCACCCTGTGAACTTCCCCAGGGCCGGAAGGCAGCAAGGATAAGCGGGCTCTGGCGGGTACGGGGGGAACCCGCTTTTTTTATACCCTGCTGGCTTCAGAACAGGCCGAGCACGTCGTCCGGCGGTGTCGGCGAAGGCAGCTCTTCCGCGTCGGAGACCGGTGCGGCCTTCCCCCGAAGCTGCCGCAGCTCATCGCCGTGCACCACCCGCGCCGGATACGGCGAGGACGCCGCGCGCCGGGTCAGCTCCGCGGTCGGCAGTTCGAGCCGCGAGGCGGCCAGCACGAGATTGCCGAACCGGCGGCCGCGCAGCACGCTGGGCTCCGCGAGCAGGACGACGTGCGGGAACACCTCGGCCAGCGTCGCGAGGAACCGGCGCGCGAACGGCAACCCCGGCCCGTCGGAGATATTCGCCAGCATCGTCGCGCCCGGTCGCAGCACGCGGGCCACGTCCGTCACGAACTCGACGGTCGCCAAGCCGCCGGCCAGCGTCGCGCGTTCGAAGGCGTCGAGCACGATCAAGTCCGCGGTGGCGTCATGCCTGCTGCGCACGCCCGCGCGGCCGTCCTCGATCCGGACCCGCAGCTTCGGGACGCTGCGCAGGTCGAGCTGTTCGCGGACCAGGTTGATCAGCGGCTCGTCGGCGTCGAACACCAGCTGCCGCGAACCCGGTCGCGTCGCGGCGACGTAGCGCGGCAGGGAACAGCCCGCGCCGCCGACGTGCAGCGCGTCGAGCGGTCCGGGAGGAAGGAAGTCGACCAGATCGCCCAGCCGGCGCACGTAGTCGAACTCCAGGTTCGTCGGGTCGTCCAGATCGACGTAGGACTGCGCCACCCCGCCCACCGAAAGCAGCCAGCCGTTGGGCCGATCGGCGTCGCGCAGCAGCTCGGCGGTCCCGAACCGCACCGGATAACTGCCCGGCAGCGGGCCGCTCGGCGCACGGCCGCGACCGGAACGGGAGGGGCTCACTGTGCTCACTGTAGTCTCGGGCACGTGGCTCTCGCGCTGTACCGGAAGTACCGTCCGGCGACCTTCGCCGAGGTCGTCGGCCAGGAGCATGTGACCGAACCGCTGCGCACGGCGCTGGCCGCCGGGCGCATCAACCACGCGTACCTGTTCTCCGGGCCGCGCGGCTGCGGCAAGACGTCGAGCGCGCGGATCATGGCGCGCTCGCTCAACTGCGCCAAAGGCCCGACCCCGGATCCGTGCGGCGAGTGCAACTCGTGCCGCGCGCTCGCGCCGGAAGGCCCCGGCAGCGTCGACGTCACCGAACTCGACGCGGCCAGCCACGGCGGCGTGGACGACGCCCGCGAACTGCGGGACAAGGCGTTCTACGCGCCCGCCGAATCGCGCTACCGCGTGTTCATCATCGACGAGGCGCACATGGTCACCACGCAGGGCTTCAACGCCCTGCTGAAGATCGTCGAGGAACCGCCAGAGCACCTCATCTTCATCTTCGCCACCACCGAGCCGGACAAGGTGCTCACCACCATCCGCTCGCGGACGCACCACTACCCGTTCCGGCTGATCCCGCCGAGTTCGATGCGGGAACTGCTGGAGCGCAACGTCGCCGCTGAGGGCGCGACGGTCGAACCTGCGGTGTACCCGCTGGTGATCCGTGCTGGCGGCGGTTCCGCGCGCGACACGCAGTCGGTGCTGGACCAGCTGCTCGCCGGGGCCGGTCCGGAAGGCGTCACGTACCCGCGGGCGGTGTCGCTGCTGGGCGTCACGGACACCGCGCTGATCGACGCGGTGGTCGACGGGCTCGCGAACGACAACCCCTCCGAAGTGTTCGGCACCGTCGAGAAACTCGCCGACGCCGGACACGATCCGCGCCGCTTCGCCACCGACCTGCTCGACCGGCTGCGCGACCTGCTGCTGATGCGCGCGGTCCCGGAAGCGGCCGAACGCGGCCTGGTCGCCGCACCGGACGACGAGCTGAAGCGGATGACCGAGCAGTCCGAGAAGCTCGGCCCGGCCACACTGTCCCGCTACGCCGACATTGTCCACAGTGGACTTCTCGAGATGCGCGGCGCGACGTCGCCGCGGCTCGTGCTCGAACTGCTCTGCGCGCGGATGTTGCTGCCGTCGGTCACCGAGGCGGAGAAAGCCTTGCTGGCGCGGATCGAACGGCTCGAGCGGCGTCCGGCCGGTGCGCCCGCTCCGACCGTTGCTCCTGGTCCTGCTCCCGTGCCTGCTCCTGCTCCGGTCGCCGCGTCCGCTCCGGCGGCTTCCGCTGGCACGGCGGATGCTCCCTCGCGGTTCCAGCGGCCTTCGCAGCGTCCGGCGCAGGAAGCTCCGGCGGCGGAGGCTCCGGCTCGTCCGGTCGCCGAAGAACCGGCGCGTCCGGCGCGCCCGGAGGTCAGCCGTCCGGCTCCCGCTGAACCGCCTGCTCCGGCGGCTGCTGCGCCTGCTCCCGCTCCCGAGGCTCCCGCTCCGGCTGCCCCGGAAGAAGCCCCGGCGGCGGCGGGTGGGATCGACGCGGCCAAGGTGCGCGAGAAATGGCCGCAACTGCTGGCGTCGCTGCGGAAGTTCACCGGCGGTCGCGCGCTCGAAGCCATGCTCACGCAGGCCGCGGTCGCCGAAGTCGACGGTTCGGCGGTCACGCTGACGCACAAATCCGAACCGCTCGCCCGGCGGCTGAGCGACCAGGGCAACGCGAGCAAGATCGCGGCCGGGCTGAGCGAGGTGCTCGGCGGCGAATGGCAGGTCCGCTGCGTGCACGGCGCGGCCCCGGCCGCCGCTCCGGCGCGACAGGCTCCCCGGCAGCAAGCGGCGGCACCGGCTCCGGAGCGGTCGTTCACGCGTCCGTCCGCGGCCGCGCAGGCACCGGCGGCCGCTGTCGCGCCTCCGGCCCCGCCGAAGCCCGCGGCGGAAGCGCCGAGCCGCCCTCGCGTCGCGACGAGCGAGCCGGACATCCCGCTCCCGCCCGAACCCTCGGACGAGGACGACGACATCTACTCCGAGGACTCCAGCCCGGTCCCGCCGCCTCCTCCGCCGCCCGCGGAGGAGGACCCGGAGCAGATCGCGCGCAAACTGCTGTCGGACCACCTCGGCGCGCGTCCGCTGGACTAGCGGACCAGCCGGACCGTGAGCGGACGCGACGTCGGCGGTGCCTGCACGGTTACCGTCCGGGTCGCCGCGTCCCAGGTCCAGGCTCCGCTGCGACGACCGTCCACGTACACCGCGGACGGCGCGGTCGCGTTGGTGAACCGGACGGTCCACGCTCGCTGCGTGGCACCGATCGAGAGCATCGATGAGTGGGCGTTTTCGGTGTAGCGCAAGGAAGTCGTAGTGCCCTCCTCGTAGAGCGTGAACGCGCCGTTGCGGCCGCCAGCCACCGTGGCTGTCGCCGCGGTGAGCGGATCATGTGCGTCGCCCGCGACGTTTCCGCTGCGGGTGACCATGATTCCGCCCGAGCGCACGAACACCGGCATCGTGTCCAAACCGGTGGTGATCTGCGCGGTGGTGCCGCCTCGGTAGGTCTTGCCGGTGAAGTAGTCCGTCCAGTCGCTGCCCGGTGGGAACCAAACGTTCGTGGTCGCCGTAGTGCCTGGGCTAGTCGCGGGAGCCACTAGGACATCCGGGCCGTACAGGTACTCCCCGCCAGCTTGAGCGTAAGCCTCTTGCTGCTCCGGGTATTGCAGGTACAGCGGCCGCACGATCGGCATTCCGGTCGCGGTGGCCTGCTGGGCGAGCGTGTAGGTATACGGCACCAGATTTTCGCGCAGGTTAAGGAACTTCGTCGCTGACGCATCCGCGGCCGCTCCGTACTGCCAGGGCAACCGGTCGCTGTGGTTGGAGTGCAGCCGGTCGATCGGCTGGAACGTGCCGAGCTGCACCCAGCGCGCGTACAGATCGTCCGGCAGCTTCGTGCTGCCCGGTTCTGTGCCCGGCTGTTGCAAACCGCCGGTGTGGCCGCCGATGTCGTGGCTCACCGAAGCCAGGCCGGTGGCCGCGGATTCGCCGGGCGTGTAACCGACCTCGAAGGCCAGCGTCGCCCAGTCGGAGATGGTGTCGCCGGTGAAGTGCAGCGTGGTGCGCTTGTCGGCCCACGGCCCGGTCGGCACGGCTGTCGGCGAGCTGTATCCACCGGCTTGCAGCGAGCCGTAGGCGCGGGAGAACGCGAAGCCGCCGTGCTGTGCGTACTGCTGATTGATCCACGCGTCCGGAGTGACTCCGGCGAGGCTGGATTTCGAGCTGTCACAACACCAATCGAGCCACCAGACGTCGTTGCCCTGCTGTTCCATCGTCCGGTGCAGGTCGAAGTAGGCCCGCAGCTGGTCGGGGTCGCCGAAATCGAAGACGTAGCAGTCTTTTCCGCAACCAGGCTGGAGTTTGCCCTTCGCGGTCGCCTGCGCTGCCGGGAACTGCGGGTCGTCGCCGCGGATGCTGGGGTGGATGTTCAGCGACGTGTGCAGGCCCTGGTCGTGCGCCCACTGGAAGAACGCCTTCGGATCGGGGAAGCGGGTCGGCTCGATTTCCCAGCCGTTCCAGCGGTCCGGCGATTTGAAGTCGGTGTCGACGACGAGCATGTCGAGCGGCACGTGCTGTTCGCGGAACTTGGGCACGATCGTCTGCTGGAAGTCGGCGGCCGTGCGGTCGTAATACTCGGAGTACCAGACGCCGTAGGCCCAGCGGGGAAGCAGCAGCGACGGTCCGGTCAGCTGGGCCAGTTCCTGCAGCGCGCGGCCGTAGTTCTGGCCGTAGGCGAAGACGTATCCGTCCTGGTAGGTCTCGCTGCTGGGCCGTTGGGTGACGACTTTGGTGCGCGGGTCGTACAGCGCCGATGCGGTGTCGTCGAGGAGAGACCAGCCGTCCTGGTACAGGATCCCGGGTGCGGAGACCGCGCTGCCGTCCACGCCGTCGAGGCCGCGTCGATAGCCGCCGAGCGGCGCGTGCGGGGCTAGCAACACCGAATGCGGGGCGGTGACGGCGACGGTGTCGAGGTTGACGTGGCAGTTTTGGTCCGGGCAGGAGAGCGTGACGGTGTTGGTGCCGGCCTTGAGGTTCACCGGGATTACGTTGGTGCGCCACGAATTCCAGCTGCTGGTCGACGGCAGGGTCAGGTCGGTCGAGACAGCAGAGGCTTGGAGCGTCAACGAGGTCGGCTGGGTTTGGCCGGAAGCGGCGGTCGCGTCGGCGTAGCGGAGTTGCAGATCGTAGGAACCGTCGGCGGGAACGCCGGTTATCGTCAGCGCGTCGGACGCGCCGGCTCGTTCCATGCCTGCCAGGAAGGCTTTGCCGGAGTGACCGTCGTGGTCGCTTGCCGGACGCGCGCCGCCGGACAGCACGCCTTGCTCGGCTTCGCAGAGAACGCCGAAGGCGCACGGCGTCGGCGCGGGCGGTACGGGCTGTGGGTACGCGGCACCGGCGTTGACCACGGCGAGGCTGTCGATGTTGATGTTGCCCGAGTCGGCGGTGCCGCGTTTGACGATCACCTGATGCTCTCCTGCGGGCAGGGTGAGCGGCACCGTCGCGAGAGCCCAGGTGTCCCAGTCAGCGGTGGTCGGCAGTGTGATGGCGTGCGCGTCGGTGCCGTCTACGAGGACGGTGAGCGTGCGGGTCGTGTGCTGTCCGTCGCCGCCGGTTCCGTTTGCGTAGCGCAGATCCAGCTGGTGCTCGCCGGGAGCGGTGACGCGGAAGGACAGGCTGTCGCCGGGATTGGTGAAGCCCGCCGCAAAACCGTCGCCGGTGTAGCCACGATGGTCGCTAGCCGTGCCCACTCCGTTGAGCTGCAGTTGTTCGGCTTCGCAGAGGGTGCCGAAGGTGCAGGTCGGCTTGCCCGTCCAGGGCCGTGCGGTGACGTCCTGGCCGCCGGTCCGCAGCTGGACGGTGAGGTTGTCGTCGGAGAACGCGCCCGAGTCGAGCTTGTAGCGCAGCTGGACGGCGCTGGTCCGGATGGTCAGCCAGCCGTCGCGTTTTGTTGCGGTATAAGGAGTTTTGGGGAAGCTGCCGCGGCCGATCGCGTTGAACGTGCCCGCGTCGACGAACTTGGCGTCACCCGCGTACTCGGTCCGGATGAGCGTCGGCGACAGGACTTCGAACCGTGCTTGCCCGGCGGTCACCGCTTGTGGAGCGGCCTCGGCGACTCCCGTCGACACGAGAGTGCCCGCCATCGCTGTCACGGCCAGCAGCCGCACCAGACGTCCTCGGAGTGATGTTGCCACCGGCGCCTCCTCGAAAGGTCCCCAGCGACGGTAAGTCGGGACCGATCAAGGGAGAAGACGGTGTCCGGTGTTCTGTCCGCTCAGTAGCCCTTTCGGCTCCCTGCGTCAGGAGCCGGCCAGGTACGCCTCGATCGCCTTAGCGATGGCCTGCGCGTAGTGCGCCCGGCCCGCCGCCGACGACATCTGCCCGGCCTCGTCGGCGTTGCGCATGTTGCCGCACTCCACGAGCACGGCCGGGCGGGTCGACAGGTTGAGCCCGCTCAGATCGTTTCGTGGCGAAAGGCCAGCCGAACCGATGTAAGTGGACGTGGCGAAGCCGTCGTCGCGGATTCCGTCGCGCATGGTGCGCGCCAGCTTCAGCGACGGTTCGCCCTGCGCCGCGTTCAACGGCGGCGCCGAGTATGCGACGTGGAAGCCGTGCGCGGTCGGCGAAGTGGAGCCGTCGGCGTGGATCGAGACCACCGCGTCGGCGTTCGCGTCGTTGCCGATCTGCGCGCGCTCGTCGACGCACGGGCCGACGCCGGAGTCGTTCTGGCGCGTGTAGACGACCTTGATTCCCTTGGCCGCCAACGCGTTCCCGACCTCCTGCGCGACGGCGAAGGTGAACGCGTGCTCCGGGTACCCGGCGTTGGTCGACGTGCCGGTGGTGTTGCACGGCTTCGTCTGCCCGCGCCCGGCGGGCACCTTCCGGTTGATCTCGCCGGGGTGCGAGGCGTTGCCGCCGTTGTGGCCGGGATCGAGGACCACGACCTTCCCCGAGCCGACCGGCGGCACCGCGGACGTCGAGGGCGGGCTCGAAGACGACGACACCGGCGGCGCGCTCGACGACGGGCTCGGGGTCGGGGTCGTCGAACCGGCCGAGGACGTCGGCGCGGCGGCCGGGGACGCAGGCGTCTCGCCGCCGCCGGAACACGCTGTGAGCAGCATCAGGCCGGTCAGCAGCGGGAGTGTCTTCGCTCGCACGCGACCACGGTGCCACAGCACACGCGTGCCGCCAGGACGGACTCGCCGGGCGCGCGGCTACGCTGGGGCAGAACACCCAAACGCGGAAGGACCGAGTGCGATCATGGTGCAACCCGGCGGCGGCGGCTTCGACCTGTCGCAGATCATGCAGCAGGCCCAGCAGATGCAGCAGAAGCTGGTGGAGGCCCAGGAGGAACTCGCCAACACCGAGGTCACCGGCACCGCGGGCGGCGGTCTGGTCACCGCGACGGTGTCCGGCGACAGCCAGCTGAAGAGCCTCGTCATCGACCCGAAGGTGGTCGACCCGGACGACGTCGAAACCCTGGCCGACCTGGTGGTCGCCGCGGTGCGCGACGCGTCGGCGAGCGCGCAGAAGCTCACCGAGCAGAAACTGGGCCCGCTGGCCGGCGGCCTCGGCGGCGGCATGCCGGACCTCGGCAGCCTCGGCTTCGGCGGCTGACACTTGTACGAGGGTGTCGTCCAGGACCTGATCGACGAACTGGGCCGGTTGCCCGGCGTCGGTCCGAAGAGTGCCCAGCGCATCGCGTTCCACCTGCTGGCCGCCGACCCGGCGGACATCGCGCGGCTGCAGGACGTGCTGGGCAAGGTCAAGGAAGGCGTGCAGTTCTGCGAGATCTGCGGCAACGTCTCCGAACGGGAAACGTGCCGGATCTGCCGCGACGAGCGCCGCGACCTCACGGTGATCTGCGTGGTCGAGGAGCCGAAGGACGTACTGGCGGTCGAGCGGACCCGCGAGTTCAAGGGCCGCTACCACGTACTGGGCGGCGCGCTGGACCCGTTGTCCGGGATCGGGCCGGAGCAGCTGCGGATGCGGGAGTTGCTCAAACGCATCGGCGAGGCGGACGTCCGGGAGATCATCATCGCGACGGACCCGAACACCGAGGGCGAGGCCACGGCAACGTATCTGGTGCGGATGCTGCGCGATTTCCCCGGGCTGTCGGTGACGCGGCTGGCGTCCGGGTTGCCGATGGGCGGGGATCTGGAGTTCGCGGACGAGTTGACTCTGGGACGCGCCTTGTCTGGACGGCGAGCGTTGTAGATTCTTTGCCCCTGAATGCCAACGCGACCCAAACGCGGGATCGCGTCGGTGTCTGACGGGGCTGCGTGCACGGCCCCAGGCCGGGTACGCAGCCCCGTCAGACACCGACTTAAAGGCGATCCCGCACGCGGCGGCGGAGCCGACGCCAAAGATTCAGCAGTAACCTAGCTGTGCCAACGAGTTCACTACTATGTCCGACGGGTGGTATTTGTCCATCCAGGACTCCCCGCGCCGGTTCTGGTACGTGTCAAGGAATTCCTGCAGCCGGTCCCCGCGCATTTCGGTCAGGATGACGTTTTCGCCGATCCCTACGTGCCGTTCGGTGCGGGCGCGGTGGACTGCGCAGGGGAGGCCTAGGTAGCCGCATTCTTCTTGCAGGCCGCCGGAGTCGGTGACGACGTACTCGGCGCGCGCGACCAGGGGCAGGAACTTCAGGTAGCGCATCTTCGGCTGTGCGATGAACTTGTCGTCGAACAGATTGTCCAAGCCCAGCGCGCGGATCTTCTCGCGCTCCGGGGCGCCGGCCATGTACAGGATCGGCATCTCGCGGCTCTGCGCGCGCAGGATTCCCAAGACCTCGCGGTACTTGTCCGCGCGCGACACCAGTTCGAATCGGTGCAGCGTCGCCAGGCCGAACTTTTCCGGCAGGTTCGGCACGTCCAGCGGCTGGTCGACGACCTGGCGCATCGAGTCGATCGCCGTGTTCGCTTCGGTGTTCACCACGACGCCGCGGGCGTTGCGCAGGTTGTGCACCTCGCGCTCGCTCGGCGAGAAGTGGATGTCCACGAGCTTCCCGGCGATTTTGCGGTTCAGTTCTTCCGGCAGCGGCGACAGAATGCTGCCCGACCGCGTGCCCGCCTCGATGTGGCCGACGCGCGCCTTCAGCACTTTCTTGCCGATCAACGCCCCGTACGGCGTGGTGAACGTGTCCCCGTGCACCAGAACGAGCGGCGGGCGACCGTCCGAGGTCAGCTGGGCGCGGAGTTCGGCGCGGCGGCTCCACGCGGTGCGCATGACCTGCGCCGCCCAGCCCGGTACCTGCGCCGGGGATTCGAGGTTGCGCGCCTGCGGACGCGGCACGAACCACAGATCCGGTTCCGGCAGCCGCAGATCGGACAGGACGTCGGCGACCTCGTCCACGTGCTGCGCGGTGAACCAGAGCTTCGGAGTCACGCCGCGATCGGCGATCCGGTGGAAGACCGGCGCGATCTTGATCAGTTCCGCGGTGGTGCCGACAATGAAGGAAATCACCGTGGATTACCCAATCTCCGGGCCGGCCACAGCCGGGTGAACAGCAGGTCAACGCCGCGGGCCAGGATGCTGTGCGCTCCGTCCCGCCCGGTACAGGGTAGCCTCGCCGGGGTGAGTGCGAATCCGCCCCTCCCGTCGCTCAGCGTCGTGATTCCGGTCTACAACGAACAAGACTGGATCGACCGCAGCGTCGGCGCGCTGATCGCCTCGGCCGAGGCGGCGCGGTGGCCGGTGGAAATCCTTGTCGTGGACGACGGGAGCACCGATGGCACGCCCGCCCGGCTCGCCCGGTTGCGCGACCAGTACGGCATCACCGTGCTGAGCCAGTCCAACAGCGGCCGGTTCGAGGCCCGCCGGGCCGGAATGGCGAAGGCGTCCGGCGAATGGCTGCTGCTGCTGGACAGTCGCGTGATCGTGGACGCCGGCAGCCTCGGTTTTCTGCGCGACCAGCTGACCGGCCACCCCGAACGCACGGCCTGGAACGGCCACATCAACGTCGCGTCCGAACACAATCCTTACGCCGGTTTCATGGCCGGGCTGGTCGCATTCTCGTGGCGCAAGTACTTCGCGGATCCGAAGCTGACGTCGTTCGGCATCGAGGAATTCGACCTGTACCCGAAGGGCACCGGATTTTTCTGCGCCCGCCGCGATCTGCTCGAGGGCTCCGCCGCCGCTTTCGAATCGCTGTTCGACGACGTCCGGCTGGCCAGCGACGACACCCGCATGCTGCGCTGGATCGCCGAACGCGCGCGCATTCACCTGGCCCCGCGGTTCGCCGGGACCTACCACGGCCGCGATTCGCTCAAGAAGTTCTGGGCGCAGTCATTCTTCCGGGGCACCACGTACGTGGATTCCTACCTCGGTTCGCCCGGTCCGGCGCGCACCGCGCTGTTCGGCGCGCTCGCGGTCGGCGCGGTCGGAGCCGGGCTGGCCGTGAAGAAGCCGAAAACGACTGCCGCGCTCGGGATCGCCGGGTCGGCGGCGGCGGCCGCCGCGGTCAAGAAGTGCGGGGCCACCACCGCAGAGGCGCGCGCGGTCGGCACCCTGCTGCCGGTGTTCGCGGCCGGGTTCGGTTCGGGCGTGTTCCGCGGTTTGTACCTCGCCTCGCGCGCCCGGCTGCGGCGCCGATGAGCGTGGCGGACACCGGCGCGGCGGCCAGCGGGGTCGTCCGGGACACCCATCGCACCGCGGGCAAGCTCGGCGGGTCGCTGATCGCGGCGATCATCCTCGGCTACGTCCTCACCGTCGCCTGCGCGCGGCTGCTGCCGCCGGACCAGTACGCCACCTTCCTCACGTTCTGGGGCCTCCTGATGGGCCTCGGCAGCGCGTTGTCCCCGCTGGAGCAGGAGCTCTCCCGACAGTCCGCGACGGCGGCGCTGACCGGTGGCGTCGCCGGCCGCGGAGCGCTGCGCGCGGTGGTCGTCTCAGCGGCGGCCGCGGGGGCGTTCGGGCTGGCGCTGCTCATCCCGCCGATCAACGACCGGCTGTTCCACGGCACTGGGGAACTCGCTCTGGTGGTGGTGGCCGGCGGGGTCGCGTTCGCCTGCCAGTTCGGCGTGCGAGGCCTGCTGATCGGCCAGCACCAGGTCAAGCACTTCGCCGGATTGATCGTCGCCGAACCCGCGGTCCGTGCGCTGGTGCTGGGCCTGCTGGTGATCGCCACCGCGTACCGGCTGGTGCCGCTGGCACTGGCGGTCGCGGCCGGATCGTTCGCCTGGCTGCTGTTCATCCGCAAGGCATGGCGGCTGCTGGACGTCCGTGCGGACGGCGACGGCTGGGCGGTCACCAGTCGCCGGATGCTCATGCTGCTGCTCGGAGCGGCTCTCACCGCCACTGTCATCACCGGTTACCCCGCGCTGGTCGGCCTGCTCGTCCCCGGCGGCGACCGGGACCGGCTCGGCGCGGTGTTCGCCGCGCTGGTCATCGCACGGCTGCCGCTGACGCTGGTCGCGCCGGTGCAGTCGCTCGCCGTGCCGTTCGTGGTGCGGCTCTCCGCCACCGAGGACGGTCGGAGCCGGCTGCGCCGGGTGTTGCTGCTGGGCACCTTCGCCGCGCTCGCGCTGGCCGCGCTCGGCGCGCTGGTCGGCATGCTGATCGGCCCGTGGGCGGTCGAGCTCGTCTACGGAGCCGCCTACCAGGTGGACGGCTGGGCGGTCGCCGGGCTCGTGTGGTCCTCGGTGCTGCTGGTGCCGATGCAGTTGCTCACCGCCGTGCTGGTGGCGCGCGCCCAGGCCAACCGCGTGTTGATCACCTGGGCAGTGGTTGCGGTCACCGCGTCGGCGTTGCTTCTCGCCGTCCCGGGAGACACCGTGCTGCGCGCCGTTGTTTCGCTCGCTGTCGCGCCGATGGCCGGGCTCGTCGTCGTGTTGGTATTCGTACTCGCTAATTCGTCCGCGGAAGGAACGTCTGACACGGGTGAAGCGTGTTCTTAGCGTCGCAGTAGTGTGAGTTCCGAGCCGTCGGTTCCCGGCGCGCGTCGGATGGCGAAAGCCGATCAGGTTTGGATTCGAATTCGATGAACGTTCTTCTGGTGCTGCTTGCATTCTGGGTGCCTGGGCTCGTCTTCGGAGCGGCCATCCGGTTGCGCGGGTGGACACTCGCCGCCGCGGCGCCGCTGCTGACGTTCGGGGTCATCGCGCTCGGCGTCCCGGTGCTGGGCGGCCTTGGCATCCGCTGGTCGCTGCTCAACGTCGTCCTGTGGACACTGGTGCTCGCTGTCGTCGGCTTCGGGTTGGCGTTCGCGGCGCAGCGGCTGCGTGCCCGCAGGCACCCGGACTGGGCAGGCGAGGAGCTGGAGAAGCTGCCGCTGCGCGACCACCTCGTGATGGCGGCGGGCGTCGTCGTCGCACTGGGCGTGGGCACGGTCACCTTCTTGCGCGGCACCAATGGGATCGACACCGTTCAGCAGGGCTGGGACGCGCCTTTCCACGGGAACTTGATCCGCTGGATCGCCGAACACGGCGACGCCCGGCCGTCCACCGTGGGCACTATCGCGAACCTGCCGAATCAGGGCAACTACTTCTACCCCGACACGTATCACGCGTTGCTCGCGCTGGTTTTCGGCAAGGGCGGACTGACCATGATGCCCACGCTGAACCTGGCCGCGCTGGCGGTGATTTTCACCGTGCCGTTCGGGGTCGCCGCACTGTGCCGGGTCTGGGGCATGCCCGCGCTCGGCACCGCCGCGGCCGCCGCGGTCAGCACGTGGTTCAGCGCCTTCCCGTACGACTCGTTGTGGCGCGGTCCGTTGTGGCCCTACGTCGCCGGGGTCGCGTTGATTCCGGCGATGCTGGCGCTCGGCCGCTATTTGCTGAAGCCGAACGGCATCGCCGGTCCGGTCGCGATCGGTGTCGGCGTGGCCGGGTTGTGCGGTCTGCACACCAGTGTCGTGTTCGTGGTCGTTGTTTATTTCCTGCTTATTCTCGTCGCCGTTCTCTGCCGTTTCGAGAAGATCGAATGGCGGCGCAGTCTGCCCTCGCTGATCGCGACCGGCGGGCTGGCGATCGTGCTCGGCGTGCCGCTGGTGCTGCCCTCGCTGTACAACGCCGGCGGGGTCACGAGCGCGTACTGGGCGCCGGAGACCACGCTCGCCGGCGGCTTGGGCCAGACGATCACTTTCTCTCCGATGTCGGACTTCCCGCAGTGGTGGGTCGGCGTGCCCGCGTTCGTCGGGCTCGTCCTGCTCGTGCGGCATCGGCGGATGCTGTGGCTGGTCGCCGCGTACGTCGTGTTCGGCGGCCTCTTCATGCTGACGGTGTCCGTCAACTCGCCGATCATGCAGAAGCTGACCAGCCTCTTCTACAACGACCACTGGCGGATCGCCGCGCTGGTGCCGTTGGCGGGCGCGGTCGCGTTCGGAGAGTTCGCGCACACCGGAGCCGCCTGGTTCGCGCGGAAGGCACAGCCGCGGGTCAAGCTCGCACCCGCCGCGCTCGGCGGGGTCGGGGTCGTCCTGCTGCTGGTGGTGTGCGGCGGCCTGAGCAAGGGCGGTTACGCCGGCCGCAACGCGAGCCGGCTGGCCGTCACCTACCAGGACGGGCCGACCGTGTCCAAGCCGGAGGAAGCCGCCTTCGCCTGGCTGGGCCAGCACACCGTGCCGGGCGAGCGGGTGATGAACAACCGGTCCGACGGTTCCGCGTGGATGTACGCGCTGGCCGGAGTTCAGCCGGTCGAGTGGACCTTCTACGGTGCCGAGGCGAACACCAAGGCCGCGTACTTGAGCGCGTGGGTCAACGACATCGACAAGTACCAGCAGGTCCGCGCGGACCTCACCGACCTGCGGGTGCGCTATCTGATCCAAGGCAAGGGGAAGGCCGCGGAAAACGCGGTCGAGTCCGTCGGCGTGGCGCGGGTCCGGCCCGGCCCGCAGTTCCGCGTGGTGTTCCGCAACGAGGGCGCGACGATCTACGAAATCGCCGGACAGTCCGGCGTGACCGGCCCTACCACAGCGAACGGTCAGTAAGCGGTTATGGTGGCTGCCGTGTCCAGCACATCCGTGAGCACTCGACGCGTGCTCATCGTGATGCCCGCGCTCAATGAGCAAGACAGCGTTGTTTCGGTGCTCGCTCAGGTCAAGCAGTCGCTGCCGGCCGCGGACGTGCTGGTGGTCGACGACGGTTCGACCGACCGCACCGCCGAACTCGCCCGCGCCTGCGGCGTCCGGGTGGCCCGGCTGTCGGTGAACCTCGGCGTGGGCGGCGCGATGCGCACCGGTTTCCGTTACGCCGCCGCGCGCGGCTACGACGCCGTCGTCCAGGTCGACGCCGACGGCCAGCACGACCCGGACGAGGTCGACGCCTTGTTGCGGCTCCTCGACGAGGGCGCCGACATCGCGATCGGCTCCCGGTTCGCAGGCAAGGGCGCCTACCGCGCGGTCGGGCCGCGCAAGTACGCGATGGTCGCGCTGTCGCTGGTGTTCAGCCGGCTGTCCGGCGGCAAGCTCACCGACGTCACCTCCGGGTTCAAGGCGATGGGCCCGCGCGCGATCCGCCTGTTCGCCGGCTACTACCCGGCCGAGTACCTCGGCGACACGGTCGAGGCGCTGGTGATGGCGATCCGGGCGAAACTGTCCATTCGGGAGACTCCGGTGGTCATGCGCGAACGGGCGGGCGGCAAGCCGAGCCATTCGCCGGTGAAGTCCGCGGTGTACCTGGGCCGCGCGGGGCTCGCCCTGCTGCTCGCGCTCGTGCGTCGTCGTCCGTCCGTCGACTCGTCCGCCGCGGCGTAGGGAGGCTTCATGGCAGGCTGGCAGGTACTGAGCATCGTCATCGCGGCTCTGGTGCTGCTCGTCGTCGTCGAGATGATGCGGCGGCGCAAGCTGCGCGAGAAGTACGCCGGCATCTGGCTCGTGGTGGCGCTCGGCGTAGTGGTGCTCGCGGTGGTCCCGCCGGTCGCGGAGTTCCTGGCGCACCTCACCGGGGTCGCCACCCCGTCGAACTTCGTGTTTTTCCTGGCCGGAGTGGTTCTCGCACTGGTGTCGTTGCAGCTTTCGACCGAGGTCGGGCACCTGGAGGAAGAGGTGCGGACCGCGGTCGAGGAGACCGCGTTGCTGCGTTGCGAACTCGAAGACACCCAGCGCGCTCTCGAAGCCCGTATCGCGGAGCTGGAGAAGCGCACGTCCGCCCCCGACAATGTGGACGGCCTGCCCGAAGCGAGCCCGGCACGCGTTCGCTGATCTCCGCGCTGCTCGCCGCTCCGCCCCGGCTCGGCGGCGTCCGCGTGCTGGCCATCGACGGTCCGTCCGGGGCCGGGAAGTCCACTCTCGCCGCTGAGACGGTCGACGCTCTCGGCTCGCGTGCCGCGCTGGTCAGCACGGACGCCTTCGCCACCTGGGACGATCCCGTCGCGTGGTGGCCGCAGCTGGAAGACGGCGTGCTGACGCCGCTGGCGCAGGGTCGGCCCGGCGAGTACCGCCGGGTGGACTGGACCTCCGGCGCGCCGCGGCCCGGTGAGCTGGTGCGCGTCGAGGTGCCCGAGGTGCTGGTGCTGGAAGGCGTGTCGAGCGGACGCCGGGCGCTCCGGCCCCGGCTGTCGCGGCTGTGCTGGATCGAGGGCGGCACCGAGGCCGAACGGTTGTCCAGGGCAGTCGCCCGGGACGGCGAGGCGGCCCGCGGCGAGCTGCGGCGCTGGCAGTCGTTCGAACGCGGCTGGTTCGCTGTCGACGGCACTCGCGAGGCGGCGGACCAGCTGGTCTGAACAACCGGAATGCCTGCTCGACATCGGTTTGCGGGCAGCGAAAACGGCTATTGCGCGGAATGCGCGAGCGCTGGAAACTCGAGTACAAACTGGGCCGTTTCAGCGTGCTTCGCGGGCAACTGCGCGGGCCCGTCGCAAGGGTTCCGGAACATCCACGGCACCCGGAACGGACAACCCGTCTCGCTAGGCCAACCGGGTGAGCAAACCGCCACTCAACGTACCAAACCGGCGGTTTTCGCTACGCAGAGCGCACAATTGCCGACACGTTGCGGTCAATTTGGGGCTTACGTAGCGCGATCGTAACCTCACGTGCTTAAGCGGGGGCCGAGTTCCCGCTAGTGTCACCGAACACACCGATCGCACTGGTCTTCCCGAACTGACCGCCGACGGTGAATTTCGATACACCGAACATTCCCAAGGGGTGCCAGATGCAGCAATTGCGGCTGACCCGAACACGCCGGGCAGCTCTGATCGGACTCGCGGGCGCGCTCGCGGTCTCGCTGTCCGCGTGCGCGGAATCGAAGCGCGACGAGTCCGGAGGCGGTGGTTCCGGGGGCACCATGGTCTTCGGCAACACCGGCAACCCGAAGATGTTCGACCCGATCTTCAACGACGAGGGCGAGACGTTCCGGATCACCCGGCAGATGCTGGACACGCTGATCCAGAACAAGCCGGGCACCGCTGACCTGGCCCCGTCGCTCGCCACGAAGTGGACGCCGAGCAACGACGGCAAGACCTGGACGTTCGACCTCAAGCAGGGCGTGAAGTTCAGCGACGGCACCGCGTTCGACGCGAAGGCCGTCTGCTTCAACTTCGATCGCTGGTACAACATGAAGGGCGCCACCGCCCAGAGCCAGATGATCTACTACGGCGACGTCTTCGAGGGCTTCGCGAACAACGAGGGCACCACCAAGGGCCAGCCGATCTACAAGAGCTGCGAGGCGAAGGACGACCACACCGCGGTTCTGAACCTGAACCGCGCGAAGGGCGCCTTCCCCGCCGCGTTCACGCTGCCGTCGTTCGCGATCCAGAGCCCCACCGCGCTGCAGAAGTACAACGCGGACAAGGTCACCGGCTCCGGCACGTCGATCACGTATCCGGAGTACGGCTACAAGCACCCGACCGGCACCGGCCCGTTCAAGTTCGACAGCTGGGACCAGGGCAACGGCCAGATCACCTTGGTGCGCAACGACGCCAGCACGATGCCGCAGCCGGCGAAGCTGGACAAGCTCGTGTTCAAGGTGATCCCGGACGAGAACGCCCGCAAGCAGGCGCTCAAGGCCGGCGACATCAACGGGTACGACTTCCCGGCCCCCGCCGACTACGGGCTGCTGCGCAACGACGGCGAGAAGGTGCTGATCCGCCCGTCGTTCAACGTGCTCTACCTGGGCATCAACCAGGCCGGCCCCAACGGCGCGAAGCTGCAGAACCCCAAGGTCCGCCAGGCGCTGGCCTACGGCATCAACCGCGAGCAGTTCGTGCGCTCCAAGCTGGCCGAGGGTTCCGAGGTCGCGACCGAGTTCGTGCCGAAGGCGATCTCCGGCTACACCGACGACGTGACCAAGTACCCGTACGACAAGGAACGCGCCAAGCAGCTTCTCAAGGAAGCCGGCGCCGAGGGCATGACCCTGAAGTTCTACTACCCGACCGAGGTCACCCGGCCCTACATGCCGAACCCGGCCGACACCTACACCGCGATCTCCGAGGACCTGAAGGCCATCGGCATCAACGTGCAGCCGGTCGCCGAGTCGTGGAACGGCGGGTACAAGGACGACGTGCAGCAGAACGGCAAGCAGGACATCCACCTGCTCGGCTGGACCGGTGACTACAACGACGCGGGCAACTTCGTCGGCACCTTCTTCGGTCGCCCGAAGCCGGAGTTCGGCCTGTCCGACCAGAACAACCAGGGCATCTTCAAGGCGCTCGCCGACGCGGACGCCGCGGCCGCGGGCGACGCGCACACCAAGGCGTACCAGGACGCGAACAAGAAGATCATGGAATACCTGCCCGCCATCCCGATCGCCTACCCGACGCCGGCGATCGTGGTCGGCCCGAAGATCAAGGGCGTGGTGGCCAGCCCGCTCACCGACGAACGCTTCGACACCGTCACGATCGGCTGACGTGCTCCACTGAGCAGCCAGGCCAAGGGCAGGTGCTACCGCGCCTGCCCTTGGCCTCGTTCCCGGGCTGTACACAAAGGACTACTCGTGCTCCGTTTTCTCGTGCGTCGGCTGCTACAAGCGATCCCGACGCTGCTCATCCTGTCCATCCTGGTGTTCGCCTGGTTGCGCTCACTCCCCGGCGGGCCCGCGTCCGCTCTGCTCGGGGACAAGGCGACCCCGGAGAAACTGGCGAACCTCAACCACGTCCTCGGTCTAGACCAGCCGATTTTCGTGCAGTACTTCAAATTCCTCGGCCGCGCGATCACCGGGGATTTCGGCAATTCGCTCGTGTCGTCCCGGCCGGTGATGTCGGAGATCGGCACGTTCCTCCCGGCCACCATTGAACTGGGCATCACGGCGATGCTCATCGCCGTGGCGGCCGGTATTTCGTTCGGCTACCTCGCCGCCCGGTTCCGCGGCCAGATCGTCGACAACGTCATCATCGTGCTGACCCTGGTCGGCGTCGCGGTGCCGATCTTCTTCCTCGGCTACATGATGCAGGACCTGCTTTCCACGCCGCTCGGACTGCCGTCGCAAGGCAGGCAGGCTCCCGGCATCGACGCCACCGTCGTCACGCATTTCGCCATTCTCGACGGAATGATGACCGGCGAATGGGACGCGGTCTGGGACGCGATCAAGCACCTCATTCTTCCCGCGCTCGCGCTCGCCACCATTCCGCTCGCGGTGATCACCCGGATCACCCGCGCGTCGGTGCTCGACGTGTTCAACGAGGACTTCATCCGCACTGCGAACTCGAAGGGCCTCACCCAGCCCGTGGTCCGCCAGCGGCACGTGCTGCGCAACGCACTGCTGCCGGTGATCACCACGATCGGCCTGCAGACCGGCGCGCTGCTCGGCGGCGCCGTGCTGACCGAGCGAGTGTTCAACTTCCGCGGCCTCGGATTCCTTCTGGCCGAAGGGATCGACAAGCGGGACTACCCGCGGCTGCAGGCGCTGCTGCTTCTCGGGGCACTGGTCTACGTGCTCGTGAACATGCTCGTGGATATTTCCTACGGGCTCATCGACCCGAGGGTGCGTGTGCGGTGAACACTCTGCTGAACAAGAAGAAAGAGCCGATCGACAAGCTCGCCGCGGCTTCGGCGGGCGGGCGCAGCCTCGGCGCCGAAGCGCTGCGCCGGATGCTGCGCAGCCCGGTGGCGATCGTCGGCGGCGTGATCACCGTGCTGTTCCTGCTGCTGGCGATTTTCGCGCCGCTGCTCGCGCCGAAGGACCCGCAGGTCCGGTATCTGCAGGACAAGGTCATCCTCGGCCGGGGCATCATCCCGGGCGCACAGCCCGGTTTTCCGCTCGGCGTGGACGATTTCGGCCGCGACTTCCTGTCCCGGCTGCTCATCGGCGCACAGCAGACGCTGCTGGTCGGCGTGCTCGCCACGGTGATCGGCGTGCTCATCGGCGCGCTTATCGGCGGGCTCGCGGGCGCGTTCGGCGGCTGGGTCGACACTGTCCTCATGCGACTGGTCGACGTGCTGCTGGCGTTTCCCTCGCTGCTGCTGGCGATTTCGATCGCGGCGCTGTTCGCGAAGCCGAGCCAGTGGACGGTGATCATCGCGGTGTCGATCATCGGCGTGCCGATTTTCGCCCGGCTGCTGCGCGGTTCGATGCTCGCCCAGCGCGAGGCGGACCACGTGCTGGCGGCGACGTCGCTCGGCGTGAAGCGCACGACGATCGTGTTCCGGCACATGCTGCCGAACTCGCTCGGCCCGGTGATCGTGCAGGCGACGCTGACCCTGGCGACCGCGATCCTGGAAGCCGCGGCGCTGTCGTTCCTCGGTCTCGGCGATCCGGACCCGACCCGCGCGGAGTGGGGTTTGATGCTGGGCAGCGCGTCCCAGCACTACCTCGACATCCGGCCAGAGCTGGCGTACTACCCGGCCATCGCGATCATCATCGTGGCGCTCGGGTTCACCCTGCTCGGCGAGTCCCTCCGCGAATCCCTCGACCCGAAGAACCGGCGGTGACCCCGTGGCACTTCTCGAAGTCCGCGACCTGAAGGTCGTGTTCTCCCGGCGCGGCGAGCGTCCGTTCACCGCGGTCGACGGCGTGAGTTTCGACGTCGAACCCGGCCAGACGGTCGGGCTGGTTGGCGAGTCCGGCTGCGGCAAGTCGGTGACCTCGCTCGCGATCATGCGGCTGCTGGCCAAGCGCGGCAACACCGTCAGCGGTTCGGTGCGCTTCGAGGGCACCGATCTGCTGACCCTGTCCGACCGCGAAATGCGCGACCGGCGCGGCCGCGATCTCGGCATGGTGTTCCAGGATCCGCTGTCCTCGCTGAACCCGGTCATCCCGATCGGGCTGCAGATCACCGAGGTGCTGGAGCGCCACCGCGACATGCCGCGCAAGAAGGCGCGGATCGAAGCGGCGGAACTGCTCGACAAGGTCGGCATTCCCGACCCGACGCGCCGGCTTTCCGAGTACCCGCACCAGCTTTCCGGCGGGATGCGGCAGCGCGCGCTGATCGCGATCGCGCTGGCGTGCCGTCCGCGGCTGCTCATCGCGGACGAGCCGACCACCGCGCTCGACGTGACGATCCAGGCGCAGATCCTCGCCCTGCTGCGGGAACTGGTGCAGGACACCGGAACCGCGCTGGTGATGATCACGCACGACCTCGGCGTCGTCGCCGGGCTCTGCGACGAGGTCAACGTGCTGTACGGCGGCCGGATCGTGGAGCGCCAGGAACGGCATTCGCTGTTCGCGCAGCCGCGGCACCCGTACACGCACGGCCTGCTGGCCTCGATCCCGCGGCTCGACGAGGGCCGCGGCGAGAAGCTGGTGCCGATCCGCGGTTCGGTCTCGGACAACATCCCGTGGGACGGCGGTTGCGCGTTCGCGCCGCGCTGCCCGAACGCGGTCGCGGCCTGCCTGGAGAATTCGCCGGAGCTCGTTCCCGACCGGAACGGCTTGCTGCGCTGCCACAACCCGGTGCAACCCGCCGTGGCGGCGGGAGGAGGAACCCGATGACGGTGGCGAACACCGACGAGGTGCTGCTCGAGGTCACCGGCCTCAAGGTGCACTTCCCGATCAAGCGCGGCATCGTCGTGGACCGCACGGTGGGCCACGTGTTCGCGGTGGACGGGGTCGACCTGTCGATCCGCCGCGGCGAAACCTACGGCCTGGTCGGCGAATCCGGCTGCGGCAAGTCGACGCTCGGCCGCGCGATCCTGCGGCTCAACGAGCCGACCGACGGCAAGGTCGTCTTCGACGGCACCGACGTCGCCCAGCTCAAGGGCGAGCAGCTGCGCAAGGCGCGGCGGCGGATGCAGATGGTGTTCCAGGACCCGATGTCGAGCCTGGACCCGCGCCAGTCGGTCGAGTCGATCCTCGTCGAGGGCATGCGCGCGCACGGGCTCGACAAGGACAAGGAGTCCACCGCGAAACGGCTGCGCGAGCTGCTGAACGCGGTCGGCCTTCCGGAGACCTCGCTGCGGAAGTACCCGCACGAGTTCTCCGGCGGTCAGCGCCAGCGCATCGGCATCGCGCGGGCGCTGTCGGTGGAGCCGGACCTGATCGTCGCCGACGAACCGGTGTCCGCCCTGGACGTTTCGGTGCAGGCGCAGGTGGTGAACCTGCTGGAGGATCTGCAGGAAGAGCTCGGTCTCACCTACGTGGTGATCGCGCACGACCTCGCCGTGGTCCGGCACATCTCCGACCGGATCGGCGTGATGTACCTCGGCGCGCTGGTCGAGGAAACGACGTCGGAGGAGCTGTACCAGAACCCGCTGCATCCCTACACGCGCGCGCTGCTGTCGGCGATCCCGGTGCCGGACCCGGTGGTGGAGGACAGCCGCGAGCAGATCCTGCTCGCCGGCGACCTTCCCTCGCCGGCCAATCCGCCGTCGGGCTGCCGGTTCCACACGCGGTGCCCGTGGAAGCAGGAAAGCCTCTGCACCACCGATCGACCGCAGCTGCGCGAGATCGGCGCCGGGCACCGGGTGGCCTGCCACTACGCGGAGGACATCCGCGACGGGCGGATCCAGCCGCACAAGGTCGAGGCGGAACTGGTCGACGCCGGGGCGCTGAACCCGGACCTCGGCCCGCCGGACGTCGGTTCGGCCGCCGAGATCCTCTGAACCGTCCGTCCGTGAGGGGAACCCTGAGGGAATCAGATTCCCTCAGGGGTTCCCCTCACGGCTTTCAGGGCTGGAGATCGACGGCGGCGCGGAACGAACCGTCCATGTGGAACGGCGTCGAAACGTGCTCGTGCGTGATCAGCCAGCTGTTTTCCTTGCGCTGCAAGGCAAGCGTGGCGCGGAACCAGAGGGTGAACGATTCGCTCTGGCCCCGCGGCGTCGCGGTCAGCTTCGCCAGCGCCGTCACCACCGCCAGCTCGCCGGACACGGTGATCTCCTCGTCGTGGTAGGTGTAGGAAATCGGCCCGTCGAAGGTGCTGAACCACTGCGTGACGTACTCCGCGGAAGCACCGGTCGTGCGCAGCGGCGGGGCGAGATCGAACTTGACCGCCTTCTCGGCGTAGCTCGCGACGACCCGTTGCGCGTCCTTGGCGTGCATCGCGGCGGTGCGCTCGGCCAGCAGGTCGCGGATCTCGTTCTCGGACATTTTGTGTTCTCCTTTTCCCGGATGGTTGTTACGTCCGGGACGTCGAAGCCGTCCGCGCGGCTTCGACATCAGGGGTAGAAAACTTTTTCGAGGAGGCTTCCGATGAAGTATCTGGTCCTGATCTACGGCAACCCGGCGTCGCGCGCGGCCTGGGCGGGGATGTCCGACGAGCAGAAGGCCGAGGGGCTGCGTGCCTACCAGCGGTTCCACGAGGAGCTGGCCGGAACCGGCGAGCGGATCGTGTCCGAACGGCTGGCCGCGCCGGAGCTGACGAAGCAGGTCCACGTCCGCACCGGCGGCGTGAGCACCACCGACGGCCCGTTCGCCGAGATCAAGGAACAGCTCGCCGGGTTCTACCTGCTGGAATGCGATTCGGAGGCCCGCGCGCTGGAGATCGCCGCGCGGATCCCGGAGGCCCCGTACGCGACGATCGAGGTGCGGCCGGTGATGGGGCTGACCGGCGACGTGGACTTCGAGCTGTGATCGACCGCGTCCTGCGCGAGGCCATTCCGCAGGTGCTGACCGCGCTCGTGCGCCGCTACGGCGATTTCGGCAAATGCGAGGACGCCGTGCAGGAGGCCCTGCTCGCCGCCGCCGTGCAGTGGCCGAAGGACGGTGTTCCGGACAATCCGAAGGCCTGGCTCATCACTACTGCCTCGCGCCGGCGGATCGAGATGTGGCGCAACGAAGCCGCCCGCATCCGTCGTGAGGAAACGGTGGCCGCGCTGGAACCGCCGTCCTTCGAACTCGTGCAGCAGCAGGACGACACTCTCACCCTGTTGTTGCTCTGCTGCCATCCCGCGTTGACCCGCCCGTCGCAAGTGGCTCTCACCTTGCGCGCCGTCGGCGGCTTGACCACTGCGGAGATCGCGCGGGCCTACCTCGTCCCGGAGCCGACGATCGGCCAGCGGATCAGCCGGGCGAAACACAAACTGCGCGGTGCGGAGTTCGCCCTACCGCCGCGGGACGAACTGCCGGAGCGCGTCGCCGCGGTTTTGCAAGTGCTGTATCTGGTGTTCACCGAAGGCCACACCGCCAGCTCCGGCAGCGAGGTGAACCGTGTCGAACTGACCGCCGAGGCCATCCGGCTCACCCGGCAACTGCACGCACTGCTGCCTGTCGACGGCGAGGTCGCCGGACTGCTCGCCCTCATGCTGCTCACCGACGCCCGCCGTCCGGCCCGCACTGGCCGGGACGGAATCCCGGTGCCGCTGGCCGAACAAGACCGCTCGCTCTGGGACGCGTCCGCGATCGCCGAAGGCAGCGCGCTCATCGAACACGCGCTGGCGACCACCCCGGTCGGCCCGTACCAACTGCAGGCCGCGATCGCCGCCGTGCACGACGAAGCCCCGACCGCCGACGCCACCGACTGGCCGCAGATCTTGGTGCTGTACGACCTTCTCCAGCAGATCGCCCCCGGCCCGATAGTCACCCTCAACCGGCTGGTCGCGCTCGCCCGCGTCGAGGGCCCGGAGCTCGCGCTGAGCGAACTGGACGCCGCCGAGATAGACCACTACCGCGCCGACGTGGTCCGTGCACATCTTCTGGAGCTGTCCGACGACCCGCGAGGCGCCCGCGATTGCTACGTCCGCGCCGCCCAACGCACCTTGAGCCTGCCGGAACGGGAGTACTTCGAATCGCGCGCTTTGCGTGTTATGTCGGAAAAATCCTGAAAAACCCCTGTCGGAAGACGGACCCCACCCCCGACTCCAGGTGGACGCGAGAACCCCCGCGAGCTGGGTACCCTGCGGAGACCAGGCACGGATCACAAGGGGGTAGGCAGTGAACATCGACCACGTGCTGGAGGCGATCCCTCCGCTCTCGGTCTACCTGTTGGTGGGCTTGGTGGTGATGGTCGAAAGCCTGGGCATCCCGCTGCCGGGGGAGATCGTGCTGGTGAGCGCGGCGCTGCTGGCGTCGTCGCACAGCGGGCTGAACCCGGTGTGGATCGGCGCGCTGGCCACCGCGGGCGCGATCATCGGCGACAGCATCGGATACCTGATCGGCCGCAAGGGCGGGAAACGGCTGTTCGCGTGGGCGGGCCGGAAGTTCCCCAAACATTTCGGCCCCGATCACATCGCGAGTGCCGAAAGGATGTTCCACAAACGCGGTATGTGGGCCGTGTTCTTCGGCCGCTTCGTCGCGGTGCTGCGCATCCTGGCCGGCCCGCTCGCGGGGTCGCTCAACATGCACTACCCGCGCTTCCTGATCGCGAACGCCCTCGGCGGCATCGTGTGGGCGGGCGGCACGACGGCGCTCATCTACTACCTGGGCGTGGTCGCCGACAAGTGGCTGAAGGGCTTCCAGTGGGCAGGCCTGGCAGCGGCGCTGGTGATCGGCGTGGTGGTGACGCTGGTGCTGAAGAAGCGCATGGCGCGCCACGCCGCGGAGTCGGCCTCGTCGTCGGACGAGAAGAACGACGCGGTGGCCTGAAGTTTTCGCCCCTGAAATCCCCCGGTGAGTCTTCGGACTCGCCGGGGGTTTTCTGTTCCCGGGCAACCGAACAGAGAGCGAACGATGACCAGTGGCCACGGTACGAGCCGCACAATCGGCGATGTCCGCGACTATCTGCTTCACCAGTTGAACTCCGCCCTTCGCCGGCCTGGCATGTATGGCGGGGAAAGCGCGCTCCTTCTGTTTCTCGATGCCGTCGCGTTCGTCGACGGAGGTGAGCAGCTCTTGGCCGATGACCTGACCGAGCTCCGGGCGCGGGAAGCGTTCGTCTCCACCGGGGTGAGCGGTGCGGTCGAACTCGTCATGGGCGAGAGGGACTCGCACATCATGGCGTCGGTTTACGCCGAGATCGCGCACCGCCGCGGCTGGCTCACCCTGGACAATGCGCTGTCCCGAGTGGACTACGACCGCATCCGAAACCAGATGCGGTCGTGGTGCGCCCACGACCGGAGCCACAGCGAAGTCCTCGCCGAGGTCGGGCCACCGTCGGTACTCCTCGGCGGATCCGACCCGGTTTTCGCGAAGACGTTCGCTTACGGCACCGCGCACCTCGACGACCCGCTTGTCTTCTTCCACCTCGGGAGCGGAACCGAGCCAGGAGCAGACGCCACCTGGCCGTCTGACGAGCCGGAGTCACTGCTGTTAGCGACTCGCTATGGCGGGGCGAGGTTCATCGACAGGTTCGTCTTCACGCCCAAAGGCGCGGCCCGTCGGGGGCGACTCGCGTCGCGACCACACGGCCCGACAAATAGCGCCCGCCAGGAAGAGACGGGCGGCTGAGGCCCCGGCCGGTGACCCTCACACCGGCAGCAATTCCTCCGGCGTAACCGAGGGCTTCCGCCGCAGCGACCCCAGCAAAACCCCGCCGATCACCACCGCCGCCGCGACCAGGGTCAGGACCGTCGGCACCTCGCCGAGGATGAAGAACGACGCCGTCAGCCCCACCACCGGCACCAGCAGTGAGAACGGCGCGACCACGCCCGCCGGGTTGCGGCGCATCAGGGTGGTCCAGATGCCGGACCCGATGACCGTCCCGAAGATCACCACGTACGCCAGCCCCGCGAGGCCGATCAGGCCGGTCTTGGTGCCGAGCGTCGCCAGCGAGTGCCACGCCGCTCCGGGGCCCTCGAAGATGCTCGACAGCGCCAGCATCGGCAGCGGCGGAACCACCGACATCCACAGCGTCAGGTGCAGCGGGTTGTCCGGCTCCGCGCGGCGCATGCTCAGGTTGCCGATCGCCCAGCTCAGCGCGGCCAGCAAGGTCAGCACCACCGGCACCAGCGCGGCGTGGGCGGACTGCTGCCAGGCGATCGCCGTCATGCCCGCGACCGCGAGCAGGATCCCGGCCAGCTGCCGTCCGGAAACGCGTTCCCGCAGCAGCACCGCGCCCAGCAGCACGGTGAACGGCGCCGACGCCTGCAGCACCAGCGACGCCAGCCCGGTCGGCATGCCCAGGTGCATCGCGACGAACAGGAACGCGAACTGTCCGGTGCCGAACCCGAGCCCGTAGCCGAGGAGGTACCGCAGCTTCACCCGCGGCCACGGCACGAGGAAAACCGTCGGGACGGCGATCAGCAGGAACCGCAGCGCGCCCGCGAACATCGGCGGGAACTGGCCGAGTGTGGCGTGGATCGCAATGAAGTTGAGGCCCCACAAGACGGCGACGAACACAGCGAGCAGACGGTCCCGGATGGCCATGCCTCAACTGTGCCTAGGCGAACTTTGAAGCACCAGCGAGAATAACTGCACTGACTGTGTAGCGTTGCTTCACATACACTGCCCGGATGGACTTGGGCAGGCTTCGGACGCTGCGCGAATTCGCCGATCGGGGCAGCGTCACCGCCGCCGCTCAGGCGTTGCACTGCACGCCGTCGGCGATCTCGCAGCAGTTGCGCGCGTTGCAGGCGGAGGTCGGCATCGCGCTCACCGAACCGGCTGGTCGCGGGCTTCGGCTCACCGACGCCGGCCGCGCGCTCGTCGCCCGCGCCGACGACGTGCTGGCCGCGCTGGACCGGGCCGAAGCGGAGCTGGACACCTACCGCAGCGCCCCGCGCGGACGCGTGCGGATCGCGATCTTCCAGTCCGCCGGCCTGATGCTCCTGCCTGGCCTGCTGCGCCGCATCGGCCAGCACGAGAACCTCGAGGTCGACGTCCGCGACGTCGACATGGTCCCGCCGCAGGTGCCGGGCCTGGTCGCCGACTACGACGTCGTCGTCGCTCACCGCGACGAGCACGCGGCCGAGTTCGACACCGAACGTCTCGACGTGGTCCCGTTGCTGCGCGAACCCCTGGACGTCGCCCTCCCGGTCGGCCACCGGCTCGCCCGCAACCGCCGCGTCGGCCTCGCCGATCTCGCGGACGAACGCTGGATCTCGGTGGACCACGGCTTCCCGGTCGACGACGTCCTCCGCTCGCTGACCGTGCGCACCGGGGTGCGGCCGCAGATCGTCCAGCGCATCAACGATTTCCGCATCACCGAACGGCTCGTCGCGGCCGGGCACGGGATCGCGCTGATGCCTCGGTACACAATGGACACTCGGCGGGGCAGCGGTCTGGTCGGCCGCCCGCTGGCCGGAATCCGCGCGGCGCGGCTGGTGGAAGTGGTGTGCCGCACCGGTGCGGCGAACCGTCCGGCGGTCGCGACCGTGATCGACGAAATGCGTGCCGAAGTAGCCGCGCTCACGACCTAGCTGGGTTCCCGGGCGGGCAGACCTCGCAGCAACGTGTCGAGGAAAAGCTCGAACCGCGGTGCGTCCGGCCCGAGGTCGAGCGGGTTTTCCCGGACGGCGAGCCAGCTGACCGTGCAGGTGATGAAGATGTACCAGCTCTGTTCGGCCAGTTCCGGTCGCACTCCGGCATTGGTAAACGCCGTGACCACCTGGGCGCGCAGGCGGCCGAAGGAATCCGCGTTATGCCGATGCGGCCGGGACAATCGACTCGCATAGCCGGGTACCGCGAGGAACTGATCGTGCATCGCCCACGCGACCTTCGCGAGCCACGGCCGCCAAGACCGTCGCGGCGGCTCCTCCGCGGGAAGCACCCGATCCAGCACCACCTCGCTGACCAGATCGAACAGCGCGTCCCGATTGGCGACCCAGCGGTAGAGCGCGCCATGCGTCACGCCGAGCCGCGCGGCCAGCTCGCGCATGGTCAGCGTGTCGAGGTTCCCGGCGGACAACGCCGCGTCGACGATCCGCTCGCGATCGAGCTGTGCGGGACGGCCGGGCCGCGGTCGAGTCATAGTCGGGGACTCTACCGAGACAGGATTAGTGACCAATGGTTAGAAATAGGTGTAGCGTGGTGGCATGGCAGACATCCAAGGTGCCGTGAAGTCCGGCTTCGAACCGGTGCGAGACGAGTTCGCGGCAGTAGCCGACGGATCCGCGCAACTGTCGGCGTACCACCACGGCGAGCAAGTAGTCGACCTTTGGACCGGCGAAGACATCGACGGGGATTCCCTGCTCGGCGCGTACTCCGCGGCGAAAGGGGCGGCGCATCTGACCGTCGCGCTGCTGGTTCAGGACGGCGTGCTGGATCTGGACCAGCGAGTGAGTCACTACTGGCCGGAGTTCGCCGCCGAAGGCAAACAAGACGTCACCCTGCGAGAACTCCTGGCGCACCGAGCCGGCCTGGTCGGCTCCGACGAAGGCTTCAGCCGCGCGGAACTCGCAGACGATCACGTCGTCGCCGAACGCTTAGCTCGCCAACGTCCGTTCTGGCGGCCCGGCACCGCATTCGGTTACCACGCACTGGTAATCGGTGCGCTCAGCGGCGAAGTCGTCCGCCGGGCCACCGGCCGCACCCTCCAGGAAAACTTCGCCGACCGCGTCCGCGATCCGTACACAGTGGACTTTCACCTCGGCCTGCCCGCTGAACTGGAGCCGCGCTTCGTTGCCACGCAACCGATGGTGCTGACTCCCGAACGGCAGCTCCCGCTGCCCGCCGCGAACAGCCTCCAGGGCATCGCGTTCAACCGGCACCATCCGGACGGTCCGGAGGTGTGGGAACTGCCGAACCTCCCGGAAGTCCGACGGCTCGGCTCGGCGTCGTTCGGCGGTGTCGCCTCGGCCCGCGGTCTGGCCCGGATGTACGCGGCCGCGATCAGCCCGCTCGACGGTGAACCGCCATTGCTGAAGCCGGAAATCGCCGCCGAGTTCGCGCAGATCCAGTCCATCGGGCACGACGTGGTGTTGCGCGAGCACAAGGCGTTCGGCATCGGATTCCACGCCACCGGCGAGCGTTACCCGGAACTTGGCCAGGGCAGCTTCGGCCACAGCGGCGCGGGCGGTCAGCAGGCGTTCGCCGACCCCCGCAATGGCATCGCCTACGGCTACACCCGCCGCCGGATCCCGTTCCCCGCCGCAGCCGCTCCGGAGAACGAACCGCTGATCAGGGCGCTGTACTCGGCGCTCCGTGCTGTCGAATCCCGATCGTGATCGCCGAGCCGAGCAATACCGCGATGGTCAGCGACAACGCCAAGCTCAGCCCAGGCTCGGCAACCAGCTGGCCACCGGCGTAGCCGAGAAACGCGACGTACGACGTCCACAGCAGCACGCCCACCGCGGACGCGGTCAGAAATTCGGTAAATCGCCACCGCAATGAACCCGCCAGCAGCGCACCGACTGTCCCGCCGGAAGTCAGCCACCGCGCGACCACCAGGACCGGCCGCGGGTGCCGTCGCAGGCGTCCGTCGAGCCAGTTCGGCCCGGCGGCCAGCTTGCGGCGACGGCCCAGCCGGGCGATCACGACAGCCAGCGACGTCCCGTGCTGCGCGGCGGCCACACCCATGCCGAGCAGCGTCACCTCGGTGGGCAACACCCGAGATCGCGCCGGTTTCTGGACTGAGCGATTTCGCCCGGCCCCAGGGCCGGGCGAAATCGGGAGGGAAGAAACCGGCTCCCCGGCGATCTCGGCGCCCCGGCGGAGCCGGGGCAATCAAACACAGAAACCCGGACAGAGGATGTCAGGGTTCGCGCGCACGCTGGTGGTCCACCGAGAGAAAGGGGACGAACGGAATGAGCGGGGAACTGGCCGGCAAGGTCGCGCTCGTGGCGGGCGGCACGCGCGGGGCGAGCCGGGCGATCGCGGTCGAACTGGGCCGGGCCGGGGCGTACGTGTACGTCACCGGCCGCACGACGCGCGCCGGACGGTCCGAAGTGGACCGTCCGGAGACCATTGAGGACACTCTGGACCAGATCGAAGCCGCCGGCGGCAAGGGAAGCGCGCTGCGGGTCGACCATCTGGTGAGCGACGAGGTCGCCGCGCTCGCCCAGCGGATCGACGCCGAGCACGGCGGTCTCGACATCCTGGTCGACGGCATCTGGGGCGGCGACCGCTATCTGGAGTGGGGCAAACCGATCTGGGAGCACTCGCTGGACGCCAGCCTGCGGATGATGCGGCTGTCCCTCGACGCCCACCTGATCACGAGCCACCATCTGTTTCCGCTGGTCATCCGCCGTCCGGGCGGGCTCGTGATCGAGTTGACCGACGGCACCGCCGAGTACAACGCGAAGTACCGCGAGGGCACGTCGCTGCCGTACTACCTGGCCAAGGCGGCGATCAACGTCCTGGCCGTCGGCGAGGCGGCTGAGCTGAAGGCGCACGACTGCACCGCGATCGCGTTCACGCCGGGATGGCTGCGTTCGGAGGCGATGCTGGAGATCTTCGAGGTCACCGAGGAAAACTGGCGCGACGCGACAGTCCGCGAACCGCATTTCGCGATCTCGGAATCGCCGACCTTCTCCGGCCGCACAGTCGTCGCACTCGCCGCCGACGCGGATCGGCACCGCTGGAACGGTCAGACGGTTTCCAGCGGACAGCTGGCGAAGGTCTACGAGATCGACGACGTGGACGGCAGCCGACCGGACGCGTGGCGGTACATCGAGGAGGTCCAGGAGCCCGGAAAACCCGCCGACGCCACCGGCTACCGCTGACGTCCGTGAGGGGAACCCTGAGGGAATCAGATTCCCTCAGGGTTCCCCTCACGGACGGTTGCGGTCGGCGAGCGCCTGACCGAACTCCGCGACCGCGGCGCGGATCTCCGGCGGGGACAGCACCTCGACGCCGGGGCCGAGGGAAACCAGCTGTCCGACGGCGACTTCCTTGCCCTCCATGGCGAACTCGGCCTCGGCCCACCCGTCGTCGTCCTTCGGGCCGAGCGACACCAGCACCTCGTTCACGTGCTCCGGCCCGAAAACCCGCCGCAACGCACCCGCCGCGGACCGATCGAGCCGAGCCGTCACCTTCAACGGCAGCGGCATCTTCTCGAACTCCGCCGACGACGCGCGCCACCAATCAGCGAGCGAGAATTCTTCCGGGCGCGCAAAGGTTTCACCGGTTTCGGCGACCGCCGTCAACCGGGAGACGCGATACGTCCGCAGGTCTTCCCCGACCCGCGCCACCAGGTACCAAACCCCGGCTTTCAACACGAGCCCCAGCGGATCGAGCGTTCGCCGGGTGACTTTGTCGCGCCGCCGATAGCGCACGTCGAGCTGTCGCTGGGTCCACACCGCCTTCGCGACCATCGGCAGCGCGGCGGTGTCATCTGGCGAGCTGAACCAGGCGGAGGCGTCGAGATGAAAGCGCCCGGCGACCGTCCGGGCCTGTTCCTGCAGCTGAGCTGGCATGCTCGCGGACACTTTCGCGTGCGCGGCGGCCACTGCGGTGCCGAGGCCGAGCCCAGCCAGCGCGTCCGGGACGTCGAGGGCCAGCAGTGCGACAGCCTCCCGAGAGGTGAGGCCGTCGAGCCGAGAACGCCAGCCGTCGACGAGCCGGATGCCGCCGTGCCGCCCTGGTTCACTCCAGAGCGGCACGCCGGCTTCGCGCAACGCGGCGAGATCGCGCCGCAGCGTCCGCTCGGTCACGCCCAGTTCTCCGGCTAGCTCTCCGACAGTGCCCGCGCGTTTGCGGTGCAGCGTAAAGAGAAGCGCGACCAAGCGTTCAGCCCGCATCAGTCGTCAGTCAGCGGTTCGCCCGGTTGACCGCGCTCACCACAGCCCGCAGCGAAGCGGTGACGATCGACGGGTCGACACCGATGCCCCAGAACACCCGGTCGGAGATCGCACATTCGATGTAGGACGCGGCGCGCGAGTCGTCGCCAGGGCTCAGCGTGTGCTCGCTGTAGTCCAGGAGCCGCAGGTCGTAGCCCACAGTGGACAGCGCGTCGAAGAACGCGGCGATCGGCCCGTTGCCGCGGCCGGTGATCTCGTGCTCGTCGCCCTCGACCTTCACCGTGGCCTCGAGGTCGTACTCGCCGCCGCCGTTGTCGGTGACCCGCTGCTTGATCAGCTCCAGCGGGGTCTTCGCCTCCAGGTACTCGGCCGAGAACGCGCGCCACATGGTGGCCGGGTCGACCTCGCCGCCCTCGGTGTCGGTGTAGGCCTGGATGACCTTCGAGAACTCCATCTGCAGCCGGCGCGGCAGGTCGAGCTGGTGCTCGGCCTTCATGATGTAGGCGACGCCGCCCTTGCCGGACTGCGAGTTCACCCGGATCACGGCCTCGTAGGTGCGGCCGACGTCCTTCGGGTCGATCGGCAGGTACGGGACCTCCCACGGGTGCTCGTCGACCGGGACGCCGTTGGAGTCCGCGGCGTCCTTCATCGCGTCGAGGCCCTTGTTGATCGCGTCCTGGTGGCTGCCGGAGAAGGCGGTGAACACCAGGTCGCCGCCCCACGGCGAGCGTTCCGGGACGGGCAGCTGGTTGCAGTACTCGACGGTCCGCTTGATCTCGTCCATGTCGGAGAAGTCGATCTGCGGGTCGATGCCCTGGCTGTAGAGGTTCATGCCCAGCGCGACCAGGTCGACGTTGCCGGTGCGCTCGCCGTTGCCGAACAGGCAGCCCTCGATCCGGTCCGCGCCCGCCTGGTAGCCCAGTTCGGCGGCGGCGATGCCGGTGCCGCGGTCGTTGTGCGGGTGCAGCGACAGGATCACCGAATCGCGGCGCTCCAGGTTGCGGCTCATCCACTCGATCGAGTCGGCGTAGACGTTCGGCGTCGCCATCTCGACGGTCGCCGGCAGGTTCAGGATCACCGGCTTCCGCGGCGTCGGCTGCCAGATTTCGGTGACCGCGTTGCACACCTCGAGCGCGTAGGACAGCTCGGTGCCGGTGTAGGACTCGGGCGAGTACTGGAAGCGGAAGTCGGTGTCGGGCTGCTTCGCCGCCAGCTCGACGACCATTTCCGCGGCCGAGGTGGCGATCTTCTTGATGCCCTCGCGCTCCTCGCGGAACACCACGCGGCGCTGCAGGATCGACGTCGAGTTGTAGATGTGGACGATCGCCCGCGGCGCGCCTTCGAGCGCCTTGAAGGTGCGCTCGATCAGCTCGGGGCGGCACTGGGTCAGCACCTGGATGTGCACGTCGTCCGGGATCGCGCCCTCTTCGATGATCTCGCGCACGAAGTCGAAGTCGGTCTGCGACGCGGCCGGGAAGCCGACCTCGATCTCCTTGTAGCCCATGCGGACCAGCAGGTCGAAGAACTTGCGCTTGCGCGCGGGCGACATCGGGTCGATCAGTGCCTGGTTGCCGTCGCGCAGGTCGACCGCACACCACAGCGGCGCGCGCTCGATGCGCTTGTCCGGCCAGGTGCGGTCGGGTACGTCGATGTTCTCGACGACGTCGTACCAGGGGCGGTAACGGTGAACCGGCATGGACGTGCCGCGCTGCGGGTTCCACGAGGGCTGTCCGGCGGGCGCGGGACGAGAGGGCGTGCGCAGACGGGAATTAGTGGTGCGGGGGTCGGTGCTCATCGCGGGAAAATCTCCTGAACGGATCGGTGCGGACGACCGGCACCACAAAGCCCCGCGACGAGGAGCCGGTCAGATCAGGCCCCGTCGCGGCAGCGAAGCAGGAGTTCACGCGCCACGGGGTCACTGTAACCACCCGGCGCGCCGAAAGGAAAGCCGCCCGTCGCGATCGAACTGTTACGTCGGGTGGCTGATACCTGTTACTAGCGGGTAGCGGGCCGCGAGGCGACGTGCCAGACTGCCCGGCATGGGCGAGCACGCGGAACAAGCGCAGGAAACCGAGGCGAAGGCGCGTCCCCAGCGCACCCCGGTGGACTGGCGGCGCACTCGTGAGCGCGCGGTGTCTTTCATCGCGTCGCTCGTGCGCTGGGCAGGGCTGCTGTTCGCCGCGGTCTTGGTGCTGCACGTGATTTTCGTCATCGGCGAGGCCAACCAGGGCAACGGAATCGTCTCGTTCGTCCGCAGCTGGGCCGACGGGCTTTCGCTCGGCTTCAAGGACCTGTTCACGCCTGGCGACGCGAAGCTGCGGGTGCTGGTGAACTACGGCATCGCGGCGGTGTTCTGGCTGGTTGTGTCGGGGATTCTCGCGAAGATCATCCGTCGCGTCGGAGGCGCTGGCGCCTGATCACGGCTGCCAGACGATCGGCTTTTCCCGGTAGTCCGTGCCCTTGGCCAGCCAGGCGAAAGAGTCGTCGTGGTACTTCGCGCCGGTCACCGTGGTGCCGGGCGCGGCCAGTTCCATCTTGCAGGCGCCGTAGGTCGCGCCTTTGACCGTGAAGCCGTCGACGGCTTCGCTGTGGCACTCCGGCGAGTCCGGGGGCAGGGTCATCCTGCCTTCGGACCCGTCCTTGAGCAGGCCGCTCACGCCCCACGCCCGGGGGGTGGAGAAGTCGTCGCCGGTCTCGTTCGACACGGTGAACCGGACGTAGAACGGCACCAGTCCGGTGAGGTCGTCGCCGAGATTCATCTTGGCCAGTTCCGCCTCGGTGCCCCGGTCGATGCGGGTCACCGTGATGCCGACCGCGCCGACAGGCGAGGAGTCGGTCGTGAACGGCACCACGGCCTTCTCGCCGATTTTGAGCTTCGTTCCCGGCTTGGTGTAGGCGATCTTCGGCCGCGCGGGCGCGCTGGTCGAGGCAGGTGCCGAGGTCGAAGCGGGCGCTGAGGCCGGGGCGGTGCCCGGCGGCGGCGCGTCGGCCGCGCTCGAACACGCGGACAGTGCGAACGCCAACGCCGCCACCAAGACGATCGGTCTTCTGCCGGACATCAGTTCTCCCCAGAACGCGAAAGGGGCGTCAGCCCTCGGCTGACGCCCCGCGGCGGTATCGCGCCGAGCTTACTGCCAGGTCACTGCGTCCTTGCCGTAGTCGGTGTTCGGGGCCAGGTCCCGGTAAGTGCTAGCTCCGTAGCTAGCGCCCTTGACCTCTGCACCAGCCGGAGCCAGCGCCAGCACGCAGCTGGTGTACGACGCGCCCTTCGTGGTGAACGCCTTGCCCGAGTTGCCGCTGTCGCACTTCTCGAACTTGCCGATCACCGACACGTGCGGGCCGCTGGTGCCGTCCGCGAGCAGGCCGTTCATCAGGCCCAGGGAGCTGTAGGCGAAGTCCGATCCGGTCTCGTTCGTCACCTTGACCTGGATGTAGTACGGCGTCATCCCCTTGGCTCGGTCGCCGAGCTTCAGCGGAGCCAGGTCAGCCTCGACGCCCTTGTCGATGCCGGTCACCGTCACGCCGATCGCGCCGGTGTTCTTCTGCGACTTGAACGGCACCACGGCCTTCTCGCCGATTTTGAGCTTCGTGCCCTGCTTGGTGTAGTCGGCCGAGGAGGCACTGCCCGCGGACGAGGAGGACGGGCTCGCCGACGACGGGGCGGCCGAGGAGGCGGGCGGCGTCGCGATCGCCGGGGTGGCGTCACCCTTGGCGTCCGAACTGGAACACCCGGACAGCGCGAACGCCATCGCCGTTGCGGAAACCGCCATCAAAACCGGCACGCCAGTACGCATCTCGTCACTCCTTGAGGAATCTCCTACCGATTCAGTGGCCTGACCGGTTTGGTGCCTATCTGACCTCAGAAGCGGGGCGCCGGTTCCCTCAAATGCTCACGGATCGGTCACAAGTGCCGGAGACCCCCATTCGTCCCCGAAGGCGAACTCCTCGAGCGGCAGCCGTCGCCGTGGGGCGAGTTCTCGTTCGATGCGTCGCGGGTCCTCCAGTACCGAAGCGTCAGCGGGCGATCCGACGGCGATCGCCACCCTGGCCACCGCCTCATCCGGCAGGCCGAACTCCGCGCGGACCGCGTCCGGCGAGAAGCCCGCCATCTGGTGCGCGATCAGGCCGAGTTCGACCGCCTGCAGGACGAGGTTCTCGGTCGCCAAGCCCAGTCCGTAGTCGGTGTAGGGCACCTCGCCCTTCTCGTTCGTGGTGACCATCACGCCGATCAGCAGCGCGCTCGCCCGGAACGCCCACGCCTGGTTCCCGGAGTTCAGTGTTGCGAGCAGGCGCGGGAAGACGGGATCGCCTCGGCGGCCGACGAGGTAGCGCGCCGGCTGGGTGTTGCCGAAAGACGGTGCCCACCTGGCGGCTTCGAGCAATGCGGTCAGCTGGGGGTCGGTGATCTCGGCGGTCTCGTCGTAGGCCCGCGGGCTCCAGCGCTCGGCGATGGCCGGCGCGACGGGGACGCTCGTCTCGGCTGGTTTGCGCATGCGGCGAACCGTAGTACGACCGGGAGTGCTCTCCGTCACTCCGGAGGAAGGGCTTCGAGCTTTCCCCTGGCGTTAAGGAAAATTTACTTCCAAACGCTCCGAACGGGCCGTGGCGGACCACTCGATGGGGTGGCGAGCGCCGTTCGCGCCGGTAGGCTCTTCTCCAAATGAAGGGCCGTGGGCGCTCCTCGGTGCCCTCCAAGGAGTACGCCCCGGCCCGTCAAGGAGGTTCGGGCGTGGCCCTCGTGGTCCAGAAGTACGGCGGATCGTCGCTGGAAAGTGCCGACCGGATCAAGCGCGTGGCAGAACGGATCGTCGCGACCAAGAAGGCGGGCAACGACGTGGTCGTCGTGTGCTCGGCGATGGGCGACACCACTGATGAGCTGCTCGATCTGGCGCAGCAGGTGAACCCGGCGCCGCCGGAGCGGGAAATGGACATGCTGCTCACCGCCGGTGAGCGCATCTCGAATTCATTGGTCGCGATGGCGATTTCCGCCCAAGGCGCGCAGGCCTGGTCGTTCACCGGTTCCCAAGCGGGCGTGGTCACCACGTCGGTGCACGGCAACGCGCGCATCATCGACGTCACTCCGAGCCGCGTCACCGAGGCGCTGGAGCAGGGTTACGTCGCGCTGGTGGCCGGTTTCCAAGGCGTGGCACAGGACACCAAGGACATCACGACGCTCGGCCGCGGCGGTTCCGACACCACCGCGGTGGCGCTCGCCGCCGCGCTGAACGCGGACGTCTGCGAGATCTATTCCGATGTGGACGGTGTGTATTCGGCCGACCCGCGGATCGTGCCGGACGCCAAGAAGCTCGACACCATCCCGTACGAGGAGATGCTGGAGCTCGCGGCGAGCGGATCGAAGATCCTGCACCTGCGTTCGGTCGAGTACGCGCGCCGCTACGGCGTGCCGATCCGAGTCCGTTCTTCCTACAGCGACAAGCCGGGCACCACGGTGGCCGGATCGATCGAGGAGATCCCCGTGGAACAAGCGCTGATCACCGGTGTGGCACACGACCGCTCGGAAGCGAAGATCACCGTGACCGGCGTGCCGGACCACGCCGGGGCCGCGGGCAAGATCTTCCGGGTCGTCGCCGACGCCGAGATCGACATCGACATGGTGCTGCAGAACGTGTCCAGCACGTCGTCCGGCCGCACCGACATCACCTTCACGCTGTCGAAGGCCAACGGGGCCAAGGCGGTCAAGGAACTCGAGAAGATCAAGGCGGAGATCGGCTTCGAGTCGGTCCTGTACGACGACCACGTCGGCAAGGTGTCGCTCGTCGGCGCCGGGATGCGCTCGCACCCGGGCGTCACGGCGACGTTCTGCGAGGCGCTGGCCAACGCGGGCGTGAACATCGAAATCATCAACACCTCGGAGATCCGCATTTCGGTGCTGATCCGCGACGCGCAGCTGGACGAGGCCGTGCGCGCGATCCACGAGGCGTTCGAACTGGGCGGCGACGAGGAAGCCGTCGTCTACGCGGGGAGTGGTCGCTGATGGCGCGGGGTCTTCGGGTTGGCGTGGTCGGGGCTACCGGCCAGGTCGGTGCCGTGATGCGCAAGCTGCTCGACGAGCGGGACTTCCCGGTCGAGCAGATCCGGTACTTCGCCTCGGCCCGCTCGGCGGGACGCACGTTGCCGTGGCGCGGCGAGGAAATCACCGTCGAGGACACCGCGACCGCTGATCTGTCCGGTTTGGACATCGCGCTGTTCTCCGCGGGCGGCGCGACTTCGCGCGAACAGGCGCCGCGGTTCGCCGAGGCGGGCGCGATCGTGGTCGACAACTCGTCGGCGTTCCGCCGCGACCCGGACGTGCCGCTGGTCGTCAGCGAGGTCAACCCGGAAGCGATCAAGGACGCGCGCAAGGGGATCATCGCGAACCCCAACTGCACCACGATGGCCGCGATGCCGGTGCTCAAGCCGCTGCACGACGAAGCCGGTCTGGTCCGGATCATCGCGAGCACCTACCAGGCAGTCTCCGGCAGCGGCCTGGCCGGCGTCGACGAACTCGCCGCGCAGGTGAACGCGGTCGCCTCGCGCGCGGCCTCGCTCACCCACGACGGTTCGGCGGTCGAATTCCCGGCCCCGGCCAAGTATGTCGCGCCGATCGCGTTCAACGTCCTGCCGATGGCCGGGTCCATTGTGGACGACGGCACGTTCGAGACGGACGAGGAACAGAAGCTGCGCAACGAAAGCCGGAAGATCCTCGGCATTCCCGACCTGCTGGTTTCGGGCACGTGCGTGCGGGTCCCGGTGTTCACCGGGCACTCGCTGTCGGTGAACGTCGAATTCGAACGGCCGCTGTCGGTCGAGCGGGCGACGGAACTGCTGTCGACCGCGCCGGGCGTGCAACTGGCGGACGTGCCGACGCCGCTGCAGGCCGCCGGCATCGACCCGAGCCTGGTCGGGCGCATCCGCACCGACCCGGGCGTCCCGGACGGCCGCGGCCTGGCGCTGTTCGTCTCCGCCGACAACCTCCGCAAGGGGGCGGCGCTGAACACCGTGCAGATCGCCGAGCTGGTGGCGCAGAACCGCTGAGCTGACAAGCGAAACCGCCCAGTCCCGTGCGTCGGGGCTGGGCGGTTTTCACTTTTCCCGGCGCGGCTGAACGCCGCGGACACCGCCACCGGTCGGCAACCCGGCCAAAGGACTGGCCCCCGCTACTTGGCCACCCGACAGGCCCGGCTCCGGATCTTCCGGAACTCGTGCACGGAGCCGAACGCGTGGTAGGACCACACGGAGCCGTCCGCGTGCGCGCCGAGGTGGCGGAACTGCTCGATCGCTTCGTCGCCGCGCTTCAGTTCCACCAGCGCGCGGGCGGCGAACGCGCGGGCTTCACGGGCCCCCGGCGTATCCCGGCCCTCGCCGTCGAGCCAGGGCAGCAGGGTGTCGAGCGCTTGCTCGACCCGCTTGTCCTGCCACGGGTCCTTGACGTCCGCGGCCCACAGTTCGAAGGCCGCCGCCAGTGGCAGCCAGGCCAGCTTCGGGTGTTTCGCCGCGCCTTCCTCGGCGAATTCCCACATCAGTTCGTGCGAGCCGAACCATTTCGCGCACCAGTACTGCATCGCGCGGCGGTGTGCGTTGCCGTGCAGCGGGTCGCGCTCCATAACACCAACCCATATTTCGCGGAAATCGTCGCGCGAATACTGGCGGCCCATCGCGATCGAGCACCGTTTCTCCCACGGCGTCGGTTCTTCCGGCGCGAGTTTCGCAGCGATCTGGCAGGCTTCGTCGGCCTGTTCGAGGACCCGCCGGAAACCGGCGAATTGCTCCGCGCTGACCCTGCTCGCCCGCTGCCCGGTCCGAATCTGCCAGGCCACATTCGTGAGCGAGTCCGCGTGGACGATGGCGGCGTCCGCGTCGTCGGGCCGGGCGGCGCGCCAGGCTTTCAACGCGGTGTCGTCGTCGGCCGCGACCTCGGAAAGGACGCTCACCGCAGTACTGCGGAGGTCCCAGTCCGTACCGATCTCGGCCAGCAAGTCGGCAGCAGGCTGCCATTCTCCGGCGCGATAGGCGTCTCGGGCGGCGCGAAGCGGTTCGGGGCAGCAGCCGGTCTTCGGTGATCTCGTCGTCCGGGGGCAGGCCGAAACGGGCGACGTCGGTCTGCTTGAGCGGCGGCGTGAGGTACCGGGCCATGTCCTCCTGTTTGAGGGTGTCCATGAAGTCGAAAGTGCTCATTCCGCGCTGCTTAGCGTCTTTCGCGACCGCCTTCATCATCCGGCGATACTTCGGAACGGTGTAGAGCTTGATAAGTCCCAGCAAGGGGATTTCCTCCTCAGGAGTGAACCGGGGCGAGCAACGCGCGGAGCGCGGTGGTGTCCCCGTCGATCGCCGCGTCAACGGCGGGATCCAGTTCGGTGGCATACGGTTCGGCCAGTACCAGCTTCGCTGGCCCGGACCAGGACAATTCCCACTGAGCCGCACCGGCTTTGGCGAGCTGTGCGTGCACCACAATGGACAGTCTGCTGTGGACTGATTGCCGGTAGAACTCGCGTTTCGCCCGCAACCCGGCCCCCGCCGGTGCGGCGTGCTCGGGATCGGCGAGGTCCTCAAGGCGTCCGGCGTCGAGCAGGTCGAGCAGTTCGTCGAGGCTTCGGCCGCGGCGAATCCGCAGTGCCTCGGCCTGAGTGGAGTCGCGCATCCCGACGTCGACCAGGCTGGCCCAGTCGAGCTTCTTCTTCGAGGCCGCGCCCTCCGCCAGACCGGTCGCCAGTGCCGCTTCGAGCAGCGCAGGTCCGTTGCGGAGGAGATCCGTCGCGGGTCGCTCGCCGCCCGACGGCACAGGGATGTCCGGCGCGGCTTCCAGCAGCGCGATCCGTTCGGAGATCGGCGGGTGGCTGTCGTACTTCGAGGCCGGCCGCGACGGCGGATTCTCCCGCAGGGAAGCCATTTCCTCCGCGCGTTTTTCGTCGGCGAGCAGCAGTTGGTAGCCCTCGGCCATCCGCTGCGGCAGATATCCGGAGGACCAGGCGATCGTCGCGTAGTCGTTCAGGAACAGCCACCAGGCCGCGTCGAGGACTGCGACCTCGCGCAACGCGGTGGTCGCGGCCGTGGTGCCCGCAGCCCGCGCGGAGGAGGTGTCCGCGGCGAGTTCCTGTTGCTGGCTCACGCGCGCCGAGACCCGGAAGTACATCGCGACGTACGTGCTGAAGATCGGCCGCACCATCCGGGCCGACCACCTCGAGCGGTGGAGTCCATTCACGACTCGACCGATCGTCTGCCGTCCCCGATAGGTCGCGCCGGCGAACCGGGTGTGGCGATTGCTGCAGTGGCCGAGTTCGTGCCCGAGAATGGCCCGGAGCTGGCTGACCCGCATCCCGGCGAAAAGCTGCGCGCCGATGAACATCCGGCGGCGCCGCACCCGCAGCCCGACCCAGTGCGTCTCCTCGTTCACCCCGGCGTTGACCTGGGGCACCAGGTAAATCTCGTCTGGCGGCCGGGTGCCGAGCATGCTGGAACGCGGCGATCTCCAGCCAGATCAGCGACCCGGCGACGGCGAGCACCAGTACCGGAAAACCGGCCAGCAGCAAGACAGCGAGCAACGCTCGCGACGAGTACTTCATGGAAAAACGGAATCCTCCCCATGACCGGCACCCTGGGCGAACCGGTCGTCCGAGCCCGTTATCGACGGAGGCGCCGATTTCGTTTCACCGATGCACCGGTGTCCGAAAAACCCGTTGTCGGCAGCGCCGGAGTGCCGGATGCTGAGCGGGCAAACTTCGTTCTGGGAAAGGAAAGTCATGTACACGGCAGTGGACGGCGAGCGGGTTCCGATCCGGATGTGGGCAGACCCCGCGTCGGTCGAAGACCAAGCGATGCGTCAGCTGCGCAACGTCGCCAATCTGCCCTGGGTGCACGGCGTCGCGGTGATGCCCGACGTCCACTACGGCAAGGGCGCGACGGTGGGCAGTGTCATCGCCATGCGCGACGCCGTCTCGCCCGCCGCGGTCGGGGTCGACATCGGCTGCGGGATGAGCGCCGTGCGGACCTCGCTCACCGCGAGCGACCTGCCGGACGACCTCGGCAAGCTGCGCAAGCGGATCGAATCGGCGGTGCCGGTCGGGTTCGGGCTGCACAAGACGCCGGTCAACACCGCGAAGGTGCACGGCGTCGGCGGCTGGGACACGTTCTGGAAGGCGTTCGGCGACCTGCACGAGGGCGTCCAGGACCTGCGCAAGCGGGCGCACCTGCAGGTCGGCAGCCTCGGCGGCGGCAACCACTTCATCGAGGTCTGCCTCGAACAGGGCGGAGCCGACGAGGGCCGGGTCTGGCTGATGCTGCATTCGGGTTCGCGCAACATCGGCAAGGAACTCGCTGAGCGGCACATGGCGATCGCGCGGAAACTGCCGCACAACCGGGATCTGCCGGATCCCGACCTGTCGGTGTTCGTCGCGGACACGCCGGAAATGCAGGCCTACCGGCGCGATCTGTTCTGGGCGCAGGACTACGCGGCGCGGAACCGGGCGACGATGATCGCGCTGGTGAAGCTCGCGGTCGCCGAGGTGATCCCGGGTACCAGCTTCGACGACGCGATTTCGTGTCACCACAACTACGTCGCCGAGGAAACCTACGACGGCGTCGACCTGCTGGTGACCCGCAAGGGCGCGATCCGGGCCGGCTCCGGAGACCTCGGGATCATCCCGGGCAGCATGGGAACCGGCTCGTACATCGTGCGCGGACTCGGCAACACCGCGTCGTTCGAATCCGCTTCCCACGGCGCCGGGCGGCGGATGTCGCGGACGAAGGCCCGCAAGACGTTCACCGCCGCCGACCTCGCCGCGCAGACCGAGGGCGTGGAATGCCGGAAGGACACCGGGGTCGTCGACGAGATCCCGTCCGCGTACAAGGACATCGAGACGGTGATCAAGGCACAGACCGACTTGGTCGAGGTGGTCGCGCACCTCAAGCAGGTCGTGTGCGTGAAGGGGTGAGGAGTTCCCGCGGGCGAACCGGACTGGTCCGCCCGCGGGACCCGCTACCCTGAAGTTCATGAAGAACTGGGGGGCGGCGGTCGTTTTAGCGGCGGCCGGAACGCTGCTGGCTGGCTGCGACCAGGTCGATTCGGCGGTCAATGAGACGAATTCCGCGGTGGACAAGGTCTCCACGTGCACCGAGGCGCTGGGGCTGGCGGACCTGAACCCGTTGGTGGACGGCGAAAAGCTCAAGGCCCGCGCGCAGGACAAGGAACGGCGGCTGCGCGAACTGGCGGCCAACGTCAAGGAGGAGGACGTCAAGAACGCCCTCCTCGGCATGGCCGACTCGTACGTCCAGGTGCAGAAGGAACACCTCGAGGACGCCGGGGTGATCGCCCGGTGGACGAAGCGGAACCTGGAGAAGCTGGACGGGCTGCGCAAAGCCTGCACCTGATCTCCGGTGCCCTGACCTGGCCCGTTCTGCCCCCGCACTGCACCGCACCGCACCGCACCTGCCTGGCGCGGATCGGCCCGGTGCGGTCTGGCCCGACCTGACCTGACCTGACCTTCCTGCCCGTCCCGCCCGGCCCGCACCGCCCCGCGCCGGACCGGACCGGACCGGACCGGTGCGGTGCGGTCTAGCCCGACCTGGCTTGGCCCAGCCCGCCCGGCCCGGCTCGCCCTGCTCCGGGCCTGGCCTGCGCTGGCTCGTTCTGGCCGCCACGTCCGCCCCGCCCCGCCCCGCCACGTCCCGCCCCGCCATGCCACGTCCCGGTCTGGCCCGGCCTGGCGCGGTCGTCCTACCCTGCCCTGGCTCGGTCTGGCCACGTCCCGTCCCGCCGCGTCCCGCCACGCCACGGTCTGGCCTGACCCGGCCTGGCGCGGTCGGCCCGCCTTGCCCTGGCTCGGTCTGGCCTGGCTTGGCCTAGCTTGGCTCGATCGGCCCGCCCTGCCCCGGCTCGATCCAGCCCAGCCTGGCTTACCCCAGCCCGCCCCACCACCAACGCGGCCCACCCAGGCACCAGGAGAACCCCGGGCCCGTGGCCCGCCCAGCTCAGCGGCGAGCCCGAACAGCAGCCGCCAGCGACGGCGCACGCACCGAACTCCGGCGCAGCGACCACACCAGCCCCAGCGCAGCCAGTGCCAGCCCGCCGAATCCGGCCGCCGCGAAGCCCCACGCCGGGCTCGAATGGTCGATCGCGAACCCGACCACCGGGCTCCCCGCGGCCAGCCCCAGCCTGGTCGATGCGTCCTGCAGGCCCATCGCCTCGCCGCGAACCGCGGGCGGCGCGAGTTCGCTGACCGCCTCCGTGGTGGCCGCGAGCGTCGGGGCGCAGACCAGGTTCGTCGGGATCAGCACGAGCATCAGCAGCCACCACGGCTGCGTCACCAGCCCGACCGGGATCACCAGCAGCGCCAGCAGCAGCATCAGCAGCCCCTGCGGCAGCGACTTCCGCACCGCGCCGTGCACGATGCCGCCGACCATCGACGCCGCGCACATCACCGCGATGACCAGGCCGGTCCAGCTGACCTCGTCGTGAGAGCGCAGCGCGGCCAGCGTCGCGACCTCGGTGCCGACCAAGCAGAACAGCGTTCCGGCGGCGATCAGCAGGGTCGCCAGCAGCCGTCCGGTCAGCCAGGACCGCAGCGGCGGGCGCACGGTGCCGGCCGGGGCGAGTTCGTCCTCGTTCCGGATCGGCGGGTTGAGCAGGAAGATCAGCAGCGCGGTGACGCCGAAGATGGTTCCGATGCCGCTCAAGGTCAGCGTCGCCGACAGTTGCGAGATCGCCGCGATCCCGGCCGCCGGGCCGATCATGAACGACGCCTCGACCAGGATCGTGTCCAGCGAGTACGCCGCGCGTCGCTGTTCGGCGGGCACGAGCGCGGCCAGGATCTGCCGCGCCAGCGAGCCAGCGGGCACCGACAGCACACCGGCCGGCAGCGCGTACACCACCAGCGCCCCGTAAGAAAGATGCGGCGCCGCGAACCAGAACGCGGTGGACGACAGCCCGCACACCGCGACCACCGGACGCAGGCCGTAGCGATCGATGGTGCGCCCTATTACCGGCGCGCCGAGCGCCATGCCCAGCGTGACGGCCGCGCCGACGACGCCCGCCGCGCCGTAGCCCCGGCCGAGGCCGCTGACGACATACAGCGTCAGCGTCACGCCGGTCATCGTCATGGGCACCCGTGCGAAGAACATCAGCGCCATCGACGGGCGGACCCCGGGGACGCTCAGGACGCGGCGATACGGCTGAAAAGGCACGTGCCCCATGAGAGCAAGAGTTGGTACGAGCGTGCAACTTCTTTTCGTCACACCCGTTCAGCCGCCGCCCCGAGCCTGACCGGGTGTCGTGCCGTCGTTCGGCGGGGCCGGAAAATGCGCGCGCGACCTGGGTGATAACTTCATCGGCGACGCGAAAAAGCATTCTCGCCGCCCATTCGCGAACAGTTCTTCATCTTTCAGTGCCGACCTTGGAGTTCTCCGGTCGGAGGCGGCGGCGATCCCTGGAAAAAGGGGAGCGGACCCGAATGCGGGCGGCGGTGCGTGCGTGGGGGACCCACCACGGTCGGACGAGCGAGATCACGCCTCCCGACGGGGTGATGAAGGTAATCGATCACGAACTACGCCTGTGTGAGTGAGCAATACCGCCATTCGAGCAATCCGGCTACTATGAGTCAGATTCAGCTCTGCGGTCCGTGATCGTCGGGGACGCGCAAGCTGTCCACGTTAATCAATTGCGGGCCGGTTCCCGGTTCTTGGATTCGGCACGTAAGGGTTAGAAAACTCCCTATCCGGTGATCGGCTGGTGTTGGGCCGACACGGCGGGTATCGATTTACCCGGCAGGTCCCAGAGGCCAGGGAGGTAAAGAATGAAAGGCAAGATCGGGCGGATCATCGCTGTGGTCGCCGCGGGCAGTCTGCTGGCCGTCGGCACTTCGGGGATGGCCTCCGCGAGCCCGGCGGGCGGCAAGGGCTCCTCGGCCACTCAAGCCGTCGCCGCGCAGGTACTGCAGATGCGTGACGACCTCACCAAGGTGGCGTACGCCGGAGACGTCGCGAAGACCAGGGCGGACCTCACCCGGCTCAGCCCGGTGCTCGCCGACATCGCGGCGGGCAAGCGCTACCAGGTCCAATCCGAAACCCAGCAGCTCTCGTCGGCGGCGAAAGTCCGCGCGGACGAGTCCAACCGGCTCCTCAGCGACCCGACGGCGACGCCGCGGCAAATCCCGCCGTTGCCGATCCCGCCGCTGCCGGACCTGCCCGGGCCGCTCAAGGCGGTGAGCGACCTGGTCAAGGGCCTGCTCGCCGCGGTCACCAGCCTGCTGGCCGGTCTGCTCGGCGGGGTGCCGGCACCACCGCTGCCGGTACCGACGCCGCCGCTGCCGACGCCGCCGCTGCCGGCCCCGCCGGTACCCGCGCCGGTGCCAGTGCCCGGCACCTGAGCAGGCTGAAACAGGAGGGGGAAAGGCCCGGAGCCTGGTGCGGTTCGCCGCGCCAGGCTCCGTTCCATGTCCGGGCCCGGGAGTTACGAGCGGTTGGCGAGCCCCACCCGCAGCGCACCGGCCATCTCGGCGATCGCCTCCCGGAACCGCGTCCCGACTCCGGCGAAGTTGAGGAATCCGTGGATCAGGTCGGCCTGCCGGCTGAGCGCCACCGGAACCCCCGCGGCTCGCAGTTTTTCCGCGTACGCCTCGCCTTCGTCGCGCAGCGGGTCGAAGCCGGCGGTCACGATGTAGGCGGGCGGGAGTCCACTGTGGTCAGACGCGAGCAGCGGCGACATCCGCGGGTCGGCCTTGTCGACGCCCTCGGGCGCGTAGTGCCCCTCGAACCACACCATCGCCTCGTCGGTGAGGAAGAGATCGTCGCCGAACAGTTCGCGGGACCGGCGTCGCGTGGTGAAGTCGACCGCGGGGTAGATCAACAGCTGGAACGCGGGTGCCGGGCCGCCGCGCCGGGTCGCCTCCAGCGCGACGACGGCGGACAGATTGCCGCCCGCGCTGTCGCCGCCCACCGCGATCCGGTCCGGGTCCGCGCCGAGGTCGGCCGCCTTGGCGTGCGCGTAGTCGAACGCGGCCAGCGCGTCCTCCACCGGCCCGGGGAACGGGCTCTCCGGCGCGAGCCGGTACTCCACGGACAGCACCCGGACCCCGGCGTGCTTCGCGAGGTAGCGCGCGGCGTTGTCGTGCGTGGCCCGGCTGCCGATGACCCATCCGCCACCGTGGAAGAACACCAGCAGCGGCGACGGTTCGGGCAGCCCGGCCGGGGTGTAGAGGGTGGCATCGAGGGACGCGTCGCCGGACGGGATGGCGACGTCGCGGGTCGCGACGGGGTTGATCCGCTTGCCGTTCACCAGGTGCTGGCTCGCTTCCAGCAGCGCGCGCGACCGCTCGACCGACCCGTTGACCAGCGAAGCGCCGGAGAGCTTCTGCAGCCGCAGCAGCAACTGGGCGTCCAGGGCGAGTTCCTGGCCGTCCAGCCGCAGCGGTGCCCCGGCGATCAGCCTGCGCACCGGACGGGGCAGCCAGAACAACAACTGCGCGGCGGCAGTCTGGGCGCGGATCTGCAGCGGAATGGCCATCGTTCCTCCTCGAACGCCGGATGAGCCGAGGTTACTTGCCAGTAGGTACGTTGGTCCAGTCGGCGTGTGACCCAAGCCTCCGTCTCAGATCCTGGTCCTCTACTTAGGTCGAGGGGTTAGCCTCGACCTGTGACTTCCGCGAAAACGGTCCGGGTACTCGGCATTGGCGGCTCGCTGCGAGAGGGCTCGCAATCCGAGCGCGCGTTGCGTATCGCGCTCGCCGCCGCCGAGGAACGCGGCGTCGTGACCGAGCTGATCCCGGGCCCGGAGCTGGTCCTGCCGTTCTACGACACCGCCACGCTGGAGCGGGACGAACGCGCCAGGAAGCTCATCGAGGGCATCCGCCAGGCGGACGGGCTCATCGTCGTCTCGCCCGGTTACCACGGCGGGCTGTCCGGGCTGGTCAAAAACGCCCTGGACTACGTCGAAGACCTCCGTGAAGACACCCGCCCCTACCTCGACGGCCGCGCGGTCGGTCTCGCCGCCGTCGCGTACGGCTGGCAGGCCGCGGTCACCACGCTCGAACAACTCCGCACGATCACGCACGCGCTGCGCGGCTGGTCCACTCCGCTGGGCGGTTCGATCAACTCCGCCGAGACGAAGTTCGACGAGGGCGGCGGGGCCTCCGACGAGAAGAGCGTCCGCACGTTGCGGCTCATCGGGGAGCAGGTCGCGGAGCACGCGCTGCTTCGCGCGCGCTGACGTTTCGCCTCCTCCCATCCCGGTTATTCCTGGGGTGATGACCGCCATGCCGGGGCACTGTTCCGCGGATGCGGAGCGTTGAACTCATTGAGACGCTGACTCCGGAGGCGTCCCCGATGAGGAGGTAACACGCATGGCCGAACCGATCTACACCGCCGTCGCGACCGCGCGAGGAGAAGGCCGCAACGGCGACGTGACGTCCTCGGACGGCGTGCTGGACGAGTCGCTGGCGATCCCCAAGGAGATGGGCGGTCCCGGCGGCGACAAAACCAACCCGGAGCAGCTGTTCGCCGCGGGGTACTCCGCGTGTTTCCTGAGCGCGCTGCAAGCCGTGGCCCGGCAGGCGAAGGTCGCGCTTCCGGCGGCGACGGTGACCGGTTCGGTCAGCGTTTTCAAGAAGGACGTCGGGTTCCAGCTCGGCGTGCGCCTCGACGTGTCGCTGCCCGGTTTGGCGCAGGCCGACGCCGACCAGCTGGTCGAGCAGGCGCACCAGGTCTGCCCGTACTCCAACGCGACCCGCGGCAACATCGAGGTGGAGCTGACCACCAGTGTCTGAATAGGCACCGTCTGACCAAGGCAAGAGGAGGGACACCCGAGATGACCACTTCCCCCATCAAGAGCCCGCTTTCCGACGCCGACAAGGAGATCACCGGCAACGCGCTCCAGGCGACGCTGACCGACCTGATCGACCTCTCGCTCATCGCGAAGCAGGCGCACTGGAACGTGGTGGGCCAGAACTTCCGCAGCGCGCACCTGCAGCTCGACGAGCTGGTGTCGACCGCGCGGCAGTACGTCGACGAGGTGGCCGAGCGCGCCGCCGCGATCGGGGTTTCGCCCAACGGCAAGGCGAAAACCGTCGTGGCGACCTCCGGAGCGCCGGAGTACCCGGACAACTGGCAGTCCGTCGACTCGACCATCTCCGCGATCGTCGACACGCTCGCGACGCTGATCGAACGGCTCCGCAAGCGCATCGACGAAACCGACAAGAGCGACCTCGTGACGCAGGATTTGCTCATCGAGATCACCCGCGCGCTGGAAGAGGCGCACTGGATGTGGCAGGCGCAGCAAGCCTGATCCGCGCATCCCGGGAAAAGCCGTCCGCCCCGCCGCGGACGGCTTTTCTTCCGCATCCGGTGGTTCTTGTCGGTGCCCGGCAGTAGGTTCGCAACCATGGTGCTGCATCAGGGGAAACAAGATCGGGCAGACCGGAAGACCGGCACGAATCCGTTGTACGCCGGGAGCAATCCGGCGCTGGCCGCGGACTTCACGATGCCGCGCGACCGGTTGCGGGACGATTCGCTGCCGCCGGACACGGCTCTGCAGCTCGTGCGCGACGAGCTGATGCTCGACGGCAACGCGCGGCTCAACCTCGCCACGTTCGTCACGACGTGGATGGAGCCGCAGGCGCGCGAGCTGATGGCCGAATGCGTCGACAAGAACATGATCGACAAGGATGAGTACCCGCAGACCGCCGAACTCGAGCGGCGCTGCGTCAACATCCTCGCCGATCTGTGGCACGCGCCCGATCCCGCCAGCGTCATGGGCTGTTCGACCACCGGGTCGTCCGAGGCCTGCATGCTCGCCGGGATGGCGTTGAAGCGGCGCTGGGCGAAGCTGGGCCGCACCGGAAAGCCGAACCTGGTGATGGGCATCAACGTCCAGGTGTGCTGGGAAAAGTTCTGCGAGTACTGGGAAGTCGAGCCGCGCCTGGTGCCGATGGAGGGCGACCGGTACCACCTGTCCGCGGAAGAAGCGGTGAAGCTGTGCGACGAGAACACCATCGGCGTCGTCGCGATCCTCGGCTCGACCTTCGACGGCAGCTACGAACCGGTCGCCGAGGTCGCGGCCGCACTCGACGCGCTGCAGGAGCGGACCGGCTGGGACATCCCGGTGCACGTCGACGGCGCGTCCGGCGCGATGATCGCCCCGTTCCTCGACGAGGACCTGGAATGGGACTTCCGGCTGCCGCGCGTCGCGTCGATCAACACTTCGGGACACAAATACGGCCTCGTCTACCCCGGCGTCGGCTGGGTCATCTGGCGCGACAAGGCCGCGCTGCCCGAGGAGTTGGTGTTCAACGTCAATTACCTGGGCGGCGACATGCCGACCTTCGCGCTCAACTTCTCCCGCCCTGGCTCGGAAGTCGCCGCGCAGTACTACACCTTCGTCCGGCTGGGTCGCGAAGGTTTCCGTGCGGTGCAACAAGCTTCGCGCGACGTGGCGATGTATCTGGCCGAGGAGATCTCCAAGCTGGAGCCCTTCGAACTCCTCACCCGCGGCGACCAGCTGCCGGTGTTCGCCTTCACCACTCGCTCGGACGTCACCGCATTCGATGTCTTCGACGTTTCCCGCCGCCTCCGCGAACGCGGCTGGCTCGTGCCCGCGTACACCTTCCCGGCCAACCGTACTGACCTGGCGGTGCTGCGCGTCGTCGTCCGCAACGGCTTCACGCACGACCTGGCCGACCTGCTGCTCGCCGACCTGAAACGCGTGCTGCCGGAGCTGAACCGCCAGTCGTCCCCACAGCACGACCCGGCCACATCGACCGGCTTCCACCACTAACTGGCGAGTAACGTAGCTGCCATGGGCCTTGCCAAAGACGAACGCCAAGCGCTGAGCGACCTCTTCGAGCAGCTCGGCCCGGACGCCCCGACCCTGTGCGAGGGCTGGCAGACGCGGGACCTGGCCGCGCATCTGGTCGTACGGGAACACCGGCCGGACGCGATGCCCGGGATCGTGGTGCCCGCTCTCGCCGGGCACACGCAGAAAGTGCAGGACGGGGTCGCCGCGCGCCCGTGGGACGACCTGGTCGCCCAAGTGCGCCGCGGCCCGTCCCGCTTCTGGCCGACGTCCCTCGGCCCGGTGGACGAGGCGGCGAACAGCGCGGAGTTCCTGGTGCACCACGAGGATGTCCGCCGGGCGCAACCGGAGTGGACCCCGCGCCCGGCCGACCCTTCCCGAGACGGGGCGGCCTGGCGGCTGGCGACGCGGACGGCGAAGCTGAACCTGCGCAAATCGCCGGTCGGGGTGGTACTGCGGACTCCGGACGGGCAGTCGGCTTCGGTGAAGTCGGGAGCACCGGTGGTGACCGTGGTGGGGGAGCCGGTGGAGTTGCTGCTGTTCGTATTCGGCCGGGATGCGGTGCAGGTGTCTTACGAGGGTGATGAGGCCGCGGTGGAGCAGTTGAAGGGGGCTAAGCGCGGGCTTTGAGCCGGGTGTTCGAAGCTGCGGCCGGTTACTGGCTAAGTCGTTCGCTGATGTCGCGCCAGCGGGGTGCGCGGGTGCCTTGAGAAGTCGCGAGCAGCACACGGCCGAACAAACCGATTTCGATGAGGTCGTTGCGATCTTGTCCGCTGCTTACTGCCTCCTGAAGGTCAGATGTGGGTTCGTCGGGAAGCACGCCAACGAATAGTTGGGCAGCCGACGGTGCGATCAGATTGGCAGGCATCCAGTCACCGCGGACTTCTCCGTCATCGAGGTACTGGACACCGTCTGATGTCGGCGCAGTTTCGTAGAGTGCGTCTGCTCCGTAGGGAATGTCAGAATCTTCGTCCGTCGGTATGATTTGGTAGAGGACACCGGACGAAGGAGCGGAACCTGGGGGCGGTAGTTCGGGCGCTGGGGCAGGGCGAACCGATCCCGGTCTGGGCGGCGGTGGATCGAGCGTGAACAGATCGACCGCGATGTGCGGACCTCCGGTGAACGTCCAGGCCATCGTCACCGGGTGATTCCTGTGATTGTTCGACCAGCCGAGTATCTGGTTAAGCCGGTTCCGCTGAGCGGCCGTCGGCCGATCCAGCTTCGATTGTCTAGTCGACCTTCCGCGAGCTTCCCCCGCGATAGAACCCGGCGGCGTGTGGTCGAACCGGAACATGAGGTCTGGACGAACTCCGCGACCGGAAAAGCGGCTGGCCAGCTTTGCTGACGAGAGTATGTCAAAGTGATCAAGGTCTTGATGGTCGCCGTTCCAGTCGTAGCGATCTCGCATCGCCGCGGTGAGCATGCCCAAGCCCATCGATTCGGTGAAGAAACTCCCGATATGCCGGGCAGCCGACCGAAGATCAGAGCTGCGGGCGACGAGCTTCTTGGTCGACGACAAGTCAAGAAAGCTGAGCACCAGGCGCAACTCGTGCTGTAGCACGCGGTAGGCCATTCGGGGACGTAGTTGAGCTGCGAGAGCGTTGACTCGCAGCACCTCGGGCAGCTGTACTTCCGCAAAGTACGGTTCGATGAGACAGGCGGCGTCGAACACGAGAGAACCGTCTGCTGTGTACTTGCTGGAGCACCGGAACTCGCGAAACTCGACTGGGGGCATTGCTAAACCTTAGCGGCTTAACCGTTTCTGTCGCGATGTTCCGGAAGCTCGGGCCGTCCAGGAGACCGAGACCCTGGACGGCCCGAACCCTCAGCGCATTCCCAGCGCCCGCAAAGCGAAGTACACCTCAATAGACGTCTGCTTGATCGTCTCCGCGATCACCAGCGAGCCGTGCCCGGCGTCATAGCGGTAGAACTCATGGGGTGCGTCGCGCTTGGCGAGACGGTCCAGGTAGTTCTCGATCTGCCGGATCGGGCAGCGCGGGTCGTTGTCGCCAGCCAGGATCAGCACCGGGGCGGCGACTGCGTCCACGTATGTCAGCGGCGAGCATTCGCGGTACACCGCCGGCACGTCGTCCGGGGCGCCGCCGAACAGGGCGCGGTCGAACGAGCGCAGCTGTTCCATCTCGTCCTCGTAAGCGGCCACATAATCGGCCACCGGAACGCCCGCGACTCCGGCTGCCCACCGCGTCGGCTGGGTGCCCAGCGCCAGCAGGGACAAATATCCGCCCCACGAAGCGCCGTTCACGACGCACTTGTCCTTATCGGACAGTCCACTTTCGACAGCCCAGTCGTGCACCGCCGCGACGTCTTCCAGTTCGGTCAGGCCTGGGCGGCCTTCGATGGCGTCGCGCCACGCCGAGCCGTAGCCGGTGGAGCCGCGGTAGTTGACCTCGACCACCGCGAATCCGGCGTCCAGCCAGGTCGCGCGGTAGGCGGAGAACCGGTCCTCGTCGGCGGCGTGCGGGCCGCCGTGCAGGGAAAACACCGTCGGCAGCGGGCCGTCGGGCGCATCCGCCGGACGGGAAACCAGCGCGTGGATCCGGCCGCCGACACCCTCCACGAACGCGTCGGTGACCGGCGACGAACCCGGTGCGCGCTCGCCCGGCGGCGTCAGCAGCACGGAGTCGGTGCCGTCGGCCGCGCGGGCGCGGACCGCGGCGGGCTCCGCGGCGCTGGACCACGAGTACTCGATGGTTCCGTCCGGTCGCACGCCCGCGCCGCCGATCCGTCCGGCCGGAGTGTCCACAGCGGACAGTTCGCCGGTGTCAAGGTCGTAGCGGTACAACGAACTGCGGGCCTCGTGGAAGTGCACGACCAGCAACGCGCGAGCGTCCGGATACCAATCCGCGACGACCTCGCCGGGCAGGTCGATCAGCAGTTCGGTCTCGGTGTCCGCCTGCACGTCCCACACCAGCAGTTCTTCGCGACCGCGGCGCTCGTGCAGGACCAGTACGCGCTGGTCGCCTGGCAGCGGCGAGAACTCCAGCGCCTGCAAGCCTTTTCCTTCGCCGTCCCACTTCTCGGCGACGGTGGCGAACCCGTCGGTCGACAGGACCCGCAACGCCGGATGCCGCGAATCCCCGTGCTCGGAATGGGAAATAGCGAGCAGGCTTTCATCGCGCGACATCGACGCGATCCCGGCGTCATCCGCGTGCTGATAGAAACGCTCGGTCACGCCGTCGATTTTCGCGAACAGTTCGCTGCCGTCATCGGTCGAAACGCCGGCCGCGATCACTCGCCGGCCGATCTCCAGACCGGCCGGATATCCGTCGTGAATATCGGGCAATGCCTTGACGGCCGCGGAACTGTCGCCGTCGAACGGCTGGCTGCGCCAGGAGCCGAACTCGTCGCCGTCGGTGTCGTCGAACCACCAGATGGCCGTTCCGTCGGGCGCGGGCGTCGCGTTCAGGGTGCCGTTGGGTCGATTGGTGACGCGCCGGTGACTGTCGGTGGCCCGGTTCCACGCGTAAACCTCCCATACGCCACTGGCGTTGGAGACGTACACGTTGGCATCGGGTGCGTCGCGGGCCCATTCGGGCACCGAGATGCGCGGCGCGTGGAACCGCGCCAGCCAGCGCTTTTCGGCTTCGGCGTCGTCGAACAGGCGGTCCGGGACCACCGCGGGCGGATTTTGGTTGCCTGACTGCGTGCTCACCCCTCGATCCTGCCACCTTCCACCCGTACTCTGTGCGGGGTGCTGGAGGGTTACGCGCCGGGCTATGCCCAAGACGCGCTGTCGATGATGAACACGCGCACAGCGAGTGACCGCGCCGCGTTCGCCCAACCGCTGTTCACCCCGGGCTCCCGCGTCCTGGACCTAGGCTGCGGCCAAGGCTCCATCACCACCACCCTGGCCCCGAACTGCCACGTAATCGGCGTAGACGTCCACCACCCCGTGCTCCCCACGACGTCCACAGTGGACTACATAACCGCCACCGCCTACGCCCTCCCTTTTATGACGGCGTCATTGGACGTGGTTTTCTCACACGCACTCTTCGAACACCTGGCAAACCCCGCAGCCGCACTAGCGGAAATCCGCCGAGTCCTCCGCCCAGGCGGCCACCTGGCAATCTCCACTTCAGACTGGAGCCGCGCGAAAATCCGCCCGAGAACCGCAAACGTAGACGCCGCCCTGCGCGGCCACTACTTGCTCCGCCGCAGCTTCGGCGGCGACCCCTTCTCCGGCCGCACCATAGCCACCAAACTCGCCACCGCGGGCTTCACCAACATCACCGAACGCTCGCGCTATCGAGAAGACCTCTCCTACCGCTCCCTGGCCACCTACGTAGAAGCACGCCTAGCCGAAGCCCTGGCCAACCCCTCCACAAAAGACCACGACCAACTAACCTCAGCCGCCCGCTCCGCCTGGTCCTGGACGCGAACAGCCGCAGTAGGCGACTTCCACCAATGCTGGCAAGAACTAACCGCCACCCGCTAACAACCGCAACAGACGCACTCACCAGCCCGAAACGGCCACCCCCCGCACCAACCGCAACAGACGCACTCACCAGCCGAAAACGGCCAACCCCCGGACCAACCGCAACCAATGCACTCACCGGCCCGAAACGGCCACCCCCCGCACCAACCGCAACCGACGCACTCTCCGGCCCACAACAGCCACCCCGGACCAACCGCAACCGATGCACCTTCGGGGGTCCAGGGGGCAAGCCCCCTGGCGGGGGTCTGGGGGTCCGACCCCCAGGGAATACAACGAAGTGAGGGCTCGTCATCTGCGCTTTCTGCAGATGACGAGCCCTCACTCACACGTCGGGGTGGCGGGATTTGAACCCACGACCTCCTCGACCCGAACGAGGCACGCTACCAAGCTGCGCCACACCCCGAGGTACTGCTTAACGGGTCGGGAGTAAGTCTAGCGGACGGGTTTCGCGGCTTTACGCGGGGCTGGTTTGCGGGGGTCGGCGGTGCCGGATCCGCGCGGGACCAGCGTCAACAGGCTCGCTTCCGGGGGGCAGGCGAAGCGGGCGGGGGCGTAGGGGGAGGTGCCGAGTCCGGCGGAGACGTGGAGCCACATCCGGGCTCCCCAGCGGGAGGCGCCGCGGGCGCGGCTGCGGTCGAGTTCGCAGTTGGTGATGATCGCGCCGTAGCCGGGGATGCGGAGCTGGCCGCCGTGGGTGTGGCCGGCGAGGACGAGGTCGTAGCCGTCGGTGGCGAAGGTGTCGAGGACGCGCGGTTCCGGGGAGTGGGTGACGCCGAGCCGGACAGCCGCGGTGGTGTCGGCGGGTCCGGCGATGTCGGAGTAGCGGTCGCGGTGGAGGTGCGGGTCGTCGACACCGGCGGCGAAGACCGCGCGGCCGCCGACGTCAATCGTGCGGCGGACGTGCGTGAGGTCGACCCAGCCGTGTTCGACGAAGGCGGCGCGGAGGTCGCGCCAGGGCAGCTGGGTGCCGTGGATGCGCTTCTTCTTGCCGCGCGGCATGAGATAGCGCGCGGGGTTTTTGGGCTTGGGCGCGTAGTAGTCGTTGCTGCCGAAGACGAACACCCCGGGACGGTCGAGCAGCGGGCCGAGCGCGCGGAGCACGGACGGGACCGCGGTGCGGTGGGAGAGGTTGTCGCCGGTGTTGACGACGAGGTCGGGCTCGAGCTCGTCGAGCGCGGCGACCCAGCGCTGTTTGGCCCGGTGACCGGGGAGCATGTGCAGGTCGGAGACGTGCAGGATGGTGAACGGCGGCGTGCCGGGCGCGAGCACGGGCAGCTCGGCGGTCCGCAGGGTGAAGCGGCGGCGTTCGATGCCGACGGCGTAACCGAGGGTGGCGGCCCCGAGGGCGATGGTCCCTGCGGCCAACCGCTTCGCGGTGCCCCCGGGCGGACTGGCGTTACCGAGCGTGCTCACGATGTCGAGGATACGTGTTCGATCGGGTCGTCCGCTGTGGCCGGTGCCGCTTGGTCCGGCCCGGGCGCAGGGCGAAGGTCTCAGCGGCACCTTCTCGGCATCCGGTGCCGCGCGTCGTTGGATTGAATTGGACTGGACCAGGTCGCCCGTTTCCCGACCGGACAGAGGCGGGGCGTGGGATTTCTGTTCTTTCGGGTCCCGATCGCTCGTCGCGATCGTCCGGCTCTGGCTGATGGAGCCCAAAAACCGACCCTGAGCCCGGACAAGCGAAACGGGGCGGGAGATCGCGTCTCCCGCCCCGTTTTCACCGGATTCAGTTGGTGTAAGCCGGATCCTCCGGCGGCAACGGCACGACCGGCTGGTCGCCCATGATGTTCTTCATCGCACCGAACCACGTCTGTGCGGGTGTCTTGCCGCCGAACATGTTGCCGGTGCCGCAGGTGGACACGTCGCCGACGCCGTTGTAGCAAAGACCGCCGCTGCCGCCTTCGGGACGGAACACCATGGCCGCACCGGCCATCTGCGGCGTGCCGGCCACGAAGGTCGCCGAGCCGTTGTTCTGAGTCGTACCCGTCTTGCCGACGAGCGGACGGTTCCAGCCGACTGCTTCAGCGGCCTTCGCGGACGTGCCGCCGGGCTGGTCGTCCTTGCTCATGCCGACCGCCATGGTGTTCGCGAGGCCCTCCGGCACGACCTGCTCGCACGGGTCTTCCTTGATCGGCACCGGTTTGCCGTCGCGGTCGCTCACCGACACCAGCGGGGTCGGCGGGCACCATTTGCCGCCGCTCAGGATGGTCGCCGCGACATTCGCCATTTCCAGGCCGCTCGTCGGGCTGAAGCCCAGCGTGAACGCACCCGTGCCCGGGTAATTGCCCTTGGGGCCGTAGGCCTGGGCCTGGGTCTGGCTCTTGTTCGGGTCGGTCGACTTCGGGTCGACCTTGCCGCCGCCGGGGTTGCTCGCCATCGTCTCGCGCATGCCCAGCTTCGTCGCCATGTCGATGGCGGGCCCGGTGCTGCCGAGCTTGTCCTCCAGCGCCACGAACGCGGTGTTCGGCGAGGTCGCCAGTGCTTGCTGCAACGAACCCGAATCGGGGTAGCCGTTGCCGGCGTTGCCCACGCAGTACCAGCGAGTGTTCGGCGCGCCGGTCGCCGGACAGTGCGGCTGGCTGCCGGTGAAGACGTGCGAGACGTAGCTGCTGCCGATCGGGATGTTGCTGTAGATCCCGGCGATGTGCTGGTTCAGCACCGCCGCGGTGGTGAAGATCTTGTAGCTCGACCCCGCGCCGCCGGTGTTGAACACGCCGGACGGGAGCGCGTACGTCGTCTGCCCTTGATCCGCGTCGATGCCGTAGTCCCGGTTCGCCGCTAGCGCCACCACTTCGTGCCGGTCCTTGCCGGGCCGGATCAGCGAAAGCGTGTTCGCGACGTTCTTCTGGGTTTTGTTCACCTGTTGCTCGGCCGAGGCCTTCGCCTCGTGGTTGGCCTTCTCGTCCAGCGTGGTCTTGATCGTGTAACCGCCGGTGTACAGCTGGTCCTTCGACATCCCGGATTTGAGCAGATAGTCCTGGACGTACTGGCAGAAGAAGCCGTTCTCGGGCCCGGCTCCGGTGCAGTTCGACGCGGGCTTCTGCGGGGTGTCCGGCACCACGCCGAGCGGTTCCGCCTTGAACTTGTCCGCGTCGGCCTTCGCCAGTTTCTGGTTGCTGACCATCCGGTCGAGCACCAGGTTGCGCCGTTTCGTCGCCTTGTCCGGATGGTTCCACGGGTCGAAGACGATCGGGTTGTTCACGATGCCGGCGAGGAGCGCGGCCTGCGGCACGGTCAGGTTCTCCGGCGTGGTGTTGAAGTAGGCGTGCGAGGCCGCTCCGACCCCGTAGATCTGCCGGGAGAACTCGACGATGTTGAGGTAGCCGGCGAGGATCTGGTCCTTCGAGAGCTTGGTCTCGAGGTTGATCGCGATCCGGGCTTCCTTGAGCTTGCGCGAGAGCGACTGCTCCTGGGCCTTGGCCTGACCGTTCTTGTCGCCTCGGTAGACGACGTTGATCAAGTAGTTCTTCACGTACTGCTGCGTGATCGTCGAGGCGCCCTGCGTGTCCCCGCCCGCGGTGTTGGAGACGGCGGCGCGCAGCGTCCGTCCCCAGTTCACCCCGTGGTGCTCGTAGAACGCTTTGTCCTCGGCTGAGAGCAGCGCCCACTTCAGCGCCGGGTTGATCTGGTCCGGGCGGACCGGGATCCGGTACTGGTCGTACAGCGTCGCGATCGGCTTGCCGCCGGAGTCGGTGATGGTCGTCACCAGCGGCGGCGGGATGTCGGCGAGGTCGGAAGACGTCTTGTCGACCGTCTCGCTCGCCTGGTTGGACACGACCCCCGCGGCGCCCACCACCGGGAACATGATCCCGGCGACCAGCACCCCTGCCAGCAGGCACAGGCCGATGAGCTTGAAAAGACCATCCGTTTTGCGCACGAAAGCCAGGGTACTGAAGGCCCGTGTCGCCTTCGTGACCTCACGCCCGCGCGCCCCCGCGGGCGATCATTAACGGGACCCCCTGTCGTGACCTTTGGTAACGGAATGCATGCTAGGTCTCGACGGAGGGAACCGAGGGACCCTACAGTCCGTCAACGTCTCACGTAGATGCCGACAGACGGAGCAGCCCGGGTGGGAGCCTGGCTGGTCCAGACAGCGGCAGCGGCACCGGGGAGGTGCCGTCACCGACGTGCGGCGCAGTGGGAAACGCTCGCGGGGGTGGGAGCGGGAGCTTCGCCTTCGCTGGTGCCATACACCAGATGAGGGAGCTGGGGGTATGCAAACCAATCAGGTTGGCTGGCGGGTCGATGCCTCGTGCCGGGACGCTGATCCCGACGGGTTGTTCGTGCGAGGCGCCGAACAGAACAGGGCGAAAGCCGTGTGCATGGGGTGCCCGGTCCGCACCGAATGCCTCTCCGAGGCGCTCGACGGCCGGATTAATTTCGGGGTCTGGGGCGGGATGACGGAACGGGAGCGGCGCGCCCTGCTGCGCCGTCGCCCGGACGTGACCAGCTGGACCGATCTGCTCGAAGCGGCCAAGCGGGACGCGCTGGCCGCGGCGGCGGGCTGAACCTTCTCGTGAGTGGCGATGCCGGTCCGCACCGGCGTCGCCGCTCACGACGTCAGTTTCGCTCCGATGTCGCGCAGGCCCTCGAGGTCGTGCACGTCACCGGCGAGCGCGGGCACCCGGGTCAGCGGCACTTCCGGATGCGCGCGGGTGAAGCGCGCCAGCAGGCGGTTTTCGCGCTCGGCCAGCGCGACGCGGTCGGCGTGCAGCCGCAGCACGGCCTCGGCGAGCGGCGCGTTCTGCACCGACTCGGCGGCGGTCAGCGCTTCGGTCGCGGACAGCGGCGCGAGCACCGGATGCGTGCGGTTGGCGACCAGACCGGCCAGCGGCATCGATTCTCCGGCGAGCCGCTCGACGAAGTAGGACGCCTCGCGCAGCGCGTCCGGCTCCGGCGCGGCCACCACGAGGAACGAGGTGCCCGACGACCGCAGCAGCTCGGCGGTCTTGCGCGCGCGTTCGCGGAAGCCGCCGAACATGCTGTCGAAGGCCTGCATGAACGCTGACGCGTCGGCGAGCAGCTGTCCGCCGATGATCGTCGAGACGGCCTTCGCGAACATCGAGAACCCGGCGCTGACCACCTTGCGCAGCCCCCAGCCGCCTGCCTTCGCGGGGCCGGTGAGCAGCCGGATCATCCGGCCGTCGAGCGCGGTGGACAGCCGGGTCGGCGCGTCCAGGAAGTCGAGCGCGGACCGGCTCGGCGGCGTGTCGACGATGATCAGATCCCATTCGTCGGTCGCCGCGAGCTGCCCGAGCTTCTCCATCGCCATGTACTCCTGCGTGCCGGAGAACGACGTGGAAATGGTCTGGTAGAAGGGGTTCTGCAGCAGCTGCTCGGCCCGCTCCGGGCCGGCGTGCACGCGCACCATGTCGTCGAACGTGCGACGCATGTCGAGCATCATCGCCCACAGTTCGCCCTTGGGCTCGAAGCCCTCGACCTGCACCTGCCTCGGGTGATTGCCCAGTTCGCGCAGCCCGAGCGCCTGCGCGAGCCTGCGCGCCGGGTCGATCGTGAGCACCACGGTCTGCCTGCCGCGTTCGGCGGCCCGCAACGCGAGCGCCGCGGCGGTGGTGGTCTTGCCGACGCCGCCGGAACCGCAGCACACGATCACACGGCTGGCCGGGTCGTCGAGGAGGGCGTCCACGTCGAGCTTCGAGTCGGCGGGCATCAGCGCACCCCCTGTTCCTGCAGCGTTTCGGCGAGTTCGTAGAGCGCGGCGACATCGACGCCGTCGGTGAGGTCCGGCAGCTCCAGCGTCGGCAGATCGGCCTCGGTGAGTTGTTCCCGGGCCCGTTGTTCGGCGGCGACGCGGACGGCGTGCTCCACGGTTTCCTCCACGAGCCCGTCGAGCGTCGCCTCCGGCAGGTTCAACCCGGCCGAGGCGAGGCCGGAGCGCACCCGGTCGGCGTCCACCCGGCCGTCGGCGGCCGCGGTCACCGAGCGCGCGGGCAGCCGTGGCGGGCGGACCCGGTTCACCAGCACCGCGCCCGGGCGCAGGTCGGCACCGTCCAGCTCAGCCACCGCCTCGACGGTCTCGCGCACCGGCATCTCCTCCAGCAGCGTGGTGAGGTGCACGGCGGTCTCGCCGGAATGCAGCAGCCGGACGACGCCGTCGGCCTGGCCGCGGATCGGGCCGGTCTTGGCGAGGTCGGTGAGAGCCTTGGTGACGTCGAGGAACTTCACCACGCGCCCGGTCGGCGGCGCGTCGACGACGACCGCGTCGTAGGTGTGGCGTCCGTCGGATTCCGTGCGCCCGACGCATTCCTTGATCTTCCCGGTGAGCAGCACGTCGCGAAGGCCCGGCGCGAGCGTGGTGGCGAACTCGATCGCCCCCATCCGGCGCAGCGTCCGCCCGGCGAAACCGAGGTTGTAGAACATCTCGAAGTATTCGAGCAGCGCCGCTTCGACGTCGATGTGCAGCGCGCGCAATTCGCCGCCGCCGGGGACCGAAGCGATCCGCTGTTCCGCGTACGGCAGCGGCTCGGTGTCGAAGAGCTGCGCGATGCCCTGGCGGCCCTCGACCTCGATCAAGAGCACCCGGCGCCCGCCCGCGGCCAGCGCGAGACCCAGCGCCGCGGCGAGCGTGGTCTTGCCGGTTCCGCCCTTGCCGGTGACGAAATGCAGCCGGGCCCTGGCGAGCTCGTCGGTCCAGCCGGCGGAGGGTGTGGTCACATGCTCAACACTAAACCGGTGCTCAGCTGGCCAGCATCATGACGCTGACCGCAGCCGCGACCACCGCGACGACGATCCAGGTCACCAGGGCGGGCAGCACGGTCAGCGTGAGCACTGCCACCACGATCAGCCCGGTGAGGGTGACCGCGCCGGCGATCGCCACCTGGCCCGAATCGTTGACCCGGTCCCGGGTCTTGGCCATCACGGCCAGCACGAGCGGCAGTCCGGCAACGGCGAGCACCACGGTCGCGACGATCCGCCAGGTCTCCACGCGCCCACGCTAGCGAGCGACGATCGGATGTGAAGTGACCCACACTCACCCGGTCTAGCCAGGCGCACCCCTGGACGGGTGACGGGCTTTCGGCGGCCGCGGTCCGGAGGGGCCTTGCCCGCTTGGTTACGCTCCCGAGTCATGAGTGCGACCAAATGGGAGTACGCCACCGTCCCGCTGCTGATCCACGCCACGAAGCAGATTCTCGACCAGTGGGGCGAGGACGGCTGGGAGCTGGTGACCGTGCTGCCCAACCCGAGCGGCGAACAGCACGTCGCGTACCTGAAGCGGCCGAAGAGCTGAGGGGGCGGCGTTGACCTGGAGCGACCGGCTCGCCGAGCTCGGCATCGAACTGCCCGGAGTCGCCGCACCGCTGGCCGCGTACGTGCCGGCCGTGCGCACCGGCTCGCACGTCTACACCTCCGGCCAGCTGCCCTTCGTTGACGGCGCGCTCGCCGCGACCGGCAAGGTCGGCGGCGAGGTCAGCCCGGAGGAAGCCAAGGGCCACGCCCGCACGGCGACGCTGAACGCGCTGGCCGCGGTGCACGCCCTCGTCGGCATTGACTCTGTTGTCCGGATTGTCAAGGTGGTCGGTTTCGTCGCCTCCGCGGAGGGCTTCACCGGTCAACCCGCGGTCGTGAACGGGGCGTCCGAGCTGCTCGGCGAGATCTTCGGCGACGCCGGGGTGCACGCCAGGTCGGCTGTCGGCGTCGCGGAGCTTCCGATCGCGTCGCCGGTGGAAGTCGAACTGATCGTGGAGGTGGAGTGATGGACCCCGACATCGAACAGTCCCTGCACGAACTGCTGCTGCGGCTCGCCGGCCGCACGCCGGATCAGCTGTTGTGGCGGTTTCGCGACTGGCTCGGCGAAGGCGCGATGGGGACGCTCGCGCGGACCCTGCCGAGGTCTTTGCTCAAGCACAGGATCGATTTGGACCAGGCGGAGTACCGCCTGCTCGTGGCCGGTCTGATCCCGCACGGCGCCGATTGGCACCAGGTGAGTTCCACCCTGGGGGTAGACGACGTCACCGAGACCCGGTACACATTCACGCAGAGTGCGCCCGAATGGGTGAACTCCGTCGACTCTGTGTCCGTCTTGCTCCACGCGACGTTGCGTGGACGCGCGGATGTGGGGGAAGTACGGCAGAGCTGGCGGCGCCTCGGCACCGCCGGCGAGAGCGGGGCGAAGCGTGTCCTGCTGGTGACGGCGACCGCGGGACAGCCCCGGCTCACCGGTGAACTGCAGCGGGTGCTGCGGGTCATGGGAGACGAGGAACCCAGCGTCGAGGTCATCCCGCCGCGCTTCGACCTTCCCGGGTACCACCGGGCCGCGCTCGCCGAGTCCGAGCTGGTCTGCGTAGGCGCCGCGGGCGCCGGTCATCGACTTGTCGCCGCTTAACGCTCGTTGCCGCCAGGCGAGCTGGGAGGAGCAGAGCCATGGTGGAGGTTCACGACGGCCCGATGGACGGGTTCTCGGTGCCCCTGCGCCTGCATAACTTGTTGCTGGCCCTGGCGGGCCGCATCGATGACAGCGCGCTCACCGAAGCGCGGGAACTGATCGCCCGGGCCCACATCGACGAGGCGGTGGAACTCACCACCGGCACGCTGATCGCGGGCCGGATCCCGGTGAGCGAGGCCGAACAGCGCGAGCTGGCGCTGGTTCTCGAGATGAGCCGGTCGGACGCGACGCTCGCGAACGATCTGCTGGTCACCGACCACGAGCCGATGCACACGCACCGGTTCACGGGCGACAACCAGCCCGAGTTCGGTCTAGCCGAGGCGCTCGACCGCACCCTGCAGGTGCTGCCCGACGTGCGTTCCGTGCACGCGGTGTGGCGCAACACCCCGGCGGGCAGCGTGCCGGGCGCGTTGCCGCAGCGGGTCGTGCTGGTCGAGCTGGGTCCGGAGGGCAACCCGCCCGCGGTCGCTTTCCGGGTCGACACCGCGTTGCGCCGGGCGGGCATCCGCTCGGTCGTCGAGGTGAGCGGTCCGGGGATCCCGCAGTCGGATTACCACCAGGCCGCGGGTGCTGTCGCGAGCCCGGTGTGGGTCACCGGCAGCACTCGTTCGGCCCCGGACTACCGGCCGGAACCGACGCCGCAGCGCAGCGCCCCGGCGCCCGCTCCGGCTCCGGTGCCCGAACCGGTCTCGGAAGCACCGAGCCGCCACGGCCATCGGCAGCCCGAACCGGAACCGGTGGCCGCCGCCGAGCCGGTGGTGCCGGTCGCGCCCGTGGTGCCGATCGTGCAGGCCGTGCCCGCACAGCCGGTCGCGATGCCGGAGCCGGCGGCTGAGCCCGCCGCGTCTTCGGAGCGTCCGCGGACGGCCGGGTCGGAGACGCGCGCCGAGCGCACGTCGGACCTGACTCCGTCCGAGGTGGCGCAGCTGCGGCGCGCGCTGGCCGAGGATCCGGAGAAAGGCCGTGAGATCGCCGCGGGCAAGCCGAGCATGCACGAGGTGGTCGAACTGCCCGCGCTGGATCTGGACGACCCGAGCCTGTCCGAACGCGACCGTGCCTTGTTGCGCGAGCTGCACGAGGAATTGGCCGAGCGCGAGCGTGCCGAAGCCGCCCGGTTGCGGCTCAACGGCGCGTCCCGTTCCGGCGGGGACCAGCACTGGTCCTGACGCCACTGTGGTTCGGTGAAGGGCCCCTCGCGATTCCGGCGAGGGGCCCTTCACTGTCTTTTCGGTCCGCGCGGACTGTCTTGAGGTGACACAAGTAATCCGCGACGCGTACGGATTGCGAGGTATGTTGCCCGGGTGGAACGGCCGCGTGAATTCGTTTTCGACATCCCCGCCCGTCCCGGCATCGCGATCCGGGACAACGCGGATGGCCCGCCGGCGACCCCGAAGGACGCCGCCACGGTGATCCTGCTGCGGGACACTTCGCCCGGCGTGGAGGTGTTCCTCCAGCACCGCGTGATGGGCATGGCCTTCGCCGGCGGGATGACTGTGTTTCCTGGCGGCGGGGTGGACCCGCGCGACGCCGACGCTTCCGTGGCATGGGCCGGGCCGCCGCCGTCGTGGTGGGCCGAACAGTTCACCTGCGACGAAAGCCTCGCCCGCGCGCTCGTGTGCGCCGCGGTGCGGGAGACGTTCGAGGAGTCCGGCGTGCTGCTGGCCGGGACCGAAGACGCGGTGGTCGCTGACGTCGCGCCGTATCACGAAGCGCGGAAAGCGTTGGAATCACGGGAAATCTCGCTCGCCGGATTCCTCGCCGACGTCGGGCTCACCTTGCGCGCGGACCTGCTGCACCCGTACTCGCACTGGGTCACGCCGCCGCAGGAACAGCGTCGATACGACACCCGTTTCTTCGTCGCGAAACTGCCCGAAGGCCAGCGCGCGGACGGTGCGACGTCCGAAGCTGCTGCCGCCGGTTGGCAACCGCCCGCCGAGGCAGTCGCGGACGCGCGCGAAGGCCGTCGCACGCTCATGCCGCCGACCTGGCTGACGCTCGTCGAACTCGCCGAGTTTTCCGGGGCCGACGCGGTGCTCGCGGAGCCGCGCGAGATCGTGAAGACCGTGCCGACCCTTGTCCGGGACGGCGAGAACATCCGCGTTGTCCTCGATACTTCGGAGTCCTGAGTGACCGCTCCTGCCTATGGCGTGCTGCGCCGTGTTTCCGAGACCGCGTCGGTGCTGTTGGAGAACAACCCGTCCACGATGACGTTGGAGGGAACCAACACCTGGGTGCTGCGCGGTGGTGACGCCACTGCGTCCGTGGTCGTCGACCCCGGCTACCACGATCTGGACCACCTGGAAAAACTCGCCGCGATCGGTCCCGTCGAGCTGATCCTGCTTACGCACCACCATCCGGATCACGCCGAAGGCGCGCCCTGGTTCGCTTCGAAAACGGGCGCGCCCGTCCGGGCTTTCGACGCTTCCCTCTGCATCGACGCGCCCCCCTTCGCCGATGGCGATGTCATCGCCGCAGGTGGCCTGGACTTCACTGTCCTGCACACTCCCGGGCACACCGACGATTCGGTATCGCTGCTGGTCGGGGGTCAGATCCTGACCGGAGACACGATCCTCGGCCGAGGCACGACGGTCCTGCACGACCTGGGTGACTACCTACGCTCGCTGCGCAAACTGATCGCACTGCCCGCAGGCACCCCCGGACTGCCCGGCCACGGCCCGGAGCTGCCGGATCTGCCCGCGACCGCACGGGAGTATTTGGCGCACCGGGAACAGCGCCTGGATCAGGTGCGTTCCGCCTTGCGAACGCTCGGCGAAGACGCGACGCCGCGGCAAGTGGTCGAGGTCGTCTACGCCGACGTCGATCGCGCGCTGTGGGCGCCGGCCGAGGCGAGTGTGCGCGCACAACTGGACTATCTACGGGCTTCTTCGGAGGACGGACAATGAGTGACCTCGAGGTCGAGTTCTACTGGCGACCAGGCTGCGGATTCTGCTCGGCCCTGCGCCGGCCACTGATGGAAAGCGGCCTGCCGGTCCGGGAAATCAACATCTGGGAAGAGCCGGGCGCGGCCGAGCGAGTGCGCGCGGTGGCGAACGGGAACGAGACGGTGCCGACGGTGATTGTCGGGTCGACCGCGCTGGTAAACCCGACTTTCGACGAGGTCAAGGCCGCGGTGGCAGCGGAGACGGCTGCCTGAGGACGCTTCCGGGCGCGCTGGGGCGGCTTCCTGGCGCTCCCGTGGGGGTGCTGCGGGTGCGCCGGAGAGGTCCGGATGGCTCCCGGCTTAGGGGCGCGGATAGCTCCCGGCTTGCTCGGGGTGCCATGGGGCTGGGTGGCTCCGCAGGCGGGAGAAGGAGCTACCCGCCGCCGGGTGCCCGTCGGTGCCGCTGCTTCCGGCCAAGCTTCGCGCTGTTAGGCACGGCGCTTCGCAGCTGCCTCCTCGCGGCCAGGTTTGGCGCGACTTCGCCCAGCCTGCGGCGGGTCCTGGCCTAGGCCTGCCCTGCTCGGCACGGTCCGGCCAGCTCAGGGCGATGCGGCTCAGTCACGCTCGCGGCTCAGCCTGGCGTGGCCCAGCCCGGCTCAGCCCGGCCCGGCCCGGCGTGGCCCCGCCCCGCCCGGCGCAGTCCGGCGTGGCCTGGCTCAGCCCGGCCCAGCTCGGTGTGGCTGGACTGGCCCGGCTCAGCGTGGCCTGGCTCGGATCGGCCCGGCGTGGCCCAGCCCGGCCCAGCTCAGCTCAGCTCGGTGTGGCCTGGCCCGGATCTGCCCGGCGCGGTTTGGCTCGGCCCAACCCGTGCGGCTCAGCTCAGCCATAGGCGACCCAACCCAGGGCGGCTTGGCTTGGCCCGCGGCCTGGTGTGAGTGAGCTTCGCGCTGCCCGGCTCACCCAGCCAATCCAGCCCGCCCAGGCGAATCCGGCGTAGCTCCCGCTCGCTCCGGCAGCACCCGCAATCAGCCCCGGCACTGCGCGGCCGGACTGCGACGAGCCTGGCCCGCACCCCGCACCCCGCCCGGTGCGAAGTGGCCGTCGGCGCTTGATCCGGCTCGGACAGGGCTCAGCGAGCATCGGTCACCGAGGCAGCATTGGCATCAAGTAGTACTTCAATCCCACCTCCCGCCCCTCCTCGTCCGCCGGGGTCAGGACGCACGCTCGCAGTCCCTGCTGGATTGCCAGTCGTACCCGGTCTCCAGCGAACGGAGCGAGGGCGTCCAGGAGGTACCGGGCCTGGAAGGACGGTGACGTGCGGCCACCGCAAACGTTTGCTTTCAGGAGTTCCTCTGCCTCGCCGGTGTCTTGCCGGGCGCTGGCCAGGCGAAGGTGCGCATCGCCGACTTCCAGGGTCAGGACGCGGCGGTCCTCGGAGTAGACGCCGACTCGGCGGATGGCGGCGGCTAGCTCGTCGGCACCCACCTCGACTTCCGTGTCGATCGCGTTGGACGGGATCGCGTCCGCGGACAGAAAGCTCGCGTCCAGGACTGCCGTGGTCACGGTGCCGCCGGGCCAGCTCAGGGCGAAGTGGCCGGTGTCGGCGTGCAGTCCCATCGCACCGGCGCTGTGGCGGGCGGCTTCGGTCAGCAAGGTGGCTGGGACCAAGACGTCGATGGGCTTTCGGACGTCCTGTAACGGCAGGCGCGCTACGGCCATCCGGTAGCGGTCCGAAGCTGTCAGGCACAGCTCATCGCCGATCGACTGCACGCGCACGCCGGTGAAGACCGGGAGCGGATCGTCCTTCGCGGCGGTGCCGGCGACGGTGCGCAGAGCCGCGCCGAGGGCCGTGCCGTCTACTTTGGACAGTAGGGGTGGCGGCGCTGGATCGTGCAGCAGATCGCGGTCGAGCAGGGGCAGGGCGAAGCGGGCGTTGTCCGTTCGGATCGCGAGGCGGGTTCCTTCGACGGCCAGCCGGACCTGGTCGACATCCAGCATGCGGACCGTCTCGGCGAAAGGCGCGGCTGGCACTACGACTTCGCCGTCGAGATGCGTCGTCGCTGGGCAGGACAACTGGACGGCCAGGTCGCGGTCGTTTCCGGACACCACGAGACCGTCAGCACTCGCCCGTAAGCGCAGGCGAGCTTGCTTTGAGAGGAGTCGGGCCGCGGCGGTCACGACGGCCGCTAGCGGCCGCACGAAGGAAGTGAGATCCATGCCACGCAACGTAACGGCGACCACCGACAAAAACGGGACCGGAGCCGTTGAGCTGCGGAAACGCCCAGGAGGAGACGGTACTGTCAGCGGGCGAGAAGGCTCGGACAGCCCCGCGGCGGAGGTTCCCGAAAATCCGCCCGCAACCGTACGGAGTTTCGGAAACCCCTACCCAGCAGCCCCAACGAGAGCACCGTCAGCAGGCGCTGGCGAAGCAGCCCGCACGGTCCCGCGCAGCAGCCACACCACCCCGGCCAACGCGACCCCAGCCACCCCGGCGGCCAAGAAAGCCGCAGCGGTCCCGGAATGCTCGACGAGGTAACCGCTCACCGACTGCCCGGCCGCAAGACCCAGCGTGACCGCCGTGAGGACCCACCCGAACGCCTCCGCCGCGGTGCCGCGCGGGGCGACGACCTCGATCGCCGCGGAGTGGGTCGTCGACTGGGGCGTGATCATCGCGCCGGCCAGCAACATCAGCAGCGCCAGTGCCCACAGGCTCGACGGAAGGGCAAGCAGGGCAACGAAAGCCCCGAAGCCGCCCAGCAGAACCGGCAGGCGCAGGCCAAGCCGGCGCGGCCACGGGTGCAGGCTGTAAGCCACGCCGAACGCCACCGAGCTCAACGACCAGGCCGACAGCAGCAAACCGCTCAGCGAAGGGTGGCCGGATTCCGTCGCGGCGGCGGGCACCGCGACCTCCACGAACCCGATCACCACGCCGAAACCGAGTGCTGCCAACGCAAGCGTCCGCATCCCAGGGCTGGCCAGCGCGCCGAGCAGCGGCGTCTTGGCCTTCGGGGCCGGACCCCACGCGCGCACGGTCGGGTTCAGCGCGAACAGCACCGCGCCGGTGACCATGGTGATCGAGCCGACGACCATCCCGGTGCCCGCCCACGGCGCGGTGACCAGCAGGCCCGCGATGCCGGGGCCGAGGATGAAGAAGACCTCCATGCTGATCGCCTCATACGACAGCGCGGCGTTGCGCGCCGGTCCTTCCGGCAGGATTTTCGTCCACAGCGCCCGCGACGCGGAGCCGACCATCGGCTCCGAAAGCCCGGTCGCGGCGGCCAGCGGGATCAGCGCGAACGTCGGCAGACGTGCCTCGATCGCGATCGCGAGCGACGCCATCGACAGCGCGAACACGGCGGCGACGATCAGCAGCGGACGGCTCGGCCCGAACCGGTCGATCAGCCTGCCCTGCACGACCGCGCCCACCGAGACCCCGGCGAGCGAACTCGCCGAGACCAGCCCGGCCGCGGCGAACGAACCGGTTTCGCGCTGCACGTAGAGCAGGGCGGAAATGCCGATCATCGCGATCGGGAGCCGGGCCAGGATCGACGCGATGACCGGGCCGCGCGAGCCGGGGGCGGTCAGCGCGGAGCGGTAGTCGGCGAGCGTGGTGCGGCCTTCGGAGTGGGCAGACTGGGACACGCGTACTAGTATGGCGAAATTGGTACGGAGGTACCAGTAATTTTCTGGTCGTCTTGGTCACGCCCGATCGGGTCAGTCAGTACGCTCGCGCGATGCGGCTGATGTTCTCCTCGGGAGCTGGGTACAGCCATATCGCGCCGATGCTGCCGCTCGCGCGGGCCGCGCGAGCCGCTGGGGACGAGGTCGCGTTCGTGACCGGCCCGGAAGCAATGCGGTACCTGGAAAACACCGGGCTGCAGGCCGTCTCCGTAGGGCGGCCGAGCGACCCTGCCACAGCGGCCGCGACATGGCAGCGAGCCCGCGAGGAGATGGCCGGGATGACCGCCGACGAGCGGCTCTCCCACCTGGTCGCCGAGTACATGGTCGGCCTCGGCGCGGCCGAGCGGCTCGACGACATGGTCGAGTTCGTCCGCGACTGGCGGCCGGATCTCGTTATCGCCAATCTCGCCGAACGCGCGGCGGTGATGGCTGCGTGCCTGGTCGGCGTGCCGTACGCGATGCACGCGATCGGCCCGCCGAAGTCCGCCGCGACGATGGAACGAGCCTGGGAAGTCGCTAACGGCCTGGTCCGGCAGCGTGGCCTCGACGGGTTGCCGCCGCGCGACACCGTGCCTTACCTGGACTTCTGGCCCGAGGGGCTGAGCCCGGCCGGCGTCGCCTGGGAGTACCCGACGCGCTGGCCGCTTCAGCCTGCCGATGTGGTGCCAACGCCCGGTCCGCGTCCGGCGGTACTCGACGGGCTGCCCTACGACCGGACCGTCTACGTCACCCTCGGCACCACCCACAACGCGCGGCCCGGGGTGCTGGAAGAAATGGTGGCCGCGCTGCGCGACGAGCCGGTGAACGTCGTGGTGACGATCGGCCAGGACGGCGACGTCGGCCGGTTCGGCGAGCAACCGGGCCACGTGCGGATCGAGCAGTTCGTGCCGCAGGCGCAGCTGCTGCCCGCGGTCGACGCGGTGGTCTGCCATGGCGGTTCGGCGACCGTTCTCGGAGCGCTCGCGCACGGGGTGCCGACGGTGGTTTTGCCGTTGGCCTCTGATCATTTCGAAGTAGCCGCGCAGATTCAGGCGGCGGAAGCCGGAATCGTGGTCGACTCCGGCGACGGAATTCTCGACGCGGTCCGCACAGTGCTTGCCGACCGGACGTACCGGGAATCCGCTGAGGCCCTCGCCGCCCAGATCGCCGAGCAACCCGCCCCTGCGGAAGTGGTTGCGCGGTTGCGCGAACTAGAGGTCTCGATCCGGTAACACCAGCTGGATTCTGCGTGAACTAGTGCAACGAAGACGCGGTCTTGGCGTCCTTGAGGGTGAATGGCCTTGAATTCGTGAGTTTTGGCCGTGATGGTTGAACGACAGCCCATTGCGGGCTGGACAGCACTGCAGCACCCAGCTCCCTCCGGCATATGGGTCGGGGCCTGGTCCGGAGGGCGGGGAGCGCGGGTCGTCGGGGGATGATCCGTGCGCAGGCGAGGAGCCGGTGCGCCACGTCGGGGGTGGCGCCCGGCTCCTTGTCATTTTCCCGCCTCGACGAGGCAAAACCCGGCCGCGACACGGGGCCGCGGCGGAATGCCGCTCTTGTGGGGGATAGTCCGGTACGCACGCACGAAGGCCACCCCCAGTAGGAGGTGGCCTTCGAAAAACCCGTGCGGATTAACCCGCTCGGGGGAAGCTCAGCGGGCGCGACGAGCGAGCCGCTCCGGGTCCAGGATCAGGACGCTCTTGCCCTCGAGCCGCAGCCAGCCGCGGTGGGCGAAGTCGGCCAGTGCCTTGTTGACGGTCTCGCGGGACGCGCCGACGTACTGGGCGATCTCTTCCTGCGTCAGGTCGTGCGTGACCCGCAGCAGGCCCGCCTCCTGGCTGCCGAAGCGCTGCGCCAGCTGCAGCAGCGCACGGGCCACGCGGCCGGGGACGTCGGTGAAGATCAGTTCCGCGACCATGTTGTTCGTGCGGCGCAGCCGGCGCGCGACGACGCGCAGCAGCTGCTCGGCGATCTCCGGGCGGGTGGCGATCCACTGCCGCAGCGCCGGGCGGTCCATGGTGACCGCGCGGACCTCGGTGACCGTCGTGGCACCGGACGTGCGCGGGCCGGGGTCGAAGATGGACAGTTCGCCGAACATGTCGGACGGACCGGCGATCCACAGCAGGTTCTCGCGGCCGTCCGGGGACTTGCGGCCGATCTTCACCTTGCCGGACTGGATGATGTACAGCCGGTCGCCCGGCTCGCCCTCGTTGAAGATGACATGGCCGCGGGGGAACTCCACGGATTCCAAGGTCTGGGCCAGCGCCTCCGCCGCTGCCGGCTCCACACCCTGGAAAATGCCCGCACGGGCCAGGGTTTCGTCCACCTCGGGTGCCTCCTCGTCGAGAAACGATCACTTCCTTCGCAGGCCGAAGGCAGTGTCGCCGATCACTTTCGCGTCAGTCTAGGGCGTGTCGGGCAGATCGCTCGTCGGCTCGCCGCGCCCGGCGCGGCTGCCTGGAACGATCACGTCCGACTGCGCAGCCTAACTCCGCACCTTGCGCGCGCGTAGCCTGGCTGCCCGTCCGCCGAGCCGGCGAAGCCGGAACAGCTCGAGCGCGCGGCCGATCCCGTGCCCGTAAAGGGCCCTGACCTCGTTGGGCTGAGCCTGCTCCAGGAACTCCTCGACCTCGTTCTCCTGCACCGCGACGTGCTTGAGCCTGCTCTCGACCCGCTCCATGAACAACGCGAAGAACATGATCACCAGCGGGACCAAGATCACGAACCACACGGTCATGCCACAGCTCCGCTGTTTTCGGTGACGCACTCGGTCATGGATCTCCAGATCCTCGCTCAGGGCGGACGCGCGGCCCGCAGAGGTGGTGCTCTGGCGGTTCGGCCGTCCACCGGCGGATGCTCCCGACCGGCTCGTCCGACTCGCCCGTAGGCTATCGGGGTGCCCCCTGTTGTCCCGAACGGGCCCCGCGCGGACCGCGACGAAAGCCGGCTCGCCCTCGTGAGACGCGCCCGGCGGATGAAACGTTGCCTCGACCAGGTCTATCCGGACGCGAAGGCCGAGCTGGACTTCACGAATCCGCTGGAACTGCTGGTCGCGGTGGTGTTGTCGGCGCAGACCACGGACGTGCGGGTGAACCTGGTCACGCCCGCTTTGTTCGCGAAGTACCGCACCGCGGCCGATTACGCCGGGGCCGAGCGCGCCGAACTCGAGGAATACCTGCGCACGACCGGGTTTTTCCGGGCCAAGGCCAATTCGCTGATGGGTCTCGGCGCGGCGCTCGTGGAGCGCTACGACGGCGAGGTGCCGAAGAAACTGGACGACCTCGTCACGCTGCCCGGTGTCGGCCGCAAGACCGCGAATGTCGTGCTCGGCAACGCTTTCGACGTGCCTGGAATCACAGTGGACACCCACTTCGGCCGTCTCGTGCGGCGCTGGGGCTGGACCGCTGAAGAGGATCCGGTCAAGGTCGAACACGCGGTCGGCGAACTGATCCCGCGGAAAGAGTGGACGATGCTGTCCCACCGCGTGATTTTCCACGGCCGCCGGGTGTGTCACGCCCGGAAACCGGCCTGCGGCGCGTGTCCGCTGCGCAAGGACTGCCCGTCGTTCGGCATCGGGCCCACTGAGTTCGAAGTCGCCGCGAAGCTCGTCAAAGGCCCGGAGAAGGACCACATCCTCGAGCTGGCGGCGCGCGGGTGACTGCAGTCACCAAATGGGCGCTCGGAGTCGCGGTGCTGGCGGTTGCCGCGCTGGTCGCGGTGCTGACGCTTCGCGGCGGCGATGGGACTTCCGCGCCACCCGCGTCCGGTGACCTCACTGCCGCACGAGCGGCGGCGAAGCTCCAGGCCTGCCCGCCCGCCTCGGCGAAGGAGGTCGGGCAGCTCTCCGGGATCGAGGCGGACTGCCTCGGCGACGGGTCCCGAGTGGACGTCGGCAAGGTTTTCGGCGGCGGTCCGGTGCTGGTCAACGTCTGGGCGTCGTGGTGCCAGCCGTGCCGCACCGAATTGCCGGTGCTGCAGAAGTACGCCGCTGAGCCCGGCGCGGTGCGCGTGGTCGGCGTGCAGGTCGCGAGCCCGGCCGCGGACGGGCTCGGCCTGTTCGCTCGACTCGGCGTGCACCTTCCGTCGCTGTATGACGGCGACGGCCAGACCGGTCCCATTCGCACCGCGCTCAAGGCGCCCTCGTCCTTGCCCGCGTCGTACCTGGTCACCGCGGACGGCCAGGTCCGGTTCATCGCGAACCCGCGGCTGTTCGACAACACTGACCAGGTGCGCGCTGCTGTGAAGGACTACTCATGACCACCGGACCGCTCGTCGAACCCGAAGCCGTGCCGGAATGGCTGCGGCCGCTGGTGAAGGTGTCCGGCGAGGTCGACAGCCGCACGTTCACCCGGTTCAGCCCGCCGGAAGACCTGCTCACCCGCGCCGCCGCGGTGCTGATCCTGTTCGGCGAACGGCCTGGCGGAGACGGCCCGGACGTCCTGTTGCAGCGGCGCGCGGACACGCTCGGCTCGCACGCCGGGCAGGTTTCGTTCCCCGGCGGCGGCGCGGAGGACGGCGACGACGGCCCGGTCGGCACGGCGCTGCGTGAGGCCGAAGAGGAGACCGGCGTCGACCCGTCCGGGATCCTGCCGGTCGCGGTGCTGCCGGAGCTCTTCGTGCCGGTGTCGAGGTTCGCGGTCACGCCGGTGCTGGCGCATTGGCACACGCCGTCGCCGGTGCGCGCGGTCGATCCGGGCGAGACAGCGGCGGTCGCGCGGGTTTCGCTGGCCGATCTCGCCGATCCGGCGAACCGGTTCACCGTCCGTCGCGGCGACGCGTCGTGGCGGGGGCCGGCCTTCACGGTCGACGGCCTGTTCGTGTGGGGCTTCACCGCTGGTCTGCTGTCCGTGCTGCTTTCGCTCGGCGGTTGGGAGCGGGCGTGGGACACCGGCGATGTGCGCGAGCTTGACGTAGCGTGGGCCGAACATCAGGGCCGGTCGGCGGCCCGGGACGGCAGTATCGAGGAGTGACGGCGCGGTGAACTGGGTCGATGTCGTCGTCCTGCTGCTCGCGGTCATGGCGGCGGTTTCCGGCGCGTTCCAGGGCGTGATCGTCGCGCTGCCCGCGCTCGTGGGCGTCGCGCTCGGCGCGGTGGCCGGGGTGAAGCTGGCGCCGTTCGTGATCAGCCTTTTCGACAGCCCGGTCGCGAAGGTCGCTTTCGCCTTCGCGGTGGTCGTGTTCCTGATCGTGCTCGGCGAGACGCTCGGCGTGTGGGCCGGGCGGAAGCTGCGGCAGAAGATCAATCCGGACAAGCTTTCCGGCATCGACAAGACGCTGGGTGCGATCTTGCAGGCGGCCGCGGTGTTCGTGGTCGCCTGGCTGGTCGCGAATCCGCTCACCACGGTGTCTTCGATTCCCGGGCTGGCGAAGTCGATCAACTCTTCGGTGGTGCTGGGCAAGGTCAATGACCTGATGCCCGCCGAGGCTCAGGGGCTGCCTAGCGATTTGCGGAAATTGCTGGATGCGTCTGGGTTCCCGTCCGCGTTGTCGCCGTTTGAGAAGGCGCCCTCGGCGGATACGCCGCCGCCGGATAATTCGCTTAATGTGTCCGCGGTGGCTAAGCGGGTGCATCCCAGTGTGGTGAAGATCCGGGGGAACGCGCCGTCTTGTTCTCGGGCGCTTGAGGGCAGTGGGTTTGTGGTTGCGCCGCAGCGGGTTATGACCAACGCGCATGTGGTGGCGGGGACTGACGAGGTCGGGATCGAGTCGACTTCGGGGGACTATCGGGCTCGGGTGGTGTATTTCAATCCGGAGGTCGATGTTGCCGTGCTGGCGGTTCCTGGGTTGAAGGCTCCGGTGTTGCCGTTCGCGCCGCAGACCGCGAAGGCTGGGGATAACGCGGTGGTCCTTGGGTATCCGTTGGATGGGCCGTATACGGCTACCCCGGCTCGGGTTCGGGGGCGGATTAATTTGCGCGGGCCGGATATTTATGACGCTAATACCGTGCAGCGGGATGTGTTCACTGTTCGGGGGACGGTGCGGAGCGGGAACTCCGGGGGGCCGATGATCACTCCGGACGGGGAGGTTGTCGGGGTGGTTTTCGGGGCTGCGGTGGAGGATCCGGAGACTGGGTTCACGTTGACCGCGGATCAGGTGCGGGGTGAGGTCGATGCTGCTCCGTCGCAGACTGGGCGGGTTGGGACTGGGGCTTGCGCTAATTGATTGCTCGTCGCCTGGCGGCGACATTGCGGAGTCGGTTGCGTGGGGCACCCCGAAGCTTGATTGTGCTGACGGTCTGGGGTTGCTTGTCAAGGCGGGAAAGATGCCTTGACAAGCAACCCCAGACTGCAGGGAGGCTTCGTATCGGGGTGCGGGGGAGGGGCTGGGTGCACCGATTGTTGGGTGCGTCGGTTGCTGTTGGGCGGGGTTTTAGCGCACGAAGTCCACTACGGACTTGGTGACTCTGGCCGGGTCTTCTAGCTGGGGGAAGTGGCCGATGCCTTGCCAGATTTGGGGTTCGCTGTGGGGGCCTGCCCAGCGGACTGACGCCAGTGCGGTTTCCGGGAGGATGCAGGTGTCGTCCGCGCCGTGGAGTTGCAGTACGGGGGCGATGACGCGGCCGTCGACCGCGTCGGTGAAGCGTCTGCCTTCGCCGCGGAATTGTGCTCGGAAGGCCCAGCGGTAGTACTCCAGGGCGGAGTGTGCGACGCCTGGGACGAGCATGGCTTGGCGGAAGGGCGGCATCGTCTCGGTGAAGTCCGAAGAGGATCGCCAGGTCTCGCCGGACCATTTGGTGAACAGTTCTTCTACAGCAGCCGCGTTGTCGCGGGTTAGCCATTTCTCCGGGGCCATCGGTACCTGGAACCGGAAGAGGTGGCCGACGGCTCGGATCTGGCTGCTGGTGCGTTTCACAGCGGACTTGAAAGCCAGCGGGTGTGCGGCACCGATCGCGGTCACCGACGACACGAGACGCGGGTGCAGAGCGGCGACTGTCCAGGCGAGCATGCCGCCCCAGGCGTGGCCGACTAGGTGTGCCCGGCGGGCGCCCAGGGCCTTGATCAGGCCGCCTACGTCGCCGGCCAGGGTCCAGGCGTCGTAGCCGCGTGGGGGCTTGTCTGAGTCGCCGTAGCCGCGCAGATCTACCGCTACCGCGCGGAAACCCGCGTCGGCCAGTGCGGGCAGTTGGTGGCGCCAGGTCCACCAGAAGCCGGCGAAGCCGTGCAGGAGCAGCACTAACGGACCCTCGCCGCATTCGGCTACGTGCAGGCGGATGCCGTTGGCCGAGACGTCGCGATGCGTCCACGGGCCGTCGACCCGCACGCTCGACGGGTCCGGCGTCAGCTCCACCACCGCGCGAGGGCTGGCGTCAGCCCTGCGTCGAGGGCAGGTCGTCGTCTTCGGCCGGCTTGCGCTTGAACGCCTCAGCCGTCTCCTTGACGCTGCTGATGGTGCGCTCCGGCGCGCGCAGCTTCTTCACCTTGCGCCAGCCGAGGAACGCGGTCGCGCCCACGGTGACCAGCATCAGGCCGAAGACCGTCGCGAACGCGGGCCAGCGGATGCCCCACCAGTCCGACAGGCCTTCGGCGATCAGCAGGAACAGGAAGAAGGTGCTGTACAGAAAGACGGTGAGGGCGATCAGGAAGAAGACTGTCCCCTTGAGCGCCTTCTTCGCTTCCTGCGCCAGCTCGGCTTTCGCCAGCTCGATTTCGGCGCGGACCAGCGTCGACAGGTGCTGGGTGGCGTCGCCGACGAGCTTGCCGATGGACTGCTCGCTCGCCGCGGCTTCCTCGTCGCTGGACAGGGGCAGGTACGGCACGGCCCCCACGCCGTCGGGGCTGGTGCGCTCGTGTTTGGGGCTGCTCACTGGGTCATCGTGCCACGTGGCCGTACTAGAGGCGCGACGGACTGGCGGGAGTGTCGGGATCAAGCCGCCTTCGCGTGTACTCGGCTGCGCCGCAAGAGCAGTACGGCCGCCGTCAGCGAGGCGATCGCCGACGCGATCAAGACCGCCGCCTTGGCCACTTCAGCCGCTTCGGCGGGCAGGGCGAGTTCGGCGATCAGCAGGCTGACTGTGAACCCGACGCCGCCGAGAACGGACAGCGCGGCCACGTCTCGCCAGCTCATCTCGCTGGGCTTTTCCGCCACGCGCAGCTTCACTGCCAGCAGACTCGCCCCGAAGATGCCGACGAACTTCCCGACGACCAGTCCGATAAGGACAGCCAGCGGCAACGCGGTGGTGAAGACCGTCGACAGCGCCTCGCCGTTCACCGAGATTCCCGCGGCGAACAAGGCGAACACCGGCACCGCGACCGCCGCTGACCACGGCTGCAGGCGGTGTTCGAGCCGGACCGCGGGTGCTTCCTCCTCGCCCTCGTCCTCGCGGACGCGAGTGAGCAGCCCGAGCGCGACGCCGGCGATCGTCGCGTGGATGCCCGCCGAGTGCACCGCGACCCAGGTGATCAGCGCGAGCGGCACGTACAGCCACGGCGTGCGGACGCGTTTGTGCTGCAGGAAGGCGTAAAGCCCGAGCGCGACCACCGCGACCGCCGCCGCGATCAGGTTGAAACTGCTGGTGAAGAGGATCGCGATGACGAGGATCGCGCCCAGGTCGTCCACCACGGCAAGGGAAAGCAGGAACACCCGCGCGCTGCTGGGCAGGTTGGACGCGGTCAGCGCGAGTACGCCGAGCGCGAACGCGATGTCCGTGGCCACCGGGATGGCCCACGCCCGGTCGGCCTCCGGGGCGCCCCAGGCGATCGACAGCGCGAGCACCGCGGGCACGACCATTCCGCCGGCCGCGGCGATCACCGGCAAGACCGCTTGCCGCCACCGGGACAGCTCGCCGACCACCAGTTCTCGTTTGAGTTCAAGCCCGGCGACGAAGAAGAACAGCGCGAGAAGGCCGTCCTTCGCCCAGTCCCCGAGAGAGAGGTTGAGGTGCAGGAACTCCGGGCCGATCCGGAAATCGCGCAGTGCCTCGTAAGCCGGTGCGAGCGGCGAGTTGGCCCAGATCAGCGCGACCGCGGTGGCGGCGAGCAGGATCAGCCCGCCAGTGGTTTCCGTGCGGAGGAAACGGGCGAATTCGGCGACGGCGCGGGCTGGGGTCACGAAAAACTCCTTGTGGGGACGGCGGATCTCCCGCCGACCAGACTTCCCGGCACACCGAGGTCCAGTTTACCGTCCGCAGTCGCCGATTACCGGCCGTTGTGACGAACGGCAAACGGCGGCTGCCCGATGACGCTCGCATCGCTCGGCGCTGCGCGCAAACGCAGGTCAGCCGGTCGCGTCGGCCAAGTTGTCTAGTCCATACTGGCGCCGGTTTTTCGTTCACCTGTTCGCCTTCTAGCATGCGAGGAGAGAACGACAATGATGTTGAAGACAGGGACGAGGCAGTAGTGAGCACCCCTATCGACGCCCAGGCCGACACCAGATTCTTCGGGCACCCAAGGGGGTTGGCGAACCTCTTCGGCGTGGAGATGTGGGAGCGCTTCTCCTTCTACGGGATGCAGGGCATCCTCGCCATCTACCTCTATTACCAGGCTGACAAGGGCGGCCTCGGCATCGACCAGAGCGCCGCGCTCGGCATCGTCGGCGCGTACGGCGGCACGGTCTATCTCGCCACGGTCGTCGGCGCGTGGATCGCCGACCGGCTGCTCGGCTCCGAACGCACGCTGTTCTACAGCGCCATCGTCGTGATGATCGGGCACATCGCACTGGCCTTGCTGCCCGGGCTGACCGGCGTCGGCGTGGGTCTCGCGTGCGTCGCGCTCGGGTCCGGCGGGCTCAAGGGCAACGCGACTTCCGTGGTCGGCACGCTGTACGCCGAGGGCGACGAGCGGCGCGACGCCGGGTTCACGATCTTCTACATGGGCGTCAACATCGGCGGGTTCATCGGCCCGCTGCTGACCGGGCTCGCCCAGCAGAACGGCGGCTTCCACCTCGGCTTCGGGCTCGCCGCGGTCGGCATGGCGCTCGGCCTGATCCAGTACACGATCGGGCGGAAGAACCTCGGCGCGAAGGCGTCCGAGGTGCCGAACCCGTTGCCGTCCACGCAGCGCGCGCTCGTGATCGGCGTGGCCGTGGTGATCATCGCCGCGGTCGTCGCGCTGATCATGTCCGGTGTGGTCACCCCGGACAACCTCGCCGACGTCGTGGTCTACGTGGTCGTCGCGATCTCGGTGGTGTACTTCGTCGCGATCCTGACCAGCAAGAAGATCACCTCGGACGAGCGCAGCCGGGTGCTGTCGTTCATCCCGATGTACATCGCCAGCGCCGCGTTTTTCTCGCTGTACCAGCAGCAGGCGACGGTCGTCTCGGTCTACAGCGACCAGCGGCTCGACCGCGACCTGTTCGGCTGGACGATGCCGGTGTCGTGGGTGAACTCGATCAACCCGGTCTTCATCATCGTGTTCGCCCCGGTGATCGCGGCGATCTGGACGAAGCTCGGGCCGAAGCAGCCGTCGACGCCGATGAAGTTCGTGCTCGGCACGGTCCTGATGGGCGCGGCGTTCCTGCTGTTCCTGCCGATGGCGCACACCGGCCAGAACGGCAGCCCGTTGATCGCGCTGGCCGGCATCCTGCTCGTGTTCACGATCGCCGAGCTGATGCTGTCGCCGGTCGGGCTGTCGCTGTCGACGAAGCTCGCTCCGAAGGCGTTCCGCACGCAGGTGGTGGCGCTGAACTTCCTTTCGGTGTCACTGGGCACGGCGATGTCGGGCAAGCTCGCGCAGTCCTACGACCCGAAGGACGAGGTGCCGTACTTCAGCATCATCGGCGGCACCGCGATCGTGGTCGGCGTGGTGCTGCTCGCGCTGATTCCCTTCATCCGCAAGTTGATGCGGGGTGTGCACTAGCGCGGCGCAGCCGCTCCGTTGAGGGTGGTGGCGGGACGGGGCCCGGGGCACTAACCGACGGTGGTGCCGAAAAGCACCCCGATGAAGTAAGTGACGAGCATGGTGAGGGCGCCGACGCCGACGTTGCGGGCGATCGCGCGCCCCACCTGCGCGTTGCCGAGCCTCGCGCTCACGAAACCGGTGAGCGTGAGGCCGACGACCACCGCCAGCGCGCACGCCCAGACGCGGACGCTGACCGACGTCCAGGCGATCGCCAGCAACGGCAGCAGCGCGCCGACGGAGAACGCCAGCAGCGACGCCCACGCCGCCTGCCACGGGCTGGTCAGGTTGTCCGGGTCGATGCCGAGTTCGGCCTCCGCGTGCGCCTGCAGCGGGTCCTTTTCGGTCAGCTCGCGCGCGACCTGTTTCGCCAGCTCCGGCGAGAGGCCCTTGTCCTCGTAGATCTGCGCGAGTTCGCGTTCCTCGGCCTCCGGCATCGTTTTCAGTTCGTGCTTCTCGAGCCGCAGCAGCGCGCGTTCGGTGTCGCGCTGGGTGCTCACGCTCACGTATTCCCCGCCCGCCATGGAAAACGCGCCTGCGACGAGCCCGGCAATTCCGGCGGTGAGGATCGTGGTGCTGTCCGCGGTGGCTCCGGCGACGCCCACGACGATGCCCGCGACGGACACGATCCCGTCGTTCGCGCCGAGAACCCCGGCGCGCAGCCAGTTCAGCTTGCCGCCGAGGTCGTCGTGCGGTTCGTGCGCGTGCACCGCGTCGCCCATCGTTTCGGTCACCGCTTCAGTCAATCACGGAAATTGTTTCCGCGCGACATTTTCCCAAGGTGCTGGAATGCGGTTAAGAGCGTGTCTCACTTGGATGGCGGTTGAGGTGCGAGCATGATCATGACTTGTGATGGACGAGTTGTCGCGACGATTGGTGCCCGACGAGTTGTG